>NZ_CP017774.1:2567476-3209345 GCF_001857965.1 Flavobacterium commune | reverse complement strand
AAAAGAAACACAACCAGCCAATTTACAGGGAATTTGGAATCCAAATTCAGGTCAATACCCTGCATGGGACAGTAAATATACTACAAATATCAATGTAGAAATGAATTATTGGCCGGCAGAAGTTACCAATCTAACAGAATGTCACGATCCTTTTATTCAACTAGTAAAAGATGTGAGCATTACTGGGAAACAAACTGCTGCTGAAATGTACAACAGCCGTGGCTGGACCTTGCATCACAATACTGATTTGTGGAGGATGACAGGTGCTGTTGACAAAACAGCCGGAATATGGCCAACTTGTAATGCCTGGTTCAGTTCGCATTTATGGGAAAAATATCTTTTTTCAGGAGATAACAACTACCTGAAAGAAATCTATCCTATTCTGAAAAGTGCTTCTGAATTTTATCAGGACTTTTTAATTAAAGACAAAAAAACAGGTTATTTAGTAGTTTCACCATCCATTTCGCCAGAGCACACACCTGGACTACATAACTACGAAGAAACAAAACCCGATGGCAGCATAGTTAAAGAAAGGTGCAATGTGTATGCAGGAGTAACTATGGACAACCAAATGGTATTTGATTTATTGTCTAATACTATCGACGCAGCCAAGATTTTAGGAATTGACAAAGATTTCTCAAAACAACTTGAAAATCTTCGTTCCCAATTACCTCCTATGCAAATTGGTAAATACAGTCAGTTACAAGAATGGCTGGAAGACTGGGATAAAAAAAATGATGCTCATCGCCATCTTTCACATTTATGGGGGATGTTTCCCGGAAGACAAATATCAGCTTTTCAAACACCTGAACTTTTTGAAGCCTCAAGAAACTCTTTAATTGGACGAGGTGATGCCAGCAGAGGATGGTCTATGGGATGGAAAGTGTGTCTTTGGGCTCGCTATTTAGATGGAAATCATGCCTACAAGTTAATTCAAAACCAACTGAATTTAAAGCCTGCAAATGCTACTATCAAAGATCCCGACGGAGGAACTTACAGCAATATGTTTGATGCGCACCCTCCATTTCAAATTGATGGAAACTTTGGTTGTACTGCGGGAATTGCCGAAATGCTTATCCAAAGTCACGATGGTGCTTTAAGCCTCCTCCCTGCCCTTCCGGATGCGTGGAAAGAGGGTTCGGTTTCAGGACTAAGAGCCAGAGGTGGTTTTGAAATTGAAAAAATGATTTGGAAAAACAACAAATTAGCAAGTATCATCATTAAGTCCAACTTAGGTGGAAATCTTAGGTTAAGAAGTTATCACCAATTAGCCGGAAATAATATTACTAAAGCTAAAGAAGAAAACCCAAATTATTTTTATCAATTCCAGCCTATTGAAAAAGCTAAGATTTCCCCACAAGCCAAACTGGAAGGAACAAACATAAAAACCGTTTATGAATATGATATTGATACTAAAAAAGGGCTCTCGTATCAATTTGAAATAGCGCAATAAAAAATTATTTTTTTATGCTATAAAAGGAAGAAGTTAGGTTTACAACCTCACTCCTTCCTTTTTGAATTACTGATTATCATAAAAAATAGTAATCTAAAAACATTTATATTATGTTATTTTTGTTTAACCCAACAAGTAGAAATCCAAAATGAAAATCCATACAAAAATTTATAGCATACTATTTTTTCTGTTATCGCTAATGCAATACTGCTTTGGTCAAGAAAATTTTTCATTTAAAAATTTCTTAGTCGAAGATGGGCTTCCGCATAATATTGTTAATCACATCATACAAGATAAAAAAGGTTTTATCTGGCTAGCTACTACAAATGGCTTGAGTAAATACAACGGCTATCGCTTTCAAAACTACAAAACAGAACCTAAAGATCAGGTTGTAATGAAAAACAACCGAATTAACTGGATTGCTGAAGACTATTATGGTCGAATTTGGATGAAAGCTTATGCAAATGAGATGAAAGCCTATTGTTTTGATCCAAAAACAGAGGCTTTTTGGGGTACAGAACTTCTAAAAAACCTTCCAAACAACAACTTTGAAATAAGTCAAATTAAAATCCATAAATCAGGATTGGTTTGGTTACTTTCTAAAAAAAATGGAAGTATCGCCATTACTAACAAAAGCTATTCTTATAAAATATACCACATACAAAAACATACATTAAATACCAATACTGTAAATGATGTTTTTGAAGACAGTCAAAAAAATTCTTGGTTGTTAACCGATAAAGGAATCGCCTGTGTTCCATTTGGTAAAATAAACCAAGCTCCTTTCTATCTCATTCCTAAAAATAATAGTTCTAATGCTTTTAATACAGCGGTTGAATTAGATGATGAAATATGGTTTGGAGGCACAAATGGAATGATTATAAAATATGCCAAGGGAACCAAAACTTATAGAACTCTAAAACTAGCACTGGAGGCAAACATTATCAAGATTGAAAAACTGGACAAACAAAGAATCTTAGCAATAACTGACCAAAAAGGATTTTGTACAATCAATATTTATACCGGACAAATTGTCAATTACAATTCAAACAATCTTCCTAATTTAAAAGTAAAAAATCTCAGTCCTGTTTGTCTTACTAAAGGGCAGTTGTTATGGCTGACAAACAATGACAATTTGGGTATTTATTTGTTTAATTTTAAAAACCAGAAACTAACTTATTTCCCTGCCAAAACCGACATATATTCCACATCATTTAGCCCAACAGCAGCATTAGTTTTAACCGATTCTAAAGGCGATGTTTGGGTACAACCCCGCGGAGGTAATTTCTCTAAATACGATCCGTCCAACAATAAATTAATTTCTTTTACCTCTTCTTCCTCCTATTTTCCAAATAGTAATTTCAGTAATAGTTTACATACTGCTTTTTTTGACAAACAAGGAAACTTATGGTACAATTCGCAAACAACCGGAATTGTAAAAGTAGTTTTTAGCCAAACTAATTTCAAATCATTACATACCCACAATCAGGCTATCCCAACCTCCCGAAATGATGTCAGAGCACTATTTCAAGATAATCAGAAAAATATTTGGGTAGCTACTAAACAAAATCAAATCACTATTTATGACAAAAAGTTCAAAAAAATAGGTCATTTATCGCCCAATGGTCAATTACAAACCAACGCTATATGGGAAAAACCTGTTTATAGTATTATTCAGGATGCTCAATCCAATATATGGATTGGAACAAGAGGAAATGGAATTTACAAATTCTCTCCTTCTAATGGGGCTTATTCTTTTGCCGTTACCCATTACAAGAATGACAGCTCTAATCCCTATAGTTTGATTGATGATAATGTTTATTCCATATTTAAAGATAAAACAGGAAATCTTTGGGTAGGAACCTTAAAAGGACTCAACCGTATTGTCACTCAAAATCAAACTGTGCAATTTATCAATACTAATAATAAATGGAAATCAAATTTGATAAAAAAACACAGTAGTATCCGTTGTATTACACAAGACTCAAAAGGTTTTCTGTACATTGGAACTACCACAGGATTACTGGTTTTAGATCCTAAAAAAGACCTTAATTTACCTCAAAATGTAAAGGTTTATGAGATTACAAAAAATGAAAACCCTTCTTTAAACAGTAATGATATCATTGATTTTTCTATCTCAAAAAAAGGAAAAATCTACATTGCCACTGCCGATGGAGGTATTAGCAAAGTGGTTTCAAAAAATCAGGCTGGCTTTCCTTTGCAATTTAAAAACTACACCTTAAAAGAAGGATTACCCTCAAACAATATTCTTTCGATAGTTGAAGACAACGACGAAAACATTTGGATTACTACCGACTATCTTTTAGTTCGCTTTAATCCAATTGACGAACGCTTTGAAATTTTTTCGGATGTAAAGCCCGTAATGTCTTATCGAAATTTTACTGAAGCTACTAAAATTAAATTGGATACAGGAGAATTATTATTTGGATACTCCGAAGGATTGTTGCACTTTTTTCCTGACCAAATAAAGCCGAATAATTTCAAACCCTATTTAGCTTTGACAAATTTTCAATTATTCAACGAAGAAGTTCGTATCAACCAATCCTCTCCGTTATTGACTTCGATAGATAACAATAATAAAATAGAGTTAAAACACAATCAAAACTTCTTTAATATCGAGTTTGCCGCATTGGATTATATCAATCCTGAAAATATTAAATATGCCTATAAACTGGAGGGGTTTGATGAAAATTGGAACTATGTAAACAATCAAAGAACCGCTTTTTATACCAATGTACCTAAAGGAAGTTACACCTTCAAAGTTAAATCGACTAACAGCCAAGGTTATTGGGTAAACAACGAAAGAAGTATTACTATTAATGTTAAAGCTGCTTTCTGGAACACCACTATTGCCTATATCGTTTACGCCTTACTGATTATTGGATGTATCATGCTTATTAATCGTACTGTTATTACCATTTATAGATTAAAAACGAATGCAAAAATTGAAAAAGATATGTTTGATATGAAACAAAAGTTTTTCATAGACATTTCGCATGAATTACGTACTCCTTTGACCTTAATTGCCGGACCAATTGAATATTTAATGAACGATACCCGAACACCCGAAATTATAAAAAAACAACTTTTATACGTATCCCAAAGTACCACGAGATTACAGCGTCTTGTGAATCAGATTTTGGATTTTAGAAAAATTCAGGATCAGAAATTAAAAATTTCAGAGATCAATCTAACGGAATTTACCAGTGACATTTTTAATAATTTTATCGAAATTGCCCAGGAAAAAAAGATCAATTATAATTTAGAAATTAAAGCTGAGGACATCAAAGTATGGGCAGACAGAAATGCCCTGGAAAAAATTATTATGAATCTTTTATCCAATGCTTTTAAATATACTCCTGATGAAAAAGCAATTACCGTAGGTATTAATAAAAACGACAAGCAAATAATACTCACCGTAATCGATGAAGGTATTGGAATCTCTGAAGAACATCAAAACAGTATTTTTAATCGTTTTGCTTCATTTAATAAGAGTAGTAACCCAAGTACCGGTATTGGGTTATCTATGGTAAAAGAACTGGTTGAAAGACATCATGGAGAAGTTAATTTTGAAAGTAAAACGAATATTGGAAGTGCTTTTTCCATTTATTTCAAAACCGGAAACAGCCATTTTACTGATGAAGTAGAAATTATAAGCGAAGAAGAAAACAAAGAATCGGATGAACAAAAATTAATCAAAACCCAACCAATTGCACTTTATAAAAATCAGGAGAACAGCTCCGAAAAAATAAAAGTCCTAATTGTTGAAGATGATATAAAACTGCGCACTTTCCTTAAAAATATTCTGGAAGATGATTATGAAATTCTGGAAGCCGAAGATGGTGAAACAGGATATGAAAAAACACTGAACAGCTCTCCCGATTTTATAATTAGTGATATCATGATGCCAAAAATGAATGGTGTTGATTTATTGAAAAAAATCAGAACTAATATAGAAACCAGTCATGTTCCTGTTATTCTTTTAACAGCCAAAACTACTATAGAAAGTCAACTGGAAGGGCTTTCCTATGGCGCTGACGATTATATTACTAAACCTTTTAGTGTTTCCTACTTAAAAGCCCGAATTATCAATTTACTCGAACAACGTAAAAGATTGCAAAGCATTTTTGAATCTTATGATAAACCAAATGCTAAAGAATACAATCCCAAGCCTTATTTGATAACGAATCAAGATGAACAAATAATGCAAAAAGTAATGATGGTTATCGAAGAAAACATTGACAACAATGATTTTTCTGTTGAAGATTTAGGAACGATTATTGGGCTTAATCGTACCTCTTTTAATAACAAAATAAAAAGTCTCACTGGTTTTACTCCTGTAGAATTCATAAGAGACATTCGTATTAAAAGAGCCGCACAATTACTCATTAACAGTCAGTTACTCATTAAAGAAATTGCATATATGACCGGATTTTCGGATATAAAATATTTTAGTAAGTCCTTTAAAAATAAATACGGTTTGACTCCAAGTGAATACCGTAACGGAAATAAATAGATCTTAATATTCACCACCGCATTCTATGAAAAAAGCAATTTTGATTTTAGCAATTATTCTGTCATCCTGTACAGAACAAAATCCATTTGAAAAATATCTTATTAATAAAGATGATACCTTTTGGGTAGAAAAGATGATGGATTCTACAGCTAATTACAAATATTATAATAGACAATCTGTCTTTCTTTCGGATTATACTATAGAAAGTTTATCATCAGTAGATGAGAATAAAAAAGGTTTTAGGCAGGTTACACCTATTGAAGGTGGAGTTAAACAAAAATGGAATTTTAATAAAAACGACAGCACCTTAACTACCTCATATAGAACTATATTTAAAATTAAAAAATATTCAAACGATACAATTTACATGAAAATGACAACAGGTAAAAATGAGGATTTTATTCTTATTAAGCACATTCAGCAGTAAGTTAAACTGTTTATCAAATATAAAAAAATAGCGCAAAGTAAGACACCTTGCGCAGCTGGAGAATATATTTTTAAGTCTATTCACTTTGCTCTATTTTCTTAATTTTTTCAAAAAAGAAAAGATAGTTTTTTTATTTATAAATTTTGAAATGAGATTACTGGATAGCCAATAATAAAGTATATTTGTAGGTATATAAGCACTTATTTAAAATAAAAAATACATGATAAACTTAACAAAGATTAATCTAAAAAAAGGTATTATTTGCCTGATATTGTTAGCTATAAATAATTATTCTTTTTCTCAAAATCAAAATATTACGATAAATAGAACCCTAAATAAAGATAAAAGCGTTAATTTGAATTATGAGAAAAAAATACCTGGAAGTTATTATCTTTTTTTAGAATTATCAGATGTAAAAAACTGTTATACTGAAGTATATAGAGGAGTAATTACAGGGCGTTCTGGAAAATTATTAAATATCAAACCAATTGATGTCATGCAACCAATAGGTTATTCATACAAATTCAATACTATCATGGGAGTACCAGATCCAAAAGTAGATAGTTTGTTTCAATACGTTCTTCCCTTTAAAACAGGGAAAAAAGTAAAAATTTATGAAGCTGGTAATATCGGTGAAAAATATTTTGGCGCAGAAAAACCACAAAATTGGAAATCTTATGTAATTAATTTTGAAAGTGCAGATACCATTTTTAGTATGCGAAAAGGAATTGTCGTTAAAATAATTAACGAATATAATGATGATCCTTCTATCAAAAAAAATTATACAAATAAAAGAAACTATATAATAATTGAACATGAAGATGGAACATTTGCAGCATACAAAGGTTTTCAAATAAACACTATTAAAGTAAAATTGGGACAAACTGTTTATCCTCAAACACAATTAGGTCTAGTTCACTTATTTGACAAGACAGCAAATAATTATAGATTTGATTTCAGTATTTATTATTTGTCTAATTATGAAAACATTGGTAATAGTGGAAAACGAACGTTTAAAGATTACACGAGTTACTATAAATACCTAACTCCCAGATTCCTAACAACAAATGGACTAACAACTGTTGAATCTAAAAAAGAATACATGGCATCTTTTGATGAATCAATTTTACTTCAAGAAATGACACGTTCTGAAAAGAAAAAATACGCCAAAGATCCTAACCAATTCAGATAAAAATAAGAATATCTTGCTCGTCCTTTTTAGATTACCTGATTCTCAAATTAACAGTGGGGAGCTTCTTTAAAACAATTGCGCAAAGTGAGAACACTTTGCGCAACTGGAATCCTCAAAGATTATAATTAATTCTTAGTCACTCTAAACCAATCCACATTTATATAACCGGCATTGTTAATTTTGCCTTCTCTTAAAGCCACAAATCCCATTTTTGCTCCAATCCAGGTTCCTTCCGAGGCTTCAAATTTAGCACCTGCTTTGATGAATTTTTTATTATCGTAGCTGTAATAAAACTGGCATCTGGCTCCATTCTCAACTTTTACCCTAAAGTACAGTGAACTGCTATTTAAATCGGCTATTTCAGTAATGGTTTCTGCTTTTCCTTTATCGGATTTATCACCTATTGCCTGTATTAATTTCAGTTTTCCTTTAATTAGTTTTACTGCCAGATAACTATAACTTCTGCCCATGATTAAGAAACCAAATTCTTCATTATCAAAATTAGGTTTGAAATCAAATTTGGTAGTAGCTACAAATTCATTTGCCGGAAACTTTTGCGCCAAAATATTCGGTACCTGCCATAAACTCACATAATTATCCGGTTTAGGAATACAATTCAGTCTGTAATATCCCATTCCGGCTGATGGATATCCCCAAACTAATTGTTTGTTGGCATGCCACTGCCACTGCAATCCCTGAACAGCTCCACTAAATTCGTCTGATTCCGGAGGAGTTGCAATTGGATATTTCGCCTCAACATTTGGTTTTTTATAAGTAGCAACAGGTTCGCCAATTCCATTATGGTCATTATCTACGCCCATAACCGGCCAGTTGTCTTTCCAGTTCATAGGATTTAGATGAACCACACGCCCATAAGCTCCCTGATCCTGAAAATGAAGAAACCAATCTTCACCAGTTACCGTATCTACCCAGGCTCCCTGATGTGGTCCATTAATTTTTGTTTTACCTTGTTCTAAAACTACCTTTTCCTCATAAGGTCCAAATATATTTTTGGAACGTAAAATTAACTGCCAACCAGTAGCCACACCACCAGCAGGTGCAAACACATAATAATATCCATTTCTTTTATAAAATTTAGGACCTTCAACCGTTTGATGTTTTTCATGACCATCAAACAGTATAATATCGTCATCATTAGCTTGCGTACCCTCTTCATTCATAGAACACAACATCAATACACTTTTTGTTCCTGCGCGACTTCCTGCAAGTGCATAACCTAAATAAGCTTTGCCATCTTCATCCCAAAACGGTGCTGGATCTATTACCCCTTTGACTGCTTTCATTAAAACAGGCTCACTCCATTTTCCACGAGGGTCTTTGGTTTTAATCATATAAATTCCAAAATCGGGATCCGGATAAAAAATATAGAATTCTCCTTTATGATAACGTATGCAAGGTGCCCAAACTCCATTTCCATGTTGAATTTTATCATATACCTCAAAAGGAGGCTGCTTAGGTAAAGCATAATTGACCAATGACCAATTGACCAAATCATTGGAATGTAAAATTGGCAAGCCGGGGATACAATTAAAAGACGAAGCTGTCATATAATAATCCTTACCTACTCTGCAAACATCAGGATCTGAATAATCCGCATAAAGAACCGGATTTTTATAACTGCCATTCCCTAAATCGGAAACCCAAACCTCTGAAACATTTTTTTTGTCATTTTGTGCATTGGAAATACCAATAATAGCGACCATTAATGACAATGTAATTTTTATTTTTTTCACTTTTATATAATTAATTTATTCATTTCTAATAACTAAATAAACTGCGGGACTACTTTAACAAATTCAATAAAAGTTGTTGCCCTACAATGTTGGCTTTATTCTTAGCCGAAACATTAAACGTTTTCATAGAAGCATTTTCACCATCGCCTTCAGCTTTTTTAAGCACTTCATTTTCTTTTATACAACTAAAGATATCTAATGCACAAAGAATTATTTTCCCTCTTCCGTGCGGGATTACACTTAAGGCAGAATAAACCTCTTGTTTATGATCAGAAACACATCCTACAATCGTTTCTCCGTTAAACATTCGAAGTCCTAATCGGTTTTTGTTGTAAGTTGCAAAACATTGGTATTCCCAATTGAACACACAAGATTGTGGCAAACCTTCAAACCATTTGCTGTCTTTCACAAAATAATTTCCTCCATACCAGGAAGTTCCTAATACTTTAAAACCTCTATAATCGGCAGCTTCTTTTTTAGCGAAATAAGTTGCCCAGGTATCTGTATCATTAACAACTACAATTGTATTTCCGTTATTAACCCATTCTAAAAGGTCTGTAACCAAAGGATTTCCTGTTTGCTGCGGTTTAAAACTACCAATAACCAGACAATTTCCTGAAGGAGTTCCGCTTTTATAATTTTTGAAACTAATCTTTTCGTAATCAAAATATTTACCAATAACTCCAGTCGTATCGGCAACCATAATAGCAGAAGCCATTTTTTCTTTATTCAGCTTTACAGCAAATAATTCGTCGCTTCCTGTTGCAATAACAGTATTGTCTTTCGAAACTAATTCGGCATAAATCCTTGTATAACCTTCTGTTTGGGGAACAAAAAAGTTTTTAGCAGACAGCAATTCTCCATACACAATTCCGCCAGTTACCGTAACAGGAATTGTTTTTGTCCAGACCGTTTCTTTATTATTTGTTGCTTTAACCCTTAAATCAAAATTTCCTTTTATATCCTTTTCGTTCACAATGAAAAAATCAACAATTGTGGTATCTTTTACTGACAACACTTTATGATTCAACTTTACGGCCACATACAAAGGCTTATTGTAACGGGCAATTAAATCGGCATCACCTTTCAGATTTCGGTAGTTATCCACTACACCAGAATGATTTTCCAATTTCATACTTTCCCAACCATTCACGGCGTAACCGTCAATGATATTGTTGATACGCACATTTTCAATCGTTCTTCCCTGATAATAAAAAGACACATTCCCCATTTTTCTGGTCAAACTATCTACGTTAGGAAACGACTTCTGGAAATCATTCTTCCTCAGGAAATTATCGTAAGCATCATACCATTTTAAATAATCATCACTTTCCCAACCAATGTCTTTTCCTCTTTTTAGAATTTCATCTCTAATCAACTGTAATCTTGGCGGTGTACCAATAGCTCCTTCTTCTCCATAATAAATAATTTCATCTTTATGATCCGGAAAAATCTTGGCATAACTTTTAGGATTATTGTATAAATTGTCGTGATACACACCGGGCCCTCCTGCATGATGCTGATCAAACCAACCGTAATTATAAAATTGATTGTTATAAGGTAAAAGATGTAATTTAAAACGGGGATCCGGTCCCATTTTTATTGCACCATTACTCGAATTGTAAGTCATAATTCTTGTTGGATCGTGCTTGTGACCGGCTAACATTTGCAAACTGTCTTTTTTCTGAGGCTCTGCTCCTCTTTCATTGTGCATATTGTAAATAACCAATGAAGGATGGCTTCGATCCCGTTTTATCATTCTAAAAAACTTTTCATCGCGAGCAGCAAAATAAAAATCGGCTTGTTTCTTTTCCAAATCGTTTTTAGGATTGAATTGATTCGCCGGAAATTGATTGCCTCCCGGTTCCTGATAATACAATAAACCCAATTCATCGGCATAATCTAAAACATTAGTTTGTCCAATTGTACGATGAAAATTCAGCATGTTCAGACCAATAGCTTTGGCATCAGCGATTTGTTTTTTGGCCAGTTCATCACTTGGAGCAATTCCGTTTACCGGCCAAAATCCCCATGATATCGCTGTTCTTAATACAATTCGTTTGTTGTTGAGATAAAACTGTTTGTCTCCATCAATGTCTTTAACTTCAAACCAACGGAAACCAAACTTTTTCTCCACCACATCTTTTATTTCGTTGTCTTTTTTAAGCGAAGCTTTCAGCAAATATAAATTAGGGTTGTCAACATCCCAAAGTTTTACGTTATCCACTTTTATAGAAAAAGATTGAGAAACATTTTTATCCCGAACGGCTTCAATTGGATAGCTTTTTGACCAAACGGATGCACCCGTTTTTCTTTCGCTTACTTCCAATAAAACATTGCCTTTAAAAATTGTAGCTGTAATATTAGTCAACGAAATCTCGGCATCAACTTCATTTAAAGTTGGCTTGTTTTTGATAAAAATATCATTTACAAAAACATTATCCGTTGCCACAAGACTCACTTTTCCGGTAATACCACCAAAACCGTGAGTTGGGTTAGTGCGATAATCCCCCCACATATAATTAGAACTGTCTCTCCAGTCAAAATTTCCGTTAGGATCGGTAATTCTAACTGCTATCGAATTCATTTTACCGATAGTAACATAATTGGTAATATCGACATCAAAAGGAGTTCCGTTGATTAAATCATAGCCTGCCAACTTTTGGTTGACAAATACCTCAGCTCTGAAACGAACACTTTCAAAGTGCAAAACAATTCGTTTCCCTTTCATCGACTGCGGAACATTCACTTGGGTCGAAAACCAGGAAACTCCTAAATAATTGCCTGAAACTCCAAAAGGATTTTTATTAAATCCCCAATGAAATTCTTCGACCGTAGCAGGAAGATGAACCGTTTTACTTTCTCCTTTTTCTAATGCCTGCCAACCGCCTGTAGGCAAATTGACAGCTAATTTCTTAACGTCAACAGGAGGAGTAAACAACACATCATTTTGCCATTGTGCCGCCGGATCCAACCATATTTTCCAATCATTATTGGAAAGATTTTGCTCTATTCTTTGTTGGGCAAATGAAGCTATGTTTATCAAATTAGTAAGCAAAATTACTGCTGCAATTTTTATATAATAGGGATTCTGTTTCATAAATTTCAGTTCAATTATTTTGCTTCAAAAACATAGGATTTTCCAGCCACTGTATTAAAATCATACAACTTAGTTTTAGGAGATTGATAGCCTTTCAGAACTGCTTTTTCTGAAATTAAAGGATCTTTGATAGCATTTACGTTATAGAAAATATTGGTATTTTCTCCTTTGGGTTGCTCTAATTTTACTTCACCTACTAACATAACATCAGACGCTAATCGCAATCTGCAATTTCCTCCTAAAACCGATTTTATAATTAATTGTTTCAATTTTCCATTCTCCCATTCCATACCCACTTCAAAACCTCCTCTGGCTTTCAAACCGCTCACTTTTCCACTTTTAAAATCATCCGGCAAAGCAGGAAGCAGATAAATTGCGCCGTCATAACTTTGCAATAACATTTCGGTTATTCCGGCTGTACATCCAAAATTCCCATCAATTTGAAACGGCGGATGCGCATCTAAAAGATTCGGATAGGTTCCTCCTGATTCTCCTTTACTTTCTAATGGTGCCGGACTTAACTGGTCCTTTATCAATTTGAAAGCCCTGTTTCCATCCAATAATCTAGCCCACCAATTTACTTTCCAGCCCATAGACCATCCCGTTGAAACATCACCTCTGGAAATCAAAGTATTTTTAGCCGCTTCAATTAATTGCGGTGTTCTAAATGGTGAAATTTGTCCAGATGGAAACAAGCCGTACAAATGAGAAATATGTCTGTGATGATCATTTGGTTTGTCTAAATCATGAAGCCATTCCTGTAATTGTGAATATTGTCCTATCTGCATTGGCGGCAATCTTTTTAATGCAACCGCAACCGAATCAGCAAAACGACTATCGGTTTTTAAAATTTTAGAAGCATCAATGATATTATTGAAAAGATCAAAAACCAATTGATTGTCCATCGTTGTTCCTGCAGAAACACCCACACTACTCTCATAAGTATTTTCGGGAGACATGGACGGAGCAACCACTAACCATTTGTTTTCCGGTTCTTCCTGAAGCACGTCCAGATAAAATTGAGCCGCACCTTTTAAAACCGGATAATATTCTTTTAAAAATGCTTTATCACCAGTGTAGAGATAATGTTGCCACAAATGTTGGGTAAGCCATGCACCACCCATTGGCCAAAGCCCATAAAATCCGCCATCAACCACTCCTGTCATGCGCCATAAATCGGTATTGTGGTGCATATTCCAACCTCGGGCGTGATACATTTCAGAAGCACTCTCTTTTCCTGTTTCGGCTAAATCTTTTAGCATACTAAATAACGGTTGATGCATTTCGCTCAGATTCGTTATTTCGGCAGGCCAATAATTCATTTCGGTATTGATATTTACCGTGTATTTACTGTCCCATGCAGGATTCAACTTATGATTCCAAATTCCCTGAAGATTCGCCGGCTGATTGCCTGGCTGCGAACTCGAAATAAGCAAATACCTTCCAAACTGAAAATAAAGCCCCACCAATTGCGGATCATAGGATGTAGCAAATTCTTTAATTCTTACATCAGTAGTTTTATTCGATTGAGGGGAATCTCCTAAAAACAATGATACTCTGTTAAAATACTTTTGGTACGCTGCCACGTGATTTTGGTAGGATTCTGCATAGCTTTTTTTATAAGCTTTCGCTAAAATAGTAGTTGCTTTTTCTAATGGGTTAACTGAAAGATCTTTATAGTTTTTAAAATTAGTCGCTATCGAAATTCGAATAACAACCTCATCAGCATCCTTAACCGTTAGCTTGTCAGCGGTAGTTATTAAACTTCCGCCTTTTAAAGTACAGGCTGCTTCTCCAACAAATTTTACTTTACCAGTTTTATTATCTGTATCACCCGTTGTTCCTTCAAAAAACAATTTACCATCCTGAGTTTTAAAATTGCTAACTATTTGTGGACTTGTAGCTGACAATGAAAAACTAATGCTTTTTTTCTTATCAGCAGTTAATTTCACAATAATAACATCATCTGAAAAAGACGCAAAAAATTCTCGCCTGTACGTTATTCCGTTTGCTTTATAACTCACAGACGAAACCGCTTTTTCTATATCCAAATCTCTTTTGTAATCCGTATAATTTTCATGACCCGGAAATTCAATCCATAAACTCCCAACTGTCTGATAAGGCATTCCGTAATTCAAATCTTTTGGAGCCTGTCTCGGGAAAGTTTTATTGGCTAAATCCTGAGCTTCTTTATTTCTCCCTGCAAAAAGTAATTTCCTTATTTCTTCAATATTGGAATAGACATTTTTAGGAACGTTATTGCCTGGTTCACCAGCCCAAACAGTTTCTTCGTTTAATTGCAATTCTTCTTTTTGAGGATTTCCAAAAACCATTGCCCCCAAACGACCATTACCAATTGGTAAAGCTTCATTCCAGTTGGTTGACGGCGTATCATATTGCAATTTTAATTTCTGTTGGGCATTTCCCTGAAAAACACTTATATATAGCAATAAACAGCCCGCAATAATCTTAATTCGATTCATTCTCTATTTTTTAATTTGATGAAAAAATATAATTTTCTGATTTTATATTATCGAAAATTACTTTGTTCAAAGTTATTCGTAAGTATAAGTTACTATCGAAGTTGAATAAGACCCTTGCTTATCGATAGTATTGATTTTAATTTGATAAGTAGCATTCAGTACTGCTGCAAAATCGGCAATAGAACTAATAGTTTGATTGGTTAAAGACTGAATAACTACATTATCTTTTTTTATTTCTATGTCATATTTTAATTCACCAGTAGTAGAATCTTCATCTTTACCTACCCAAGATAAACTTGCCATGCTGGTACTTTTGTTTATGTTAAAGTTTATTACTGCTGTGTAAGGCACATAGTTTCCTATAGGATTTCCAGGTGTGGTAAACGAATTCGTTGCACTAGCATTCACTCCATCACTATTTTTGGCAGTTACAGTCCAGGAATAAGTTTTTCCTTTGTCCAAAATCACTTTGTAGGAAGTAGTGCTAATTTCTTTTTTCAACACTTCAGTCCCAGCCTGAGTTAGTACTAAAACATAAGAAGTAGCATAAGCAGCTCCAGTCCAACTAAAACTGATTTCAGCTTTGGTATTGTCACTGGCAACAACAGTATAGGCACTACAGTTTTCACCATTAGCAGGCAAGGATAAATTGGGTTTTGCCGGCAGATTCACTACCGGATCTCCATCTGAGTTGCCACCGCCACAGGACACTAAAAGCCCTAAACCAACAGAGAAGCATATTGTTTTAATATTTTTTATTATTATCATTTTAAAATAACTTTAAATGTTTGTACTTCGGTTCCCTGAATAATTCTTACCAGATACATTCCCACAGCAAATCCTTTTAAATTTACACTGGTAGTAGTGCTATTAACTTTTTGCTCCAGCATTAATGTTCCGCTGGTAGTGTACACTTGGATTAAACCGCTGTTTAATCCTTCAACATTTACTATATCGCTAGTTGGATTTGGATGTACAAAGGCTGTTGGACTCATTTTAAAAGTATCTTGAACTATTCCCTGACAATCACTATTAGTTTCAATAGTTACCGTGTTTGTAGATTGAAGCAAATTGGCATCGATTTCAATTTTAGCTATTTCACTGTTAACTGTAATGTAAGTACTGCTAACACCATTAACCGTTACATTATACTCATTACTTCCGGAAACAGTATAAGTCACCGTTTTGTTAAATTCTTCTCTCTTAGCAGTCAGAGCCGAAATTTCTTTGACAACTACAGTATAACTCTCCTGGAAAGAAATAGAAGGTATCGAAACAGTAATAACATAAGTTCCTGCTGTAAGATCTGATTTCACCCAATTGGTTGTAGTAGTAATAGTTTGGTTATTTAATGCTAAGTTAAGTCCGTTTCCTGTGATGGTCAGGTTATACGTATATCTGTTCAAATCAGTACCAACACTAATTTTACCATTAGCCTTAGCCGGGCAAGTAGGTGTTTCTACATATACTTTAAGTTTAGGAGTAGCTGTTGAGGAATTGCCTGCAATAGTAATATTTGGAGTAGAGCTATTTACATCCATATCCACACCCAAATAGTAGCCTGGATGAGGCGGTTGATTATAGCCTGAATTTTGCCAAGCAATTGCCACTCTATACTGAGGATCGTGCATCAAAGTATATAATTTATGCGTAGTCGGAATATTGGTTGTATAAATCCTGATAGAAGTATTGTCATCTTTACGAAAGATTACCTCTTCTCTCCAATCCCCAAAAAGATCGGCACTTAAACATGGTGTTGCTTTAGTGGTATTGTTTGATGAGTATCCTGTAGCAGTGAGCATATTAACCGTTTTTCCATTAATATAATCCCATTTGTCTATTTTATTCGAATCTAATAATTCTCGATTCAAATCTCCATCCCACCAGATAGAAAAATTCTGAGTTGGTTTTTTATTGCTAATAAGATTGCCTTTGCAGTCCATCAAATAGTTTGTTGTGGTTGTAATTCCTTGAGCATCTTTTACACCAGCACTACCAAAACATTCATATCCTTTGTAGCGTGGGTCAATATCTGCGGCATTACAACGCCCTACATCTGTATTTGCTGGTATACCCCATAGTGTTGTTCCAGTTTTGGCATCCAGAAATACCAGACCATTGGTTTTATACTTAGCAGGTTCTTCCAGACACATCCATATTTCTTGTCCGGGACGGTCGGGATCCATATCGGTCATATGTAAAGCATCACCGTGACCTAAAGTGTTAGCAAATAATAGTGTCCCATCGTCATTAATACCGCTTGAACCGTTAAATATTTCATCTTTACCATCTCCATCAACATCACCCACGGTCATTTGGTGGTTTCCCATACCTGCCGCTCCAGAATTTCCGGAAGTATTACTATCAAAAATCCATCGTTGGGAAAGTTTACCGTTTCTCCAGTCCCAAGCCACACGTACCAATCTGGTATAGTAACCACGTCCCATTATCAAACTGGGTTTGGATCCGTCAAGATAAGCGATAGCAGCAACAAAACGTTCTGAACGTCCTCCGTAACTATCACCCCAGGAAGATACGCTTTCGCGAGCTGGCAAGTAATCAGTAGTAGCCATTGCTTTCCCTGTTTCGCCATTAAAAATAGTTAAAAACTCAGGCCCCGATATAACTCCACCATAAGTACTTGTCGATGTTTTACTCCCATTTGGGTTTCTGTAATCTGCTGCTGCATCGCCAATAACTATTCCGGTTCCATCGATGGTTCCATCCGCAGTTTTACAGGCCAATTCAGCTTTCCCATCCGAATCCAAATCATACACCATAAACTGGGTATAATGGGCACCAGCACGAATGTTTCTTCCTAAATCGATTCTCCATAAACGTGTTCCGTCTAAGCGGTAGCAGTCAATATAAACGTTACCAGTATAACCTGGCTGTGAATTGTCTTTTGAATTGGTTGGATCCCATTTTACAAATATCTCATATTGGCCATCACCGTCTACGTCGCCCACGCTACAATCGTTCACGTTATAGGTGTAGGCTACATTATCGGGAGTGGTACCTCCGGGAGGAACTTGCATGGGGATATCCAAATATTGATTTGCCCAAACAGTAGCTGATTCTGAAGCCGACTCTTCTACTCCATTAATAATAGCCCGAACAGTATAAGTACCGTTGGTAGTAGTTGCATGAGTATAATTTGTAGTAGTTGTAAAAGGACTTCCTGCCAGTTTTACACCGTCACAATATAAATTGTAGCTTACATCAGTGGATTCGGTTCCCAGCATTCTCCAGCCCACATACACCCTACTAACATCGAGTCGTGTTGCGATCAGGCCTCGGTTTAGTTTTTCAACATTGCGCTGGGCTATTAGCTGAGTGGTTATCCCAAATAAGAACAGCATTAAAAATACTGTTTTTTTGAAAAGAAATATTTGTAATTTTTGGTTCATAGTTGGTCTAATTGTTTGTTATAAAGCTTTTAATACATAAATAATTCGTTGATTAACATTAAAAAATTGGAAATTAAAAAAGTATTTAAATTTAAAAAATACTGTCATACTGAGTTAAGCCTAATGGACACAGCCAAAAATCTATTTTTTAGATATATCATCAAGGATTTTCTTTGGGTTCCAGTTATCGATAACCGGCTTTTCAGCATAGCTTTTAAAAATATTTTCTACACTATATTCTTTTACCTGATCAGCAGTTAAATGTTTCATCCATTTTACCCGTTCATTTGGATAAGCTCCGATGCCTGTAGAATTGTATTCGCCATAAAAAGTAGTAGTTTCGGCTTCCAGTTTACCCCAGTTATGCCAACCTTCGGGTTTTATGTGTCCTCCCATTTCGCATTTAATAAATACCGTTTTAGCAAAATTTCTCCAAGGTCTTCCCAGATAATAGCTGCCATTTGCTGAATTTGTCGTCAATTTACAATTTAAAAAAACTAATCCATAAGGATTTTTTTCGTTCGTACTTGCGGCAGTAAGATAACCGCCTCCTGCTTTTGCAAAAATTTCGCATTGATCAAAAACAGCAGTTGAAGCTCCAAAAATAAAATCAACAGTCCCTTCAATGTAACAGTTTTTATAGTATTGTCTGCTTGTGGTACTACGCGGATAGAGTGTGTCCTGAAAACCCAGAAATTTACAATTATCAAAAATTATCTTATCTCCGTCAATTCGAACAGCTACGGCCTGTCCAACAGATCCTGATGAATTTTCGAAGGTGATATTTTTAGCTTTAAAATTATCTCCAGTAACAATAAAACTGGCTGATCCGGATGTTCCTATATCCTGTCCTGAAGCATTTTTTTTCGAAGCATAATCATCATAAGTAAGAATAACATTGTCTTTACTTTCTCCAATTAAGCTAATGTTATTCTTATCCTTGATTACTTCCAATTTCTCTTTATAAATACCATTCTTAATTAGAATTCTAGTCTCCTTGGTCTTAAGAAGTGCTACCGAATTAAGAGCTTCCTTTACCGTTTTATAATTACCACTTCCGTCTTGAGCAACCACTATATCGTACTTATTTATTTTGATTGAAGTTTTAATAGTTTTAGAATCATTAGCTGCTTCAATAAAAAAACTGTTCATTAAAAACACAGAAGCCATTAAAATTTTTGCAATCATTATTTATTTTTTTATCAGTATTGTTTTTATTTTAGGTTCAATAAAAGAAATATCCCTTACTAATTTTGAATTAATTCAATCTTTAAAAAAGAGGGGAATCCTAAAAATTCCCCTCTACTATAAAAAATTATCTAGTTAAACCATCTTTTATCACCGGCAACTCCTGTCCCTGCAAAACCTATTCCTTCTTTAACATGGAAATCTCCAATGGCCGGATTAACAAACAAACCGTAAATATTAGATGGCACTACTGTTATACCATTAAATGGTCTAACATCTACGATCATGTCATTTGTTTTATAACTGCCTGTATAAGAAATAGGAATATTACTGTAATTCCCATTAGTATCATTGATTTTAGCACCTCCGTTAGGGCCTCCTAAAATAAGATTTTGAATAGAAACTTGTGAAGGTTTATTATTATCAAATAACCAAAGATGCCCCATTGATAGCGTAATATTTACACAAGTAATATTTTTAAAATTAACTTTAGTAGCAATACGGATGTCTCCAAATCTGGTGCTGATTTCTGTCAAAGTACAATTTGAAACATTAAGTGAACCTACTGTGGTAGTTCCTCCAAAATTAAACATTCCCCAACCTCCTGTGTTTGAAATCCATGAATTGTTTACATAAATATCTTTTATGACAGTTACACCACCGGCTCTTACTACAGAATTGATATTAGATACATTACAACCTTCGATAAAAATGTTATTGACTGTTTTTCCTCCAAGATCAATAAAGAAATTCCCTGAAGAGGTTGTCGTCAAGTATTGAATTATGATATCTTTCATTTGAGTGGCAACATTAAATCTGGCATTAGTCAAAATTGGTAACTCACCATTACTACCTGTAGATCCTGTAAAAGCAATATTATTCACTCCTGTAGGAACCATAATTTCGCCCCCAATTGCATAAGTTTTACCCACTTCAAATTCTACCGTAATATCAGTAGCTCCACCTAATACAAGGTTACTTAAAACCGTATTTATGCTTGCTGCATTGTCAGCTTGTAAAACTTTGTAAACAGCACTATTAGAAATTCCTGTAGTTGTTATATTCAAAGTACCTCTATTATTCGCTCCATTAAAAATCTTAGCAATATATTTTGTCCCAATACTTAAATTGTCAAAACTAAGTTCACCCAATGTTATCTGCTCTTGGTTTAAAGTTACCTCCTTTATTAGTTGCATTTCATTACTGTAAAGAACAACCTTAGTTACATTTGAAGTCAATGCCCACTTTAGCTTTATACTATTAGTCGTTGGAAAATAATTAGTAAAAATCTGTTCTGGTGGCGTTTCAAAATAAATCTGATTATAACCTGATTCCATACCGGATGATTCATCTATACTTTTCATTCTAACTGAATATTTAGTTGTTCCATCTAGTCCAGTAAACATCTCCCGATATTCAACCTTAGTTAGATTATTGGAATCAGCAAAAGGAGTCAAATTAGCTGCCGAAAACTCTACCGTTTTTACAATTTCCTTAAATTCCAAACTGTCTTTACTGAATTCGAAGACATATTTAGTTGCCGAAATAGATTTCGTAAACTTAAGTTCAACTGAAGTAGACTGAAGTTTAGAGACCTCGAATATTAATGACTTGAAAAGCCTGTCGTGTCCCGGCTCAACCTCCCAATCATTATAATCTTTTTCACAACTCACCATAAAACAGGAGAGTATTGAAACCACAAAAATTAATATACTGTTTTTCATTTAAATTTGGTTTAAAAGTTTAGTAGCCATAAGAATTTGTAAGGAAACCTTTTGACTCAAATACATCTTCATAATAGATAGCAAAATATTGTCTGTAATTACAGTTCTTATTCCCCATAGTATATTGGGCAAGATTAGCCTGAATCTCACCACCATTTGTCATAGAGCTAAGAAAACTAGAATAATCGTAAGCCTTATTAATTCCGGTAGCTGCCAATAATACTTTTGTAGGATTATCCAAATAAGTCCTGCTGGTTCCACTGGTTGGTTTTACGATACTCTTTGTAAACCAGGAGGCCGACTGATACTCCGTTCCAGGACTGGCTCCCAGATTAGTATAAAAATTGATGGATTTTTGATCAATAAACTCAGCATCTTTGAACTTATAATAAATCGTTTGTGGGAAATCTGAAGGCTGATAAGTTTTGTCAAAAATGGTTACAGGCACTTTGTTGTCAAGCATTAAACAAAGTGTCTTCTTCATCGTTTCTATTTTTTCATATAACAATCCCCAACGACACAAATCACCTTTACGAATGGATTCGCAACCAAATTCCCAAGCGCGTTCATTAACAATGGCATTGAAAAAATTAGCATCATATTCTTTAATTTTTGGAGAACCAGCACCAAAAGCACGTTCCCTTACTTTTTCTAAGGCTTGACGAGGAGACATTCCTGCTGTAGTATTTACCGCATCCGGACTAGTCAACTGACTCTGAGCTTCGGCAAACATTAAATAAATATCTGAATAGCGCATCAAAATCCAGTTTACACCTGTAGCTATACGGGAATTGGCTGTTTTATGCAATGCCAAATAAGAAGGTGCCATCCAGTAAATACGCCATTTTGCGAAACTAACATTTAAAGCATCTGTTTTCATAGTTTCTTTATTGGCACTACCATAACTTGTCCATGTTAAAGTAACATCACGACGTAAATCATCACGATCGAAAGAATAAAAATAATAAGCCTGAGAAGCCACATAACTTCCTCCAAATCCTCTTGAACCATATTTTGTATTACCTGCTACTTCATAACCCATCAAAGAACCAATATCCCCATTATTTCCTAAACCAAAAGCAACTTCAAAAAGATTCTCGTTGTAGGTATTCTGCTGTAAACTACATACGGTTTTCCATATATTTTCATAACTAGGATCCAACGCATGCGGATGTGCCGAGCTTCCTAAAATTTCAGCCGTTTGCTGAGCCGCTATTTGATAATAATCTCTCCAGTTTTTAACTCTCCCCACATAATAACCGTTTTCTTCCTGTATCGTTGGATGATGCTCAACATCGGCATCAGGAAATAAATTACCGTCACGCAAAGACCATCCTCCGGCATAAAGAGCAACCTTTGCCAAAAGCCCTTTTGCGAAAGCTTTAGAAATACGTTCTGAAGTCGAATACTCCGCATTAGATTTTAACCATGGCAAATAATCTACAGCCTCAGTCAAATCTTCTACTAAACCTGCATAGATGGTATCTCTATCTGTTTTTCCCATATAAACATTAGTAAGATCTGATTTAGATGCTTCTCTCTTAAATGGTACATCGCCCCAGTATTTCACTAATTCAAAATAAGCCATTGCTCTAAGAGTTAAAGCTTCTCCTAATAGCGGTTTCATCTCAGCAGCTCTGGTCTCAAATATTGGTGAATTCCTAATTCCATCCACAGCTGTAGAGGCTAATTCAGCAAACTCATACAGCGTTTGCCATTTGGTAGTCTGATTATAAGGATCATCATAAAAATTACCGGCACCAGAATCACTACTGGTAGAATTATAACCTGTGGTAGAAAAACCCGAATTAGTCTCAATATCCGAAACTCCCTGCCAGTTTACTGATAACTTTTGTCCATAAATATAGGTATCGGTCATCTTTCCGTAAACTCCCATAATGGCGGCTTTAGCCATTGATGGTGTTTTAAAAACGGTTTCAGAACTTAATTTAGAAGGCGAAGTTGTTTCCAAAAAATCATCACTACAGGAGAATAATCCCAAAGCAACAATAATGAAAGAATAGTATATTATTTTTTTCATAATCTTTTTAATTAAAATGTTACGTTAGCTCCAAATAAAACTGTTCTGGCTTTTGGATAAGCTGACCAATCTAATCCCGGTGTCAATGGAGAACTATTTGTACTTACTTCGGGATCTTGTCCTGAATATTTTGTCCAAACTTTTAAATTATTTCCGGATACATAGCAGCGGATTTTTTGAATGAATCTTCCTTTAGCAATACTTTCTGGAAGTGTGTAACCTAATGTTAAATTACCAAGTCTTAAAAAAGAACCATCTTCAATTGCCCAATCAGTTATTATTGTTGAATTAGATAATGGATGCCATATTGAAGCATTTTGATTAATCTCTTGTAACAACTGCGGATTAGCATCGGCACCAAACATGATATTGTTGCCTGTAACCGGATCAATAGTTGTAAAACGATTTTCTAAGCTCATAATAGAACTTGCATTGTTGTAACGCTTTGAACCACTGAAAGTAGTATTATCAATTTTATTGGCATTGTAAATATCATTGCCATAAGACCAGTTGAACATTGCCGACAAATCAAAACCTTTATACGAAGTATTGATTGAAAAACCTCCTGTATGTTTTGGCTGTGCTCTACCAATAACTTTACGATCTTCATCAGGATTGATAACTGTACCTGTACCGCTTAATTTTTTAAGTTTCATATGTCCCGGTCCAAAATAATTCCCTGAAGTTGTGATTACTTTAGAAGCATCTACTACTCCCGGATTCAAAATCCATTTCTTTTGAGTGTTATCATATGTAAAATCGTCAAAACTATAAAACCCATCCGAAACATAACCATACATTAACCCAACAGGTTGTCCTACTCTGGCTCTATAATCATCACGTCCTACATTTGGGGCCCAGTTGGCAGCAGCAATCATTTCATTAGAACCGTCTAAACTTTTTACTATATTTTTATTAAATGCTATATTAAAATTAGCTGACAATTTAAATTGATCGGAGTCAACGATATCTCCTGACAAAGTGAACTCTAACCCTTTATTAGATGTGCTACCTATATTTTGGTATTGCGAAGTATATCCTGAGTTAGAAGGTAATGCCACTGCAAGAATTAAATCCTTAGTATCGATTTGATAAGCATCAATACTCAAATTTAATCTTTGATTAAAAAATCCTAAATCAAGACCTAAGTTAGTTGAAACCGTAGTTTCCCATGTCAGGTTTTCGTTTTTTAAAGTTGTCGAAGGTTTTAAAGTACTCTGTGCGTTATTGCCTATATAAATCAATCTGTTAGCTGATGATTCAAAAGTATAATCTTGTCTCCAATAAGATCCCACACGGGCATTACCTACTTCACCATAACTTAAACGAAACTTAGCATTGGATAACCAGTCTTTGGTTTTTTCCATAAATTTCTCTTCCGATAATCGCCATGCAAAAGCAGCTCCCGGAAAGAAACCCCATCTGTTTTTTGGCGAAAAAACATTTTTACCATCTAGTCTTGAAGTAGCACTAAAAATATACTTATTGAATAATGTATAATTAATACGTCCGAAATAAGAAGCCGTTCTGCTAGGCTCGTTAATCGTAGTATAAGTCGGCAATGGAGTTCCATAATTCCACATGGCTAATACGTCTTTAGCATTGAAATCATCAGGGAAAAATTTTGACTGTATTAATGTTTCACTAGTGTGTGAATCACGGGCTTCTTGTCCCAATAAAACATTCAATCGATGATTCGAATTACTAAAACTTCCATCATAACTTATCGTATTTTGCATAGACCAGTCAACCCCTTTTACATCCTGACGTCTAGCAACTGGCTGACCTCCATTGGAACTGGCCTCACCTGTATTTTTCAACCAAATATTATCAGTAAAATTTCTATTTACTGCATAACTACCCTGAGAAACAATAGTAATTCCTTTAAATGGCTTAAAAGTTAATCCTCCATTCATGGTAAGATTAAGATTATTTTGCTCTTTATATTCGTTTGAAATATTATAAATAGGATCATTAAGACTACTTAGAGCCTCAGCAGAAGTTATGTTATCACTAGTACCCAGGAGAGCACCAGGATCCAGATAAGTTAAACTTCTAACTGGCGCATATTTAATTCCGTCTCTTAATTTACTTCCACTAGAAACACTAGGTCCGGTAATGATTGTATTTGAAAATCTGGAGTTAAAATCTAAACGAAATTTTGAACTAATCTCTTTATTTAATTTAAAACTCAGATAGTCTCTTTTATAAGAAGAGTTTATCATTATAAAATCTTCAAAATCATGCGTATAATTAATCTTATATTGTAATTTCTGATCCCCTCCGGTCAAACCTAAATCAGTATGGGTTTGAAATCCGGTATTACCATATAATTTTTCCTGCCAGTCGAATCCTTTTTTTGATTTGTAAATATCACGATCACTCCACAAACCGTAAGCAGAATAAAAACTTGTACCAGAAACACTTGATCCCGGATCAATCTCTTTTTGAAAATATACATATTCATAAGGAGATAAAACATCCGTTAGGTTATAAGTCTTTTTTAAACCTGTATAAGCATTTGCAGTAATCTCAACTTTTCCTTTTTTTCCTGACTTGGTTGTTATAAGCACTACCCCATTAGCTCCCTGAGAACCGTAGATAGCTGCTGATGACGCATCCTTAAGTACATCGATAGTTTCAATGTCGCCAGGAGGAATATCATTAATATTGTTCACCTGAAAGCCATCTACTATATACAAAGGGGAATTATCCTGAGTAATCGAACTTCCTCCTCTTACACGAACATTAATTCGGGCATCTGGAGCCCCTTCGGTAATCGTAACGTTTACTCCGGCTAATCTACCCGCTATAGCCTGTAAAGCATTGGTAGCCGGAATATCCTTTAAATCCTTCATGTTTACTGAAGCAACAGAACCTGTTAAATCTTTTCGTTTTGCTGTTCCGTATCCAATAACCACTACCTCTTCAAGTTTGCTAGAGATTTCCTGCATGAGTACATTAACTATTTTTTTTCCGGAAACAGGAACCTCCTGAGTTTCCATTCCGATATAGCTAAAAACTAAAACAGCATTTGAAGAAACATCAGGAAGTACAAAATTCCCATCCATATCTGTAATTGTACTTTTTTTAGTTCCTTTAACAAGAATAGACACCCCCGGAATTCCAAGTCCTTTATCATCCACGACCTTTCCTGAAATTTTTGCTTGTTGGGGCTGAAGGACTAAAACGGTTTTCTTTTTTTTTAAACTTACCGAAATAGCATTATTCAATACGGTCTTCGTTTTTCCATAAACAATAGGTGAAAATGAAAAAGCTACCATAACTAATAAAGCTAAATGCCTTTTTTCTATCAAAGCATTACTTAAGCCAAAGTTTTTCCTTGACAACTTATTATTCATAATTTTTTGGTTTAGTTAGTTAATTAATTGCTTTTGTGTTTTTGAGGTAAGAATAATTTTTAATCATTCCGATGTTGCTTACCTCTCTAAATTTTTTTTTAAATGTTTTTACATAGTTAATTGGTTAGAAGTTTGACAAAAAAATGCAGCATTCAATTTTAGATTGATTAAAATGTGTTTCTAATAAAAAATCTTGTTTTTAGCGCATAATATTAAGTCAAAAGTAAATTTTGTCATTTAGGAGAATAGGGAGAAAATACAAATTGAAGGGGGTCATATTACCATAAATCTATATTTTACGGTAGTTTGAACTTAATTTAGTTTTAAAAAAGTAAAGAAAACTAAATAGAATAAAGTGCTACTCTAATTTTAAAGCGCATTGATGCTTGAATATGTTGTTTTGTGAAAAAAAAAGTGGTTATCAAAAAATAAACCACCACAAAGCAGGAGTATTATAGAAAAAAAATAGCTTTTGAAATGAAACAGTATATTTAAAAGAATACTGATTATGTATTCGATATAATCCAATAATCCCAAAAATTAAAGAGAGCTACTTATATACTGTATTATACCGGGAAATTTTATATTATACAACAACTATAAGTGTTGTGAAGCTGAGCATTGCAAAATAATACTCATTAGATAATATAATTGATTTTAGCTAAAAAACTACTTTCCTAAAAATCCCATTTCCTTCATCCAGTCTTCACATAAATTTGTCCAAAGTTCCGTTGAACCGGGATTGTTTCTTAAAGCAATTGAATGTCCTCCCTGTGGAAAAATGTGCAAAGCCGATTTGACATTTGAATTCAAAAGCGATTGGTAATATTGAAGACTATTTAACGGATTAATTACAGCATCATTAGCAGCACAAGTTACAAAGGCAGGAGGAGTATCTGTGGAAACATTCAACTCTGCCGAAAAAAGAGTTTCTAAATCAGCCGAAGCATTTTTACCCAGCAGCGCATCATGACTTCCTTTATGTGCATTTTGCTTCATGCTCAGAGCTCCCGAAATCAGGATTTGAAAATTAGGATTAAAAGCTATTGCATCTAAAGCATCATTTATTTGCGAATAGTCTTTTTTGATAGTTGCTAAATTTGCCGCCAGGCCACCGCCTGCAGAACATCCCATTACGCCAATTTTATTTTTATCTATTCCCCATTTTTCAGCATTATCACGAACAATTTTTATGGCTCGTTGTGCATCCATTAATGGTCCAAAAGTGGGGGCTTTCAAATCAGGCGAAGTAGGCAACCTATGCATCACTACAAAAGCATTCACTCCAAAGGTATTGAACCATTTTGCCAATTGGATTCCGGCAATATTATAAGTTAACTTTTGATAGCCTCCTGGCGAAAAAATTAAAACAGCAGCACCCGTATTTTCTTCTTTTGAAGTAAAAAAAGAATACATTCCCGGTGTACTCACCTGAGTTACCCTTTCGCGTTCTTCAATATGTTCTAACTTCATTCCCTTAGAATTAGGCATTTTCCCTTCGGGCCAAAGTGCTTTATAATCCTGTGCTAATACAGCAGTAGTTGTCAATACTAGCAACAAACTCAATATGATATACTTTTTATTCATAATCAAATTTTCGCTATTTAATCTCTTTGATTGGTTCTTTTACTAAAGATAGAAAATTACTTCCTTGAATAACTTCACTATTTTTAGTCTCTAAAAAAACATCAGTATTTATTCTTTGAAAACAATTATTCAGCAAAGCATTTTTACATTCTGTTACTTTTATTACTGATTGATTTTCCAGAGGTTTCTTCGACCTTATATCACTCAAAAGTAAGCCATCACATTTATAAAACTCCAAAGATGCCCCTTTTTGTGTACTAATATCCACATTATTAAAGCTCAGATTTGTTGCAATTGCTGCACTAAAACCTTCTTTTGCCTCCAGGTTGATATTCGTAAAAGACAGCTCATTTATTGGCATTTCTTCGATACCGTTTATTACCCCGGCCTTATTTATATTAATTCCCGAAACATCACTTATATGAATATTTCGAAATATAGGAGTGCGTTCAGAAACTGGTTCTGCTTTAGACGATCTGTCATAAAACAAATCGAAAGTAAATGCATTTCGACTAATATTTCGCATTACGATATTTGAAACTCTAATATTTTCCACAACTCCGCCTCTTCCTCTCGATGATTTCATACGAATACCAGCATCGGTTCCATCAAAAACACAATTGGAAATAACTACATTTTTTACCCCGCCGGACATCTCACTTCCTACGACCACACCACCATGACCAGCAAGCATTACACAATTAGTGATAGTTATATTTTCACATGGTTTACCATAGCTTCTACCTTGAAAATCACGCCCGGATTTTATGGTAATACAATCATCTCCAACACTAATAAAACAATCCGAAATTCTAACATTACTACAAGATGATGGATTAATTCCGTCAGTATTTGGACCATGCGGATTAGTTGACGGATTAAAAATAGTTACACCATGAACAACAACATCATTACAGCCTACAGGATTGATTGTCCAAAAAGGAGAATTTTGGATACGAACACCTTCAATTTTAATTTTATTGCATTCTAAAAACTGGATAAATGGTGGACGGAAAAATTGATTTTTAAGCCCCGCTTCATAATAAGGTTCAACTTTCAAATCTTTATTCTCTTTAGTCCACAGTTTCTGAAGTTCAGTAGGATTTTCTATTTGTCCTTTTTCTTTGACTTCAGCTGATATTTTTTTTATCTCATTCCACCAGGCAAATCCATTACCATCCAAAGTACCTTCTCCTTTTATACTAATATTTTCTGCCTTATACGCATTGAGCAATGGAGCAAACGTATTCATAAAAATCCCTTCATAGCGCACATTTTGAAAAGGTACATAATCATTAAAATCAGACGAAAACTTTAAAGTCGCACCAGCTTCTAAATAAATAGTAATATTACTTTTTAAAGTAATTGCTCCAGTGAGATAGGTTCCCGAAGAGAAGTAGAGTATTCCTCCTCCCTCTTTAGCTACCAAATCAATAGTTTGATTTATCAGTTTAGTACATTTTGTTTTACCTGTATTGTCTGCTCCTAATATTTTAATATCGTAATTTTTACTATATCCCAAAAAGGAAAAAAATACAAGAAATACAGTACAAACATTTTTGATAGATCTTTTTTTCATTATTTGCTTTTTTAATGCCTTTATATTTTTACAGATAAACTCCAGATTACTTTTTAGACAATTAAAGTTTGCTCGAATCTAGTTTCCATTCACTTTCCATTTTAAAAATTTTATCCAATTCAAATTCAGAAACTTCGCTTTTCTTTAGGTTATGCGACCATTTTACCCGTTTTGAAACATCGGCACCGGGTCCTGTATTTCCAAACTCAGCATAAAAAGCAGTCTTTTCCTTTTCGGGTTTGTCCCAATTATGCCAGCCTTCCGGCAGAATATGTTTTCCCATAAAACATCTTATGAAAACTACATTGGCATATTCCCTCCATGGTCTTCCCAGAAAGACTTTCTTAACACCCGGTTCTGCCGTCAACACGCAATCCAAAAAAACAAATCCAAACTGATTCTCTTTGGGAGTATTGGCTGCCGTTATATACGAATCTGTATTACTATGAATTTCACATTGATCAAAAACTGCAGTAGCTGATCCAAAAATATAATCGGTAGTTCCTGCAATGAAACATTCTTTAAAATACTGACGGCTATTATTTCCTGCAGCATACAAAGTATCCTGATTAGCTAATAATCGACATCGGGAAGCTACAAAATAATCGCCCTCGACATGAAGCGCAACCGCCTGACCTACTCTTCCTGCTGAATTTTCGATAGTCAAATTTTCAATTTTGATATGATCTCCTAAAATCTTTAGCGTATAACTGTTAAAAGTTCCTATATTCTCCTGACCCGCATAATTATTATAGCTTATAATTGTCTTGTCTTCACTCTCACCAATGAGACTTATATTAGCATGAAAAGAATCGATTAAAACTTTCTCATTATAAACTCCATTTTTAATAAATATCTTTTTTTCATCAGCAGAAAAAGCGCCACAGGCAGTAACCGCCTCTTGAATAGACTTAAAGTCGCCCGAACCATCCAAGGCAACGAGAAAATCTATTTTATTTGCAAAAACTGAATTTACAGGAAGAAGTACTATCCCTGCAATGAATATAAAAAAACAAACCAATCTCATTTTGTCATTACATTAAAAAAAGAAAGAATAATAAATTTATTATCCTTTCTTCTATTACAACCAAACTAAATTAAAAAAAACTATAATTACCAGTTATAGCCTTCAACTTTTTACTAACCATGCAAACATAGCTTCTTCTAAAAATAACAAGGTGTGTTTTTTACAATACTACAAGGGTATAATTACAATTATATGAGTTATTACTAATCTTTTACAAATAAACAAAAGCTTTATTTAAAGATCATTACAACTATTTAATAAAAGTAAAATTTTTATCAATATTTATCAGTTTAAAATTTTTCATTGGTTGGTTTTTAAATATAAATTCATAATTTATTTTTTTGTGGTTTCGGTTATTTTCCAACTCATTGGGATTGAATTGAATTTGTTTTTAATCATCCCATTTTGATATGCAATCAATAGGAATTACATATCACTTAATCTTTTTTTGTTTCCCCATAGGCTTTTAATTTGATTATAGAATTCAATTCTCTTTATTTATCTACAATCAAAAATACCTACATAAATTCTCCCTGAATACTAATTATCAACCATTCTGCATAAACTATCACTCATTTTTAAATTTATTTCATTAAAAACATAGTTAAATTTTACAATTTATTTTCCCACTGTAAAACACTCAATTAAAACCATTTACAACAGAAATAAATTCACCAATAATTATAAAAAACAAAGCCAAGATTGCGCTTAAGAAAAACGCAATCTTGGCATAAACCGTTGGTAAAATTGTTATTTGATGAATTATCAAATTGGACTTAAAGAAATTTATAAAGTCTTCGACAGACTCAAACTGATATATGAGTTTACAAACACAAAAGCCTGTAAAACTCTTATTTTAGAGAATTTTACAGGCTTAAAAATAATCTTAGAATTTATTCAATAAAAATAAACCCGAATTATTTAGAGTATAACAAAGTTCCAAAACCTAAATCATCATATCCTCCACTATTAGGATTCAAATCTCCGCTTCCACCTTCTGGATAGCCCAACTCCTTAGCCATTTTTACATATCGGGCAGAAATTCCTTTTCCTTTTGTGTAATGATTATAAATTCTTTCCCATACTGGTCTAATTTGGCTTCTGCCAGCATCATCAGCAGCTGTTGTATGAGTAACATTAGCACAGTTAGTGTAAGTTTTAAAAGGTACATTTAATCTCGCAGCATTATACTTAGCCACATATTCAGCACCTTTCAATATCATATTGTCATTATAGCCATAGATATCTAAACCTTGATTTTCTGCCATTTGAGCAATAGAACCGAGCAAACCTATTACCATCAAAGTATGCCCTTGATCACGACCACTTTCTTGAATTTGCCCCAAATCAATATCGTCATTAGCCGATTTTGGATGAATATGATTGATAGCTTTTAACAATTGTCCATTTCCTACCCCTTTCATCAAATAATTAATAACGTAAGTGTACATTGAGACATCATCATTCAATACTGCTATAGACATCATAGAAGCCAAATTACACAAATCCCAGTTAGCCCAATAATGCGTGCTGCAAGCGTTCCAATGCGTATCTAAAAAAGCTTTATTTACCGGATAAAATACATCCAACATCCACTTTTTAAATTTAGCCAAATCGGTAGCATTCCATCCTGAATAGTCACGCATGATTTCAGCTGCATTTGCAAACTGATATCCATAAATTCCGGCACCTAATGCTTTATTAGAATCTCCGCTGATAGAAGTACAAGTAGCAGCCCAAGCATTCAAAATTTGAATCGATTTATTGGCATAAGCTACATCTCCTGTAATTTTCCAACGAATTGCTGTTAAATAAGCGGCATGAGCATCTTCCATTGCTGTTGAATAATTATCTGCTAATGGTTCTTCTCTAGAACCTCCTCCTCTAATAAGAGTTACCACCGGTCCTTTCATCACATAAGTAGCTGAAGCATGGCTATTAGAAATCATTTTATTATACCCTGAAATCCATGGATCTACCTGATTATCAACCTTTGTTTTCATTCTGTCAAAATCGACTTGAGAATGTAATAATCCCGGATGGGCAAAAACTTTATTTGAAGGCACTGTAATATCCTCAATTACAGAAACTTCCTCTACCTTCTTTTCTGGTAATCCGTATTCATAAGTGCAGGCAATAAAAGACAAAGAACTTATTATTGCGATTGCTATTTTTGTATTTATCATTTTTTATATTTTTAGAAGTGTTTTCATTTTCTAATAATAGACCAAGAATAGAGATACTCTTCTTGGCCTATAAATTACTTATCGTTACAAACCAAGGAATGTCTGAAGTTCTGCTTTATTTTTAAATGTACGTATCCAGTCTACTTCATAACCCGTTTCAGCACCTACTATATCAGCTATTTTAAACTGTCTTATTGTTAATTCGGTCTCTGTTAAATAATCCGCAGACAAATCATAATAAATAACATTTTGAGCAACAAAATCTGTTTTGTATTTATTGTTACCTACATTAATTCCTCCGGTAACGGCAGGATCAAGAATAATATTACCTACACCAGGTTTTACAGCTCCTGTTCCTGAAAAAGCAATTTTCATGGCAATGATAGGATAAGCAGGAGACTGAACCCATTTTGTTTTTGCAGTTCCTCCCGGAGAAGGGAAAATACCATTAATAATATAGTATAAATCGGCACGACGTTTACTAGCGGTAGTTCCTAATTGTGCAGGATCAAAAGTTACTTTTAGCTTTCCTTCTTCAATTTTAGATGTTGCATTTTGGGCTGGTAGCCATTGTACATCTGTTGGGTCGTCAAATTCAAAAATATACTTCCCTTTTGGAGGTGCTATTACTTTAAGTTCAGGACCGGTAATAATTTGATTTTCTAACCATACCCTTACTTTTCCTGTAACTGCACCTTTAGGAATTAATACTGCTATTTGTGTATTAGAAACAGAAACTACAGTTCCTGTAAAAGCATCTTTAACTATTCCGTCAGAGAATTTAACACTAACTTTTGATGCATCAGTACCAAAACCCTGTCCAGTAATCACCATTTGATCACCTACATTTACAGAAGTGGGTGAAACAGAAGCAATAGTAGCACCTACTAAATATTCGAAATCGGCAGTTGTGGCTGTATTTGTCCAAACTTTAACTGTAATAGGCCCTGTTCCTGCATTTTGAGGTACTCTAACAGTAACCGAAGTATCTGAATAAGTTAAAATTTCATCAGCAAGAACACCATTAAAATAGATTTTTGCAGCTTGAGAATATTCTCCAAAATTAGTACCTGTTAGAGTAACAATATTTCCAGAAGTTCCTACTGAAGGCGAAACAGAAGTTATTGTTACAGACGGATAAGTAACCAGAGGTTCTCCTGTAAAATCTTTTTCCTGATCACTACAAGAAGCCATTAGTACCATGCTAAATAATACTATTACAGCTTTTATTTTATTTTTTATAATATGATTCATATTAGTATAAGTTTAAAAGTTACTAATTAATAACCTGGATTTTGCAACAACTTAGTATTTAACTGTTGTTGTGTTGTTGACAAAGGAAATAAATAATGTTTTCGTTGAAAATTTCTATTTGCTGCCGGATCCAGTAACAAAGCGTTTAAATTTCCTTTTCCTGTAGCAACCGAAAGCTCTCCATAAGGATAAGAAGCAGGTTTATAAATAGCCGAGTTACCCTGATAGTCTGTTCCTTGAATAACCGATCCTAAAATTGGTTCATTTAATACTTGCTCTGCTATACCCCAACGTTTTAAATCATCATAACGACTATTTTCTCCAAACAATTCAATGGCTCTTTCTCTTCTAATTTCGTCTAACATATTTAAACCATTAGCAGCCACAAAAGCGTTAGTCAAAGCTGGAAGCCCCGCTCTTTGTCTAATTAAATTAACGGACTCATTTAATTGTGCATCTGTAATGCTTCCGTTTAACTCATATAAGGCTTCGGCATACATTAAATAAACTTCTGCTAATCTAATTTGAGGATAATCTGCTGATTCTGTATTAGCAGCTCTGTAAGTACCATATTTATAGGCTCTAAATTTTCTATTAGCATAACCAGAACCACTATCTCCACCCGGTCCGAATAATTTTATAGCTCCTGAAACCGGAATTGCATCGGTAGTTAAATCAACAAAATAAGATGTTAATCTGTAATCACGATTTTTATACTCATCCCCTACTTTTACATATCCTTGAAACAAAGGCGATTTATCAACTGGTAAACCGTCAGTACATAGAAACATATCCATAAACTTTCTGGAAGGAGCTAATCTTGAACCTACAGTATGACTTAAGTTTGTTCCTGCTTGTAATAACCCAAAATCGTATTTATTATAAAGAATAAACTCCTTGTTTGTTGATTTATCCAGACCTGCCGGATTAGAACCCGCATCTTCAAGATTAAATAAATAATACATACTAAAGTTATTTAGCTGTGAATTATAGTTCCATAATTGGTAGCCACCATTACTCATTACATCTTTAGTCAATGCAATTACTTCTTCTAAATAAGCAGTGGTGTTTGCTGCAGCTCCTTCACTACCTGCACCTGTTGTAATTCCATCTCCATCAGTAGTAGTACCTACATATTTTTCCCAAGTAGCCTCATATAATAGTACTCTGGCTTTAAAAGCCTCAGCTGCCCATTTGCTAAGATGTCCTTTATCTGCTCCAGAAATATTTTGTTCCAATGGTAAATCAGGAATCGCTTCTGATAAATCTTTTAAAATTTGATTCATCACTTCGTAACGACTGTTGCGTTTTCCGTATAACACCTCATCATTAATATCTACTACAGTAGTCACAATAGGCACTCCACCATATCTTTTTAACAAAAAGAAATGATGCCATGCTCTAAAGAATTTTGCTGCTGCTACATACTGTGCAATAGCAGCTTTATCTCCTTGATATTTATCTGCAGCATTTAATAATATATTATTGGCTCTAATATATTTATATGGATTTCTCCAATAAATATCAGATACAGCTTCTACTGTGTTTCCTCTTCCTTCTTCCTGACTTAAAGAGGTCAAATCAGTACCAAAATCCATAAAATTGTATATATTACTACCATCAACAGATCTCCAACTTACCATTTTATTATAAAAATCATTGGAGGCAGCCTTAAAGTTTGCAGGTGTTTTAAAATAAGAAGCTTCCGTTTGTGCATCAAGAGGTTCTAAATCTAAGTAATCACTCTGACAGCTTGTAAATAATAATACTGAAGACAGTACTAATGTTGTTACTATATTTTTCATACTAGTCGTTTTAATAATTAAAAGGAAACATTTAATCCTAAAGAAAAGGTTCTTGTAAATGGATAGATATTATTTGAACTATCTCCAAATTCAGGATCGTATCCATCTTTAACTTTTGAAAATTCAAACAAATCATTTCCTGAAAAATAAACTCTAAACTTATCTAAACCAAAATTGCCAATTTTTAAATCATTTAAAGTATAACCTACTATTAACGATTTCAATCTGATATATTGATTGTCTTGCAAAGCAAAATCATTATTTTGCCAGTTCCAAGCTGCTCTTGTTGTATTAGCTGTCATTCTTGGATAAGCTGCATCAATATTGGTTGGTGTCCAGGTTTTTCCAATAAAAGCAGTTGTTTGACTACCATACAATGTATTGAATGGATAAGATAAGAAACCGGTTCTAAGCACATTTTGCTCTAAAACTCCCTGAAAAAAAGTTGAAATATCAAAATTACGATAGTTAGCACTCAGGTTAATACCGTATACATAATGTGCTGCGGTGTCTCCCATAAATTTAACATCTTTAGCATCAATTATTCCGTCATTGTTCGAATCTACTCTCTTAGTATCTCCCGGACGTAAAACATTTAACCCTGACGGAAGTGCACCATTTTCATTAGTAGCTGCATAATAAGCATCTACTTCATCCTGTGTTTGGAAAAGTTGGCCTGTTTGATACAAGAAAATTGAATTCAAAGGATGACCTACCACACCGCTCCCATTAACTCCGGGATTAATAGCAGTTGCATTTTCTTTTTTAAGCAAAATATTTCTAGTATCTCCCATATTAGCCGAAACGCTGTATTTTAATTTACCTATTTCACCTCTATATCCTAAAGTAAACTCCCATCCCTTAGTTTCAAGCTCCCCAGCATTAGTTTTGGGCGCAGTACCTCCTAAAACATCAGGATAAATTATATCGGTCAACATACCTACATTCTTTTTAGTAAAAAAATCATAAGTACCAAATAACTTTCTATCAAAGAAACTAAAATCAGCACCATAGGTTTTCATTACAACGCGTTCCCATGAATTTTGATTAGACGTAATTCTATTAACCCAGCTTGCCGCCTGTTGCGCTGCTGTAGTTCCAAAAATAGCACTACCATTACTTATATTAGAAATATAATCATAAGTTGGAATTCCTACCTGTGATCCCATTTCTCCATAAGTATATCTTAATTTTAAATTACTTAATGGCTTGAAATTTTTTAGAAAACTTTCTTCACTAATAACCCATCCTGCTTGTATTCCTCCGAAATTATTCCACTTGTTCCCTGGTCCAAATTGTGAAGAACCATCTCGTCTTCCGCTTATCTCCAATAAATACTTATTTTTATACGAATAGTTAAATCTCGCTAAATAAGAATACAATCCTTTATGACCTCTACCTCCTGTTGCTTCAACCTTATTTTCAATAGATCCCATGTTAATATCATACACTCCATTATCAATGAAACCTAATCTATAACCATACAATCTGGTGTCTTCTGTTTTTTCAGCAGTCATTCCTAAAAGAGCTGAGAAATTATGATCATTGAATTCTTTTTCATAATTTAAAAATCCACCATAATTTTGATAAGTAATTTGTTTATTTTCCTGTCTTATTGAAGAAACTGAATTAACCGATTCAGGAGCTAAATCACCGTACCAGCTATATTGCGGAACTGTTATAACGTAATTAAGATTATTGAAAAAATCTTTATTATAAGCAACCTTAGTTTGAAAAGTTAAACCATCATATAGTTTAAAAGTAGCGGCTAAATTCATCATGATTTGATCTCTGGTCGTATTATCTCTACCACCATCAACTGTAGCAGCAACGTGATTTCTATTTCCTGCTATATTAAAGTTAGCATACCATTGTCCATAAGGATTTCTCGATGGGAAAAATGGTGGATCTTGTGATACCGAACCATCTAAGCCAGAAGAAGGTGAAGAAAGATCATATTTTAAATAAGACATATTGGTTTCTAATTTAAGCCAGCTGTTCACCGTATAATCATAATTCAATCGCACATTATACTGTTGCTTTCCATCATAAGCGGTTTGAAGTGCACCCAAATCTTCCGAGTATCCATAAGAAACTCTATAATTTGTTTTATCAGTACCACCTGAAATACTTCCGGTATGAAATGTTGAAACTGATTTACCAAACATCTCATCATATCTTGGAGAGTTAGAGATGTAAACATTACCCCAGAATTGTGTTGGATATATTCCTGCATAGCCCGTCTTCATTAACTCTAAATTTTCTTTAGACTGCCACCCCCAGTAATTAGCATTTACACCATCTTGTTCTGCAGCTTCAAGCCATACTGTTGCATATTGTTGCATAGTAGGAGTTTGTGGTCTAATCCCTAATGTATTTATTCTAGTAGTTGTTGAAACGTCTATTTTCATTTTTCCAGATTTCCCTTTCTTAGTAGTCACCATAATAACTCCATTGGATGCTCGTGATCCGTAAAGCGCAGCTGATGCATCTTTTAATACAGTAACCGATTGTATATCATCAGGATTCATATTATAAAAAGCTTCATTATTGATTGCTGGATTTCCATCAATCACAATAAGTGGAGAACCACCATTAATAGAAGTAGCTCCTCTTATTTGCAAATTAAGACCTTCCCTTCCTGGTCTGGATGAATTTCTTGTCACTACAAGTCCCGGAGTTTGTCCTTGTAAAGCCAAAGCCGGATTTGTAACAGCTCTATCCTGAAATGATTTAGCAGTAACAGTTTCAATAGAACCCGTGGAGGTCAGTTTCTTTTGAGTTCCATAAGCCACAACCACCACTTCTTCTAAAGATTTAGAATCTGAAATCATTACTACATTAAATACCGTTTTTCCAGCTACCGAAATTTCTTGATTTTGAAACCCCAGATAACTGAATACCAAAATGGATTTATCAGACGGAACACTAATAGAGAAATTTCCATCAATATCAGTCATAACTCCTTGTGTACTTCCTTTAACAACTACATTTACACCCGGAAGCCCCATATTATCTTCGGCAGAAGTTACTTTTCCTTTTATTGTTATTTGTTGTTCAGCTTCTTTTAGTACAGCTTTTTTTGAAGCGTTGAATACCCCATCATTTGCAGCAAACGATTGGGAAGAAACGCAAACAAGAAAAGACATCACCAAAGAAGGTCTAAGTCTGTTCCATAATTCGGTTTTATTCAAAACATTTATTCTCATAATGAATTTGTTTTTGTTGTTAATTAATTTAGTTAGTTAGTTTTTTTGTTTTCGTTATATTCTATGTTAAGTATAGATTGATAATAAAATTTGTGTTTTTTTAATTTCACATTTAATAGTTTTTTAGGTTAATAATTTAGATGGTCATAATTTTAAATTGGTTTTATTATTACATCACGAAATAATACTGATACAATATTAAATATTAAAGAACAACACGACTATAACACATCGTTCAAAGAGTATAACTTATAGACCATTTTAATATAATCCCCCGAAAACCTTAACAAACACAAAAATTAACACACTGAAAATCAAACAAAAAACACAACAACACTTCCTATCGTTTATACTTTTATTAAGTTTTTTTTATAGTTTACAATCTAGCTTATTTTCAGAACATAGAAGCTCCATAATTAGACAAAATCATGATAATTGAAATAAAAAAAGCCCAATTTTAATTAAAAAATTGAGCTCTCTTTTTATCATTTTATGTAAACACCCCTACTCTTCTGTCTTCTCTTTTTGATCCTGAATATACTGAGTAGGGGTAACTTTAAAAACTTCCTTAAAGGTTTTTGTAAAATAGGCTGTGGAATTAAAACCACAATTATATGCTATTTCTTTAATTGACAAATTATTGGTCAATAATAATTCGGAGGCATATTTTAATCGAATAGTCCGAATAAAATTACTTGGATTTTGTCCGGTCAGGGAACTGATTTTTCTGTAAAACTGAGATCTTCCCATTCCCATATTACCTATTAAATCATCTAACGTAAAATCGATATTGCTTACATTATCAATCACAATTTTTGTTGCCTTGTCTAAAAACTGTTCGTCCAATGAATTAATTGTAACATCTGATGAAGGAACAATTCCTCCAATGGCTGCAAAACGCTCTCTGGAACGTTTTCGGGCTTCTAATAAATTATTTACTCTGGCTCTCAAAACCGACATATTAAACGGTTTTGAAATATAACCATCAGCCCCCGTTTGATAGCCTTGTACTACATCTTCATCTAAATTTCTGGCTGTTAATAACAAAATTGGAATATGACTGATTTCGAAATCCGTTTTTACCTGATGACACAATTCAAAACCATCCATCTTTGGCATCATTACATCGCTTATAATAATATCGGGAAAATATTTTCTGATTTTTTCCAATCCTTCTACTCCATTAGCCGCTTCTTTTACCTGATACAAATCGCTTAATTCCGTTTTAAGATGATTGCGAAGTACCTTATTATCTTCAACTAAAAGAACTACCGGCTTACTGGCTTTTTCATTCTCTACGGTAGCCTTAACCGGATTCGTATTTTCATCGGCAATAGCAATTTCATATTCAGTCGATTGTAACGCATTCATTTCCTTGCCCTGTACATTCAATACTGCATTTTTTTGCTGTTTAATATCTGTTTTTAAATCTGCCGGAATCACTATATTGAAAGTAGTTCCTTGTTTGTACTTGCTTTCAACCGTAATAGCTCCTTTATGCAATTCGACCAAACTTTTGGTATAATTTAACCCAATACCTGTTCCTGTTTTAGAAGAATCAGCATGAAAAAAACGTTGAAACACCTCTTTTAACTGTTTCTTTTTAAAACCAATACCCGTATCGGTAATTTTTATCTGAATCATTTTCTCGGTAATAATTGGACTAAAAAACAACCATTTATAACGCTTTCTATCAACAGTAACCTCCGACAACGAAAGCGTGACCACCCCCTCATTATCGGTAAATTTTATAGCATTAGACAATAGATTTGCCAGCATTTTTTCTATTTTATCCGGATCAAACTTTCCATAATATTCCTTTAGTTTAGAATCAAATACAAAGCTAATATTCTTACTTTTAGCCAAATCTTCAAACAAAAAGAACGTATCCTTACATAATTTAACAATATCTAAATTGGTAATTTCTAAATGAGATTTACCCAAATCCATTTTTCTTAAATCCAAAAGCTGATCTACCAAATATAATAATCGCTTACTGCTTTTTTGAATAATTACAGCCGATTTTTTTACTTCCTCAGCATCGTTAAAATGAGACAAAATTTTCTCGACAGGATTTAAAATTAAAGTAAGTGGAGTTCTGAATTCGTGAGAAACATTAATAAAGAAACGAAGTTTCATTTGGTCTAATTCATGTTCCTTCTCTTCGTTTATCTTATTGGTATAATAATCGAGTCCAAACCATATTAAAACGCCCAAAATAATAACATACAAAACATAAGCCCACCATGTTTTCCAAAAAGGAGGTAGCACCCGAACCAAAATACTTGTTTTCTCGGCATTTTTCCATTGTCCGTCTATTGAAGCCATGACTTCAAAAGTATAGTTACCCGGAGCCAGATTAGCATAATTAGCTACTCTATTATTATCTACACTAATATATTCCTTATCCAAACCATCCATCTTATAAGCATACTTAACACGCTCCGGATTTTGATAATTTAAAGCCACAAAACCAAATGAAATATAACCTTCATTATGCTTTAACTCAATTTCTTTAAGATTTGACACTGACTCATCAAAAAGTATGCGGTCATTTAAAGCATCGCCTGCATTGATTCGCTTATTAAAAATTTTAAGTTCGGTGATAATTGGCTTCACTCTATCTGAATTCAACGAAATGTCATTTGGATAAAAAATATTGAATCCGTTAATTCCACCTACAATGATTCTCCCGTCATAGGTTTTTGCTATCGATTTACTCTGAAATTCTAATCCCTGTAATCCGTCATGAACATTAAAATTCTTGATATTCTGTGTTTTCGGATTCAATAATGACAAACCACTTTTGGTACTAATCCAAATATTCTTGTTGTTGTCTTCCTGTAGTCCAACCACTAAGTTATTAGGAAGTCCGTTTTTAGAAGAATAAGCCTGTTTGAGTTGTAGATTAATATCTAACTGATACAATCCCATATCACTCCCTATCCAGATATTTCCTTTGTAATCTTCGGTAATATGATTGATACGATTTCCTTGAATATTTTTAATCTTTATTTCCTCGAAATTGATGCTTTTTGGAATCTTCGAACTTAACGAATTTAATTTCACATAACAAAGTCCGAGCGATGTCCCCACCCACAATCGGTTTTTAGAATCTACAAAAAGAGAGAAAACAAAATTACTGATCAGGCTCTTTGGATTATTGACATTATTTTTAAACTGGTAAAACTTTTCGGTTTCAACATCAAATAAATTCAAGCCTGCTGTTGATGTTCCTAACCATAAGCGTTTTTGACTGTCTTTAGCAGCACACCAAACCGTATTTTGCCCAATAGAAAAAGGATTTCTCGGGTCGTTTTCATATCTTTTCGTTTGAGATGAATTAGTATTAAATCGATTCAATCCTCTATCCCAGGTACATACCCACAAATCACTATTATCTCCTTCTAACAGATACAAAATCTTATTAGAACTTAAAGAATTAGAATTTCCCGGAATTGCCTTGAAATGTTTAAAACTCACATTTTTATCATCAAAAAGATTCAAACCTCCTCCATCAGTTCCTATCCAGATTCTTCTCTTACTGTCTTCAATTACTGACTGAGCTATTTTTGTACTTAAACTTTTTCCGCCATTAGCTCTGTAAAAGTGATGCCCGAATGAAGATTTAGATAACGCCAATTTATTAATTCCTTTATTATAACTGGCAATCCAATAAATTCCATCCTTATCTTCCAATACTTTTGAAGGTTGGTTATTAGGTAAAGAAAAAGGATCGTCCTGGTTTTGTACAAGATGCTGTATCAATCCCTTATTTTTATCTAATAAATAGATTCCGCTTCCATCGGTCGCTGCCCATACCGTTCCTTTTTTATCCTGATACAAATGAAAAACAGGAATACTTTGATTAACAGGAGCGATTTTTTTAACTGTTTTTTTGTAAACATTAAACAGATAGAGATGTGCCAAATCATTTCCTATCCAAAAATTTCCTTCTTTATCCAACAAAATCTGTTTTGGCAAATGATTTAAATATTGATTAGCTTCAAAAACTATTTTAATTCGATTAAAACTATCGGTCTTGGAATTGTATTGATGCAAATTATTTCCTCCTGTTCCTATCCAAATCGTTCCTTTTTTATCCTGAATAAGATTAGTTACATTATTATTATCTATAGATTTTATATTCTTAGAATTAGTTATATAACGAGTATATTTTAAGGTACTGAAATCCGGAGCATTAACAGAAGCCAAATCCAGTTTCAATAATCCATTCTTTGTTCCCACCCATAGAATATTATTCTTTTTATCAAATAAAAGACTGTTTATTTCTTCCCTTAGATTTAATCCTTCGGTCTTTTTCTTGTATAGATTGATTCGGTAAAACTTTTGTGATTTTTTATCAAAAACATTCAATCCATTACTTGTCCCTACCCATAAATATCCCTTACTATCTTCGGTAATCGCATTAATACGATTATTACTAATGGAATGAACATCGTTTATAACAGGACGGTAAATCTCAAATTCGTAACCATTGTATTTATCCAGTCCATCAATAGTTCCAAACCACAAAAACCCCTCACTATCCTGAAATATTTCGACACTGGTGCTACTGGAAAGCCCTTTATTGGTGTCAAAATTTTCGAATTTTAAATTAGAATATTGTGCAAAACTTAAATGACTGGCCAAAAAAAACACCACCCAAATAATGATTGATTTTTTCATTAATCTGGTTTTAGATTTTATTTAAAGATAATTTATAGAAGAGCTCAAATTTATAAATTAAAAAGGAAATATTTTTCTACACTATAATTAATTTATATCTATAAGAATATTAAATCATATTACCAATCTTGATCCCCGACATTGAAGAGTATTAACATAATAAAAATATCTGCATTACAATGATTCCCTATGCAAGCCTGAATTTGGAATTCTTTTTTGGAAGTTTTAAAAAAACTCATAACCACCTGTTTTATTTCGTGCCTACAGTAATTTATTTTTTGGAAATTCAAGTTCAAAAAAATAAATTCGCTAAGAATAAAAAAAGGAAATCTCTAAACAATGAGATTTCCTTTAAGAACTAAATTCAAAAATATAACTTCTAATTTATTCCGCCACCTAAAGCTTTGTATAATAACACTTGTGATTCGGCATTTTTTAATTGAATATCAACAAAATCCAATTCGGCCTGTAATTTATTTTTTTGCGCATTGATGATTTCCAGATAATTAGCATAACCACTTAAATACAAATCGTTTGAGACATTTACAGCTATTTCAAGATGCTTAATTTCATTCGATTTGAATTTTAAAACATCTACAAAAGATTCCGTTCTATGCAGTAACGCACTCAATTCATTGTATGCTGTTGTAATCGTATTTTGATATTGCAACAACGAAATTTGCTGCTTTTTATTCGAAACAAAAAACTCTTGTTTGATTTGTCCTTTGTTAAAAACAGGCGCTGTTAATCCGCCGAGTAATTGCCAGGCAAAAGAACCGCTATCAAAAAAGGTAGAAAATGAAAACGAATTCAATCCGGCATACCCCCCCAGATTTAAAGTTGGTAAAAACGCAGCTCTTGCGGCTTTGGCATCGGCATTTGTAGCGAGCAATTCGTGATAAGCTTCTGAAACATCTGGTCTTTTATGAATAATAGAATCCACACTTATTTTTTGATTTAAAACTGCCAGATGTCCCGATAAAAAGTCAGTACTTCTATCAATTTTTCCGCCGTATTCGCCTAAAAGATTCAATAAGGCTTTTTCGGTTTGGTCAATGCTTAAATCGAGTTGTTCTGATTCTGCTAAGATATTATTGTTTTGTGCATTAAACTGCTGAACTGCTAATTCAGTAGCTTTACCAACCGATCTTTGCGAAGAAATAATATCCAATGCTTTTTTCTGCGTCTTTAAGTTTTTTTGGTAAATCACTGCTTGTTTGTCAAAAGCAATCAGCTTATAATACAAATCAGCAATATCGCTTAACAATCTCGTTTGCAACAATCGCATTCCTTCCTGTGAAGCAAAGAATCGCTGCAAAGCTGCCTTTTTGCGATTACTCAGTTTTCCCCAAATATCAGCTTCCCAGGAAACTTTTCCTCCTAAAAACACATTGGGCGTTACATCAGTATTAATTCTCTGTCTTTCTGAGATATTCTGAGAAAAATTGGTATCAAAATTCCCCACCCCATCCATGGTGTATTTTCCATAGCGGGTTCCGGAAACATCAGCCTGAATATCTAAAGATGGTAAAAGCGCCAGCTTAGCTACTTTTAAATGTGAATTAGCAATTAAAATACGTTCCTGCATAATTAAATAATCCGGATTTTGAGCAATGGCTTTATCTAACAGTGCTTCTAATTTTGGATCTTTAAAATAGGTTTCCGTTTTTAATGGAATAAAATTTTGCAAACTATCGCTTGCTTTTTTTCTTTTCAAATCAAAATTTTCAGGCAGTTGTTTTGCTGTTAAATTTTGGTTGACTTTAGGAGCAGAACAGGCTGTAAACAGCACTATTCCTCCTAATATAATATATTTATTAATTGTGTTTTTCATTTTAAATTTATTTTTTCGTTGCTTTTTCTAATTTGGCAAACAGAATATAAAGACCCGGAATAATCACAAGTCCAAAAATGGTTCCTATAAGCATTCCTCCAGCCGCTGCAGTTCCAATGGAGCGGTTACCAACAGCTCCCGCACCAGAAGCAATACAAAGCGGTATTAATCCGGATATAAAAGCAAACGAAGTCATCAAAATAGGTCTAAAACGAAGTCGGGCACCTTCAATTGCCGCTTCGGTAATGTCTCTTCCTAATTTATTTTGAGCCATAGCAAATTCGACAATCAAAATGGCATTTTTGGCGAGCAGACCAATAAGCATGACTAGTGCCACCTGAGCGTAAATATTATTATCTAAACCAACTGCTAAAAGTGCCAAATAAGATCCAAAAACTCCAACAGGAAGACTTAATAATACCGGGAACGGAAGCAACAAACTTTCGTACTGCGCCGCCAATAATAAATACACAAACAAAATACACAACGCAAAAATGTATATGGTTTGGTTTCCAGACAGGATTTCTTCACGCGTCATTCCTGACCATTCGAGTTCAAAACGGCTTGGAAGTTTTTCAGCAGCGATTTTTTCGACCGCTGCAATCGCTTCACCTGAGCTAAAACCTGCGGCAGCTTCACCATTGATCATTGCCGACATGTACATATTATAACGTGTTAAAACCTCTGGACCATACACTCTTTCGAGTCTCATAAAAGTCGAAAACGGAACCATTTCGCCAGCATCATTCTTCAAATACATATCCAAAATACTTTCCGGATTTTGACGAAACTGTGGACTAGCCTGAACCATAACTTTATACATTTGAGAAAAACGAATAAAATTGGTTGCATAAAAAGATCCCAACATAGTCTGTAAAGTGGACATTGCATTATCTACTGAAATTCCTTTTTTAGCAGCTAAATCATAATCGATATGAATTAAATACTGAGGGAAAGTAGCATCAAAACTGGTGAATGAGTTCTGGATTTCAGGCGAGGTATTTAGCTCCTTAATGAAGTTTTTGGTTACCTCATCAGTATTGTTTATACTTCCTCCGGATTTATCTAATAATCGAAGTTCAAAACCACTGGTGTTACCAAAACCAGGAACCGTTGGCGGAGCAAAAATTTCTATCTGAGCATCGGAAATTCCTTTTGTCTTCTCGGTCAATTGCGCAATGAAATCATTTACTGAAATATTGCGTTCTTTCCAGTCTTTTAGGTTAATCATTCCCATTCCATACGAAGCACCTGCAATTTCAGTTACAATACTATATCCGGCAAGGGTTGTTACGTTATCAACACCTTTTATTTCTTTGGCAATTCGGGTAACTTCGTCTAATGCTTTTTCGGTACGTTCTACCGTTGCACCTTGTGGCGTTGTTACACTCACATAAACCATTCCCTGATCTTCTGAAGGAATAAATCCTGACGGTAAAAATTTACTTGTTCCCCAAGTTAACAAGCAAAAAAGAACTAACAAACCAAGAGTAATCGAAGTTCGATCAGCAAACTTCATCAATACTTTGATGTATTTGGAAGTAATCTTATCAAACCAATTATTAAAGCGGTGAAAGAAACGATCCAACATTGATTTTTTCTCTTTATTTGGATCATGTGCTTTTAGCATAATAGCACACAAAGCTGGTGTAAGCGTCAACGCATTAACACCTGAAATCACAATACTTATTGCCATGGTCAATGAAAATTGCCTGTAGAAAACCCCAACAGGACCACTCAGGAAAGCCACAGGAATAAACACCGCAGCCATCACAATCGTAATCGCAATAACAGCTCCGGTAATTTCTTTCATTGCACTAATGGTCGCAGGCAGTGGTTCCATGTGTTCTTCGGAGATTTTTACATGGACGGCTTCGACAACAACAATTGCGTTATCTACCACAATTCCTATCGAAAGTACCAATGCAAAAAGCGTCAATAAGTTGATTGAGAATCCCATCATCGACATAAAAGTAAACGAACCTATAAGCGCCACAGGAACTGCTAATACCGGAATTAAGGTAGAACGCCAGTCTTGCAAGAAAAGAAAAACTACAAAAGCTACCAGAATAAAAGCTTCAATTAAAGTTCTTAAAACCTCATCTATCGAAGCATCTAGAAAACGAGAAACATCATAAGCAATATTATAGTCCATTCCCGGTGGGAAAGAAGTTCCTTTTAGTTCCGCCATTTTTTCTTTAACGCTGGCAATTACTTCAGATGCATTCGAGCCCGGACGTTGTTTCAGCATGATGGATGCCGAAGGTTTTCCATCAGTTTTAGAAACCATTCCGTAACTCATGGCACCAAATTCAATTTTCGAAATATCTTTCAATCTTAAAATAGTTCCATCAGTATTAGCTCTTAACGGAATTTCTTCATATTGACTTGGTTCAAAAAATTTTCCGCCATATTTAATAACATATTGCAATTGACTATCTAATTGTCCTGAACCTTCACCTACTTTTCCCGGCGCAGCAGAAATATTTTGTTTTTGAAGTGAACTAATGACTTCATTTGCCGAAATATTATACGAAAGCATCTTTTGCGGATCCAGCCAGACACGCATCGAATATTCTTTTTGCCCCATAATTTCGGCACGTCCAACACCATCAATACGTTTTAATTCCTGAAGAATATTAATATCGGTAAAATTGAAAATAAACTGTTCGTCCTGAGTTTTGTCTGTACTTGTTATATTCAAATACATCAACATACTGTTGACCTCTTTTTCGGTCGTAACTCCGGCACGAATTACCTCTTCGGGAAGTTCGTCAAGTATCGTAGTAACTCTGTTTTGAACGTTTACCGCAGCTAAATCAGGATCAGTTCCTACTTCGAAGAAAACCTGAATTAACGTCAAACCATCATTTGAAGTAACCGTTGACATATATGTCATTCCAGGAACTCCATTGATGGCTCTTTCTAACGGGAGAGCAACAGCATTAGCAGAAACCTCTGCGTTGGCTCCTGTATATTTTGCTGTAACAGTTACAGACGGTGGTACAATATCGGGGAATTGTGTTATGGGAAGCTGGAACAACGCCAACAATCCTAAAAGTACTATCATAACCGAGATGATTAATGATAATATCTTTCTTTTGATAAACATTTCTATCATTTTCTTTTCTTTTAAGAATGTATAATTGAATTACAGGTTTGCAACTTTCGTTTCTTTAATATTGATTTTGTCGCCGTCGCGTAAGGACTGAATACCTTCCTGAACAATTAAATCATTATTTTTCAAACCTTTATTCAATATATATACATCATCAAGAGTACTTCCGATAGTGATGTTAGTCATTTTTACAATGCCTTCTTTATCCACCAGAAATACAAATTGTTTGTCCTGAATAGAAAAAACAGCTTTTTGGGGAATGACAATTGCATTATTTTTTGGCTCTGAAATTATTAGTTTTCCAGAAGTTCCGTGTTTGATAAAACCTTGTGGGTTGTGAAATTTAGCTTTGTATTGAATAGAACCTGTTTGTCTGTCTATATCTCCATCGGCAGTTCTAAGTTCTCCTTTTTGATTGTAAACAACACCATTTGGTAAAACTAATTCGATATCACCTTTCGCATTCAGGCTCTTGTTTGTTATCATTTGGAAATAGGTGTTCTCAGGAATTGAGAAATAGGCATATACATCATCCAGTTGAGAAACCGTTGTTAAAAGCGAACCATTTTCGACTAAACTTCCTTCTTTAAACGGAATACGATCTACTGTGCCGTCAAATGGCGCACGAATTGTCGTAAAACCTATTTGTTGATCAATCGCTTTTTTCTCGGCAGCAGCGTGAGCAACTTTGGCAGCTGCCGCTTCATATTTTGCTTTAGCCAATTCTAATTCGTTATTGGCAATTACTTTTTTATTGAAAAGAGTTTGAGCTTGTTCTCGCTCAACAGTGGCTATTCTTAAATCGGCCATAGCACTTTTGTAAACAGCTTGTGCTTTTAGCAATTGTATTTGAAGTTCTACATCACTTATTTTAAATAACAGTTGGCCTTTTTTTACTTTTTGTCCTTCACTTACATATACTTTTTCCAACAATCCCGGAATTCGAACATGAATTTCGACATTATTTTTGGCATGTACATCGGCAACAAATCGGTTGGAGACAATGGTATCTTTTAATGTAACTTTATATACTGGTACCGTTTTTATACTATTGATTTTTGTTTTGTTTTTATCTCCACACGAGACTAAAACGAATAATGATAAAATAGACAGAAAAAATGATTTTTTAAAATTGCTCATAATTAATTTATTATAATTTATATAGACAGATAGCTCCCGAATGTATAGAATACAGGGAGTTTACAAATAAGTTAAAAGGATAAAATGAAAAATTGCGTTTACTCCATTTTCAGGAAGCAACGAATAAATTGAATATTTTTATAAAAGAAATTATCTTAGTGATATACAAAGATATTGCAGCCGAAAAACATCGGTGCATTATAAAAACAAAGAAGTTATTTTAAAACTAGAACAATTGATATAAATGAAGATGGATGTGTTGCTGAATTTGATAGAGACTGGCAGCACTAAAAATGATGTTTTCCTTTAAAAACTTAAGTCCAACAAAATTTGTGTAATAAATATTTTTTAAGACACGTGTTTTTGAATCTTCAACACGTGTTTTTGCCTTCTTTTTAAGAATAAAATGCATCTTTATGTCACAAGACATCGATACTGAAGATGATTCAACCTGAGAAACATCCGAATCTAAAAAAATATCTTTTGTTAGGCAATTATTGGATTCAGAAGAATATTTATACAATTCTACACCACCACAAAAAGTGAGCAGTGACAAAATAATGATATAGATAAACTTAATAGATTTCATAAATTTAAAGAATCAAACTTTTCTTTTTAGTCTCTCAAAAAAATATAGATTTATAAATATTTTGACGCCAAATATAGCCATTTGAGAAGTTAATGTTTCTTAATTTTTCTTTAAAAAAAGACATTTATAAGAAGCTTAATGATAAAATAACCAGTCTGTAAAATTTAGTATTTCTATCTAATCAGATAATCATTTTATTTAGTTTAATGAAGACTAACAAATCCTCGAAACAGGATTTGCCTTAAATGATATAAAAAGAAGTTTAAATCAATTTATTTAAGAACCAGACAAAAAAAATAGGCTGCCTTTTCGGACAGCCTATTTGTTAATATTAAAAGAGTTTACACTAAACGTGTATCGCTCTGTTTTCAGTTGCTGCTAATGCTGCTTCTTTTACCGCTTCCGCAAATGTAGGGTGAGCGTGTGACATTCTTGAAATATCTTCAGCAGAAGCTTTGTATTCCATTGCAACTACAGCTTCTGCGATTAAATCAGCAGTTCTGGCACCAATCATGTGAACTCCAAGAACTTCATCTGTTTTAGCATCAGCAAGGATTTTTACAAAACCATCTAAATCAGCACTTGCTCTTGCACGTCCTAATGCTTTAAATGGGAAACTTCCTGATTTATAAGCTACTCCAGCCGCTTTTAATTGCTCTTCTGTTTGTCCAACAGCTGCAACTTCCGGCCAAGTATAAACCACTCCCGGAATTAAGTTATAATCGATATGTGGTTTTTGACCCGCTAATATTTCAGCAACCATCGTTCCTTCTTCTTCTGCTTTATGAGCTAACATTGCACCACGTACTACATCACCAATAGCATAAATATTAGAAGCAGAAGTTTGTAAATGATCGTTTACTTCAACCTGACCTCTTTCAGAGATTTTAACTCCAGCAGCTTCAGCGTTCAATCCATCTGTGTAAGGACGACGACCCACAGACACTAATGAATAATCTCCTTCTAAAGTAATTACTTCACCTTTTGCATTTTCTGCTTTCACAGTAACTACATCACCAACTCTTTCAACTGATTGTACTTTGTGAGAAGTATAGAATTTCATTCCTTGTTTTTTCAATACTTTTGTCAACTCTTTAGACAAAGCACCGTCCATTCCCGGAATAATTCTGTCCATGAATTCCACTACAGAAACCTGAGCTCCTAAACGTAAATACACCTGACCTAATTCGATACCAATAACCCCACCACCAATAATTACAAGGTGTTTAGGCACTTCAGTTAAACTTAAAGCCTCAGTAGAAGTGATGATTCTTTCTTTATCAATTTTAATAAATGGTAAAGAAGATGGTTTAGAACCAGTAGCAATAATTGTATGTTTAGCTTCAATAGTTTCAGAAGTTCCGTCAGCTTTTGCAACAGCCACATGAGTTGCATCAACAAAAGAACCTAAACCATTAAAAACAGTAATATTATTTTTATCCATCAGGTAGTTGATTCCACCGGAAGTTTGATCTACAACTGCTTTTTTACGGGCAATCATTTTCTCTAAATTAACTTTTACTTCTCCGGAAACCTCGATTCCGTGATCAGCAAAATGAGCAATTTCAGCATAATGGTGAGAAGAAGACAACAAGGCTTTTGAAGGAATACATCCTACATTAAGACAAGTTCCTCCCAATGTGGAATATTTTTCGATAATAGCTGTTTTGAAGCCTAGTTGCGCACAACGAATCGCTGATACATATCCTCCAGGTCCAGAACCTATAACGACTACGTCAAATGAATTCATAGTATATTGTTTTTTATTATTTTTTAAATTCTCGAAGAGCAAAAATAGGGAATTCTGTTTTGTTTAAAGTTTAAAAAATGAGATATTTTGTTAGGTTTTTGTAATGCTTTTTATGGTTTTAAACCAAAATACAAATTATTTTAAAACTATAAAGTCAGCTAAAACAGTTATAAAAGATAAAATCCTATTGTAAAATGTTGAATTTATAATCCAAACGCATTTCTTTAGTGAATCAAAATCTTTTTTGCATAACTTCGTTTTTTTAACCAATTATTTGTAATTCCAAAAAAATGACCCATAAAGAAGAAGAGTTCAAACGAACCATAGGCGTAATCGGTTTATCAGCTAATATTATGAATGTAATCATTGGTGCCGGAATTTTTGCTCTTCCTGCCATTGTTGCAGCATCCATGGGAGCTTCAAGCATTATTGCTTATGTTTTTTGCGGAATTTTAATGGCACTTATCATGCTCTGTTTTGCCGAAGCAGCCAGTAAGGTAACCCAAACAGGCGGAGTTTACTCCTATATCGAAACTGCTTTTGGTCCTTATGCCGGTTTCCTGGCGGGAATTTTTACCGTTGGCGGTACGCTTCTTGCTGATGCTGCCGTTTCTAATGCTTTGGTAAATGTATTGAGTTCGACGCATCCTGTTTTTCAGGAAGAATGGATGCGAATACTATGCTTAACTACTGTTTTTTGGGGTCTGGCATCTATTAATGTTATTGGTGTAAAACAAGGTATTGGTTTGGTAAAAATTAATACCGTTGCTAAGTTAATTCCGTTATTATTACTCGTTATTTTTGGATGGGAAGCGGTTGCTGTCAACAATCTCACTATCGAAAGTTTTCCCGATATTCAACAACTAGGCAAAACTTCTCTGGTTTTATTTTTTGCATTTCAGGGTTGCGAATCCGGAATTGTGGTTTCGGGAGAAGTTATTAATCCTAAACGCACTATTCCCAAAGCAATTTTTATTAGTATTTCGGCAATCGTAGTACTCTATATGCTAATCCAAACCGTGGCTCAGGGAGTTCTAGGAAACCAATTACCACAATTTACCGCTACTCCACTTGCCGCAACCGCCAACGTGATTTTTGGACCAATCGGTTTTGTGATTCTAACTGTTGGAGCTGGGATATCGATGTTCGGATTTTTAAGCGGTGATATATTAAACAATCCCAGAACATTGTACGCACTGGCTCGTGACAAAGTAATTCCAATAAATGCCTTAGCCAAAATCCATCCATCATTTTCAACTCCCTATCTATCCATTATTGTTTATGCTTTACTTGGATTTTTAATTGCAGTAACCGGAAGTTTTGAAAGTTTAGTAGTAATTGCAAGCAGTTCAGTATTAATAGTTTATTTAGGAGTGGTGTTTTCGGTAATAAAATTGCGCTATTCCCGAGAAACAAAAGCAGACGAATTTACAATTCCGGGTGGATTAACAGTTCCAATTCTTTCCATCGTTATTATTCTTTATTTTTTATCCAATTTGGCTCAAAATGAAATCATTGGAACACTGATTGCAATTGGAATTTTATCGATCATTTATGCTTTAATCCGTTTTTCGAAGAAAAAAATAAGCTAGATTAATTTATTCCCTAACACGAATTACACCAATTTACACAAAACACAATTCTTTTTAATTTCACCAATCTGTCATAGGCTGATAAAATTGGTGCAATTTGTATTCAATCATTTTCTAGCTATAGTATCCTGCCTGCCATGCAGGATGAAGATTAGCTTATAATTTTCATATCTTCGTTTCTTCCAAAAATTTAAAGTCTTTAATAAACTAAATAGTAAAAAGGCATTCTTTTTGTGAACAGCAAGCTTTATTAACCTTTATCAAAAAAAATGAAAAAAATCTGTTTATTGATTATTGCCTTATTGGCAATTGTACCACAAACATTTTCGCAAAAAAACAACAAAAATGTTTTCCCTGACGGAACTAAAATGTCCGACTGGTTTTTAGATGCTACAAAAATAAACCCAAGTGATTTAGGTAAATTTTATACCGTAACCGATTATGGCACCCTAAACGACAGTACAATTGTACAAACTAAAGCCATCCAAAAAACAATTGATGAAGCGTATCGTAACGGTGGTGGAGTTGTAGTAATCCCAAAAGGAACTTTCATGAGCGGGGCTTTGTTTTTTCATCCTAACACCCATTTACATGTTTCAGAAGGAGCTATTTTAAAAGGTTCTGATAATATTATTGATTACCCTATAATGCCTTCCAGAATAGAAGGACAAAGTATTGAATATTTTCCTGCCTTAGTTAATGCTTATGGTAACAATGGTTTTACTATTACTGGTAAAGGGGCTATTGATGGAAATGGTTTGAAATACTGGGAAGCTTTTTGGCAAAGAAGAAAAGAAAATCCGAACTGCACCAATCTTGAGGTTTCCAGACCCCGTTTAGTATTTATCTGGAAGTGCGACAATGTTCAGGTACAGGACGTAAAATTGCGCAACTCCGGATTCTGGACCAGCCACTACTATCAGTGCAATAATGTAAAAGTGCTTGATGTACGCATCACTTCTCCTCATGCACCTGTAAAAGCGCCAAGTACAGATGCTATCGATATTGACATTTGCAAAAACATGTTAATTAAAGGTTGCTATATGGCTGTAAATGATGATGCTATTGCATTAAAAGGCGGAAAAGGTCCATGGGCTGACAAAGATGCCAGCAATGGAGGAAACGAAAATATTATTATTGAAAACTGTGACTTCGGATTCTGTCACGGGGCACTAACAAGCGGTAGTGAAGCTATTCATAACAAAAACATCTTAGTGCGCAACTGTACTGTTAACAATGCAATACGTCTTTTGTGGCTTAAAATGCGTCCAGACACACCTCAAAGATACGAGTACATTACTGTTGAAAACATTACTGGTTATGCTAAAAGTATGATTTATGTAAAACCCTGGACTCAGTTTTTTGATTTAAAAGGAAGAAAAGATGTTCCGCTATCGTATTGTGATAATATTACCATGAGAAATATAGACATCAAATGTGATGTTTTTTACGATATGAAAATTACAGAATATGATAAGTTAACCAACTTTACTTTTGAAAATTTAAAAGTAGAAGCTAAAAATGATGACATGGATAAAAGTATCATTAAAGGTTTAAAACTTAAAAACGTAGTTGTTAATAATAAAGTAATTAAATAATTACTGCAACATAGCTATTCAAATCACCAAAGGGTATAATTTAAATCATTATACCCTTTGCTTTTTTAAAACCATTTATAAATTATGAAACTACTCTCCTATTTTTCATTATTCCTTGTCCTTTTGACCGCTAAAACTAACGCTCAAAACACTCCAGCTCCGATAAAACTGGTTCAAATTATGCTAACCGCCGATTATCCCGATTGGAATTACAAACTCAATGAAGAAGCTACAATAAAAGTTAGCGTACTTAAGTATGGTTCGCCAGTTGAGAATGTAGAAATCGAATACCAATACGGTCCGGAACAATTAAATCCGGAAAAAAAAGGAACACTTGCATTAGCAAATGGTGTTGGCGAAATCAACATTGGAACAATGAATATTCCCGGTTTTCGTCAATTAAGAGTACAGACAAAAATTGATGGTTATGTGTATAAAAATGAAATTAATGTGGGTTTTGCTCCTTTTGAAATCAAACCCACAGTCAATTTACCAAAGGATTTTGATGCTTTTTGGGAAAAGGCAAAAGCCGAAAACAGCAAAATCCCGATGGATGCTGTAGTTAATCACAAATCGGAATTATCTACTGCAAATGTCGATGTTTATTTGGTTCGCTTACAAAACTATAAATTAGGTCAATACTTTTATGGGTATTTGAGTAAACCTAAAGACGATAAAAAACATCCCGTTTTATTCAATCCACCGGGTGCGGGAGTAAAAAAAATAGTTCCTGTAACTACTTATGCCGAAAAAGGTTTTATCAGTTTCACAACCGAAATTCATGGTGTTTCCCCTGAAATTAACGATGCTGATTTTGAATCCACAAGAGCAAAACTAAAAGATTATTGGGCTATTCATTTAGATGACAAAAACAATTATTATTATAAAAAAGTGTATTTAGATGGTGTTCGCGCTATAGATTTTTTAACCAGTCTTCCAGAATTTGATCAAAAAAATATAGTAGTTACCGGTGGAAGTCAGGGTGGTGCATTAACTATTGTGGCTGCCGGAATTGACAAAAGAGTGAATTATATTGCTTCATTTTATCCTGCTTTAAGCGATAATACAGGTTATTTAAACAACAGATCGGCCGGATGGCCTTTTATGTTTAGTGATAAATACCAAAACAATACCCCTGAAAAAATAAAAACAATGGAATATTATGATGTGGTAAATTTTGCCCGAAAAATTAGTATTCCCGGTTTTTATTCTACCGGATATAATGACAATACCTGCTCTCCTACTTCTACTCTTTCGGCGTTTAATTCCGTAAAAGCATCTAAAGAAATTGTAATTACTCCTATTTCGGCGCATTGGAGATTTGCTGAAACAGATGACAAATCAATCCAATGGTTACAAGAAAAATGCGGAATTGAATAACAAAACCCTTCTTAAAAATAGTATCATGAAAAAGAAAACAAATTGTATAGTATTGCTAGTATTAATGAGCTTTTTTTATACAAATGCCCAACAAAAAGATTCTATTACATCTTATATTTCGACAATTAAATCGAATATCTATAAAGATTACAAAGGCATGTACCGAAAAGGTGGCGGTTCATTAGTTTATCCATTTCTAACACCCGGGAGCAATCAATATGATAATGTATTGTGGGATTGGGATTCCTGGTTAAGTAACATTGCACTTCGACAAATCCTAATGGATATTGGAAGTGAAAAAGACAAACAAGAAGCTTTAAAATACGAACAAGGCTGTGTCCTTAATTTTTTACATTATGGAGATTGGGACGGTTATTTGCCAATAGTTATTTGGGAAGATTCAAAACCACGTGATATCAAACCGGAAAACATCTATGATGTCAATATGCACAAACCTGTTTTGGCGCAACATGCTGCATTTATAACCCAAAACAACAACGGCAATGCTGCATGGATTAAGGAAAAATTCTATCACCTTCAGGCATTTGTCAATAATTATAAATCACACCATCAAAATAAAGCAACAGGTCTTTATTATTGGCAAAACGATGTAGCCATTGGAGTCGATAATGATCCAAGCACTTTTTTTCGACCAAATAAAAGCTCGGCTTCTATATACCTTAACTGTTTAATGTACAAAGAACTTCAATCGATGGTTTATCTGGCCAATCAATTAAACCTTTCAAATGTGGCTAAAGAATTCGCTTTGGATGCTGAAAATTTAAAAACTGCTCTTCAAAATAATTGTTGGGACGAAAGAGATGGATTTTTTTACAGCGTAGATTTAAACTTGCGTCCGGTTGCAAATGTTGAAGATAAAACTTTAGGACGTTCTTTTATCATTCACAGTGGTTATCCAAGGGATTATGATGGTTTAATTCAGCGCATTGGTGTTTGGAGTGGCTTTTTAGCACTTTGGTCAGGTATTGCCACTCCGGAACAAGCCGATCGTATTGTTAAAGAACACTATTTGAATACAAAAACTTTCAACGCTCCTGCCGGTGTAAGAACTCTTTCTAAAATGGAAAAAATGTACAGTTTAAGATCCAGCGCTAATCCTTCTAATTGGAGAGGTCCTATTTGGGGAATTTCAAACTATATGGTTTTTAAAGGATTAGTTAAATATGGCTATACCAAAGAAGCAACAGAATTGGCTAAAAAAACAATTCGTCTGTTTGGAAATGATTTTCAAAAAAATGGAGCCTTACATGAATATTACGAACCGGAATCAGGAGAACCAATGTTGAATAAAGGCTTTCAAAACTGGAACTACCTTGTTATAAACATGATAGCGTGGTTAGAAAACAAAAAAGTTGTTGAGGAATTTTAAAAAAAAGAACTTAAAACTGTCAAAAAAAGAATAAGATAGTAAGCTAATTCTTTTTTCTATATTTCATCCAAAATTGTTTTACTACTTTTGCAGTTCCAAAAACTACGACTATGTCCACAGCAAAAAAAGACTATAAAAAAATTACAACAAAGTCTCTAATTGATATGAAAGCACAAGGAGAAAAAATCTCCATGTTAACTGCATACGATTTTACAATGGCTAAAATTGTAGATTCTGCCGGAATTGATGTAATATTGGTGGGAGATTCAGCTTCTAATGTGATGGCGGGACACGAAACTACTTTACCTATTACCTTAGACCAAATGATTTATCACGCTTCTTCGGTAGTAAGAGGAGCCGACAGAGCATTAGTTGTAGTCGATTTGCCTTTTGGAAGCTACCAATCGGATCCAAAAGAAGCCTTGCGCTCAGCCATTCGAATCATGAAAGAAAGCGGTGGTCATGCTGTGAAATTAGAAGGAGGAAAAGAAATTAAAGAATCCATCAAAAAAATATTAAATGCAGGAATTCCTGTAATGGGACATTTAGGTTTAACACCGCAATCTATTTATAAATTTGGAACTTATACCGTAAGAGCTAAAGAAGAACAAGAAGCACTCAAACTAATTGAAGATGCTAAATTATTAGAAAAACTAGGTTGTTTCTCTTTAGTTCTAGAAAAAATCCCGGCAAAATTAGCCCAACAAATAGCCGAAAGTATTTCTATTCCTGTAATAGGTATTGGTGCCGGATCAGGCGTTGATGGCCAGGTATTGGTTATACACGATATGCTGGGAATGAACAACGAATTCAGTCCTAGATTCTTACGCCGATATATGAATCTTTACGAAGGAATGACCTCTGCCATTAGTCAATATGTTGATGATGTAAAATCGAAAGATTTTCCAAACGAAAAAGAACAATATTAGTGATTTCATAGGTCTTAAAAATATCCTTTTTAATAAATCAACAAAAGATAAATGCTCCAAACTCCACATACTTTTATAGTTATTCCTTGTTATAACGAAGAAAATGCAATTTCTAATGAGTATTCTCATTTCTTAGAAAATTATCCCGAAGCTACAATTTGCTTTGTAAATGATGGTTCGACTGATAATACGCTTGCAATCTTAGAGCAATTAAAACAAAAACACCCTACGCAAATTGAGTTGCTGCCATTACAGAAAAATGTGGGAAAAGCCGAAGCCGTTAGACAAGGTGTTCAATATTGCATAAAAAATTTCAATTTTAAATATGTTGGTTATCTGGATGCCGATTTAGCTACAACGCTAGAGGAATTCATGCTTGTTGAAAACAATTTAGAAAATGATATTGTTTTTTGTTTTGGTTCTAGAATCCGAAAAATAGGTTCGACTATCGAAAGAGAAAACAGTCGATTTCTTATAGGTCGAATTATTGCCACCTTTATTTCAAACATTTTAGATATTAAAGTATATGATACTCAATGTGGCTGTAAAGTTTTTACAAAGGAAATTGCGTCACTTTTATTCGAAAAAGAATTCATTTCGAAATGGCTTTTTGATGTGGAATTGTTTTTTAGAATGCTCAATCATTTTGGAAAAGAAAATGCCCTGCAAAAAATGAAAGAAATCCCGCTTAAATCCTGGATTGAAAAAGGAAATTCAAAAGTCAAGCCTACTTATTTTTTCAAACTGTGGCTTGATCTATACAACATCAAAAAAAGATACACTAAATAATAATCAAAGATATGTTGAAAACGTTCTTAGAGAAATTCAAATCGAATAATTACATTCTTTTCTTTTCGGTAATTGTACTAATCCTTTTTAGATTATTACTCACAGCAAGTATTCCGTTGTTAGACAAAACAGAGGCTCGTTATGCCGAAATTGCCCGAATTATGTGGGAAACGAATCAATGGATTGTTCCCGAAACCGATTATGGTGTTCCTTTTTGGGCTAAACCACCTTTATCAACCTGGACATCTGCAATTGGTTTTCTCATCTTTGGTGTTAGTGCATTTGCTGCTCGTTTTCCTTCTTTACTCATCAATGTGCTGATTATTATTTTATGTGGAAAATTAGTAGAGAAAAAAGGAGCTTCTTTTTATCTTCCCGGCTTTATCTTATTGACTATGCCCGAATTTTTAATTCATACCGGAGTAGTTTCTACTGATACCACTTTATTATTTTGCGTTACCTTAATGATGGTTTCGTTTTGGAAAGCTATTAATAGCGAAAAAAGAAACTATTGGAATTACCTCTTTTTTATAGGATTAGGTTTGGGATTTCTAGCCAAAGGACCGCTAATTATGGTATTGACATTCCCTCCGCTTTTTGTATGGTGTTGCTTGGACTGGAATCGATTCAAATTGCTTTTTTCAAAATTTGCAATTTTTATTGGAATACTTATCACGGCAATCATTGCAATTCCCTGGTACTATTTTGCAGAACAGCAATCGCCTGGATTTTTAAATTATTTTATTGTAGGCGAACATTACAAACGCTTTGTAGAATCAGGCTGGAAAGGTGATTTGTACGGAAAACCTAAAACACAGCCTATTGGGATGATTTGGGCATTTATGCTCGCATTTGGATTTCCATGGGTACAAATTGTGTTTTACAAACTTTGGAAAAACAGAAAAAATATTCTTCACAATAGCTGGATCAGCTTTTTAGTACTTTGGTTGCTATGGACACCTGTTTTCTTTACTATGTCCAAAAATATTTTACATACTTATATGTTGCCTGTAACGGTACCAATTATGTTATTAATGGTTCATTATTGGGAAGATTTCAAAAGTAAAAAAGTGCTTTTCCGTCTAGGATTATTTTTCCCGGTAGTAATTTTTGTGTTTTACTTTGGTTTTGTAGCAACTGGAAATTTAGATTACAAAATGAACTCCGATAAGTACATGCTGGAGCGTTTAGACATTCAAAATCAAAATATTCCTTTGTATTATTGGCATGAAAAAAATTATTCCGGACAATTTTATTCGAATGGAAAAGCGCAATTGGTTAAAAACGAACAAGAATTAGACTCGGTTTCTAAAATTCATCCTAAGTTTTTCTTAGTAACATTAAAAAAAGCGCAACATAGTATTCCGGAAAAACAGCTAAGTAAAATGATTTTAAAAGATGAAAATTACAAAACTGCTATTTTTATATCTAAATAAACCGGATTAATGAAAGAGCTTTCTACTAAAAACAACCTTCAGGTTTTGCATGAAGACAATCATATTATTGTTGTCAATAAACGTGTGGGTGATATTGTTCAGGGCGATAAAACAGGCGATAAACCACTAAGCGAAGTTGTAAAAGAATACATTAAAGACAAATACAACAAACCCGGCGAGGTTTTCCTTGGTGTGGTGCATCGTTTGGATCGTCCCACAACCGGAATTGTGGTTTTTGCCAGAACCAGCAAGGCTTTAACCCGATTGAATGATTTATTTAAAAACAGAGAAACTCAAAAAACTTATTGGGCGGTTGTAAAAAATAAGCCTTCGCAAAACGAAGCGAAACTACTTCATTACATCAAAAGAAACGAAAAAAACAATACTTCTAAGGCACATATTAAAGAAGTTCCCGATAGCAAAATGGCGAGTTTAGATTACCGAGTAATCAAAGAACTCAACAATTATTTTGCATTGGAAATCAATTTACACACAGGAAGACATCACCAAATCAGAGCCCAATTAGCCGCAATAGGAAGTCCTATAAAAGGCGATTTAAAATACGGTTTTGATCGCAGTAATCCCGATGGAGGTATTCATCTACATGCGCGAAAATTAGTTTTTGTACATCCAGTTTCCAAAGAAACACTTACTATTGTTGCAGCTGTTCCAAATGACGTTATTTGGAACGCAGTATAAATTGTACTGTAATTCCGTTTCAAAAAAATAAAAAACCGTAGCTTTATAGCTTAATTATTGGCATTAGAACAACTATGAAATCAAATAAAGACCGCATTCAAAACTTAAAAAACAATGGTTATTCCTTAGAATTTGAAACTGTTTTTAATCTTGCTTTTGAAAATTATAAAAAAATTGCACTGTATGCCGGTTTATTAATTTTGGTTTTCTCAGTCTTTTTTATAATTGCTGCCCTGATTATTATTGCATTTACCTACGGATTGGATAATTTTCAGCAATTAATAACCCCTGAAAACTTAGATTCAAAAAAACTATCCGATGATTTTTTACTAACTTACATAGGTGGTGCTACTTTGTTGAGTTGTTTTATTAGTCCCTTTTTTGCAGGACTGATTAAGATGGCGCATTTTGCTCAAATAGATGAGGAATTTCATGTAGCTGATGTTTTTGAATTCTATCGTTTTTCTTATTTCAAAGAGCTTTTTTTAGCCACTTTAATCATCTCAATTCTAAGCATGGGTTTTTCTTCGATTCTTGATGCAACCGGGATTCCTATGTTAGGATTCATCGCTTCTTTAACTGTTTCAGTGCTAAACCTACTTACAATTCCGTTAATTATTTTCAGTAAATTCAACGCTATAGAAGCCATAACAACAAGTGTTAATTTGGTTTTAAAACAACCACTACTGTTATTTGCTTTAATGGTTATTGTTTATTTGGCTATCCTGACCGGAATTTTCTTTTTCTTCATTGGATTTTTCTTCACCCTGCCTTTTATGTACTCCATGTATTATGCTATTTACAGCTGCATTATCGGATTTGAAGAATAAAAAACTTTCTCTCAATCTTTTTCAATAAAAGCGGTACTTTATCTTTTTATTATTGTTATTTTTAGCAAAATTTCCATAACTATTTGTTAAAACATTACGATTTTAATTGTTCAAATATGATACAATACTATACTTTTTTATTCAATCAGCTTACAGAAAGTATTGCTTTAAGTCTTAGTAAAAATTTATCAACAATTAGAATGTTTGACATAATGAATCAATTGCCCATTGATAAAAATCTATACCGAACAGTGGTTCCGTTTATATTTTTTATCATTTTTTTATTGATTTATAAGTTTCATAAAATTAAATATGCCTTAGGAAATAAATTCATAAAAGATTTTACGCCTCAAAATGCTGAAAACAAAGAATGCCAACTTCACTTCCTGTTTTTAGGACTAATCGTTTTAATATTAGAACTAACCTTTGAGTTTTTTAAATTAAGACCTAAAAGTATGCTGATTACTAATGTAAGCATCTCATTATTATTAATGACTATTGCTTATTTAAGTACCCAATTTGAGTTCATATTCCGCAACATAAAAAAGATATTCCGTATCGTTTTCTTTCTTGGATTTCTTAAAGTTGCTTCTAATTTAATCTACTCAAGTAACGATAATATTCCGTTTATAAGTTTTTTACTATTTGTTTTTTTCTCATACAACATCTTAAAACCCTTAAAACTATACGTCCTTTTTGTATTATTTACCTTTAGCTATCTCATTGGTATTTCAATACTAAATCTGGCACCTCTGGACAACATTACAGTTGTTTTCAATTATACCTTAGTTGTAGTTTGTATCAATTTTATTCGCCACATGTCAATTCAGGATGTGAACGAAAAATTTCAATTCAACAACCAAATTATAAATAAAGGAAATTCGCTAACGATGGCAAAAAACAGAAAAAACGAAATTGTTTTTTGCAGCGAAAATGTAGCATCTGTATTGGGGTACAGCGTTAAGGAAATTATGGGTTATGGTTATTATAACTTAACCGATAATCCCGAAATAACTTCCAAAGAATCTTTTGAGAGTCAAATAAACGATAAAGTTTTTGTTAGGAAATTAAAATGCAAAAACGGACAATACAAATTCATCCAATGGAAAAACAAGCAATTCTCTGACGATTTAATTATAGGAATTGGTCAGGATATTACCAATGAAATTCATATTCAAAATCAATATAAAAATTTAGTCGAAAATGCACCCGATTTTATTTATGAAATTGATCTTGAAGGCAAAATTGTTTTTGCCAACAATTATACTTTAAAAACCTTAGGATACGAAGAAAACGAAGTAATAAACGAGCCTTATTCTCGCTTTATTCGCAAAGATTATCTTAGTCTCATTGACACTTTTTACAAGAACCAGCCAGAGAGTAACACTGAATTTCCTGTACTGGAAATCCCTGTTTTAAGAAAAAACGAAGAAACGGTATGGATTGCTCAAAAACTCATGATTAGTCAGGATGATTTAGGAAAAATTAAAGGTTATTCAAGTATTGCCCGGGATATTACTTTTATCAAAAACATCGATATTGAAAAACAAAAAAGAGAAGAAAAAAATAAAAAATACAACGAGAATTTAAAACAATTTACTGCTAAGAGTTATTCAACCGAAGAAACCTTAGAAAGCAAATTAAGACTAATACTCGAAAATACCGCAAAAACTATCGAAGCCAACCGAATTAGCTATTGGGAATATTTAGACGACAAAATCAAATGCCTTCAATTTTATGATTTAAAATCAAATGAATTTGCTAATGGTGGCGAATTATTAAAAAAGGATTTTCCTAAATATTTTAATTCCATCGAAAACAAAACTCCATTAGTGGCAACAGATGTTAGCACCAATCCGTTAACAAAAGAATTGTATGCTAATTATCTGAAAAAAAACGATATTTATTCGATGATAGACACTCCGGTTTTTATCAACGGAGAACTAATCGGTATTTTATGTATCGAAGTGACCGATGCTATCAAACAATGGGATAATGAAGATATTAATTTTGCCAGAGCCATTGCCGATAGTATCACCATAGCATTTGAATCAAAAAGAAGACTCGAAGTAGAACAAAAACTGACTTACAAAAGTGATTTGCTTTCGGCAATGAATTTATGTACCGAACGATTCCTGAAGGTTAAAAACATCGATGCTATTTTTACCGATTTACTTATTATCATTGGAAAATCAACCAAATCCTATCGCAGTTTTTACTACCAGCACAACTACGAAAATCAAACCATTAGCCAAAAATACCGTTGGACAAGCGGTAACGATTTTTTGAACGAAACAAATCCCGCTTATCAAAATTTACCCTATGCTTTTTTTGGTGGTTTCAATCCTAATATCATCGAAAACAGAGCCTATCATGTTGTTACTTCAGCAATAGAAAACCCCGGATTAAAACAAAAACTACAAGCATTAGACGCAGTTTCCTTAATGTTGTTTCCGGTTTTTGTTAAAAACAAATTACATGGTGTACTGGGATTGAATGATTTGAATGAAGATCGCGTTTGGGCTGAAGACGAAGTTCAAATTTTGCAAACTTTAACAATGAATATTGGATCTTCGATAGAAAGAATTGAAAATGAAATTACTATTAATGAAAGCGAAGAAAAATTTAGATTATTAGCCAATAATATTCCGGGAACGGTCTATTTATCTGAAAATGATGAGGATTATACTAAGATCTATCTAAACGACGAAATTGAAAAACTAACAGGTTATCCTAAAGAAGATTTTCTTGAAAAAAGAATCATTTATAAAAATTTAATCCATCCCGACGATTTAGAAAAAACACTTTTAAAATCAAGCACCAAACTAGCAAAACTGGAAGCTTTTCATTTAACCTATCGCATCATCAACAGTAAAGGCGAGATTGTCTGGGTAGATGAATTTGTAGATACTGTTGTTAAAAACGGTGAAATTAAATATATCGAAGGCATCATGCTCGATATCAGCAAACGAAAAGAAGCCGAAAAAGCAATTAAAGCTAAAGAATATGCCGAAACAGCTAATAAAGCCAAATCGGAATTTTTAGCTAATATGAGTCATGAAATCAGAACGCCTCTCAATGGAATCATCGGTTTTACCGATCTACTGATGAAAACAAAACTGGATCATATTCAGGAAAAACACATGATTACAGTCAATCAATCGGCACTTACCTTGCTGGAAATTGTCAATGATATATTGGATTTTTCAAAAATAGAAGCCGGTAAACTGGAATTACACATTGAAAAACAGAAAATAAAAGAATTACTAACTCAGGTTATCGACCTGATTCAATTTGAAGCAAATCAGAAAAAACTAAAATTAGAATTAAATATTGCACAGGATGTTCCTGATTATTTCTGGATAGACATCGTTAGAGTCAAACAAGTATTAATGAATTTACTGTCTAATGCTGTAAAGTTTACCGAAAAAGGCTCTGTAAAATTAGACATCAGTGTAGAAGAAAAAATAAACGATAACCAAACTAAAATTCGCTTTGCAGTTATTGATACAGGAATAGGAATTTTAGAACAAAATCAGAAAAAAATATTCAAAGCCTTCTCACAGGAAGATAGCTCAACAACCAAAAAATTTGGAGGTACAGGTTTAGGATTGACTATTTCAAACAAACTATTGAACTTAATGGATAGTCGCCTAAAATTAAAAAGTGAAATAGGAAAAGGAAGTTGTTTTTATTTTGATTTGGATTTAAAAACAAACAATCAAAAATTAGAAATAAAAACAGCCGAACAATTAACTGTTAATGTCGAAAATTTCAATTTTTTCAAAGAAAATCCTATCTTTAAAGATGCTAAAATTCTGCTTGTTGAAGACAATAAAATCAACATGCTTTTATTAAAAACCATTATCAAAAATACCATTCCCGAAGCTAAAATTTTTGAAGCAGCAAATGGTCTTGAGGCAATCACACAATTTGAAACCATTTTACCCGACATTATTTTTATGGATATTCAAATGCCAATAATGAATGGTTATGAAGCCACCGAAGAAATTAGAAAACTTACATCAGGAAAAAATGTTCCTATTATTGCCATAACCGCCGGAGCCGAAAAAGAAGAAAAAAGTAAATGCCTCGAAATAGATATGAATGACTATATTTCGAAACCAATTGTAAAAGGAGTCGTCGAAAAAACACTCGCTAAATGGATTAAATAATCTTAAAAAAACACTCAGCTATGAAATGGAAAGGCAGAAGACAAAGCGATAATGTAGAAGACCGAAGAGGAATGTCTTCTGGAGGAAAAACCATTGTGGGTGGAGGAATTCTTGGAATCATCATTTTACTACTCAATGTTTTTGGTGGAGAAAATGCCCAAATGATTACTCCTGTTTTAGAACAACTCAATCAAGGACAAAGTCAACAACCTACAGAACAACGGGACTTAACCGCCAAAGAACTCGAAGAACAAGCCTTTGTAAAAACCCTGCTGGCTGACAATGAAGATGTTTGGACTAAAATATTCGAAGAAAACAATTTAACTTACAAGAAACCTAATGTAGTCTTATTCAGTGGTGGAGTGCAAACTGCCTGTGGAAGTGCCACTTCCGATTCCGGTCCTTTTTATTGCCCTGCCGACCAAAAAATCTATATGGATTTAAGCTTTTTTGAAGAACTTAAAACCCGATTTGGAGCTCAGGGAGGCGATTTTGCGACCGCTTACGTCATTGCTCACGAAATTGGACATCATGTTCAAACATTATTAGGCACTTCGGCTAAAATGAGACAAATGCAACAGGGAAAAAGCAAGGCTGAAGCCAATAAATTATCCGTTGCCTTAGAACTTCAAGCCGATTTTTATGCCGGAGTTTGGACACATTACAACCAACAAATGAACAATATGCTCGAAGAGGGCGATATTGACGAAGCACTAAGCGCAGCCCATGCCGTAGGAGACGATGCTATTCAAACCAAAATACAAGGTCATATTGTACCTGAATCTTTCACTCATGGCACTTCGGAGCAACGCAAATATTGGTTCTTGAAAGGGTATCAATCAGGAGATATTAACCAGGGAAATACTTTTAAGTAAAATGATACTAACCCCCAATCGCAATCATAGAACGATTGTCCTGATTCAAAACAGGATTGTCAACGTCTTCAAGAGTTGTCATCCCAGCTCTTACTTTCTTTTTATTTTTAATCGCTGAGGCAATAATACTTTCAATAGCTTCTCCATTTCTGTAAGGAGTCAACAAATCGGTTTCTGAATTTGAAAAGAGGCAATTCTTGATTTTTCCATTTGCCGTAAGGCGAATTCTATTGCAACCATCACAAAACGGATTCGTAATAGAACTAATGATTCCGAAGCTTCCTAAATAGTTTTTTATCTTGAATTCTCGGGCTGTAAAGTTTTTTTCATCTTCTAGTTTCTCCAAATTGGATTCCGAAAAATGAGCTGAAAGTTGGTTTAAAATCTCCGTTTGAGAAACCATTTTACTCCTGTCCCACTGGTTTCCGGCAAAAGGCATGAATTCAATAAAACGAATCGAAATAGGTAAAAACTCCGTTAGATTAATAAAATCAATGATTTCGTTATCATTAAAACCTTTAATCAAAACCACATTTACTTTTACCTTAAAATCATTATTAAGCAGCAAATGTAAATTATCAATTACTTTCTCAAACTGATTACGAAGCGTAATGGTGTTGAATTTGGACGCCACTAAAGTATCCAGACTCAAATTGATTTTTTTGACTTTAAATTGCTTTAAAACTTCAATATGTCTGTCAATTAAAATTCCGTTTGTAGTTATCGAAATTTCGGTTTCTAATTGAGATAATTTTTCTATAATTTCAGGAAAATCTTTTCGCAACAGCGGTTCTCCTCCTGTTAATCTTATTTTGTCAACTCCATTATTTACAAATGTTTGGGCAATAGCAAAAACCTCGTCAGCGGTCATCAACTCTTTTTTAGGAGTCAATGCTATTCCCTCTGCCGGCATGCAATAGGTACAACGTAAATTGCATTTCTCTATTAAAGAAATGCGTAAATAGTTGTGTTTACGACCAAAATCATCCGTCAATATGGTGTTATTTGGTATCATGATTACTCCCTTTTAGGATGTGAAAAACATGCAAAACATGTGGAAAAACAGCATCCATAGATTCTTTCGCCCCATTAACCGAACCCGGCAAAGCCAAAACTAAGCTATCACCGATAGTTCCCGCCACTGAACGCGAAAGCATCGCATAAGGCATTCTGTCCTGTCCATAATTGCGAATAGCTTCTTCGATTCCCGGAATTCTATTTTCTAACAATGGCTCTAATGCTTCTGGCGTAACATCTCTTGGCGAAAGCCCTGTTCCTCCGGTAAAAATGACCAATTGATTTTCCTGAACGTATTTTTTAGTTCTGTCCTGAATGAAATCAACTTCATCAGGAATAATTTCGTAATGCGTCGTTTCAACACCGTAAGATTCCAGTTTTTCAACTATAACTTTTCCGGAACGATCTTCTTTTTCTCCCGCAAAAATAGAGTCCGAACAAACAAAAACAGCTGCTGTTAAAACATCACGGAATCTGTTTTTATAAGATGATTTTCCGCCTTTTTTCTCTACTAATTTAATAGTCGAAATTTCGATGTTTTTGTCAATAGGTTTTAGCATATCATACATCGTCAATGCCACAATAGACGCGCCGTGCATGGCTTCCACCTCTACTCCAGTTTTATAAACGGTTTTCACCGTAAAAAGAATATCAATCGTTAAATCCTTGATTTCATAAGCCACCGCCGTATATTCAATCGGCAATGGATGACAATCAGGAATAGATAAATGCGTATTTTTTACAGCAAATAAACCCGCCGTTTTAGCCATTTCAAGCACATTGCCTTTGGGAACCAAATTTTTCTCAATAGCTTCAATCGTTTCCGGCAAACTTACTTTAACAGTTGCCATGGCTGTTGCCGAACGTAACGTACTTATTTTATGGGTAATATCAACCATTATTATTTATTTTGCTTCCAAATGAAATCTTCATTCTCAAATATTTCTTTACCAAAGATAGGCACATCGGTCTTAATCCAATTCACAATAGCCTCTGTAGCTTCATAAACCTGCGTTCTATGTCCCGCCGAAACAAAGACAAACAAACAAATTTCGCCTGCTTTAACCACACCTAAACTGTGGTAAATGTGCATGCAAACCAAATCAAATTGAGCGAAAGCCTTTTCTCTGACTGCAGTCAAAGCTTCATTTGCCATTTCTTCATAAGCGGTATACTCTATCGCTTTTACTACATTTTCTTCATGAATATCGGCGCGAACCTGACCTAAAAAAATATTGTGTGCCCCAATCGTATGCTTCCCTTGGTGTTTAGCTATCGATTCGGCTATGAATTCAGGAGAAATTGCTCCTTCTATAAAAACTTTTTTACTCATTTTTTTATTTTATAAACTGTCCGCTAAACAATAGCACACAGATGAAACTGATTTAACAGATTTTTTTTAAAACATATAAGTCATATAAGTTTTATTTTATGTCTTATTTTTAGTTCAACTATTTTCATAAATAAGGCCATATAAGGCAAAACGATTTTTTATGTGACAATAAATTATTCTTACTACTTATATGTTCTTATTTTAAAGCTATAACTAAAAACTTAATTTTAGAACAAAAACTTATATGACTTATATGGTAAAAAAATATTATATCTTTCTAAATAGAAACAGCATTGCTGGCAATCACTTCTACTAATTTTAAAGCACCACCTGCAATACTTTGTACTTTTAAAAAGGGATGTTTTTTAAGTATTTCAACTGCTTTTTTACTTCTCATTCCCGATTGGCAATACACCAATATCGTTTTATTGGAATCCAATTGATCTAAATTCTCTTCTAACTCAGAAAGTGGAATTTGGATTGTATTAAGCAAACTCACTTTTGGTAATTCCTCTTCATTTCTAACATCCAGAAATAGAACATCAGGATTATCGATTTGTTCTAAAGCTTCGTTAGCTGTTATTTCTAAAACTGTATTTTCAATTCCATTGTATTTTTTTTCGAAATCCAATCGGCTTAATGCAATCGAATTGATTTTAACCAAATCAAATTTTTGCTGGTCGTTATTGAGCATATTGTAAATCAACAATTCTCCCGAAAGAACATTGCCAATTCCAAGAACCATTTTCAAAACTTCATTGGCTTGAAACATTCCAATAATTCCCACAGAAATCCCCATTACTCCCGAATCAACACAGTTTTTACTGTTTGAGGATTCATCCGGAAAAAGACAACGATATGTAGGTCCGTTTTGATAATTAAATACTGAAACCTGACCCTGGAATTTATAAATAGAGCCGTAAACAAAAGGTTTATTGGTTACAACACAGGAATCGTTAATCAAATATTTGGTATGCAAATTATCGGTTGCATCGACCATAATGTCATAATATTCGAATAATGGAATGGCATTTTTAGCATTCAAAGTATCCGTAATGGCATTAACTTGTATCGAAGGATTCAAAGACAAAGCCATTTCTTTAGCTTCCAGTGCTTTTGATTTTCCTATTGCATCATTTCTGTAAATTACCTGACGCTGTAGATTACTGATTTCAATGGAATCATCGTCAATAATTCCTATTTCCCCGATTCCGGCTGCTGCCAAATACGGCAAAATTGCCGCACCCAAACCACCGGCACCAATAATCAATACCTTAGCTTGACCTAGTTTTTCCTGGCCTTTTTCGCCAACTTCAGGAAGTATAATTTGTCGATTGTATCGCATAATTGCTACCAATTAAGAAATTGTTTTTTTTAACCTCCGGCAAATGGAGGCAACAAAGCAACAACATCATTAGTCATTAACATGTAACTGTTTTTGTCTTGTACCAGTTTTTGATTGACCGCAATACTATAAGAAAGCGAGCCTAAATCATATTTTTGTTCTAATTCATCTACTAATTCCTGTAAAGATAGATTAGAAATAGGAAGATTTTCTCCTTGTACCTTTGTTTTCTCGGCTACAGCACCAAAATATTTTACACTTAGCATTATTCGATTACATTTAGATTTTGAAAAATAAATTCATCTTCAGTATAAGCCGCTTTAGTAAAAACAGCAAGTTCAGAAATATGATTTACCACCTCGCCTATCACGATAATTGCTGGTGAAGCCAATTTATGTTCTGCTACTAATTTACTGATAGAACTTACTGTTCCTATTACTTTTTTCTGGGTGTCTTTGGTTCCGTTTTGAATGATTGCAACCGGTAAATCATCGGTTCTATTGTTTTGATAAATAGATACAATTTCGTCCAGTTTATTCATCCCCATCAAAATCACCACAGTAGCCGACGATTGTGCTGCCAAACTAACGTCTGTAGATAATTTGTGTGCCGAAGTGGTTCCTGTAATCACCCAAAAACTCTCCGAAATTCCGCGTTGTGTTAAACTGATTCCATTTGAAGCCGGAACTCCTAAAGCCGAAGATATTCCCGGAACGATAGCCGTTTGTAAACCATGTTTTTGAGCAAATTCAATTTCTTCACTTCCTCTACCAAAAACAAACGGATCTCCTCCTTTTAATCGCACCACATGACCGTGTTTTTGAGCCATAACCACAATCAATTCGTTTATTTGATCCTGAGTATAGGCGTGACAACCAAAACGCTTCCCTACAAAAACAATCTCTGTTCCTGCAGCAGCATATTGCAATAAGTCTTCATTCACAAGTGCATCATAAAGCACTACATCAGCATCTCCTAAAGCTTTTATGGCTTTTATGGTAATTAATTCCACATCGCCAGGTCCAGCCCCTACAATTGTCAACTTTGGTGTGTTAGCATTTCTCATATTCTTCAGTATAAATTGGTATTCAGTTCATTTAATTCAGCAAGCGAATTGATATTTCTAAATTGTTCGCTTCGCTCTCCCGCAACTTCAATTATTTGATGATTCACTTTTTCTAACAAGCGCATCATTTTTAAATCATTTTCTTCTATCGCCTTTTTCAAAATCGGAATTATTTTTTTCGAATAAATTCCTATCAAAGGATGGATTTTATTGGCATCTGAAAAAACAGAAACGTCAAAATCCGTTGTATGTTTTGTTATTAATTCCGATAATAATTCGGTCGAAATTAAAGGAATATCACAACTTAATATCAAATTGATTTCAGACTCTGAATGAACCAAAGCCGAATAAATTCCGCCAATAGGCCCTTTGTCTAATTCAATATCTTTAATTTTTTTATAGGGCAAATAATCGTAATCGGATGTATTTGTCACTAATTGTATTTCATTACTAATGGGCAAAAACGCTTCGATAATATGCTCTATAAACGGCGTTCCCTGAAAAAGCACCAATCCTTTCTCCGACTGCATTCGGCTACTTTTGCCTCCACAAAGAATTGATACAGTTACTTTTTTCATTTTTCTTTCAATTAAAAGGCAAAACTACAACTTCCTGATTCGCCTTAACATGAGTAATATCATGTGGTACAACAATAAAACTATTTGCAATCGAAAAAGTATTCAACATCGCCGAGCTTTGACTATCTAAAACAGTCACCTTTTCATCTTCATACAAGGCTTTTAAAAACAAGGTCTTTCCAGATGTATTATTAAAAGCAGCACTTATTTTTCTCTTCATTTCCGGTAAATGTATCGCTTCAAATCCCATCATTTTTTTCAAAGCAGGAAAAGCATATACATAAAAGCAAGTCAGTGACGAAGCCGGATTTCCCGGTAAAGCAAAGACAATTTTATTTTCTTTTCTTCCAAAAAACAAAGGCTTACCCGGTTTTTGATTGATCTTATAAAACAACTCAGTCACTCCGTTTTTCAACAAGGCTTCTTTGACATAATCATAATCCCCAACAGAAATTCCACCTGAAATCAACACCACATCAAAATTAGCAAGACAGCTTTCTACCGCTTTTGTTGTCTTTTTTAAACTATCTTTTACCTTAAAAACTGTCGGTTTATATATCCCAATAGTTTTCAAAGCTGCTTCCAGCATCAGCGAATTACTCTCGTAAATCTTTCCTTTCGGCAATTTATTTCCGGCAGCAACCAATTCGTTTCCAGTAACTAAAATAGCTACTTTTGGTTTTTCATACACCTTGATTTTTGTAATTCCCAAACAGGCTAAAAAACCAATAGCTGCCGGAGTAATTACTGTATTTACATCAAAAACCAATTCTCCTTTTTTAATTTGCTCTCCTTTTGCTCTTACATTGGCACAAGCCTCTGGCATTTTTTCAATTTGAAGCAAATTATCGGTTCTTGTTGTATGCTCTTGCATCACAACAGTATCAGTATCATCAGGAACAAAAGCACCGGTAAAAATGCGAACCGCCTGATTTCCTGCAACTTTTTCATCTAAAAAATCCCCCGCCTGAGTCGTTTTTACCACTTCAAACTGCGTCAAATCGCTGTAAGTAAAAGCGTATCCATCCATCGCCGACTGACGGAAAGGAGGCATATTTATTGGAGAATAAATAGCTTCTGCCAAAACATATCCCAGTGATTTACTCACTTTGATTTTTGAAATTGGCATTTTCGAACAATTCTCTGCAATTATATGTAAAGCCTCGGCTACTTGAATCATAAAAACTGATTTTTAAAACTAAGTATAAATACTTATACAAATATACGTAATTTTGATTTGTATTGTTATAAATTAACGGTTTTAAAGAGCGAAATACAATAAATAAAATTTACTCTCTATAAATTGCGAAAAAACAAATTTTTAATTGCTTTTTGTTACAAATCTTTAAAGTGTGTTTTCACAAAAGCACTTTGAATTTGGAATTTTGTTTGCTAAAATCACCTAAAAAGCTATTCATTAGGCAAAACCAAACTGGATGTAATTTGCTCTAAAACCTCAAAAGCGGTTTCGGCCATTTTGTTTCCTTTAGTATCCAAAAGCGGGTTGATTTCGCAAAATTCAATACAAATCACTTTTCTGGAAGCAATAATTTGATTAATAATTGCAATCACTTCATATTGATCGAATCCTTTTGAAACGGGTGTCCCAGTTCCATTGGATATCAAATCACAATCCAATGAATCCACATCAAACGAAATATAGATCATATCGCAATTAGCCAATTGTGTCAATGCCCTTTCAACACAAGCTTCTAATCCTTTGTAACGAACTTCTTCAACCCTGAAATTTTTAATACCTAATTCAGCGATTTGTTTGTCCTCTGCCTCTTCAGTATCACGAACGCCAAAATAAATTAAATGTTCCGGGTCAATCTTAGCCGCTTCAATCCCAATGTGTTTCATCTCCTCCCAATGTTGTTGGGTTTCAGGAATGACTTCATTAATTTGGCATTTCAAATTATCCAAAGCTAAGGCTGCCGCCAATGGCATTCCGTGAATATTTCCAGATGGAGAAGTATAAGGCGAATGCAAATCGGCGTGAGCGTCAATCCAAATCACTCCAAGAGTTTTATGCGGATAAACGGCTTTAATTCCGCTTATTGTCCCCAATGCCGAAGAATGATCTCCTGATAAAACGATAGGCAAAAAATCTGCCTCTAAATTTCGTTTTATGGTATAGGAAACACGGGTACACTGCTCTAAAACAAACTCGATTCTCTTGGCAAATGTGTTCCTGTTCTTATCATAAATACTTTCGTTATGTGTTTTTACATCTTCAAAAGTAAATTCGTTAAAATACTCACTCCCGCGATTAATGGCAGCCACTTCTAATGCATCAACCCCTAAATCAGAACCACGAGTTCCACCACCAATATCCGAGCGATTTTTTATTAATTTAACTACCCGATCCATAGTGTTTTATTTAAAATCGTTTAACGCTTTTTCGATAATAGAAAGACAATCCTGAATTTGATCTTCGGTGATAACCAATGGCGGAGCCAAACGAATTTTGTTTCCATGAGTAGGCTTGGCTAGCAAACCATAATCCCTGAATTTTAAACAAATTTCCCAGGCCAAATCAGATTCTTCATTACAATCAATTACAATCGCATTCAACAATCCTTTTCCTCTTACTAGAGAAATCAGAGGATTTCTTGAAGCAATAGCATTCAATCCGTCTCTTAAAACTACTCCTAAACGCTCTGCATTTTCGGCTAATTTTTCTTCTCTTACCACTTCAAGCGCAGCGATAGCAACAGCTGCTGCCACAGGATTTCCGCCAAAAGTAGAACCGTGTTGTCCCGGTTTAATCACATTCATAATGGCATTATTAGCCAAAACTGCCGAAACAGGATAAACACCTCCCGAGATTGCTTTTCCTAAAATCAAAATATCGGGTTGCACATTTTCATGGTTTACAGCCAATAATTTTCCGGTACGCGCAATTCCGGTTTGCACTTCATCAGCAATAAATAATACATTGTGCTTTTCGCATAATGCTTTGGCTTTCGCCAAATAACCTTCGCTGGGAACATAAACTCCCGCTTCGCCTTGAATAGGTTCAACCAGGAATCCTGCGATATTTTTAGATGATTCCAGTACTTTTTCTAAAGCATCCAGATTATCATACTCAATTTTTATAAAACCATCGGTAAAAGGACCAAAACTTTTGCGGGCCGTTTCGTCATTAGAAAACGAAATAATGGTAGTAGTTCGTCCGTGGAAATTATTTTTGCAAACAATAATTTGCGCCTGATTTTCATGAATTTTCTTTACTTCATAGGCCCATTTTCTACACAGTTTCAAAGCGGTTTCCACTGCTTCGGCACCTGTATTCATTGGCAATACTTTGTCAAAACCAAAATATTTGGTCACATATTCTTCATAAACACCCAATTGGTCATTATAAAAAGCGCGGGAAGTCAGCGTTAATTTTTGCGCTTGATTCACCATTGCTCCCACAATTTTAGGATGACAATGTCCTTGATTTACCGCTGAATATGCCGATAAAAAATCATAATATTTCTTTCCGTCAACATCCCAAACAAATACTCCTTCTCCTCTTTCCAGAACTACTGGCAATGGATGGTAATTATGAGCTCCATAATGATCTTCTTTACTAATTAAGACTTCTGATTTAGAAGAGAGTATTTGTTGTATTTGTTCCATGATTTTTATATTATAAACTAATTCTACAAAAATACGCATATTTTGCCGCCTATCAAAACCTTAGTCAAAGAGTTCAAACACCAATAAAAGAAGACAATTGCCCTGTTTTTAAGCCAATAGAAAAGAAGTTTTGCTAAGTACTATTTTAATACACTTTTTATTATATGACTGTCCGCTTAGCGGACTAAATAAAAAAATAGGCCACGGATGACACTGATTGAACAGATAAAAACAGATTTTTCATAGCTCTTTGTAAATTACAATCTGCGATAATCCGTTAAAATCAGTTACATCTGTGTGCCATTCTAAATAATTGGTAAAAGAAACGGATAGTAATATTTTATTAAATTAATTTTCAGATATTTGTAAATATGCCCTTATTTAATTGTTATCATTTATAAAATGAAAAAAATAATTTACTTCCTTGCCTTTAGCTGTATCGCATCTTGTCAAAGTACTAAAGAAACGGCCACTAAAAGCCTCTTTTCTCCAATAAAATATAGTAATTCCATCACTGCTGATGAACTAAAAACACATCTTTATATTGTAGCCAGCGATTCGATGCAAGGTCGTGAAACGGGTTCTATTGGTCAAAAAAAAGCTGGCAAATACCTCATTAGTCAATATCAAAAAGACAAAATCCCTTTTCCTAAAGGAGCTCAAAATTATTACCAGCACGTCCCGGAAGCTTTTTTGAATGCTAAACGCAGTCAAAAATTACCGGATTCTGAAAATATTTGGGCATACATTGAAGGAACTGAAAAACCAGATGAAGTCATTGTAATCTCTGCACATTATGATCATGTAGGTACAAAAAATGATGCTATTTTTAACGGTGCCGATGATGATGCTTCCGGAACTGTAGCCTTACTCGAAATGGCTCAGGCTTTTAAATTGGCTAAAAAAGAAGGCCACGGCCCAAAACGTTCTATTTTATTACTCCATGTTACCGCCGAAGAGCACGGTTTACATGGTTCCCGCTATTATACCGAAAATCCTTTGTTTCCTTTAAAAAACACGGTTGCCAATATTAATATTGACATGATTGGACGTCGTGACGACATCCATCCCAACACCAACAATTACGTTTATTTAATTGGAGCTGACCGACTTTCAACTGAATTGCATCAGATTTGTACTTCAGTAAACGAAAAATACGTTAATCTGGATTTAGATTTCAGATTCAATGCACGTAATGATCCTAACAATTTCTATGGACGCTCCGATCATTATAATTTTGCTAAAAACGGCATTCCATCCGTTTTTATTTTTAATGGTGTACACGCTGATTATCACAGAAAAACAGATACTCCTGACAAAATAGAATACGATGCTCTGGCAAAAAGAGCCCAACTTGCCTTTAACATCGCCTGGGAATTAGCCAACAGAGAAAACCGAATTGTGGTGGATAAAAAATAAAACGTTAGGTTTCCACACGAATTACACTAATTTACACGAAATACTTTTCACAGTCTTTATTCCACGAATCTACCAAAGGCAAAAAAAAATTTGTGATAATTAGTGAAATCTGTGTGAAACTTTTTTTAGCTGAAACTTTGTGAACTTAGCGAAAAACTTAGCGAACTTTGCAGTTAAAATTATTACACAATATCAACATACAAAAATGAAATTTAAAGCAGTACTGTTCGACTTAGACGGAACCCTCGTAAACTCACTTATAGACATCGCCGATTCGATTAACAAGGTGCTTCAGGAACGCAACTTCCCTACTCATAGTTACGAAGTCATCAATGATTTTATAGGCAGCGGACTTCGAAATTTGGTTACCAAAGCACTTCCCGAAACCCATAAAGACGAAGCAACTATCGAAAGTACTTTTCAAGCCATGATGACAAATTACCGCGAGAATTGTACCAACAAAACCATAGCCTACGACGGAATTATGGAGCTTTTAGATGAATTAAAATCTAAAAACATCAAATTAGCCGTATTATCCAATAAAGCCGATGAACTGACCAAGAAAATTGGACTTACATTATTTCCTGATTATTTCGAAATTGTCATGGGTTTAAAGAGCGAGGCAACAAAAAAACCAAATCCGGCAGCTGCCATTGAAATCAGCAAAGATTTAGGTTTTTCTACTGAAGAATTCCTTTATGTTGGTGATTCGGGGATTGATATGCAAACGGCAAAAAATGCCAATATGCATGCAGTAGGTGTGCTTTGGGGTTACAGACCAGAAGAAGAATTAGTTACCGAAGGTGCCCAATCAATCATCAATCATCCGCTAGAATTATTGGAACTTTTATAATTTGAATTTAAAAAATAGCCCACGGATAAGACTGATTTTACAAGTCAAATGTAGCAGCTTCAGAAATAAAAAAACAGCCACGAATTACACGAAATAACACAAATTTAAATGTTATAATATTCCACGAATCTGCCAAAGGCAGATAAAATTTGTGTAATTTATTTTTAAAATCACTGATATTTGTGCAAAATAGTGTGATTCGTGGCAAAAAAAATTCGTATGGTTGTTGTAACTGATATAAACAGATTGTTGCTATTAGTGTTCACATTTCTAAATTAGTTTAAAACAACAAAAACATGAAATACAAATGCATCATTTTTGATTGCGATGGCGTACTGGTAGATAGCGAAGCTATTTCTATTGGTACCTTAGTCAGCATGGCGAAATTACATGGAGCAATCATTGATGAAACCGAAGCACACCAATTGTTTTTAGGGAAATCACTTGAATTTTGTTTTGACTATATTGCTGATTTGGCCAACAAAAAATTACCAGCTGATTTTGAAGAGGAATTCAGAGCACGCACTTTCGAAGCATTTCAAAAGCATTTGAAACCCATAAAAGGAATTCATGAATTATTGGCCAAAATCAACGTTCCAATAGGCGTGGCTTCAAATGGCCCGGCCGATAAAATAAGACTCAATTTAACCACCACCCAATTGATTGATAAATTTGAGGGGAATATTTTTAGTGCTTATGACATTAATAGTTGGAAACCCAATCCCGAATTATATCTTCATGCAGCCAAAACCATGGGATTTGAAGTTAAAGATTGCGTTATTATCGAAGACAGTCCTGCCGGTGTTCAGGCAGCTTTAGCAGGAGGTTTTGACGTTTTTGGTTTTACCAATCACGCTAATTTTGATGCTTTACAGCAAATGAATATTCCGCTATTTGATGATATGACACAACTTAATTTACTTTTACAATAATTCAATTATGACTACACATTTGGCTTTACTTCGCGGTATTAATGTTTCCGGGCACAACATGATGAAAATGGATGCCTTGCAAAAAATGCTCGAAAACATTGGATTTACCAACGTAACCACTTACATCCAAACCGGAAATGTATTCGTAACAACCGAAGAAGAAAATCCGGCCGCTGTAGGTTTCAAAATCAAGCAGGAAATTTTCAAAGCCTTTGGCCATGATGTTCCTGTAGTGGTAACCAATAAAGCCGATTTAGAATCCTGCTTAAACAACAATCTCTTTATAAAAGAAAAAGAGGTTGATACTAAAAAACTCTATGTGGCTTTTGTATCGATGGAATTACACAAAGACCGAATTCACGACCTTAAAATGAGCGCTGTAAAACCTGATGAAGTACATATTGACAAAAACAGAATTTACATTAAATATGCTGTTTCAGCCGGAAAAACCAGATTAGATCAAAAATATATCGAGAAAAGATTGAATCTTATTGCTACAATCCGAAACTGGAATACGGTAAATCAGTTGCTAAAAATGTATGAGGAATTCGAATCAGAATAAACTATAATCAGGGGCATTCATCTTTAAAAATTTTCACCACAAACCTGTCTGCCGACAGGCAGGTTACACCAATAGTCACAAATTATCTCCCTTTTTAATTACACGAATCTGCCAAAGGCAGATAGAAATTTGTGTCATTCGATTTTAGTTTGATTAAAATTTGTGACAATTGGTGTAATTCGTGTCCAACTTTTTTTTAAAACTAACACATTAAACTACAATAAGAATCTGCTTATTTTTTCAGCTAAAAATTAACATTCTGCCAAAAAGCAGTACTTCAATTTCTAAATCCATAAAAAACGCTTTAATCTAAGTAATTTTGATTTAAAAATACGTATTTGTACTTATTTTTATCTTACATTTGTTTTATTCAAACTTGAGTTCAACTCATCAATTAAAGAACAAATGAGAGGAATTACTACCGACTGTACTAGCTGTATCAATGCCAATTGCTTTATTAAAAAACATTTGCATCTGGAAAAGATGCAGGATTTTGTTTTAGAAAAAACCAATTATACCTGCAAAAAAGGACAACAATTCATGATTGAAGGTGCTCCTATGCAAGGACTTTATTTTATATACAAAGGAAAAGTAAAGGTTCTAAAAACAGGTATTTACGGAAAAGAACAAATTGTGCGTCTTACAACCGATGGAGATACGTTGGGATTCAGGGGTTTTGGAACCAGTAACCGTTATTTAGTGGCTGCTTCGGCTATTGAAGACACTGTTTTATGCAATTTCAGTAATGATGTGATGCACTCCATTCTTAAATCGATTCCGGAATTTACCTATGACATGATGCTTTTTTATGCGGAAGAATTGAATAAAAGTGAAAACAGGGTCAAAAAAATCGCCCAAATGAATGTGCGCGAAAGAGTTATCGACATCTTATTGTACTTACTTAAAAAATTCGGCCACACTAATAACCTGCTAAATATCAATCTTTCAAGAAAAGAAATCGCCGATTTTGCCGGAACTACCGATGAACAGGTTACACGTATTCTTTCCAGTTTAAAGAAAGAAGGTGTTATCAAAATAGTCAATAAAAAAATTGGTTTATTGCAGGTGGACAAGCTGAATAACGAAATTATAGAGCATAAATAATTGCTGTATTCAGCCGTCAGCAAAATTATCTTTTTAAGGTTCTTGATACTCCCGAAATTTCGGGATCCGAAAAAGCTGTTCGCATTTTCTGAAAACCCACTCGAACTGACGTTTGGATAATTTATTCTAAAGCCTTCAAAATGGCTTTTCGCTTGATTTTTCCGCTTTCGGTTATTTCAAATTCCGGGACAAAAAATACTGCCTTGGGTTTTTCGTATTTATCCAAAACTGTAAAAATAAAGTCATCAAGCACTTGTTTTTCACCTTCGATAACTAAAACTAATTTTTCTCCTAAATCAGCATCAGGAATACCCCCTACAAAGAAACGAGCCGCAATTGCATCGGCTAATTTTTCTTCTATTTTTTCAGGAATCAGTTTGACACCACCACTATTCACCACATTATCAATACGCCCTAAAAGTACAAACTGATTATCATTGATAATTTGTACCAAATCGTTCGTAAACAGACGTTCCTCGCTCAGTTGTGGCGCATCAATAACCAAACAATCATTTTCATTTTGAGAAATGCTTACATTGGGCAAAATAGAAAAAGCCCGCTCCCCTATTTTCTTAGCGGCTATATGCGTAATGGTTTCGGTCATTCCGTAGGTTTCATAAACTTTAGTGCTAACATTTAAGAGTTTATTTTCTAAAGAATTAGCCATCTTAGCACCGCCAATAATGAGTTTTTTAACCTTATGCAATTCGTTCAACGAGTTTTGAACCTGCAAAGGAACCATCGCAACAAAATCATATTTTTTGTTTACATTTTCTAAGGGATTGGTATTTGGAGCGACAAAATCAATTTCCAAACCTAAAATAAAACTCCTAACCAGCATCATTTTGCCGGCAATAAACTGAACCGGTAAACAACACAAAGCAGTATCACCTGGCTTTAATTTAAAAAAATCTCCTGTGGCTAAAGCCGAATTAACTAAAGCCTGTTTGTTTTTTCGAATAATTTTAGGTGTTCCCGTAGTTCCGGAAGTCTGCAAATCGATATAGGGATTATCATCAAACCAATCGAGTAAAAAATCGCCTATGGATTTTTCATACTCATTGCCTTCTTTTATCAGATAATAAGCTGCAACCCGCAATCCATTACTGTCAAAATGAACTCCGTTGAATTTAAAAAAATTATGAATATTTCTATAAGTAACTTTTCTCATAAATTATTTGTTTACATCAATTCGACCCGTGAGTTTTTCTTTCCAATTGTTCCATTGGTACTTTTTACTAAAAACAAACAAAAGTAAAGGGTAAACCAGCACTACCGGCAAAATAACATCTACTCCCGCCTGAGGTTCTGACAAATCTTTAAAAATAGAATGGGTTTGAAAAGCCGACCAATCCGAAGTGATTAACAAAGCTCCGATTAGGTTATTGGCAGCATGAAAACCTAAGGCCAATTCCATCCCTTCATCCATCAAAGTAATGATTCCCAGAAACAATCCCGTCCCGATATAATAGACAAAAATGATGTTTCCTACTTTGGTAACTTCGGGATTAAAAAAGTGCATTCCTCCAAAAATAACCGAAGTCATCAATAAAGGAAACCATTTATTTCGAGCCAAATTAGCAAAGCCCTGCATCAAATAACCTCTAAAAACATACTCTTCGGTACTGGTTTGAACAGGAATTAATACCACCGCAATAATAAACAAAACAGCAAAAGGAATGGGTTTAAAATCTAAAACATACAAACTGGGATTCGAAAAATAAAACACTAATGTTGTTACAATTGAAAATACCGACCACAATCCGAAAGAAAACCAAATTCTGCTCCAATCGACTTTTTTTCTGGAAGTGGTTACCGATAGTAATGTTTGTCGATGCAAATATTTGACAACAAAATAGATTCCTCCAAAAGCAAACACAAACGAAATTAATAATAAAAAAAGAGTAAGATTAGGCTCAAAAAAACGCATCACCCCCTCATTTGTTTCCGGATAACTCGCTCCGCTAAGAATTGTTTTTCCAATAACCGCCAATAATAAAGGAAGCTGTCCTACAAAAGAAGCCGTAATAATAAAAAGCGAACCCAATAAATATTTCCAAAATTTATTTCCCGAATGAATTCCTTGTTCTATAAACATCTATTTTATGATTTTATATAGTCCTATTTAACTTTCAAAAGCTATTTTTGCCTCTTCGAAAATACCCTTTTTATTTTAAATTAAAAAAATAGTACTCATGATTGAAGTATATCATAACCCACGTTGTGGAAAATCAAGAAATTGTCTGGCTTTTTTAGATAATGCCAATCAGAAATATAAAATCATTAAATATCTTGAAGAAGCACCTAATTATGAAGAACTTAGTGCTTTAATAGAAAAATTAAACCTTAAACCTATTGAACTGATTCGTCAAAAAGAGAAAATTTGGATTGATCATTTTAAAAATCAACAAATGACCGATGAAGCCATAATCAAAGTAATGGTTGAAAATCCAATTTTAATCGAAAGACCCATCATTATCAAAGGAAACAAAGCCATCATAGCCCGAGAAGCCGATAAAATCGAAGCTTTTTTTCAGGACTTATAATCAATTTAATATTTATTTAACATATTGCTTTTAAACCTATTTGCGTTTATCTATTCCTAACACAAACATAAATTCTAAAAAAATGCGACAATCATTAAGATTCTTTTTAAGTCTCACATTGCTTTTTACTTGCCTGAGCAGTTTTGCTAAAATAGACGATCCAACAGTAGATCAGGCAAAAGAAAAAGTAAAAATATCAGGGACTGTAATTGAAAAAACAACAAAACAACCCTTAGAATACGCTACAGTAACTATTACTGATACCAAAAGTTCAAAACCTATTGCAGGTGGAATTACAAATGCTAAAGGTGTTTTTTCTATTGAAGTCGCCAAAGGAATTTACAACATAAAAATTGAATTTATTTCTTTCAAATCCATTCAGTTCAATCAACGTAACATCGAAAAAAATACTGATTTAGGAACTATTGCACTGGCTGAAGATGTAGCGCAACTGAACGAAGTAGTGGTTCGTGCCGAAAAATCGACTGTCGAAATTAAATTAGACAAAAAAGTCTATAACGTAGGTCAAGACATGATTGTAAAAGGTGGAACGGTAAGCGATGTACTGGAAAATGTACCATCAGTTACGGTAGATGTTGAAGGAAATGTAAGTTTAAGAGGAAACGAAAACGTACGTATTTTTATCGACGGTCGCCCTTCGAATGCTTTGAATATGGCCGATGCCTTGCGCCAAATTCCTGCTGATGCTATTGACAAAGTAGAAGTTATTACCAATCCATCAGCCCGTTATGATGCCGAAGGTGGTGCTGGTATCTTGAATATTATTTTGAAAAAAGGAAAAAATCTGGGCTTCAACGGAAGTTTTATTACTTCTGTAGGTATTCCTGAAACTTATGGATTAAGTGCTAATTTGAATTACAAAACCGAAAAGTTAAACTTTTTCACTTCTACCGGATACGATTATAGAACCAGCGAAGGATCAGGTAAAACCAATTCTACTTATTTTGATTCTAGTGATGCTATAAGCAAATACATTGACGAAACCAGAAATACCGAACGTCTTAGAAAAGGAATTTCTTCAAAAACAGGTATAGAATGGACGGTTGCTCCTAATACTTTTTGGACTAACTCTGTTAGTTACCGCGATAACAGAGGATCAAACAATGACATAGTTTATTTCAATTCATTTGATGCTAATAGAAATTTTACTTCTACACGTTCTCGTTTAAGCGAAGGAGATGATAACGGTAGAGATTTAGAATTTGCTTCTAATTTTCTGAAAAACTTCAACAACGAAGGGCATAAATTAACCATGGACTTCTCTTATGCTACTAATACCGACAACGAAAACTCCCTTATTACCGACGAAATATTAAATAGCACTACTGCTCCTAAGTATGATATTACGAAAAATAACGAAGAACAAAACCAACTGCAATTGCAGCTTGATTATGTTTTACCGCTTAAAGAAGGAAGCCAGTTTGAAGCCGGTTACAAAGGAAACTTCAACAATCTGGACAGCAAATACAATATTACAAGTAACAGTAGTGAAAACAGTTACCTTTCGAATACCTTAGAATACAAAGAACAAATTAATGCCTTTTATGCACAATATGGTTTTAAGGCTAACAAATTCTCATACTTATTTGGATTACGTTGGGAAGACACTAAAATTGACGTAAACTTATTAGACACTAACGATTTTAACACTAAAAAATACAACAATTTATTTCCTAGTGCCTTTATTAACTACGAAATATCAGACGAAAGTAGTATTTCTTTAAGCTATAGCAAACGTTTATCAAGACCCAGAGGGCGTTTCTTGAATCCGGCAACAAACTATTCGAGCAATATCAACTTATTTAGAGGTAATCCTGATTTGAATCCTTCTTTTACCGACAAATTTGATTTAGGTTATCTGAAAAAGTGGGAAAAGCTAACTTTGAATACATCTATTTATTTTGAAAATACTAAAAGTGTATTCTCTTTTGTACGTTTTCCAACCGGTGATATTGTAGAGGAAATGATTGACAATACTGATGACGATATTGACAATCCTACATTAACTGAAACTCCTGTAATTTTAAGTACTCCTATCAATTTAGGGAGAGAACAAAAAATTGGTTTCGAATTTACTTTGAATTACAGTCCATTTAAAATTTGGAAAATCAACAGTAGTTTCAATCTTTCCAGTGCGAAAACAACTGGTGAAAACACATACAAAGACATTGATGGAAATGATGTTACTCAATCACTGGACAACGAAGCTTTTTCATGGTTTTCAAGATTAAGTTCGCGTTTAACACTTCCTGCCAAAGTAGATTGGCAATTAACAGGAATGTATTTTAGTCCTCGAAATACTGCTCAGGGTAAAAGTTTAGGGAATTATGTGGTAAATATGGCTTTCAGTAAAGATATTTTGAAAGATAAGGCAACAATTGCATTCAACGTAAGCGATCTTTTTAATTCCAGAAAAATGATGTCAGAAACTGATTTAACAAGTGTTACTTCGTACAACGAATTTCAATGGAGAAGAAGACAATTTAATTTGTCATTCACTTACCGTTTGAACATGAAGAAAACAGACAAAGATAAAAACATGCCAAAAAACAATGGAGATGGCGGCGGCGAAGGCGGCGGTGAATTCCCTGGATAATATAACAAAAAGACTCGTGAAAACGGGTCTTTTTTATTTACATTAAATCAACTTTTTTAAACATAGTAAGCCATTGAAGTTATTTTAAAAGCTTTTTGAAATAAAGTTTATTAAAGACCATATACATATAAGAGAATCTAATAAACCTTTATATTAATGTCTTAATGGTAAAATTCAAAAGTGGTCATATAAAAAAAGGATTCGTTTTCACGAATCCTTTTTTATGAACAATCAAAAATTTATAGTGATTGTTGTTTTTTTGCTTTTTTTTCTTTGAATCTCTCCCAAGCTGCTCCTCCTACCCAGTAAGATACGAAGCTAACCAAGAAAAACATTAACCAAAATCCCATAGTAAGGATGGTTAAGAAAAGTAAAAAGCCTAAATACTGTGAAAATTCAAACATGTTTTCCGGAATTTTGAATGTAGCCACAAATGTAACGGTTAATTTTTTTCTTAGCAATAAAAACGACAATCAATTTTAATAAAAATACATTTATGCGTACATTTAAACAGCTTTTTGTTAATTAAAAAAGTTTAACATAAATCTTCTAACAAAAAATCGAACTCAAATCAAAGATGATTATGAACTACCGAATAGAAAAAGATACCATGGGCGAAGTGCAAGTACCTGCCGACAAATACTGGGGCGCACAAACCGAGCGTTCCCGAAACAATTTCAAAATAGGTACATCGGCATCAATGCCTGTGGAAATTATCTATGGTTTTGCTTATCTTAAAAAAGCGGCTGCTTACACCAATTGTGATTTGGGTGTTTTACCCATCGAAAAACGGGATGCGATTGCGGCTGTTTGCGATGAAATCCTTACAGGAAAACTGGACGACCAATTTCCTTTGGTTATCTGGCAAACAGGTTCCGGAACACAAAGCAACATGAACCTAAACGAAGTGATTGCCAATAGAGCACAAGTTTTACAAGGATTTGAAATTGGTCAAGGAGAACAATTTATCAAAGCCAATGACGATGTCAATAAATCCCAATCGTCTAATGACACCTTCCCTACTGCCATGCACATTACAGCTTATAAATCCATTATTGACATCACCATTCCGGGAATTGAAAAGTTAAAAAACACATTAGATGCTAAAGCAAAAGAATTTGCTACTGTTATAAAAATAGGTCGTACCCATTTAATGGATGCCACTCCGCTGACATTAGGACAGGAACTTTCAGGTTATGTGGCGCAATTAAATCATGGATTAAAAGCACTAAAAAACACCTTAGCCCATTTATCCGAAATTGCTTTAGGCGGAACAGCAGTTGGAACAGGATTAAATACGCCCGAAGGTTATGATGTAAAAGTGGCGGAATACATTGCGCAATTCACGGGATTACCCTTTATAAGTGCTCAAAACAAATTTGAAGCTTTAGCGGCTCACGATGCTATTGTGGAATCGCATGGAGCTTTGAAACAACTGGCGGTTTCATTAAATAAAATTGCCAATGATATTCGAATGCTGGCTTCGGGACCACGCTCTGGAATTGGAGAAATCCTGATTCCTGAAAACGAACCCGGTTCATCCATCATGCCCGGAAAAGTCAATCCAACCCAATGTGAAGCTTTGACTATGGTTTGCGCCCAAATCATGGGAAATGATGTTGCCATTAGCGTTGGCGGAATGCAAGGTCACTATGAATTGAACGTTTTTAAACCTTTAATGGCTGCTAATTTTCTTCAATCGGCTCGATTGCTTGGCGATGCCTGTGTTTCGTTTGATGAACATTGTGCTCAAGGCATTGAACCAAATTACAAACGCATCAAAGAATTAGTTGATAATTCGTTGATGTTAGTTACCGCGTTAAACACTAAAATAGGCTATTACAAAGCCGCAGAAATTGCCCAAACTGCCCATAAAAACGGAACTACTCTCAAAGAAGAAGCCATTCGTTTGGGGTATGTAACTGCGGAAGATTTTGACAATTGGGTAAAACCAGAAGATATGGTTTAAAGTGGGAAGTTAGAAGTTAGAAGTTAGAAGTTAGAAGTTAGAAGTTAGAAGTTAGAAGTACGTTTTATGCGTAAAAAAGTTTATCGAGCAAGTCTCATAACTTCTAACTTCAAACTTCAACATAGTCCTGTAAATAACTAAATCTAGGCGTTAATTTACCGTTTTCAGTAATCTTGGCTCTCTGCAAAATCCCATCTTTATCTTCATTAAAAAAAGCAGGAATCACATGCTCCAGAAACATAGCACCAAAACCTTCACTGGAGTCTTTAGGCAATGTACAAGGCAAATTATCAACTGCCATAACCACAATCGCAGCAGGATGAAACACATCTACTTCCTTATTTTCTATTGGTAAATAACCATAATAAGGTTCTTCGATAGTTGACGAACGCAAGGTGCAAGCAATTGGTCCATTAACATCACAAGAAATATCGGCAACTACTTTAATTTTACAATCATTAGATTGCAGCATTGTTCTGCTCAAAATCTGAGGTGCTCCATTCGCATAAAAATGTGCTGTAATTACAATATCTGACACTTTTGTAAAGCGCTCAAAATTACTCTCATAATCCTGTGGATTTTGAAAAAAATCAGCAATTTCTAAAACTGTTCCGTCTTTTCTTTTGTTGTATTCTAAAGCTTCTATTTGAGTATAAACAGGCTGCGTATAATTTTTAGTCAAATAATTCTCCACCGTAACCGATTTCACTTTAATGGCATCTAAAATTTCTTTTACACCGCTGCCTACTTTTCCGGTTCCGGTAACCACAAACTTGATAGGTGGTAAAATGATTCTCTTTAAATGACGAATTAGATCTTCTTTACCGGAAAGTGTTTCGGCTTTAGGCAATTTGAATAATTCAAATTTTAATCCGAATGCACGAATACTGTTATAAGTACCCACCATTCCAGCATAATATCCAAAACCAATTAAACGATGATTATTAGCATCGACAATAGTTTCATGGTCATAAAAATCAACATTTTTGGCTAATAGTCCTTGTAATAAAGCTCTGTTGTGTGGCTGTTTTTTTATCGTGTGCGAAAAAAAGAAATAAGACTTATTCGGGATCAAGTCTTCCACAGGAATTTCTTTAACCCCAAACAAAACATCACAATCACTTACATCCTCAGCTACTTCAAGCCCTAAAATTTGATATTCTGCATCGCTAAAAGTTCTGACAGCTGAACTTTCCACTTTAACGATCACTTCAGGATACAATGTTTTTAATTTTACTAATGCATCGGGTGAAAAAACCACTCTTTTGTCAGCTGGAGTTTTTCGTTCTCTTATTATTCCAAATTTCATATTTCGATATTCCTTATCATTTCTGGTTTTCAAACAGTATTTTACTACATCCAAAAACAAGATTTTTAGTTGTTTAATTATTTCTGTTTTACCAAAAAAACATTAAAAGCTGAAAGCCAAAAACATAGAAAAAAGTTCCTTAAAAACTTTCAAAAAATTCTGTTAACATTAAAAAAAACAGAAAACAAAAGCGTTTGATTCTATATATTTGCCATTATAGCTCTATGAAAATGATTTTGATAAAAAAGACAAATATACTACAATTACTCTCGCTTATTTTGGTTTTGAGTTCTTGTAACCAAAAGAATAAAGAAGGAATACTTTCTGACAACGAATTACCTAAGGACACACTCCCTCACATGGAGCCTCCAACTAAGAAGTTACCTAAATTAACCGCACAATACATTAACTCCAAAAGAAATGCCATCGAGCATTTTTATAATAAAAACTGGCCTAACAACAGTATGAACGGCAGCTTTTTGGTGGCAAAGAACGGTCAAATTATCTTTGAAAAATACGAAGGAATGGCTAATTTTAGGGATGAAAGACCTATTACAGCTACTACTCCACTTCATCTGGCATCAGTAACTAAAATTATAACTGCATCGGCTGTTTTAAAATTAATTGATGCTAAGAAAATTAGTTTAGACCAAAAAGTAAATACCATTTTACCTAATTTTCCTTTTCCGGAAGTAACCGTTAAAATGCTTTTAAATCACCGTAGCGGAATGCGTAATTACGCCTATTTTACAGATAAAAAAGACGGAGTTTGGGATAGACATGATATTTTGTCTAATAAAGACATTGTAAATTTAATGGCTACAAAAGATATTGGTTTAGAATCCAGAACAGGAACCCGTTTTGCCTATTGCAATACTAATTATGCAGTTTTGGCTCTAATTATAGAAAAAACAACAGGACTTAGCTATAAAAAAGCCATGGAGCGTATGATTTTTAAACCATTAGGAATGAATCACACCTATGTTTTTGACTATGAAAAAGACAAAGATACTGCAGTTACTTCGTATAAAGGCAATAAAGTCGAAATTGGTAAAGATTATCTTGATGCGATTTATGGGGATAAAAACATTTATTCTACACCACGAGATTTATTAAAATTTGATATGGCCAGAAGCAATCCCGGTTTTTTAAGTCCCAAATTACTAAAATTAGTATATACTCCTTTTAGTAATGAACATAAAGGTCAAAAAAATTATGGCCTGGGCATACGAATGATTAATTGGGAAACAGGACAAAATTTCTATTTCCACAACGGATGGTGGCATGGTAACACCTCTTCTTATATTACTTTGCCAAAAGAACAGCTTACCATTATTGCTTTATCGAATAAGTTTACAACAAAAACCTATCAGGTTAAAAAATTAGCTCCTCTGTTTGGTGATTATCCATTCAAATTGAGTAAAGACGAAAAAGAGGAATAATTTTTGCTTTAACAATTGTATTCGAATACAAATATTCAAGTAGAAAATTGTACATTTGCACTCTCAATTTTTTTGAGTACAAAAAAACTGGGGTCGACTGGTTTTGACAGCAAGTCGAATTGAACAGTAAGCACGTCGAGCATTGAGACCTTGCTCGTAAATATAAGATCTCGAACTTTTACACGGCGAAAATAACTACGCTTTAGCTGCATAATCCGAATTATAGTACGATTGCGCCACGTCCCTACAAGGTAGGGAAGCTGGATTCTCCTTGAAAGCCTTGGTTTGTGGCGTTCAGTTCAGGGGAACCGTAAAAATAAACCTAGATTTCCATGAGCTTCGGGTGGTTTTCGAAAATTAAGAAGATAAGTGTTAAGTGGCTGTTTCTGGCCTTGCTTAGCATCGAAAATTCAATCAGGAAATAAGCGTGTAGAAAGCTCTTTAGTTGCTTGTTTGGACGGGAGTTCGATTCTCCCCGACTCCACAGAAAAGGCAGAAAATTATATGATTTTCTGCCTTCTTTTTTAATTTATCTAACATATTGGTATCTTAATTTAATACGATTCTTTCAGTAATTGCTTTATTTGAGATAGCATCAATTCCGCTAACTTCGGCATATTTCACATTTGGTAGCCAAAAAGAACCTCCTTCAATACGTACAAATATTTTTTCTACTTGAATTTTTTTCTGATTTACATTTACAAAAACATGATATTTCTGATCTGAATCTATCTTTTTCAAGGTTAAGGGTAACTTTTTATACGATACAAACTGAAGCTTAAACTCCTCATTATTTAAAGTTTTACTTTCTATTCCGTATGCAAATTTGCGTTGTACGTAACTAAAATCTTTTTTCTCTCCTTTCTCAGCATATCGAATCCAATACGATTTTATAGGATTGCTTTTATTTATTTTTCCATTTTCCTGGTAATTTATGGCATAAATAGCAGTGTTTATATTTGGATCCCGCTGAATGTAAAATAGCATATTATCTATATTTTTCGGCGTTGGAAAATGTAATGGCGATGGATTTTTGGATTGTGCCAATAGATTTCCGGAAATTATATTTACTAAGATCGTTAGAACGATTAATAATTTTATATTTTTTTTAAATTGTAATTTATTCATAACTAAATATTTTTCAGACTAATTTGATTCGATTACATTCGGGTTTTTCTTTACTCTAAAAACCCAATATTTAATCAATGGATAGTTAAATCCATAAGAAACAAACAAATCCGTGATTAATCTTCCGATTCTATAATCGATTTGAAATAATTTTTGAAAAATAAGCGTACCAAATGATTTTAAGGAAATACTTCCCAATACAACCAACGCAAATTTAAAAAGCTGACTATTGATGTGGCTGCTGTAACCAGATTGATTTTTAAATACCCAGAATCTATTGATGCTAAAATTGATAATGGCACCTACGGTTCCAGAGATTAGAATAGAAAAACTAAAATGCAATTCAACTACTTCTGTCAATAAAATCATTAAGCCATAATCGGTAATACCGCCTACAAATGCCGCAACTTGTGCTTGTAGAAAAGTTAAAATGGATTTCTTTTTGAACATATCATTCCTGACTTTTATCTCTTAAATCGCCTAACTTTAAAAGTTTTAAGCTATCTATAATATTGATTATAAATAACACAATAGTAATTAAGCCAGCCAAATAGGTTATTGATCCCTTAAATAAAACTTCTGTAATTAAAATTAAAGCAATAATAAATCTAAGTTCTGTTGGGCCAACAAAGCCAGAATCTATACTGTATTCATTTGTAATTTTGTAGCGTAACTGACTGATGATGATAGACCAACCATACAATGCAACAAAAGCAAAGGCTACTATTTGTGTGCCATTTTTAGCATAAATGTAGTAGCCAAAGCCTATAAGTACAATACCTATCCAATCGGCAATAATATCGAGTGCAAAACCATACCAACGGCGTGGAATATTTCTGTAATATGCCAGTCTTCCATCTAAAGAATCACCTAACCAATTTATAGCCAAACCGATAATACCCAAAAGCAAATACCAATTTGTTAAATAAGTCCCCAAAACAAAAGCTAGAAAAACGAACCCCGAACCAAGTGTACCTAATAAAGTGAGCAAGTTTGGTGAAATGAATTTAGGCACCTTTGGAAGCAAAAATACAATCGTTAGCTGTTCTGCTTTTTTTAAAATATTAGTCCGCTTACGATCCGAAAATGTTCTTTGTGCAATTGTACTAAAATCTTCAAGCTGTGTTTCAGTTCCCATTAATAACCCAATTCTAATTTTACAATTTTCAACTTTATTTTTCTTCGAGTATTTTTAAGAAAATCTGTGGTACCTTTTAGTTTACCTGATCTAACCAGATAACTATATGCGAGGATAAACAACATGATTACTTAACAATTCCAGCAAAACGCTGATAGAAAACCGTTGGACTATTCTCGTTTTTAGGAGCATATTTTCCTGCTATAATTGGAATATAAATGACTCTCCTTCTACTTTCTTCGCCACGGATAGATGATTCGGCAACTCTATGCCACAAACGTCCATCGTGAATAGTTAAATCTCCAGCTTCTGGAATGATGGAAACTTCCTCCGGATCGGCATTATGATCTAAAAAGTACTTTTTACGGAAAAGCATTTGATAAACACTTTGTTTGTGAGTACCCGGAATGATTTTAAGCCCGCCGTTTTCGGGTTTTAAAGTGCTTAAGTGAATGCCCACATTTAACATCGGGTTTAATTTTGCACCATAAAAAATATCTCTCAAACCATCTGTATGCCAGCCCATTTTAGCAAATTTACTTTCTGGCCCATTGATATAATGATTAAAAACCATTCCGTCTTTTTCTTCGGTACCTAATCTTGCGCCCTCACCTGCTAATGGTAATAAACCATTAAATCTTAGATCAAGTAAAAGACCGCTTAAGGTTTGATGATGCTGATTGATAAAAGCAAAACGTTGTACAATAGGAGAACCATCTAAGTCTTTTCCATATTTAATTGGAACACCATTTACTTTTTGAAGGTTATTGTCAATCCATTTTTGCTGTACTTGTTTCGAGGCATCAATGATTGATGAAACAGTTTCCGGATTTATAAATTTTTTGAAATGGATGAAGCCATGTTCGTTAAAAAAGGCAATTTGCTCATTAGTTAATTGCTCAGTAAGGGTAAAGGTTTTATAAGAAGATACCATGATAATATAGATTTAATAAATGAAATAATATAGTTTGTAATTTTATCTAAAACAGAATAACAACAACAGCAACAACACATTAGTGTATTTGCGTGCATTCGACCTTTAGGAAAATTAAACATATTTTTTCTTTTATTATACATATTCTATATATTTAGTAGAATTTAATACAAACATACTATAATTTCTCTTTTGCAAAAAATATTTTTTTATTATTTTTTGAAAAAATTAAATTTTATAAATCCCAGCTGCAGTTTTTTCGATAAATACCTTTGGTAATATACGGTTGGCATAAACCGAAATGATATTTGTGAAACCAGGAATAACTTCTGATTTTTTGCTAAACATGGCTTTTACTGCCATTTTTGCAACTTCATCTGGCTGCATATTGAACTTTTCAGCCATTTTGCTTAAGGCGTTTAAGCCAGCTCTTTCGGCAAAACCAGTAGCAACCGGACCTGGACTAAAACAGCTTACTGAAATTGAAGTTTGGGCAAGTTCGAAACGCAAAGCACGCGTAAACGATAAAACAAAAGCCTTTGTAGCTGAATAAACAGCTAGCGTTGGCACAGCCTGATATGCAGCAGTACTCGATATGTTTAAAATGTAGGCTTGTTTTTCTTGGGAAAGTATGGGTACTAATAAATGGGAAAGTTCAACAACTACATTCATGTTTAGCTGCATCATACCAAGCTGATCGGTTAAAGAAGACTGACTAAAATAGCCCCACACACCATAACCAGCATTGTTAATTAGAATACCAATTGGATAGTTATTCATTTTAATCCAATCGGTTACTTTTTGCGATGCACCATTTGTCGAAAGATCAATCGATAAAATAGCAGCATTGATGCCGTATTTAAGCTGAAGATCATCAGATAGTACTTTTAATTCCTCGTCACTTCTTGCAACAAGCAATAGTGGATAACCCTGTTTAGCCAATTCATAAGCAATAGATTTTCCAATGCCTTTGCTGGCACCGGTAATTAAGGCGTAGGGTTTCGTTTTTTCGCTCATTTTATTAATTTAATCAACAAATATAGAAATTAATAATATACTAATACTATAGAATTACTATTAAAAAAAAGACTAAAATGATATTCAACTACCAACTCCTAGCAATCTCCGTAAATCCTCTAAAAATGGTTGGCCATTTTTTTGGTCGGACCATAAGAACAAAACCTTAAACAGCAATTATTTAAGGGTTTGTTATTGAGTTTTATTCGGAAAATATTGATAAAAATAAAACTTCGCTTTACATGAACTTTTAATCCCGATTGATAAAAACCAATGGTTGCGCATAATTTGCAATTGAAATTAGAGCATTATAAATATATTGAGAAACCAAAGCTCCGCCTCTAAAATTAATCAATTCAATGTCATCTTCAGGAGTATGGTATTGCGGATGTCCGCCTGTATGAAATCCTACAGCCGAAATGGAAGATTTGTAAAATGACACATGGTCAGAACCGCCTACTCCACCTGCATGAATAACGGGATTTAAACCACTATTCTCTGCTAAATTCTTCATTAGTTCAACACCATCAGGAAAAGTTCCAGCACCACCCATAAAAATTTGGTTTTCGGCATTTAATCTACCTACCATGTCCATATTGAGCATTACTTTGACCGCATCTTTTGGAATTGGTAAGTGATTTACAAAATATTTGGATCCCAACAAACCTTCTTCTTCCCCACTAAAGGAAACAAAAATAATACTCCTTTTAGATTTTACTTTAGACTTGGAAACTTTCTCTAAAATACATAGTAAAGCAGCTACACCAGAAGCATTATCATCGGCTCCATTGTGGATTGCCATTGTATCCTTTTTTTTGCTGCCAGAAGCAATTCCTCCCCATCCCCAATGATCATAATGCGCTCCTATTACTATAAATTCCTTTTTTAGTTTTTCATCTGAACCTTCAATATAGCCCACAACATTTTGAGTTGTAACAGTATCCGATTTCATCTTATTGATTCCTTCTTTTACAAACAATTGAAAAGACTGATAATAATTGCCATTAAATTTTTCCAGACCATATTTCTGAAAATACTTTCTAATGTAAGCTGCTGCCTCATTATTACCTTTCGTCCCGGGAAATCGCCCTTGCATTTTATCTGATGAAAGATATTTATCGTGTTTGTAAAATGTTTTTTCCAAACGGCTATTTTGAGCAGCAACACTAACGGTAAAGCATACCGAAATCATGAAAAAAAACTTGAATTTTGATTTTTTTAAAAACAACATCATTTCTTTTTTTAATAAAAAACTCAAATTACCTGAGTTCAAAAATTTTATCCATCAACAGCCATTTCTCGCCAGGCTGAGCTCCCGGAAGTGCTTTTTGAAATCGCCACATTAATTCTTCCCAATCTTGAACTTTTGGATTTGTTGCATCTAATTTTGCTTTTTCTTCGAAAGAAAAATGAGCCTCTGCTTCGATAATCATAAACAATCGATCTTGAATAGTATAAATCTCCAGATTTCTAATTCCTGATTCTTTTATACTTTCAATAATTTCAGGCCATACATTTTGGTGAAAGGCTTTGTATTCTTCAATTAAATTAGGTTCGTCTTTTAAATCTAATGCCAGACAATATTTTTTCATCATTTATTTTTTTATATAACTACAATTTCTTTTTTATTTTGCTGTTTTAAAGCGAACATGCTTGATATACTTTCGATTATAAGTATATAAAACATGAATTTCTCCATCTAAAGTTTGGATAATTGCCGGATAGCTGAACTCGCCTTCAGGCTGGTATTCCAAATCGAATAATTTCTGCCAATGAATTCCATCTTTTGAATGCTCTACATCTAAAACGTTGCGTCCATTAAACCAATCTTTTCCTTGTTTTAATGGATTGTTAACCAATAAAAACGATTTTTTAGATAAAGTAACCGCATCAACACCCGAATTTGAATTGACAACAGCAATGCTATCGGTATTTTTCCAGCTATTACCATAATCTTCTGACCAACTCGTTATCAGTTTATTGTGCTTACTTCTAAATAGCATCTGCACTTTTTTATTCGAATGCACTAAAAATGTGGGTTGGATAATATCAAAATTTTGTTTGTTTTCGATAGTAATTTTTGTCCACTTTTCAGTAGCCTCATCATAGGTTTCTACATGAGCTCTCCATTCATTATTTTCAACGCTTTCATTACTACTTCCGCATAAAATTACTCCGGTAGTTAGCTCTATTGGCTTGTTTTTTATAGGACCAAGAATACCTTTTGGGAGCAATTTTGGAACACTCCACGTTGCTCCATCATCAACCGATACTATCATTGCTCCAAACCATTCTCTTGGATTTTTTCCAATTTTATAAAACAAGTATAATTTTTCGCTTTTGCTTTTAAATAAAACAGGATTCCAACAAGGCAAAGTATCTCCTTTTTGGATATAGGGCGGAACCAAATTTTGTGGAGCAGACCATTTCTTATTTTTGTATTTAGAAAAATAAATCCCAACATCTTTGGCACCTTCGTATTTTCCACCAAACCATGCCGCTATAATTTCATTTGGCTTTACCTCAACTAAAGTAACAGCATGACTGTTAGTCGTAATAGGCTGCGTTGTTATAAAAGTATTGTTGATCGAATACACTTTTGGCAACTGCTTTACCGAAGTACAGGCAACACAAACCAAAAGCATTAAAAAGATGGAATATTTCAATTTAAAAATCATTGTAAATTTTAACTATTAATTTATTTTTTACTTAAGCCCAACTTATGTCCTGCTATTGCATAATATAAAATCACAAGATAACAAGGCAATAAAATCCAATATCCTTTAGTTGAAGCGGTTGCAGTAGCTAGGGCTTCATTCATTCCTTGAGCTATATAATCGGCTTTATTGGCATCGACCAAATTTCCGTATAAAGGTGGAATGATGGCACCACCAGAAATAGCCATAATCAATAAGGCCGAAGCGGTTTTAGTATATTTTCCCAAACCTTTTAAAGTTAAAGGCCATACCGCAGGCCAAACCAAAGCATTAGCCATACCCAATGCTGCTACAAATAATACGGAAGTAAATCCATCGGTAAAAACAATACAAAACGACAATACGATTCCTAAAATAGCACTAAGTTTTAAAGCTAAAGTCTGTGTAATGTATTTAGGAATTAAGAACGCTCCCAAACCATAAGTAGCTACCATAGCCATCAAGGTGAATGTGGTAAAAAATTTGGCATCAGCAACTGGAATACCTAATGAAATTCCATAAGCAATAATAGTATCCCCAGCGATAACCTCAACACCTACGTACATAAAAAGAGTTAATACTCCAAGCCATAAATGTGGGAAATGAAAAATACTCGTTTTAGTGGTGCTGCCGTCTTTTGGTTCTTCAATTGGTTCCGCTTCTACATCTGGCAATGGTGCTTTTCGAATTAATATTCCCAAAATAAATAAAACCAAAGCCATTACCACATAAGGTGTTACGACACTATCGGCCATGGTGTTTAATAATTCTGCTTTTTCAGCAGCACTCACGACATTTAGTTTTTCTTTAATTTCATCAATCCCTGATAAAAGTAATGCTCCAAAAATAAGCGAACCTAAAGCTCCTGCCACTTTATTGGCAATTCCCATAATGGAAATGCGTTTTGCAGCACTATCAATAGGCCCAAGAATAGTAATATAAGGGTTGGATGCTGTTTGCAATAAAGTCATCCCTGCACCCTGAATAAATATTCCAGTCAAAAACATCCAATAGGTTCTTGCCTCGGCAGCGGGTATAAAAACCAAAGCGCCTAACCCCATAATAAACACCCCTAAAGACATTCCTTTTTTATATCCAATTTTTGATAAAATATAAGAAGCGGGCAATGCCATCACCACAAAAGAAATATAAGAAGCCGAAGCAACCAAAAGAGATTGCGCTGATGTCAATTCGTTTATGGTTTTCATAAACGGAATTAAAGCTCCATTAATCCAGGTTACAAATCCAAATATAAAAAATAGCCCAGCTATAATTATAATTGGAATTAACGTAGTGTTTTTTGTTTTAGAAGATGCTATACTAATTTCCATAAGTATTCATTTATTTTTTAATAATTTCAATTGTTTTCTTATATATTTTTCAAATCTTTATTTTCTAATTAAAAGCAGTTATTATTTAACTTATACTATCCAAAATAGCTGTAATTGTATCGCTATCCGAATGAACAATAATACGATCGTCAAATAATTTTTGATTGTTCATGGACAGCTTTTCATCCGTTTTTTGATAGCTTATTATTGAAGCTGAACAATGAATTTCTTTAAATTTCTTATTTTTAAATAAGAAGGCATTCTTTTTATTGATTCCTCCTCCCGGAAGAATGATAATCTTATTTTTTGCTCTTTCTTTCAACACTTTCAAAAGTTTCATCCCTTCAAGAGCGGTCTGTTTTTTTCCTGAAGTCAACACTCTCGTTGCTCCAATTGTTATTAATTGTTCTAAGGCTTCAAAAGAATTTTCAACCCAATCAAAAGCTCGGTGAAAAGTAAATTCCAATGGTTTTGATAATTCGATTAATTCTTTTGTTCTTACAATATCAATAGTGTTATCAGGATTTAACACACCAGAAACAATACCACTACAGCCCATATCTTTACACAGTTGAATATCGGTTTTCATGATAGCAAATTCTTCTTCAGAATAAGTAAAATTGCCGCTTCGTGGTCGTATCAACACATTGACAGGAATTGTTACAGTTGCTAACACATTTTTAAGTAATCCATAAGAAGGTGTAATTCCTCCAACCGCTAATTCGGAACACAATTCTATTCTGTGAGCTCCTGCATTTTGCGCATTAATTGCCGATTGATAAGACGAGGTACAAATTTCTAATAACATATTTTTTAACCTTTTATCGAATAATCTTCATAATGAATACATCTTGATTTTAATCTTATAAAAGACAAAAGGAGAGCTGGCTCTCCTTTTAATCTTTTTAAATAAAAGTGATAAACTTTTTTATTTGTATTAACATCTTAATCAATGTCCCACCAAAGTCTTGTACCGCCTGAATCCGGTCCTCCCAATTTTACAATTCCATCAAGTACAGCACTATTATTTGAAGAATATTCATTAGTAGTATAAATGACTCTTTTCATTAAGCTTTTACCAACACCTGCATCCACATTATCAGTATTCAATAATGGATAAACTACACTAACATCTGTTCTGCGTAAATCAGCCCAAGTTTCCCAGGATTCCGGAAATAAAGCCAAATATTTTTGAACTGTAATTTGTTTGCGTTGATCCGCTACAGTACCAGACCAAGCAACTGAAACAGTTACTGGAGGTGTGTATAAATCTAAACTAGGATATAAAGTAGTAATAGCTGGTACTACAGGTGTTGTAGTTCCCGCAATATAATTACTAATTGCTGTAGCATCTGTAATCCCCCATTGATTCATCGATAGAGTAATTCCTGTTTCATACAAACTTTTAGCATTACCATCCATGCTCCATCCATTCAAAGCTCCTTCTGCTCTATTCAGATAACACTCAGAAGCCATCATAATTTCAATAGCTTTCGAATTTTGAAAGTCTCCGGCTAAAGCAGCACTGAATGGAGAAAACTTAGTTGTTCCAAATTGACTTTGTAAGCCTCCTGCCGGTTTACCTAAATAAATTCCATCAGCATTCGGTGCAAACCATTTTTGCATTCTTGGATCATTATATCCTTTAAGAATACTTTCCATAGATGCTGTCATAAAATAGCCCCAACTATTTACAATCATGTTTAAGTTATTTGGAGTAATATCACTAACCTTAAAAGTCGCACTTTGTGTATTAGATTCCATAACCCCAGCAGCAACAGCAGCTTCAGCTTGTGTTTTGGCTTTATCAGGTTGTACATCTGAAATACGTAATGCTAAACGCAATCTAAGACTATTTCCAAATGTTCTCCAATTAGCAACATTACCATTAAAGATTCGGTCAGAAACCGAATACAAACCTACAGTTGATGTTGATGTAGTGCTTAAAGTGGCATTTGCTTCATCTAACAATTTAAAGAAATCTTCATAAATAGACTCCTGACTATCATAAGCAACTTTCGGAAGTCCGTTTCCAGCCTCTGTGTAAGGTATTGGTCCATAATGATCAGTCATTTGATTGAACATAAAAACTTTCCAAATTTTTAAAATTGCCGTTGCATCTGCATCGTCTTTAGCTGCTATAAAAGCATTATTCAATGCTGGAACTGCAACAGTGTAAAATCGTAACCAACCACGTTCTCCAAAAGATCCAAAAGCATTTCTGTCTGTACTATATCCTGTATTCATGTATTGAACAAAAGTGGAAGATATAATACCGGTAGCAATACCCCAAGTACCTTGGTCATCTACACCAGGAGAAGAATAAGAACCATTATGAATTCCCGCATACAAAGCTGATGCAAAAGCAGGACCTGCTAAAGAGGCGTCTAACTGATCGGCTGTTAAGGTATTTTTATTGGTATTTATTTCATCAAAATCTTTTGTACAACTTGAAAAAACGCTAACAGTCAATAATGCTGCTATTGTTTTAATTTTATAACTATTTTTCATCCTATCTTTTTTTAAAAATTAAAATCCAAATTTCACATTCACTCCATAATCTCTTGTTGAAGGAATATTGAAAGATTCTACACCTTGTAAGTTTCCTGTACCTGCTCCTTGTTCCGGGTCAAAATATTTTGCTTTGTTTACTATAAAAAATAAGTTTCTCGCAACGAATGACACATTGAAACTAGTAAAAGCAGAGTTTTTCAATAAACTTTTTGGCATTGTGTATCCTAAAACAAGTTCTCTTAATCGAATATTTGTAGCATCATAAATAAATGGTTCAGCAATTGGAGTTCTTTGCCCTACTGATGTCCAATATTCTTCGGCAGATACTGTTACTGTATTAGGAGTATAACCGCCATTTCCATTTGAAACAACACCATCAACAATAAATCCATTTTCTCTACCTGCTAGTGTCATTGTATTTACTCCCAATCCTGCTTGTCTAGCTTGGGTATATGACACTACTTCTCCTCCAATTCTAAAATCTACTAGAAAACTTAAGTTAAAATCTTTGTATCTAAAATTATTCTTAAATCCGGCTGTCCAATCAGGATTGAAATTACCCGCAAGTACATCAAAACTGTTTGTTGCAAGTGGTAAACCGGCTGAGTTCACAATGATTTCTCCGTCATCAGTTCTTTGAAAACCTTTGATATACAAATCACCATATTCGCCACCTTTAATAATTTTGCTTCTCACTAAACGTCCATCTCCCAGTACTAATTCATCTCTTCCTTCAAAAATAGATTTCACTTTTGATTTATAAGATGCAAAATTGGTTGTAATATCCCATGAAAAATTATCTGTTTCAACAGGAGTTGCAGTTAGCATAACTTCCACACCGTTATTTTCAATATCTCCACCATTTACACTAGCTCTGGAATATCCGGAAGCTTCAGGAGTATTAATGTAAAAAATTTGGTTTTTAGTATTTGTTTTAAAATAAGTAACATCTAATCCTAAACGATTCTTTAGAAATTTTAACTCCGTACCAAACTCCATCGAACTTGAAATTTCTGGTTTTAAATTTGGATTAGCAGCGGTAGTCTGAGAATAAACCATACCACCATTACCTCCTATGTATGACAACTGAGGAACTAAACCATAAGGATTTGTATCATTACCTACTTGAGCAAAAGAAGCTCTTACTTTAGCATAACTAATCGCTTCAGGCAATTCAACGATATCGGAAATCACACTGGAAAGACCTATAGATGGATAAAAATAATCTTCCGGTAAAGTAGAAGACCAGTCATTTCTGGCTGTAACATCTAAGAATAAATAGTTTTTATACCCTAACTGAGCCGAACCATATAGTGAATTAATTTGCTTTTCACTAAGATTTGATGTTGCTCCCGGAGTTCTTAAATTTGACAAAGAAAAATAATTCCTTCTGCTTAATACTCCGCCAGAAGATAATGTTGATGTTGATTGTTTCAATAAACTCGCACCGGCATTGGCTGTTAAAGAAAAATCCCCAAACTTAGTATTATAACTTAATAATGCGTCAGAGTTTAATTCTCTTACTGTTTCTAATGATTCTGCATAGCTTCCAAGATTTTGATTAAACCTGTCTGTAGCATATCTTCTGGAAAAAATTTTGTTTGATGTTTGATCTAAACCTGTTCTTACCTGTAAACTTAATGCGTTAGTGAATTTATATTTCAAGGAAGCAAAACCAATAAATCTATTTCGCTCATCTTCACGGGAATTATCGCGCAAAGCTGACCAATATGGATTTCCTCCTGCTTGTCCTACTTCATCAATAAAATAATTTTGCTGTTTTTGTCCTAAAGCATCTGTATATTCATAATTTTTATAATCACTATGAGCTAAACTTCTTGGTAATAAATAAAGGGAAGTACCTATAGATTCTTCACCTGTTCTTAAAATATTATCGATATTTTGAACGATATAATTCGTTTTCACATCCAAAGACAATTTATCTGTCAACTCGCTAGTCAATCTTAAGTTAGCATTATGCCTTCCTAATTTATTTCCTCCTACAATACCTTCAGCAACGGTATTAGTATATGAAAAATAAGCCTGAGTTTTATCAGAACCTGTCGAAATAGACAAAGTGTTGGCTAAATTATAGCCCGTTTTAAAGAAATCACTAACATTATTAGGCTGAGCAGAATAACTACTAGTTGCTGGTCCAGAATAGTTAGGATTACGCACTAATTGCCAGGCAGAAACCTGACTTCCATCTAAACGTCCTCCCCAGCTCGATTCTGATGTAGCATTATATACGCCACTTTCTCCTTGTCCATATTGATTTTGTAATCCCAATAAATTATACGCTGAAGAAGCCATAAAATTAGAAGAAACAGAGATTTGCATATCTCTTCCTTTTGAACCGGATTTAGTTGTTATAACAATAACTCCATTACTCGCTCTGGAACCATATAAAGCTGCTGCTGATGGTCCTTTAAGTACAGTCATCGAAGCAATATCTTCGGGATTAAGGTTTGAAATTCCGTCCGGCTGTGTTGTTCCCCCTGTATCTACATCAGAATTATCGGTTGTAGAACCATTACTTAACGGTACACCATCCACCACATACAAAGGCTGGTTATTTCCATTAAGCGATCGATTTCCTCTTAAAGTAATTCTGGACGAACTTCCTACACCATTTGAAGTAGTAGAAAAATTAAGACCTGCTACTTTTCCCGAAAGTGAATTCGCAACGTTTAATGATCTTGCTTGAGAAATCTCATCTACATTAACATTTTGTGCCGAATAGGTAATTGCTTTTTTCTCCCTTTTAATACCTAAGGCTGTTACAACAACTTCCCCTAATTGTTCAGCATCCTCTGTTAATGATACATTTATAATAGTCTGGTTCCCTACAACAACTTCTTTTGATGCTGATCCTATATAGGAAAAGACTAAAATTGCCGATTGGTTAGGAACACTAATACTATACTTACCATCCATATCTGATGATATACCGTTTGTTGTCCCCTTAACAACGATGTTTGCTCCCGGCAGTGGAAAACCGCTTTTGGCATCTGTAACTGTTCCCTTCACTGTAGTTTGAGCCTGAACGTTTTGAAAGCCGAACAAGCAAAACACAAACAGTAGTTTTAATACATTTTGAATCATAATTTGGTGTTTAGTTATTAATTTCTCTTTATTCGAATTAACCTCAGGGTTAATACTTTGTTAAATTTATCACTATAAATCCTTACTGGAATATAATTTCGACCAATGACATATTTGCAAAGGTGTTTGTCTAATTTCTCGTTTTTTTTAGACAAAAAGCTGGTTTAATAAACAATTATCAACTAATTACAAATAGCTTTAATTATTTCACAACAAAACTAAACTTATACTAAACAAAAAACATTAACCTTTTTTTAAAGGTTAATGTTTTTAGCATTTTTATAAAAAATAAGTTTTTTGATTTTCCTAAAACAATAATATTTACTCTGAAACCTTAAACTTTGACTTCATTAAATTTACTGAATTTCCTCCTACCATTACTTCAAAATCGCCAGGTTCTACTACGTTTTTCATTTCCCGGTTCCAAATAGCCAATTCGTCAGGAGTTAAAGTAAATTCTACCGTTTCAGTCGCTCCTTTTTTGATATGTACTCTTTTAAAACCTTTTAATGTTTTTTCAGGAGTTGTTACGGAACTATACACATCATTAATGTACAATTGCACCACTTCATCTCCATCATAATTTCCGGTATTTTTAACATCGACGCTTACTTTTAAGCTTCCGTCAGCTTTAATTTCGGAAGTACTTAAAGTTAAATTCGAATATTCGAATGTGGTATAACTCAAACCGTATCCAAAAGTATACAACGGATTTTCACTTTCAGAAACATAACGATGGATTGCAGATGGTTTTTGGTTGTAATAAATAGGCAATTGCCCGACCGATTTTGGAAAAGTAATCGGCAATCTTCCGCCTGGATTGTAATCTCCAAACAAAACATCAGCTACTGCTTTTCCTCCTGCTTCTCCTGGAAACCAACCTTCCACAATAGCTGGAATGTTTTCATTAATCCAGTTTATAGAAAGCGGACGACCGTTTAACAACACACAAACTACTGGTGTTCCTGTTTTTTGAATCGCTTCAATTAATTCCTGTTGCATTCCGTGTAAATCTAAAGAAGCAACATCTCTGTTTTCTTCCACTAATTCGTTTGATTCTCCTAAAACCACAACGGCAACATCGGCTTTTTTAGCAATATCAATTGCTGGCTGGAAGTTTATCTTATCTAAGTTCCAACGCAAATGCGCTCGGGCTCCCCAGCCGCCTTCCCACATTTCAATGCGGACTTTGTATTTTTTTCCTGCCTCAATATTTTTTGGAGTGGTAACAATACTTGTTGCTCCTTTTGTCCAGTTGTCAATAACCAATTGATCGTCAATCCACATTCTGATTCCGTCATCAGAACTTAAGCCTAACCAACCGTCAAAGGATTTTTCGGATTGAATGTAACCGGTCCAGCGAATCGAAAAATCATCATCATTTACCCCTAAACCCGGATTCCAAGGCCAGTCAAATTCTAATTGACTATCAATACGCGTTAATGCAGGAGTTCCTTCCACATTTCTATTATTGAAATATTCTCCTTTTAATCCGTTTTGAGAACCATCAGGAGTAAATAAATATTTAGACGGAATAATTTGCCCTTTTACAATCAAAGGAACACCTTCTTCATAAAGTACATTGCTATTTTTACCCACCACTTGTTTGATTCCCTCCAGAACTGTAGTTCCTACTTTATTTTTAACTGCATAGCCTCCTAATCTTGATGCATCGGCATTAGGTCCGATAACAGCAATAGTTTGAAGATCTTTTTTCAGAGGTAAAAGATTGTTTTCATTTTTCAATAAAACCATCGATTTATGTCCTGCTTCAAGGGCGATGTCCTGATTTTCTTTGGTATGAAAACGCTCTTTAATTAGATTTTTGTCAGTATATGGATTTTCGAATAAACCTAACATAAACTTCAATCGTAAAACACCACCAGCCGCACGGTCAATTTGCTCCATAGTCAGTTTCTTTTCATTTACCAATTCAATCAGGCTTTGTTGCCAAAATTCATTGGTAAAATCATAAAATTGCATATCCACTCCTGCAGCAACTGCTTCACGGATACTTTCTTTTGGAGAATTGGTAACATAATGTGTAGTTTGAAGGTATTTGATAGCTCCCAAATCAGAAACTACAATTCCTTTGAAACCCCATTCTTTTCGTAAAACATCAGTCAACAACCAATGATTAGCAGCACAAGGAATCCCGTCTAATTCAGAATAAGCACACATGGTTCCTAACGCTCCGCCTTTTGTAAATGCTTTTTGAAAAGATGGTAAATGATCTTCACGAGCCGAACGTTCACCCACTAGAATAGGAGAAGAATTTCCTCCAGCTTGCGGAATTCCGTGAACAGCAAAGTGTTTGGGTTCAGCAATTATCGAACGATCTGATTTTAAATCATCGCCTTGCATTCCTTTAATCATTGCCAAACCAATTTCGCTGTTCAAGTAAGCATCTTCACCAAAAGTTTCTGCCACTCTTCCCCATCTTGGTTCGCGACCTAAATCTAAATTGGGTCCAAGGCCAAAATGAACGCCGTGCGCTCTGGCTTCGGTAGCAATTACTTTACCTACTTTATCCATTAAATTAGTGTCCCAGCTAGCTCCTAAACCAATGTTCATAGGAAAAGCGGTACTTCCATCGTCTAAATAACCGTGAAGCATCTCACACATAATCAATGCTGGAATTCCCCAACGGTTGTTTTTAATCACTTCTTTTTGAAGATCATTAATCATTTTTGCCGAACGAGGATAAATATCATGAATGGCTCCTATTCCTAATTTTCCAATTTTAGCATTGGATTTCGTTTTAGAGAAATCTTCTTTTTCTTTAAAAAATTCTCCTTTGTACATATCCATTTGACGTACTTTTTCTTCCAGACTCATTCGGCTCAACAAGTCTTTTACCCGCGCTTCAACTTCTAATTTGGAATCCTGATAAGGTAGTTTTTTTTGAGCAAAGCTAAGGCTGCTAAAACCTACAAACGCTACTAAAACAAGACTTATCTTTTTTACTTTTATTACTAACATAAAGTTGTTTTTTTAATTTTGAATCACTTTTAAGCTTGTTCCATTCACAAAATTATCATGCGAAATAAAATAACTATTTATTGCTTTTCCGTCTAATTGAATTTGTTTGATTGTACCGTCATTATTGACTTCTCGCTCAATTACAATGTTTTCTTTTTTATAATAATTAGCATCTAATTTGATGGTGATTTTATCAAACATAGGCGTTGTAATCGTGTAAACAGGTTCACCCGGAGAAATAGGATAAATTCCCATCATCGAATACACTAACCAGGCTGACATAGTTCCTGTATCATCATTTCCAGGTAATCCTTTTGGCTTGTTTTGGAAATATTCGCGAACTAATTTTTTAACCAAGTCCTGACTTTTAAATTCTTCTCCTTTCAAATAATTAAACAAATACGGATAAGCAATATCAGGTTCGTTTGCCATATCAAATTGCTTGCTATCAAATACTTTTTGCAATTGGCTGGAGAAGCCTTTATTTCCGCCCATCAATTGGATTAAACCTTTAATATCGTGCGGAACCATAAAAGCATATTGCCAGGCATTCCCTTCGATAAAACCTACATTCTCCTCAAAATTAGCTCCCAAAATAGGATCAAATGGTTCGTACCATTTTCCGTCAGCTAGTCTTGGTCGCAATAATTTTAAATTTTTATCGAATAACTTTTTGTACGATAACGAACGCTTTTTAAATCGATTCGCATCGGCAGTTTTTCCCAGGGCTTTCGCCAAAAGTGAAATGGAATAATCCGACGCATTGTATTCTTGTGTGGTAGAAACGGGCCCACGATCATTAGTAGTCAAATATCCTTTTTCTATGTAATCTTTCAATCCTGGACGAAGTGGGTTATTCTCCATTTGATCAGCGCCTTTCAGCATTGCCTTATAGGCTTTTTGAACATCAAAATCACGAATTCCTTTTAGATAAGTATCTGCAATTACAATACTGGCAGGGTCGCCTACCATCGTAAAAGTTTCGGTAGCATTCAATTCCCATTTAGGCAACCAGCCATTTTCATCGTACATTTCGAGCATACTTTTCACCATATCCGATTGTTGTTTTGGATAAGCCAAAGACATCAGTTGGTGCAAATTTCTATACGTATCCCAAAGTGAAAAAACCGTGTAACGAGTGCCATCCGTTTTTCCAATTTTACTTTTTTTTATTTCAGGATATTCTCCGTTATAATCATTTAAAGTATTGGGATGAATTAAAGTGTGATACAATGCAGTGTAAAAAATAGTTTTATCATCTTCTGAACCGCCTTCAACTAGAATTTTAGAAAGCTCAGTATTCCATTCGTCATACGTTTCTTTGTAAACCGCATCAAAGGATTTATTGGCTGTTTCTTTTTCGAGATTTTCACGGGCATTTTCAATGCTTACATAGGAAATTCCTATTTTAACATTAACCGTTTCTTCCTTGTCAAATTGATAGGTAAAATACGTTCCAATACTATCGCCAACTACGGTTTTGATGGTATTTTCCATCATTCGGGTTTTGCCATTATACCCCATCCATTGGGCTTCAGCTCCATTGTATTGGGCTGGTTTTTTCCAAACGCCAAATTGGTCTGCTGGTTTCGAAAATTTGGCTACAAAATAAACGGGGTAAGCATCTTCCGGACTGTTGTAACAAAACGAACCCACGCTTCGCATTCCTTCAATTTCTGTGGAAGAAACTATTTTTACCATTGCTCCTTCTTCATTGGTTAAACCGACACCAAGATTCAGTAAAATATTGGATTGTCCTTTAGGGAAAGTAAATTGGCTGACACCTACTCTTTTCGAAGCTGTAAATTCAGCTTTCACTTTATATTTATCAATATTTACGCTGTAATAGGCCGTTTTGGCAATTTCGTTAGAATAAGTAGAACCGTATTTTAAATGATTGGTTTCAACAGTTCCCGTAGTGGGCATCAGCAAAATAACGCCTAATTCCGGACAGCCAACTCCGCTTAAATTAACCTGACTGAAGCCTGTTAAAAATTTATTTTCGTTCACATACGGATTGGACAGCCACTGACTGTCTTTTTCCAAAGGTCGGTTTTGAGGTCCAGAAACATTAAACGGACTAATACTAGCCATTCCTCTTGGCGCAATTGGTCCTGGGAAAGTAGCTCCAAAATTGGAAGTTCCAATAAACGGATTGACAAAATCGGCTGGCTGCTGTGCTAAAATAGCTGCGCTAAAAAACAGCATGTAAAAAAAACATGCTGTTTGTAATGTTATCCTTTTATATAAAACCATAATTTAATTTTATCTGTTAATCGCTTCAATTTTTAAAGTCCAGGCTTCTTTTGATGGTAAATTATTTCTCAAACTTTCTGGAATTACCACTTTAAATCCTTTGTCTAATTTAGTCCATTTTAAGGACGTTTTAGAACCTAACATGGTGATTTTTGTTCCTTTTTTTGGACTAATCGAATTCACAATCACTTCTGATGGAATGGTGTTTTCTCCTTCTTTAGCCAAATAAAACAAGAACACATTTCCTGCCTTATTTTGAGTCATACAAATATTATTTTCTTTGTATGGAGCAATAGGTTTAGTGTTATAAATGGCAGTGTTGTTTACTTTCATCCAATCACCGTAAGCTACCAATAAATCATAAGCACCTTGCTGCCATTCGCCATCAGGTCCAGGAGCTACATTTAGCAACAAATTTCCACCTTTGGCAACCACATCAATCAACATGTGAATCCCTTGTCTTCCTGTTAAATATTTAGCATCCGGAGTGTAAGACCATCCTCCGCCTGAAGTAATACAAGATTCCCAAGGATAAGGCAAAGTTTTCTCTGGAACACGGTTTTCAGGAGTTAAGTAGTTTTGGTTTTTTCCGTGAACTGCTCTGTCAACTACAATTAATCCGGGTTGTTTTTGACGTGCTTTAACTACCAATTCATCCATTTTAATGTCCTGATCTACTACTCTGTGTTTGATAAATCCGTTCCCTGATTCGTTTTCTGCAAATTTTTCAGCAAATCCTTTCTTAACATCCTCTTTGCTGGTTTTAGCAACCCAGCCACCATCTAGCCATAAAATATCAATTTTACCGTAATCCGTCAATAATTCTAAAATTTGGTTATGCGTGAAGTCAACGTATTTTTTCCATTTATCCGGATATGCCGCTGGATCATAATTTACATTTCTGTCGAAAGGTGGAAAATAAGGATCCCAATAATTTTCGTTATGCCAGTCTGGTTTCGAGAAATAAGCTCCTGTTGAAATATTTTCTTTTCTAAAAGCATTAAAAACTTCTTTTGCAATATTTGCTTTTGGATTTGTACTAAAAGCACAACCTGCATCGGTTACTTTATAATCCGAATATTTGGTATCGAACATATTAAATCCATCATGGTGTTTTGTGGTAAAAACCATGTATTTCATTCCGGCATTTTTAGCTGCTTTTGCCCATTTTTCAGGATTAAATTTAGTGGGATTGAAGTTTTTTTTCAATCCTTCATAATCTTTTACATATTGATTGTAATTGGATGGATTGCTTCCTTTTTTGCGTTCGCACCATCCATAATCTTCTGGACAAATCGACCAGGATTCCACAATTCCCCATTCACTGTAAGTTCCCCAGTGCATTAGCAAACCAAACTTTTTGCCCTGCCATTCGTCCAAATTTTTTAGTACTAATGGATCTGTTTCTGGCACATATCTTTCGTCTTCATAAATGGCTTGTGAAAACATTTGTACCGAAAATAATAGGGCTATGATTGCTATACTTTTTTTCATTCTTTCTGTTTTTAATTATTCAATCTGTTATTAGTTTGTATCTCTATTTAACTTTTCAAGTATCGGTTGATCTGTAAAAGTTAATTCTGTCTGGGTATTTTCATTAAGCTGCTCCAATACAACAAACTTATTCTCGCCCGCTTTCAACCAACAGCCTGGTACATAAAGCGTTTGTTGCGGTCCTAATTTCCAGTAGCGTCCAAGATTGTGCCCGTTAACAAATACAATTCCCTTTCCCCAATTTGTCATATCCAGAAAAGTGTCGGCAGGCTTATCTATGTTTACTGTAGCTTCATATAAAACTGGGCGTCCCGATTTTATCGTTTCATTTTTAATAGCTGGCACTTCATTCATCGGCATTTTATACATTTCCCATCCACCACTAATTTCATACTCATTAATGAATACTGGAGCAATAATTCCTTTAGTATTATGTACAATTTCGGCTCCGTAATTAATACGTCCCATATTTTCAACCAGAATTTCTAAAATACCGTTAAAAGGAATAGAAATTGTCAACTCATAATTTTTGAAAACTCTATTCAATTCACCGACCTTAACTCCATTTACATAAACTGTAGTAAAGTCTCTCAATCCCTCAATCTTTAATTTTCCAGAAGAAATTGGCTGCGTAAATCTTTTTCGATACAAAACATATCCATTTCCCTGACCTAACTTTTCAAATGTCAAAGGTTGATCATTTACAACCGGTTTTTCTTTTTTGATCCAGCTTAAAACATCCATACTCGATTTGATACCCTGATTAGGATATTTTGTAACTGGTATTTTCTCTGGAATCGCTGCTAGTTTTGTTTTAGAATACTTTTGCATGACATCACGTATAGCCATGAATTTTGGTGTTGCCCAACCTGCTTCGCTAATAGGCGCATCATAATCATAGCTTGTAATATCAGGCTGAATATCACTTTCTTCATTATAATTTGCTCCAGAGGTAAATCCAAAATTAGTACCACCATGCGCCATATAATAATTAAAAGAAACACCTGCATCAAGGTATTTTTTAGTTTGGCTTGCAATTTCCTCAGATCCAATCTTAACAAATGGTTCTGCCCAATGATCCAACCAGCCAGAATAAAACTCTGCTACCATATATGGTCCTTGTCCTTTATGGAATTTATCAACCTGCTTCTTTAAATTCTCTATATTTGATTCTCCATTTGCAGTAGGTAACACGCCTTCAACAGCACCGCCTTCAAACAACCAGGTACCGTCAGAAGTAAAAAAAGGCTCTGGAAACCCCGTTTCTTTAAGCATATTGTAAATGGCTGTTTTGTATGCTTTATGATCCTCAGCACTAATATCGGTTCTTTGAGAAACATAAGAACCAAATTCATTTTCAGCCTGAACCATAATAATTGGCCCTCCCTGATTAGCAAAATTTCCTTTTACCACTGCATACAAATTTTCCAGATATGTTTTACAAGCTTCTAAAAATGCTTTGTTATTGGTACGAATTACTAAATCTGGATTATTTTGCAGCCACCAAGGATATCCTCCAAATTCCCATTCCCCACATGCATACGGACCTGGCCTAAGAATCACATATAACCCTTCACTTTTAGCAATGCGTAAAAACTCAGCCAAATCTTTATTTCCTGTTTTAAAATCCCATACACCTGGCTCAATTTCATGATAATTCCAAAACACATAAGTTGCCACAGTATTCATTCCCATAGCTTTAAGCATTTGTAATCGATGTCTCCAATATTCTTTAGGAATACGCTCATAGTGCATTTCTCCCGAATGTATTTTAATAATTTTCCCGTCTTGATGAAATTCTCCATTAGATATAGAAAATCCTTTGGTTTGCGCCATATTAAAAAACGGCATCAGGCAAATCAATAATACTCGGAGCTTAAATAATATCTTATTCATTTTCTTCCAGATTATATTCTTATTAATCAACTAAAATTTCGTCAAAAAACAGAAAAGAACTTTCTCCTTTTGGACTTTTCTTTAAATTAGTTGCAATTACTTTTACAAATCTCGCATTGGTTTTTTCGAAACTAATTTTAAAATCTTTCAATTCTGAATTCGAATTAATAGCAAACGGACGAATTATTTTCCCAACTTCTTTATACATTTTTCCATCGGTAGAAATAAAAGCTTTTATTTCGGTTGGAAAATAAATCCCCGAACCTTGATTTTCTAAAGCCCCTAAAGTTACCTGATGAATGGATTGGTTTTTCTCTAAATCAATAACTACTTCCATATCATCCACCAGCCAGGCTTGCCATTGTCCGTCATGAAAATTTTTGCTTCCTCTAATAATATTAACTAAACCCAATGGACCATCCGCTTTGTAGTTTTCATGATATGGATTTTTAAAAGTCAATTTATTAGCTACCGCTTTATGAAATTGAATGCTATCCGTAAAAACTTTACCTATCGGTTTATCTTCTTTAAACAAAGAAGCTTTTAAAATAGTTGTTCCTTGAATTGTAATAGAATCAGTGTATTTTATGGCTTGATTGTCTAAATTTTTATTGTCCAAAACATAGCGAATATCCGCATTAGGAAATTCATTTTTCAAAGCTACTTTTATCTGTTTTTTATCCAAATGAGCCTTTGAAGCAGCAGATACCAAATAAGCACTTTTAGAATAATTGATTCCCAAATAATCAAAACGTGCTAATAAAGAAGGTAATCTGGTTGTAAAATCATTCCAGTTTCGGGCTGCTTTTGGACTCCATAAAACCTCTGCCATAGCTCCTAATCTTGGAAAAATCATGTATTCTGATTCTTGTGTACTCTCAATGTATTCAGCCCATAAATTAGCCTGAGCGCCTAAAATATGTTTGGCTTGTTCTGGTGTCATTTCGTCCACCACAGGATCAAAATGATATACTTTAGTCAGTGGAATAAATCCTCCAAAAGCCAAAGGTTCTTCATTTTGAGGCCCTTGATAGATGTTAAAATAACAATGTGATTCTGGTGTCATAATTACATCGTGACCTTGTTTAGAAGCTTCAATTCCGCCTTCAGTTCCTCTCCAGCTCATTACTGTGGCATCAGGAGCCAATCCACCTTCTAAAATTTCGTCCCAGCCAATTACTTTTTTGCCTTTCGAATTGATGTATTTCTCCATTCGTTTTACAAAATAACTCTGTAATTCATGTACATTTTTCAAACCTTCCTCCTGCATTCTTTTTTGACAATGAGGACAGGTTTCCCAATTGGTTTTAGTTGCTTCATCTCCACCAATGTGAATGTATTTTGAAGGAAAAATGGCAATCACCTCGTCAATTACATCTTCTAAAAATTCAAAAGTATTCTCTTTTCCCGCACAATAAATATCCGTAATAGGCCAAACTCCACCAGATGGCACACCTATTTTTTGATTGAAACAAGCCAATTCAGGATAAGCAGCAATAGCACTGCTCACGTGAGCTGGCATTTCGATTTCTGGAATAACTTGAATATTTTTAGTTGCGGCGTATTTTACAATTTCTTTTAATTCCTCTTGGGTTAAAAATCCTCCATAAGTTCCTTTTTCATTTGGATCAACAGTTAATCTGGCATTCCAAATCACATTTTCCTGATTGACTCTCCAGGCGCCAATTTCTGTTAGTTTTGGATATTTTTTAATTTCAATTCGCCAGCCTTGATCGTCAACTAAATGCAAATGCAATACATTCATTTTTAGCATTGCCAATCGGTCAATTGTTTGAATTACATAATTTTTATCAAAAAAGTGACGCGATAAATCCAGCATCAAACCTCTCCATTGAAAACGAGGTTCATCTTTAATACTAACATTTGGAATAACCCAATTTAAATTGGACACCTGATTTTTACTTTCGATAGCTGTGGGTAATAATTGTCTAATAGTTTCCAGTCCATAAATCAAACCCGCATTTTCTTTGGCAGTAATTACAATACTTTTAGAAGTTACTTCTAATTGGTACGCCTCACGATTCAGATTTTTATCTATTTTGAATTCGATATAGTTGTTCTTTGGTTTTTTATTCGAAAATTCAGGCTGCCATCCCGTTGCGGCTTTAAATTTGTTCATCAAAGCAGTTGCTATTTCTTTTTGAGTTGCAGTCGTAGCAATAATTTTAGTGTTTTCAGAAAACTGAAAAACGCCTTCTTTAACCTCGATATTAGCGGGTTTTGGTATTATAGCAATGTCTTTTTGTGCAACAACAGCACTCGAAACAAGAATGAAAAGCGCTACTAGGGTTGTTTTGATTAATCTCATAAATTATTATTTTAAAGAAGCTGTTATTTTAATTTGATACTGAATGCGTTTCTTATTTGTCCCAGGACATTTTAAATTTTGCATCTTCCATTCTGTTTCCTTTTTCGTCATCGCAAATGGCATAGTTGAAACCAGAACGTAAACTATACCCAGCGTGCTCACCATTTTTATTCAAAGCAATAAATCCCACTTGTAAATATTCCATGTCTTTATGGTTTTTATGTTTGTTGTAAATACGTTCAGTGATTTCTTTACAAGCTTCGAATGGTGATTTTCCCTGACGCATTAACTCCACCACCATAGCACTTCCAGCTGTTCGAATCACTGCTTCTCCTAATCCTGTTGCCGCAGCTGCACCAACTTCATTATCCAGAAAAAGTCCTGCTCCAATAATGGGAGAATCACCAACACGACCGTGCATTTTCCAGGCTGCCCCACTTGTAGTACAGCCGCCAGAAAGGTTTCCGTCTTCATCAATCATCAGCATACTAATGGTATCGTGATTTTCAATATTAATAACAGGTTTATATTTGGATTCCTCTAACCATTTTTTCCAGTCTTTCTCTGATTCTGGGGTTAGTAAATTTTCTTCTTTAAATCCTTCTGAAAGTGCAAACTGTAATGCGCCTTGCCCGGATAACATAACGTGTGGCGTATTCTCTAAAACTCTTTTCGCTACCGAAATAGGATGCATAATTCCTTGCAAAAAAGAAACAGATCCGCAATTGCTGTTGTGATCCATAATGCAGGCGTCTAATGTTACCTTTCCTTCACGATCCGGATATCCTCCGTAACCCACACTGCGTACATTAGGATCAGCTTCCGGAATTTTCATTCCGGCTTCTATTGCATCCAGAGCTGGTTTTCCTGCTTTTAATTGTTTCCAGGTTTCTGCATTAGCAGGCAAACCATGATTCCAGGTAGAGATCACTACCGGTTTTTTTACTTTTTTGACAGGCTCTTTTTTTACTTCTTCGGTATTTTGAGCCACTCCCTGTAATCCAAATAATGAGCTTACAGCGAATGTTCCTAATGTAGTTTTTTTGATAAAATCTCTTCTGTTTGACATGGCTTTGATTGTTTTATTTCAAACTTGCTTTGGTTGCTGCAATGACTTTTAAATAGGCATCAGAAATGGCTGGACCATCAAAAAAAGTAACTCCAGCTGCACCGTTTTCTTTCGCTAATAAAATCGTTTTTCTCAATTCCTCTTCACTTTCTACACCTGGAATGTAAATTCCTGTGTTTAATTTGGTTTGTTTTCCTTTTAAATCAGTAACTCCTTGTTGGGTAGCAAAACCTATCCAATTCATTCCTTCATTATAAAAGTTATGATAAATCATCGGATACACTTCATCAATATTCCATTTGTCCCAACGTTGACGCACCATGTGATCGGCCATTTCTGGATAAGGAAATACCGCTGCGGTTAATTTTTTTCCGTTTTTGTGTGCAATTTCATAAGCATGATCCACCACATTTTTAATTTGATTCAAACGAAATTGTTTCCATTCCATATCTATTTCAGGATGTTCCAGTTTTCTTGGATCTCTGCCAAATTCCTTCATAAAAGCATTTACGCTGGCATCCGAATAATCAAAATCGTAATCGGGTAACTCGGTGTTTTGTACCAAATTGTATTTCGGTAATAATCCAACAGGTAAAAACACATCGGGATAACGGATGTAATCTAAATGCACACTTTCGATGCCTTTTACTTTTGCCAATCCTTCCAGTAAATCATAAATATGCTGGCGTGCTTCGGGATGACTTGGTGACAACCATTGGTAATAATCCACATAAGGACGATCGTCAAAACAAGATTTTCCACTTCGGCTAACCATATACCAATCCGGATGTTGTAGAGCCACAGCATCTCCCGGACGATTCATGGTCATAATCCAGGCGTGTACTTTTAAACCTTCTTTGGCAGCTATTGGAACTAATCTTTTTAAAAGTTCGGGACTTGTGCTGGTATTAATCAACACTTCATCAATTCCTGCATTTTTATATTTTTTAAATTCTTCGGTATAAGATTCGTTTGTTCTTTTAGCATCCGCAGTAATCCATACTCCAAATTTGAATTCGGTTTTAGTTTCACCCTTTTGAATGCTATTCTTTTCGAAATCCCGAATATTAAAGGACACTAAAAAATATCCAATTATGAGTAGTGTGATATATTTCATAACTCTGAAATTTATTTTTTGGCGGTCATAGTTTCATACAGCTTGTTCAATAACTCTTGCTTGTTGTCTAAACTGTATTCCCAAAACATAGCACCGCCTAGTTTTTTTTGTTTGATAAATGCTGATTTTAAGGCAATTTCTCTTGGCGTTTCATAAGAAATAAAAATCTTGTCCTGTGCATTCCATAAATAGGAAGCTTTTGCCGAATCATCATATAATTCCTGAAATTTTCCTGATTTCATATCGGCTGCAATTTCCCAGGATGCCACAATAGCGCTTCCTGTTTGAGCGGATTGGTATAAACCATTATTTGTTGGTACAACTTTCTCCCATTTTCTTCCATAAAAAGGAATTCCTAAAATAAGTTTGTTTGCAGGAACGCCTGCTTTTAAAAATAAATCTACTGATTGACTACTACTGTTTCCTCCAAATTTTTCTTCTTTAGACGGATATAAATTAGCATGATGTCCGGTTTGAAAAAACCAACCGTTATAAAAATCGTAACACATTAGGTTTATAAAATCCAGATACTGATGCGCCTTTTTTAAATCGGTATGGTTCAAATATTCCTGATCTGCTCCTGCGGCAATGGTTAGTAAATAATGGGTATTATCTGCTTTCGTTTGAATTTCTAATTGATTGCTCAATTCAGCCAACAACAAAGTAAAATTTTCTTTATCCGAAGGTCTAAAAACATTATCCTCTGCACGTTGTCCTGGAAATTCCCAGTCGATATCAATGCCGTCAAAACCATACGATTTCATTAATTTCACAGCACTTTTAGCAAATTTTTCTCTGGATTCAGCATAAGCCGCAATATTCGAAAATTGGTCTGACCAAACCCAGCCACCAATAGAGTACAATACTTTTAAATCAGGATTTTGCTTTTTAAGCCCTATTACGCTTTCGATTTTTGCCTTATCGGTAGCCAACTCAAATTGTACATTCCCATCAACAATATTGGCAAATGCATAATTAATGTGTGTCAATTTAGTGGCATCTACTTTTGCTGGATCAAATTTTTCGTAACCAGCAACATATCCAATTATTTTAAAATCGTCTTTCGATTGATTTTCTTTTTTTCCCAATGAAGCACAAGCCAGAAATAAGCTAGTAATTAGGATTAAAAAAACGGATTTGGTTGCTGTATTGTTCTGTTTCAATTGAATCATTGGTATGAATTGGTATTAATAATTTGTCTAATTTTTTACTTTAAAAACCGACCGTCTTCTTTAATAGTCACTATTTTATTGGAAAAAGGACTCTTTACGGAAATAGTATATCCTGTTTTGTAATTTTCTAAAACGGGTTTTATTGTTTTTCCGTCAATGACAATAGGACTTTTACTCAATAATTCTAATGATTTAGCCCAAGTGTTGTTTTTTTGATAATATCTTTTTTGTGCACGATACAGTGTGTACAATTCCCATTTTACTTTTTCATCTTGTGGAATGGTAAATATATCTTTTCCTTCTTTCGAAGAAAAATAAACATAACCCCATTTTTCAGGTTCGTGCATGTTGATTACCCCTTGCGGAGACCAAACCCAATTGTATTCAGGCAAAAATTTTCCAGCGGCATCTTTCTTCCTTTCGTATTTGCCATTGATAATATCATGTTGCCAATTGACTCTCGAGAAATTGACTCTCCAAAAATTATCTCTTGGTACATTGTCCTCTCCGTACGATTTTTGATAGGCAGCCCACGGAATCGCAATTTCCAGCATCCAGCCTTCATCGGTATCGTTTGGATTATTTAAAGTGCCGCTTATCTTAACCGCCGATTGCAACCCTGTAATATTCCAATCGTTTAAAACCACAAGATCATTTTCTCTGTAAGGTTTTGATAAAAATAAATCCCAGACGGTATTTAAGGCGTTGATTTCTAATTCGTAATAATTAAAAGTATCGCCATCTGGATCGATAAAAACTTCAAAATCGTTATTGTAAAAAATAATAGTATCGCGCTGTTTTAAGTTTGCCCAAACATGTGGTTCCTGCATTTTAGCCAAAATGTAATAATTGGTCTCATCCCAAAGCATTTTTACTTGTGTATTGTACTTTGGTTTTTGTACGCCTTCGATATCGATAAAAGCATCTGACCAATCTACTTTAGACCAGGAAGCATCCGAATCGTCGCCATCTACTACAATTTTATCGATAGTTTTATAAGCTACATACGTTTTTGGCACCATTCCTTTTTTGGATTGGGTAAAACCAATTACAGAAATTAATCCGAATACAAGGGCTAAGTATTTCATTTTTACAACCATACTTTTTTATAAACTGTTCTCTTTTGTAAATTTGATCACTTCACTTAATTTTCCAAAAGCAATTGCTACCGCTGTATCTGCTGCACCGTAATATACGGCTAATTTATCTTCTTTTGCATCATGCAAAGCGGCACATGGAAAAACTACATTTGGAACATCTCCTACCATTTCATAAATTTCTGCTGGTCCTAATAAATACGGCTGTGTTCTGTATTTAACCTGGTCTGGTGAATCAACATCTAAAAGTGCTGACCCCATGGCGTAACGAAAACCATTACAAGTGTTAATTACACCGTGATAAATCATCAGCCAGCCTTCATCGGTAAGAATTGGAATTGGGCCTGCTCCTACTTTGGTACACTGCCAGGCACTTTGTTCAAAAGGACTTGGTTTCATAACCAAACGATGTTCGCCCCAATATTTCATATCCGGACTGTAACTAATCCAAATATCTCCAAAAGGCGTGTGTCCGTTATCACTTGGACGGCTTAACATCGCATATTTTCCATTTATTTTTTGTGGAAACAAAACACCATTTCTATTGAAAGGTAAAAAAGCATTTTCGCATTGAAAAAATTCTACGAAATCGAAAGTGTATCCAATACCAATTGTTGGTCCGTTGTAACCGTTACACCAGGTTATCCAATAACGATCTTCGATAAAAACCACGCGAGGATCATATTTATAAGCTGATTCAATCATTTCAGTATTTCCAGATTGCATTACAATAGGTTCGTGATTGATCTCCCAATTGATTCCATCTTTACTAAAACCAGCAAAAATATTCATTTGAACCGCTTTGTTATCACATCTAAAAACACCTGCAAATCCGTCTTTAAAAGGAACAACTGCACTATTAAAAATACTATTTGATGATGGTATTGCGTATCTGTCAATAATTGGATTTTCAGAATATCTCCACATTACATCGTTACTGTTTTCGGGTCTATCTTGCCAGGGAATTGTACTCATTTTTTTGTTTTTTGTTTATTATTTTTGTTTGGATTCATTTGGGTGTATTTTATTTAAAAAAATGATACATCCAAGGAACCGTTTTTAGGGTTTGTTATTTTTTATACCAAAATGCAATTCTCTGCATTAATCTTCTATTCTTCGAACTTTATCCAGCCAGGTGAATTTTAATATTGTAGTCGTTACTAAAAACACAATTAAGGCTGCGGTTGCTTTTGGATAATCTCTGATGATAAAGAATATTGGAAGTAAAATCATACTCGACTGCCATACAATTCCAATCACACAATTCAACATATCTTTCCAGAAATCATTATTTTTTTCGAAAGACTGATCTTCTATTTTTAAGGTTTTGTAAACCGGATTCCACCAACCCCAAGGTCTTACATTGGTATAAAAAGATTGCAATACTTCCATATCTGTTGGTTTACTTAAAAAAGTTCCTAAAAGACAACCCAAAATAGAGAAACCGAATATTATTGGAAATAGATAAATGGCTTGTACTTGTGCTAAATCGTATAAAAATGAACCTTCGGAGAAACTTCCTTTGGCCTGACCTAAAGCAAATTGTAAAGAAGCTACAACCAATCCAGCGAACATTCCCCAAAAATATCCCCAGCCGTTAAAACGCCACCAAATCCATTTCAAAAAATTGGCTGCGACATAACCTCCGTACAAAGCACTGGTAATCCAAAGTGTTAAAGAATTAATAGAATCAGCAAAGAATCCCATGAAAACGCCTAAACCAACTACAAGGAAAGAAGAAATCTGACTTACCTTAATGTAATGCTCATTTGTAGCAACGGGTTTGAAATATTTTTTATAAATATCATTTACAATATAAGCCGGTCCAGCGTTTACGAATGCGGAGAATCCAGACATAAAAGCAGCTAATAATCCTGCCAATAAAATTCCTTTGATTCCAACAGGAATGTATAAATTGACCACTTTAGGCATTAATAATTCTAAATCAGCTCCGGTTAATCCAGTATTGGCATTCAATTCGGGTGCTAGATTTACTAACGCAATAACTACAATTCCTGTAATTAATAAATACCTTGGAATAAATAAAATCAGATTGGTAAAACCGCTCATATAAGCCGCTTCTTTAACTGATTTTGTCGAAAGAATTCGTTGCAAATCGTAACTCGGTGTTGGCCCTGCAATACTGGCAAAAAATCCTTTGAATAAGGTCATTCCAATAAAAGCACCAAACATTTTATACCCTTCTGAATCTATTAAATTATTGAAGGTTTGGAATTTATCACTCCACTGGGTTTCAAATTGCCAGCCGAAGAAAACATTTTTCCATTCTTCGGTAATAACTGAATTGATCTGAACATCAGTATAATTGATAAAGGCATAACCCGCTATTAAAACTCCGGCAACAATCATAATCAAATATTGAACGACTTCGGTGGCTACCACCGAAAACATTCCACCTTTTACGGTATAAATTGTTGTTAAAAGAATAATGATTAAAGCATAAGAACGCTCGGATGTCAGTAAAATTAAATCACCAGAATGAAGCGTTAAATCCCAGGGAAGAATAATGGTTACGAACTTTCCAATTCCTTCAAAAAAGTAAGCGATAAATCCAATAGTAGAAATAATGGCAAAAATGGCAACAATAATATGTGATGCTTTACCGGCTTTGTCACTTCCAAAACGGGTTAAAATCCATTCCGAACCGGTCATCACTTTTGATCTTCTGATCCAGACTGCCAAGAACATCATGACAAAAATCTGATTCCATATTGGCCAAAGCCACATGAACATAAAACTTTTTACTCCGTACAAAAACAATACTCCAATCATCCAGGAAGTTCCCGAAACATCAAACATTCCCGAGCCATTGCTCAAGCCTAAAAAATACCATTTGATTGTTTTTCCGCCAAGAAAATAGTCATCCAAACCTTTTGATGCTTTTCTTGAAATCCAAATTCCTATTCCTACCGAGAGTAGAATATATGCTACTATGATTGATACGTCGATAATGTCCATTAATCTTATTTATTAGTTAGTTATTTTTTAATCCCCAGTTTTTATTTGGTTCCGATCCCATAACAAAATGAAGCGTTCCACCCCGCAAAAGTTGTTGATGTGAGATTGCTGTTTTATTAAAAGGAACACCATTAAGGGTTGCTGACTGAATGTAAAAATTCTTGTTGGAAACATTTTGAGCTTCAATAACAAAAGTTTTTCCTCCCTGAAGTTGGATGGTTGTTTTTTCAAAAATAGGACTTCCTATTTCGTATTCGCCCGAAGCGGGATTCATAGGATACAATCCCATAGAACTAAAAATATACCAAGCTGACATTTGTCCGCAATCCTCATTTCCACTTAAACCGTTTGGCGTTGTATTGTATTGGGTATCTAAAATATGGCGTGCCCAATATTGCGCTCTCCAAGGCTGATTAGCATGATTGAACATATAAGCAATATGGTGACTCGGCTCGTTTCCGTGTGCATATTGACCAATTAATCCTGAAATATCTGCCGAAATATTGTTTCCTGTAATTTCTGAACTTTCGATGAATAACTGTTCTAAACGTTTTGCAAAAACTTGTTTACTTCCATGCAGCGAAATAAATTCATCTACATTATGAGGCACAAACCAGCTGTGTTGCCAGGCATTACCTTCGGTATAATCGGTATGTTCTCTGTGGTTGGAATGTTTGGGATCAAAAGGTTCGTTCCATGATTTTCCGTCTGCTGATTTTCCGCGCATGAATCCTGTTTTCGAATCAAATAAATGCTGATAGGCTTTAGAACGATTTAGAAAAAACTGATAATCGGCTTCTTTGCCTAATGCTTTTGCCATTTGCGCTACACACCAGTCATCATAAGCATATTCTAAAGTTATAGTAACCGATTCGTCTAATAAATTATAAGGAATAAAACCGTACTGTTTGTAGAAATTCAAACCACGTTCGTCTTGCATCATCGTGGTTTTCATTGCCTGATATGCTTTTTCGGCATCAAAACCTTTAATTCCGTTTTTGTAAGCGTTTAAAATTACAGGAATCGAATGATAACCAGTCATGGTATTGGTTTCATTAGCATATAAAGTCCAAACGGGTAATATTTTTTTGGTTTCATAATATGCCAACATTGAATTGACCATACCCGAAACTCTGTCGGGAGCCAATAAAGTCAACAAAGGATTTTCGGCTCTAAAAGTATCCCAAAGCGACAAAGTAGAATAGGTCGTATTATTTTTATCGGTTACAATTTGATCATTTTCTTTTCTAAACTGACCATTTTTATCGCTATACGTTACAGGTGCTAATTGGGCATGATACATAGCGGTGTAAAAAATAGTTTTCAATGAATCTACAGGAGTTTCTACTTTTATAGTCGATAAAGCCGTATTCCAAGCTGTTGCTGCTGCTGATTTTACTTTTTCGAAATTAAAATTACTCTGGTCTAAATTGTCTTTGGCATTAGCCACACTCACAGATGACAAGGCTATTTTTACGCCTAATTCAGTAGTGTTTTTTTCGTCAAAAAATAACTGTGCGGCAGTTCGTTCTCCTTTTACAGCATTTGATATTATTAATTTTCCATCGGCAGTTAAATCGTGACTGTAAATAGGTTTTGAAAACTCGGCTACAAAAAACACTTTCTGATTTGCTGCCCATCCTTTGCTGTAACGATAACCACTTATAGTTGTTTGATTTTCTATTGTAATCCCCGACTCTGTAGCCTTATCCCAATTAATGGCAAAACCCAAATCAATAATTACGGATTGTTTGTCATTTTTAGTGAAAGTATATTTATGAAAAGCAGTACGTTCAGACGAAGTTAATTCTACATTAATTTTAGGATCATTTAGAAATACCTGATAATATCCTGGACTTGCTTTTTCGTTGTCATGATTGTATCCTGATTTATAAGGAAGTGAATCACGAGAAGTAACTTTAGTAGTTAAATCTACTTTTTTATTGATTGGCATGAAAAGAATATCAGCCAAGTCGCCAATTCCTGTTCCGCTTAAATGTAATTGGCTAAAACCAGCAACAACAGAATCAGAATAATGATAACCCGAACACCAATCCCAACTGGAGATACCGTTATCCGGACTGGGCTGAAGCATTCCAAAAGGAACAGTTGCTCCGGGATAAGTATGTCCATGCCCGCCTGTCCCAATAAAAGGGTCAACATAATTTATTAAATCTTCATTGTTACTGTTAATTTTGTCACTGTTTGACTTACAATTCGAGAGCAAAACCGCAGTTAAAACAACCAAAGCAATATTCTTCATAAACGATATTCTTATATTTAACATTAAATTTATATAAATTTGACCGCAGTCTAAATATTTTTAGACGGACAACAAAAAAACAAAGCTAAACACCACAAAAAAGGTGTAAGAAACCTAAAATCCCTACAATGATCTTCAATTCAAACAAGTTTCACAAAATCCCATTGCATTACCATATTATCTTTTGGTCAATCTACTTTGTATTTAATACTTTTAGATGGGGAAGTTATTTTAATGATTATGTGTATTCGTTAAAATCTAATTTACTAGGGTTTCCTATTCACATGACTTTATGTTATTTGAATATTTTAGTGCTCATGCCTAATTTAGTCTATAAAAAAAGATACCTTACCTATGTTATAGTGCTGTTAGTTGCCTTGTTTAGCATGGTGCTTATAAAATTTAATCTTACATATTTATTAATAAGCCGCAATGTATGGCCTGAAGGTCCGGAACACGTAGATAAGTTATCGCTGAACTACACTATCGATATGATGATAGGCGAACTTTATGTTATTACTTTTGTAACGGCTATCAAAATCACTTTAGACTTTATCAAAGAACATAAACGAGTAACTGATTTAGAAAAATCAAATCTTGAAACCGAATTACTCTTTTTAAAATCACAAATTTCTCCGCATTTTTTCTTTAATACACTGAATAATATTTACTCGTTATCGGTTGAAAAATCGAATAAGACACCAAGAATCATTCTGAAGTTATCCGAATTAATGCGCTACATGCTTTATGAAACACAGAGCAAAAAGCAAACTTTAGAAAACGAAATTCTTTGTATCCAAAATTATCTGGATTTAGAACGAATACGTCATGATGAAAGACTGGAAGTCAATATGTATATTTCTGGCGATATTCAGGATAAGGAAATTTCGCCAATGTTATTACTCACATTTATCGAAAATTCTTTCAAGCACGGTGTCAATAAAAATGTGGGACATGTTAAAATAGATATCAATTTTAAGATTAAAGAAGATTTTCTTTATTTTTCGGTTTCCAACCCTATGCCTACTATAACCGAGCACGTTGATAATTTTAACAAGTCAAGTGGTATAGGAATTGAAAATGTTAAAAAAAGACTCGAATTAGGGTACAACAAAAACGATTATAAGCTGTCAATTAAAAATAAAAACAATATTTTTGTGATTAAGCTTAAAATTAGAGTTTCCTGAAAAACTTATTTTCTCCCTCCTTTTTTACAATTGTTTTGACTCTTAAAAAAATTATATAAAAAATGAAAATCAAATGTCTAATAATAGATGATGAGCCATTAGCAATTAATGTAATAAAAAACTACATCGAACAAATTGAAGATTTAGAATTAATCAATTCATTCAGTAATTCCATTGAAGGTTTAAATTTTTTAAAAAACAACAGTGTTGATGTTATTTTTCTCGATATTAACATGCCCGTTTTAGATGGAATTAATTTTATTAAAAGTCTGGAAAATCCACCGCTACTTATCATCACAAGTGCCTATGACGAATTTGCAATAGAAACCTATGAATTAGATGTTCTGGATTATTTAGTCAAACCTATAGAATTTCCAAGGTTGATGAAAGCCGTGAATAAAATCAACAAAAGACTTGATACTACACATAAAACCCCTCAGGAAAACAGTAAAGATCATCCATTTATTTTTGTGAAAATTGACAAAAAGAAAATGAAAAAAATATTTTTAGACGAAATATTAGTCATCGAAAGTCTAAAAGATTACCTAAAAATAAACACTACTTCAGGCAAATACATCATCCACAGCACCTTATCTGATTTTACTAGTTTATTACCCGAAAGAGATTTTATCAGAATACACCGCTCTTATACTGTAGCTATTGATAAAATTGATGCTGTAGAAGGAAATAGCATCGAAATTGAAGGTTTAAGGTACGTTATAGGAAGATCTTATATTGATGAAGTAAAACAAAGAATATTAAATTCGGCTATTTAATACCGATTTTATAAATTCCATCTATTGGCTTTAACCAAATAATATAACCTTTGGCTAAAGCCAATTTAGCATAAAACCTAAACTCTGTTGACTAAAGTCAACGGCTATTAAAAACAAAAAATGCAACCTTTTCAGATTGCATTTTTATATTGGTAACTTAGTAAATAACCAAAAATAAACTAAATTACACTTTTCACCAACTTAACTTTTATATTAAAAATGATAACGCTTAAACGCTTCAATAGCAGCATATTCCGCTAATCCTAAATCATTGTATTTTTTTGCTGTTGCTCTGTTTCTGTCTTCGGCACGAACCCAAAATTCTCTGCTGTCATCCCCTTGAAACATAACACCATCTTTTTGAGATTGGTGGTAAAAAATAGCATGACGCTTTTTAAGCACCTGATCCGGACTCATAGGTACTGCCATTTCTATATGATAGGTTTCCCATTCGTGCCAGGCTCCACGGTACAACCAAACCCAACAATCATCCATATAACTATGGTGTTTCAATCGTTTTAAAGCTTCAAACAAACTATCCAAACAAACTTTGTGCGTTCCGTGTGGATCGGCTAAATCCCCAGCTGCATAAATTTGATGTGGCTTAATGTCTTCAATAAGATCACACATGATTTTTATATCGGCATCTGTAAGATTTCCTTTTTTTACCGTTCCGGTTTCATAAAAAGGTAAATCTAAAAAGTGAACATTAGCATCCGGAACTCCTAAATATCGGGTTGCTCCCAGAGATTCACTTCTTCTGATTAAGCCTTTTAATTTTCGAACTTCGACCGAATCAATATCATTTTTTCCTTTATTTTTCAAAAAATTAATAATACTATCTGATTCACTTGATAATGAATTTAAAACTGTCGAAACTTCGGCAAATTTCAACGCTTCCTCATTAGAAACAGCTATATTTCCTGAGGTTTGATAAGCAATATGTACCTCATGTCCCTGTTCTACCAGCCTGTCAAAAGTTCCTCCCATCGAAATCACATCATCATCAGGATGTGGGCTAAAGATAATCACTCTCTTTTTTGAAGGATTAGAACGTTCCGGTCTATTGGTATCATCGGCATCCGGTTTTCCTCCCGGCCAGCCTGTAATGGTATGCTGCAATTGGTTGAACATTTTAATATTCAAATTATAGGCCGTTCCTTCTTCTGCTAATAAACCTGACATTCCGTTGTCATTATAATCTTTGTCTGTTAATTTCAAAATTGGTTTTGTTGTCAATTCGCTCAACCATACTACAGCTTTTAATTTTAATTCTTCTGTCCAAATGCAGGATTTAACTAACCATGGTGTTTTTACTCTGGTTAATTCAGATGAAGCTTCGCTGTCTAAAACAAAAGTTGTATTGCTATGCTCCTGCAAATAAGTTGCCGGCACCTGAGATGAAACTTCTCCTTCAATAGTACTTTTTAAAATATCAGCCTTACTGATTCCCCAAGCCAAAAGCACTATTCTTTTAGCAGCTCTTACTGTACCAATTCCCATAGTAATGGCTTTCCTGGGTACATTATCAATCCCTAAAAATGCCGGAGCAGCATCAACACGGGTTAAATGATCCAGTGTAATACTTCGCGTTCCTGAGTTAATATGCGAACCTGGTTCATTAAATCCAATGTGTCCCGTTCTACCAATTCCTAGCAACTGAAAATCCAATCCTCCATAAGATTTAATCTTCATTTCATAATCAATACAATATTGTTGTAGTTCTTCGCTGTTTACATTTCCGTCGGGAATATTAATATTTTCCGGAAGAATGTTTACATGATTAAAAAGGTGCTCATGCATAAAATGGTGGTAACTCTGAATATTATTTTTATCCATAGGATAATATTCATCTAAGTTAAAAGTAACCACATTGGCAAAACTCAAACCTTCTTCTTTGTGTAATCTAACCAGTTCCTCATACACTTTTATGGGCGAAGATCCTGTTGCTAATCCCAAAATACAAGGTTCCCCTAATTCTTCTTTTCTCTGAATTAAGTTGGCTATTTCATGTGCTACTAATACGGAAGCTTCTTTAGAGGAATCAAAAATTACATTGTGAATTTTCTCAAAACGTGTTTCTTCAAACTTTCCGGCTTCTCTATAACTTATACCTTCTTTTATCATTTTAACAGTCATTGGTTTATTATTATAGGATAAAATTAAAACTTTAGTATTGGCTAGAATTAAAAATTCGACTAATAACTATTGGTCTTCGCCAAAAGACATAATTGCAAACGTAAAGTTCTGTTCAAATCCACTATTACAATCAAAAGGAAGCTTGTACTTAGGACACGAAAGACCGTATCAGGCTGTCCGAAGCTTATAAAAGGCTGTTCGGAGCTCGGGGGAGGGCATTATTTTTGCTTCGGACGCCATATTTTACTGGACTTAACGTAAAAACAGCATAAATAAGCAACAAAATTAAAATCCCACTTTGTAAGTATTATTTTCTATATTTGAAAAAAGAATAAACGCTGACGTTTATCAGACAAAGCTACCCAAATACGGGTGTATAAGTCTGACAACGTCAGTAGTTATATACAAGTTAGCTGTGATTTTACCGAAACACTGTTCCAAACCTCACAGAAAAACAATTTGAACTTTACAGAAAAACAATATCATTGAAGCTGTTTTAATTTTGTTAAATAATTTTAAAATAGAATAAAATGGCAAAGACAGTAATTATCACAGGTGGAACAACAGGTATTGGCAAAGCAACAGCTCTACATTTTGCAAAAAATGGATACAATGTTGTTATTACAAGTAGAAATGCGAACAAAGAAACGGAAGTTTTGGAAGAATTTAAAAAAGAAGGTGCAGAGGTAACTTTCTTTCCTTTAGATGTAACGCGTGAAGAACAAGTTAAAAACGTAATTGACAAAACGGTTGAAAAATTTGGAAAATTAGATTCTATCGTAAACAATTCAGGAGTTTCTTTAGGGAATGCTTTATTGGCTGATACAGAATCGGACGAACTGAAACAAATGCTGGAAACTAATGTAATGGGTGTTTATTACGGAATGAAACACGCCATTAATACAATGTTGAAAACAGGTGGCGGAACTATCGTAAACCTTGCTTCCATAGCAGGTTTGAATGGATTGGTAAGCACGGCTCAATACAACGCTTCAAAACACGCCGTTGTTGGTTTAACCAAAGGTGGTGCATTGGATTATGCTACCAAAAATATTCGTATAAATGCAGTTGCACCAGGAGCAATTAAAACCGATATTTTGAAAAATGCAATTGCTTCGGGAACTTATGATGTTTCGGGAATTGAAGCATTGCACCCAATGAAACGTTTAGGTGAAGTAGAAGATATTGCAAAAGGAATTTTCTTTTTGGCTTCAGACGAAAATCCTTTTATGACGGGAACTGTATTGAGTATTGACGGTGGCTATAATGCAAAATAATCAAAATAAATAAATCCCTAAATTGGCTGTCTAAAAAGAGACAGCCTTTTCTATTTAAAAAATTAATAAAAATGGATATAATGCAAAACACTATAAATTGGTATAACGGAGAAATATTTGAGGGAAAATTTATCCTCGGATTTGGATTTTTCTTAATCTTAACGGCTTTACTATTTTACTTTTTAGGGAATACGCCAACCGCAAAAGCATTGCTGATTCCAATGTTGGTTATAGGTATATTTTTTTCTATAACAGGTGCAAATATGATTCGTTCCAACGGAAAACAAAAGCAAGAAATTGCGAAAAAATATGAGCAAAACCCAAAAGAATTTATAAATGCCGAAATTAAACGTGTAGATGATTTTCAATATTTATACCCAATGTCTATCGCTATTAGTTTGGCTTGTTTTCTCATAGCCATTGCCCTGCTTTATCTTACACAAAATGTCCATTTAAAAGCAATCGCCATTTCATTAATCTTATTTGGGATGGCTTTTGCTGTAATCGATTATTTTTCAAAAGAAAGAGCGACAATTTATTACGAACAATTAAAATCATAATTCTGAAATAATGATTGAAGATAGAATCCGAATTAATATTTTGTTTTCTTGCACATCGCAAGAGAAAAAAAATTTTGATCCTTTTGTTCAAGACCACGCTTTGGTCTGCGTTCTAAACGGAAAAATGATAATTAACGACGGCATAGAAACCTTTCAGTATAACAAAGGCGATATTGGTTTTGTATCAAAAAATCAATTAGTAAAAACCCAAAAAATCCCTCAAGACAATAAACCCTTTATGAGTATCAGCATTTTTTTACCCAAAGAAACGTTGTATAATTATTCAAAAGAACACCATATTTTACCAAAAGGAAATTATTTAGGAAAACCTAATTTTATATTTCAACCCGACCCATTTTTAAAAGGGTTTTTCAATTCTATGCTTCCTTATTTTGAAAATCAAGAGGCACTCACCAATAATTTAGCGACTATTAAAACTTTTGAAATTATTGAACTTTTGCTTCGGTATACCACAATTCAAAATTTACTTTTCAATTTTGAAGACGATTTTAAAATTGACTTGGAAGCGTATATGAACAAAAATTATATGCACAATATTCCGTTGGCGCAATTTGCAAAACTCACAGGTAGGAGTATTTCAACATTTAAAAGAGATTTCCAAGAAATTTTCAATCAAACCCCTAACAAATGGCTTATCAAAAAGCGATTAGATTTAGCCCACTTTTTAATATCAAAACAAGGCAAAAAGCCCAATGAAATTTATGACGATGTTGGCTTCGTAAATTTTTCACATTTTTCAAGAAGTTTCAAAGCTGAATTTGGAATAAATCCTTCAGAAATAGAAAAAAACCACAGCTAACAAGGGTTTTACAATAGTGGGGCGAAACTGCAAAGTTGAAAAGTTGTTCTTCGGTTCAACTTTTGTGCAAAATTGAAGATTTGTGCTTCGATTGCCCCACCATCGCAAAGCCCCGAAACGTTAGCATTTTTAAATTATTTCTGTGGTAATCAGTTAAAATCCGTTTAACCTGCCTGTCGGCAGACAGGTCTGTGTACCATTTTTACTCCAAACTCAAAAAAGCTGCACCAAGATGGTCAATAATATCCGAAGCGACGAAAGATTGAAATCCGGTTTTAGGCACAGCAATATCAGCCGTTAATCCATGTAAATAGACTCCCAAAATAGCTGCTTGGAGCGGTTCGTAGCCTTGTGCTAATAAACTCGTAATGATTCCTGTCAAGACATCGCCACTTCCGGCAGTTGCTAAGGCGGGATTTCCGGTTGTATTTTTATAAATAGTTTGACCATCAATAATATGTGTTGGTGCGCCTTTCATTACAACTACTACATGATATTGCATCGAAAAAGAAATGGTTTTTTCAAATTTCTCTTCTTCCGAATTCCATTCTCCAATCAATCGTTCCAATTCTTTGGGATGAGGAGTTAGTATGCTTCTGGATGGCAAAAGCAGAAACCAAGCTTTGTTTTTAGATAAAATATTCAAAGCATCGGCATCAATAACTAAAGGGGCTTTATTGTTTTTTAGAAATTTCAAAAAAGTCTTTTGAGTCAGTTCGTCCTGCCCTATTCCCGGGCCAATTCCGATAGCATCGGGCTGAATATCAAAACTGATATTGGAGATACATTTTTTCTTCACATCAGTCAAAACCATCACTTCGGGAATGGCAATTTGAACTATTTCATAACCACAGCGAGGTACAAAAGCAGTTACTAATCCACAGCCCGCTTTCAGAGCTGCTTTCGATGATAAACACACTGCACCTATTTTACCATAGCTCCCCCCAATAATCAACGCATGTCCCTGAATCCCTTTGTGCGTATCTATAGCTATTGGCTTATAATACTTTAGCATTTCGTTCTTATCAATAGGAATAGAAGGTATCATGATAGCTGTTTTTTGAATATATTCCTCTAATTTAGTGGTATTTCGGCGAATAAAATGAATTTCTAAAGTATTTTTCATTGGCATTTATTCCCGATAAACTTTGACTCTCACGCCTTTGCTACTCAAAATAAAAGCAATAAATTAGCACCATCAAAATTTACACAAAAATCATAATGAAAAATACTGCGCTAACGCACATACACGAAGCCTTGGGAGCAAAAATGCTACCATTTGCCGGATACAATATGCCTATAACTTATGAAGGAATAAACGCTGAACATGAAACAGTTCGTACCGCTGTTGGTGTTTTTGATGTGTCTCACATGGGAGAGTTTTTACTTTCGGGACCAAATGCTTTAGCCTTGATTCAAAAAGTAACTTCTAATGATGCTGCTACATTAACTGACGGAAGAGTTCAATATTCTTGTTTACCAAATAATGAGGGAGGAATCGTTGATGATTTACTGGTTTATAAAATCAAAGACGAGCAGTATTTATTAGTGGTTAACGCATCAAATATTTATAAGGACTGGGATTGGATTTCGGCTCACAATGATTTAGGCGTTGAAATGAAAAATCTTTCTGACGACTATTCTCTATTGGCAATCCAGGGACCAAAAGCAATTGAAGCTTTACAATCTTTGACATCAGTAGATTTATCTTCGATAAAATACTATCATTTTGAAGTTGGTGATTTTGCCGAAATCGAAAATGTAATTATTTCGGCTACGGGATATACCGGTGCCGGAGGTTTTGAAATTTATTGTAAAAATGAGGAAGTAGAACAAATTTGGAATAAAGTTTTCGAAGCCGGAGCTGCTTTTGGAATTCAACCAATTGGTTTAGCTGCCCGCGATACTTTACGCCTTGAAATGGGATTCTGTCTTTACGGAAATGATATCAACGATACTACATCGCCAATAGAAGCAGGATTAGGTTGGATTACAAAATTCAACAAGGAATTCACCAATTCGGATAATTTAAAAAAACAAAAAGAAGCTGGAGTAACTAAAAAACTAATCGGTTTTGAAATGCAGGAACGTGCCGTGCCAAGACACGATTACGAAATTGTTGACCAATCGGGAAATCCAATCGGAATAGTAACTTCAGGAACGATGTCTCCTTCATTAAATAAAGGAATCGGAATGGGATATGTAACCATCGACAATAGCGCAGTTGACAGCGAAATCTTTATTCGAATCAGAAAAAAAGATGTTCCTGCCAAAGTGGTAAAAATGCCATTTTATAAAAACTAATACCAAACATAAATACAATACAGTCCAATCGTTGTGGTATAATGCCGTTGTATATTTCATTTGGACCAATTTTTATTGGTCCAAATGAAATATACAACGGTATAAAACTTAAAAAAAACAAAATATTTATATTTTTGCATCGTTAAAAAATAATCAGAAATGGGAAGAGCATTCGAATTTAGAAAAGGAAGAAAAATGAAACGTTGGGCTGCAATGGCCAAAACATTCACCAGAATTGGAAAGGATATTGTTATGGCCGTAAAAGAAGGCGGACCAAATCCTGACGCTAACTCCAGATTGAGGGCGGTAATGCAAAATGCAAAGGCAGCTAATATGCCTAAAGACAACGTAGAGCGCGCCATTAAAAATGCAACGAACAAAGATACTGCCAACTATAAAGAAATTTTATTCGAAGGATATGCTCCTCACGGAATTGCCATCCTGATTGAAACTGCTTCTGATAATAACAACAGAACGGTAGCTAATATTCGTAGTTATTTCAACAAATGCAACGGAACTTTAGGAACTCAGGGTTCAGTAGAATTCATGTTTGATCACACTTGCAACTTCCGTATTCCAAAAGAAGGTTTAGATGCTGAAGAATTAGAATTAGAATTGATTGATTTTGGTGCCGAAGAAGTTTTCGAAGACGAAGACGGAATCTTAATCTATGCGCCTTTCAACAGTTTTGGAACTATCCAGAAAGAATTAGAAAGCAGAAATATCGAAATCCTTTCTTCCGGTTTCGAAAGAATTCCTCAAATCACAAAACAGCTGACTCCTGCTCAGGTTGCCGATGTGGAAAAACTAATCGAGAAAATTGAAGAAGATGATGACGTAATGAACGTTTATCACACAATGGAAGAACAGGAAGAAGCTTAATTCTTCAACTATTCATAAAAAAAAGAGAGTTTAGCATTACGTTAAACTCTCTTTTTTATTTAGGAATTTACGAAGTTACTTATTTTAACTTCTCAGCAAAATATTTCCTCACTTTCTCTATTTTTGGTGTAATTACAAAAGCACAATATCCCTGAGTTTTATTTTGATTGTAATAATTTTGATGATAGTCTTCGGCAGGATAAAAAATGGTCGCAGCTGAAACTTTAGTAACTATTGGTTTTTCAAAAACAGCTTCCTGAGTCAAAAACCGAATAAAATCTTCTGCAATTTCTTTTTGCTCTTCGTTATGATAAAAAATTTCGCTGCGGTATTGCGTTCCCACATCATTTCCCTGACGGTTTAAAGTGGTAGGATCGTGTGTAGCAAAAAACAATTCTAATAATTCTCCAAACGAAATCGCATTAGCATCAAAACTAATCTCAATTGCCTCGGCATGTCCTGTATCTCCCTGACAAATTTCCTTGTATGTGGGATTTACCGTTTTACCTGCAATATAGCCCGAAACGACAGCCTCTACCCCTTTTAATTCTAAAAAAACAGCTTCGGTACACCAGAAACAACCACCTGCAAAAGTTGCCAATTCCATTTTCATTTCTTTTTCCATAACAGTCTTTGTCTATTTTACACAACAGCTCAATTGGTTTCTAAAAAACGTTTGCTTTTTATTAACCCAAATTTATGACTTTATACTCTAAAAAAATAGCTATTCCCATTTTATAATCCTTAAAATCTTTGTTTCTTTGTACAAACTGCAAACCATGATACAAGCCAAAAACTTACATAAATATTACGACCAACTCCATGTTTTAAAAGGTGTTGATTTACATATTCAAAAAGGCGAAATTGTTTCGATCGTAGGGGCTTCAGGAGCAGGAAAAACAACACTTTTACAAATTTTAGGCACACTCGACAGACCTAACACCTCAGACTATAAAGGAGACAAAAATCTTAAAAACGATATTGAACTCCGAATTAATAATGAAGATATTTTGTCTATGAACGACAAAAATTTATCCCGATTTAGAAATTTGAATTTGGGATTTATTTTTCAATTCCACCAATTGCTACCTGAATTTACAGCTCTGGAAAATGTTTGCATTCCGGCTTACATTGCTAAAAAATCCAAAAATGAAACCGAAGCGGAAGCCATAAAACTACTTACTTATTTAGGACTTTCGCATCGAATCAACCACAAACCCAGCGAACTTTCGGGAGGAGAGCAACAGCGTGTGGCGGTGGCCAGAGCATTGATTAACAAGCCTGCAGTAATTTTTGCCGATGAACCTTCGGGAAATTTAGATACCCATTCAGCAGAAAATTTACATCAATTATTTTTTAAACTAAGAGATGAATTTGGACAAACTTTTGTCATTGTAACCCATAACGAAGAATTAGCCAACATGGCTGATAGAAAACTGGTGATGGTGGACGGAATGATTAGTGACCATTAATCCATCTGTTTTATATGAATTTTGACGAACTCAAAGATTTTCTGGACGAAAAAGTACTGCAATATAACACCTTAGATTTTATCGAAAGTGACCCGGTGCAAATTCCGCATTTATTTACCCAAAAAGAAGATATCGAAATTGCCGGCTTCCTGAGCGCTACTATTGCCTGGGGGAACCGAAAAATGATTATTAAAAATTCCCATAGAATAATAGAACTCATGGGTAATACTCCTTATGATTTTGTGATGTCCCACAATGAAACTGATTTAGAACGACTGGAAACTTTTGTACATCGCACCTTTAATGGTCAGGATTTCATCGGTTTTATCCAATCACTACAAAACATCTATAAAAATCACGGCGGACTGGAAGCTGTCTTTTCAAAAAACCAGGAAGTGAATTCGATGCAAAAAAGCATCTCTGAATTCAAAAAAATCTTTTTTGAAATTCCTCATTTAGCCCGTACCCAAAAACACATTTCGGATCCTTTAAATAATTCGGCAGCAAAACGCATCAACATGTACTTGCGTTGGATGTGCCGTCAGGACAACAAAGGAGTCGATTTAGGGATTTGGAAAAGCATTTCCCCTGCTCTGCTTTCTTGTCCGTTGGATGTCCATTCCGGAAAAGTAGCCCGAAAATTAGGCTTATTGGAACGTAAACAAAATGACGGCAAAGCACTTTTTGAATTAGATTCTAAACTTCGGGAGTTTGATCCAAAAGATCCTGTCAAATACGATTTCGCACTTTTTGGCCTTGGTGTTTTTGAAGGTTTTTAAATATCAATTTTATAATATTCATTATTGGCAATTCTAGTTAATTCAATTATATTAAAATTGACTGTATAAGTGAAATTTTCTTCGAAATTTATTATATAAAATTTTAAACAGCCCAAAACATTATTTACAATATTATCGACATTATCAGTTGGCAGAGTAATTAAACTACTATCACCTATTTTCAAATCTTTTTTAATAGTCAATAATGTAGCTATATTCCAAGTTGCTCTGGCTCCATCAGAATTCCAAACAGCATCATTTGTCCCATCAATTTCAATTCTATTTTTCATTTTGTTTCCTAATTAAATTTAAGATATGAGACAAAGTTACGAGAGATATTTAAATAATAAAAAGTATTAAACTCCAGATTCAAATCTTAAATTTCCTGACAACAAAAACTTGGCAAGATACTTTTTTGCTCTTTTAGAACTTGGAGCATTTGAATATTTTTAGACAGATTTACTATAGATTATTGTTAGTCTCAATTTAAGTAAATTAAAAAGTATAGCACTAGCCAATAAGTTTTTTTGGGAAAAAACTTTTTTTGTCAATTTACCTCTGTTTTAGGATCAAATTGTGATTTGACCCTGCTTTAAAAGCAATTTTTACCCCTAATTTGTTTTTTGTATATCTAATTTTATCCAGTATAAAATATTTATTAAAAGTTTTTTTATTACTTCATGTAAACGTTTACAAAAAAAACAAACAAGAAAATTATGAATGAAAAATTTTAAACAATAAATCGAATTATTAACCCAAAAACCAACCTTAAAATGTTAAAAAATTACATGAAACCGTCATTGGTCAAGGCGATAGTCTGTCTCACAATGACAACAACCGCAATGCTTGCACAGAATCCAGTAGTAAAAATTGATTTTGACCAATCAGGAAGACAATCAGCCGAAGTAAGTGAACCAGGATATACTCCCTGGGTAGTTACAACAAATACAGCCACTAAAATCCAAAATGGAGTTACATTCACAGTAACCAGAGTTGGAGACAAAGGAGATAATTTAGGAACCAACTGGGAAAAAGTAGGTATTCAAGCCCCCTATTATGCTAAATTAGTATGCGATGGACTCACTGTAAAAGGAACAACTGCCAATCAAGGTGGACAAATAGAACTTCGAATAAAAGGATTAGAAACTGGAACTCATACTATAATGGCTTTTTTAAATGCCGTAGACAGTCCTGTTTTTACTTTTAGTCCCATTGATATTTCTGTAGATGGAAATTTAGTTTTTGATAATGTAATTCCGACTATCAGAGCTCACAAAACAGCCGATGCAAAATCAGTTTATCTAACTTTTCAAGCCACAGCAGGAAACGATGTAGTCATCCTTTTTGCGGCAGAAAGATCAGGTACTGAAGTTTATAAAAATGTAATGTTAAACGGAATCGAGTTAAATACCCCTAACATTTTCAACCAGGCCACCAATCCGACTCCTGGTAACAATGACGAACATGTAGAATTAAACTCTGGAGGTACAATTTTGAGTTGGACACCTGCCATAAATGCGGTATCACACAATATTTATTTTGGAACAGATATAGCATCGATTGAGACAGCAAATACTTCTTCTTCACTATATAAAGGAAATCAGCTTAAAGCAAATAGCACTTATACAGTGAATGGGCTATATACTGGAGAAACCTACTATTGGAGAGTTGACGAAGTTTTAGCCAACGGCGAAGTAGTAAAAGGAAATATTTGGCGTTTGCGACCAGCTCAACTAGCTTTTCCGGGTGCTGAAGGATACGGTCGTTTTGCCCGCGGAGGAAGAGGCGGAAAAGTAGTAGCTGTAACAAACTTGAATGACAGCGGTCCAGGAAGTTTGCGTGAAGCGGTTACTAATGATATCGGTCCAAGAACGATTGTTTTTAATACTTCAGGAATTATCCAATTGAATTCCCGTTTGGTTTTAAACCAGCCTTATGTTACCATTGCCGGACAAACTGCACCCGGAAAGGGAATCTGTATTCGTTCTGCTCCTTTCGGTATTACAGGAAATGATGTAATCGTCCAAAATATAAGAGTCCGATTAGGTGCAGGTCCTACTTATGACGGAATGGGATTAACCGGAGCCAATCATAGTATCATAGACCATTGTTCAATCAGTTGGACAATTGATGAAGCATTTAGTTCACGCTCAGGTAAAAACATTACTTTGCAAAGAACATTAATTTCAGAAGCCTTAAATGCAGCAGGGCATCAAAATTATCCGGCAGGAACTGAACATGGTTATGCAGGAACAATAAGTGGAGATATTGGAAGTTTTCACCATAATTTATTAGCACACAATTACGGACGCAATTGGAGTCTGGGTGGTGGATTAGATGGTAGTGGAGCTTATTCCGGCAGAATGGATATCACTAACAATGTAGTTTACAATTGGGGAGGCAGAACTACAGACGGAGGAACGAAAGAAGTCAATTTTGTAAATAATTATTACAAGCCTGGTGCTGGTTCTAAAATATTTGTTGCATTTAGTGCAGATAATGAAAATGTAGGAACTGGAACACAACGTTGTTATTTTAACGGAAATGTAATGCCTGGTTACTTTGATGAAACCAATCAAACTATTGGTAGAAGAGCTACTTTTAGAAATGGAGCTACATATCAATACGATAACTTTGTGAACACTCCATTTTTTCCTTCTTATGTAACAACTCAAACGGCTGGTCATGCCTATAAAATTGTACTTTCTGATGTAGGTTGTGTTCAGCCAGAATTTGACGAACACGATCAAAGAATCATTACAGAGACATTAGAAGGAACTTATACATACACAGGAAGTGTAACCGGAAAACCTGGATTTCCTGACAATGAATCAGATGTAGGGGGTTATGAAAACTATCCTGTAGTTAACAGAGATGTTGATTGGGATACCGATCAGGATGGATTACCTAACTGGTGGGAAGCCATCAAAGGAACTAATCTGAATTCTGCAATTGGAGATTTTTCAGACACTAATGCCGACGATGATTTAGACGGTTACACTAATTTGGATGAATATTTACAATGGATGTCTCTACCTCATTACGAATCTCCAAAAGGACATCAATTAAGTATTGATATCAAAAAACTTTCGAGAGGATTTACCGATGGAGCTAGTTACTCCCTATCTAATGTTGAAAAAGGAAATGCTACTTTAGTTTCTAACATAGTAGAATACAGACCAACAGCCAACGGCTTAGGTTCATTCGATTTTACCGTTACTGACAATACCGGAGCAACAATGACACGCAGAGTAAATATAGTTAACGGATATTCTTTGTCAGCAACAAAAAAAAATCCAGAAATCTCTACTCAAGTTAATGTTTGGCCTATTCCAAATAATGGTTCATTTTCTATACTAATGACCAATGACAGTGATCAAGCTGAAACAAATACTAATTTTAGCTCTAATGCAGAATACAAAATCTATGATATTTTTGGAAAAGAAGTCAAAAAAGGAATTCTTAAAGAAAGTCGTCAGGAAAATGTTAACCTACAATTAAAAGGAGTTTTTATACTAAATGTTTCAAATATTTCAACTAAAAAAATAATACATTCACAAAAAATCATCATACAATAACTTTTACTTAGCTTTTAGACAAATGGCAACTTTTTTAAGTTGCCATTTTTTTTATACCAGATTCCAAATCTAAAACCTTAATTTTCTCACTACTTCACTACAATCCAAAACTATTCTGTAAATACTATTTTGCACTTTTAGTCTTGGTGTTTTTGAAGGCTTTTAATTTCGGGCATACAAAAAAGCTTTATCGTTTTATAAAAATTATAAACAAAAAACTACAAAACACACAAAATATGTACTTAATCGATGTTTTTATACACTTTATCGATGATATTAACATTTATTTATTACATTTATACCGTAAAACACCCCAATTACAAAACTAATAACCTACAAAAGATGAATCTTACAAAAAAAATTGTTCTAGCTGAGGATAATTCAATCCTTTCTAAATTGTTGCAATTCAAATTAGAAAAAGAAGGTTATCAACTCTTAATAGCTGTCAATGGTAAAGAAGCAGTTGATTTAATTGAAGATCACAACCCTGATATGATACTTACCGATATTATGATGCCTTTCATCAGCGGATTAGAGGTTATCAGTCACGTAAGAAACAAACTGGAAATGCAAACTCCTATAGTTGTTTTTTCTTCTGCCGGTCAGGAAGAAATGGTTCTGAATGCTTTTAATTTAGGTGCTACTGATTTCATGAGTAAACCTTTTAGTCCAAACGAATTAATTATTCGTATTAAAAGATTATTACAATAATTCTATAAAACAGCTATTATGTTAGAATTACTTAAAAATAGCGTTGACACATTAAATAATTCACATCCAATTATTCAATTGTGTATTTATGGGACTATCATTTTGACAATCTCTATTGTAATACTCCTTTTTTACTTAAAAAACCTTAGGTATAAATTAAGAATAAAAGGCAGAATTGAAGCAACGTATCAAAAAAAATACGAATCTGACCTTATCGAATATTTATATGCTGGTGATGAACAAGAAATAAATGAACAACAAAAGCAAATAGTTCGATACTTAAAAAAGTGTGCTGAAAACAGCTTAAAAAGAAAAATTATCATTAAAACCTTTTTAAAACTAAAGGATGATATTTCGGGTGAAACAGCTGATGCAATTCAAAATTTATATTATCAAACAGGACTAATTGACTCGGCTACCGGAAGATTAAAAAGTAAAAAGTGGGATACTGTAGCACGCGCCATAAGAGAATTAACGCAATTTGAAATTAAAGAAGCACATGACGAAATTATCTTATTGATTAATCATCCTAAAAAAGAAGTTCGTAATGAAATTCAAAAGTATTTAGTTAAACTATTTCGTTTTGAAGGTCTTGAATTTTTAAATGTTCTGGAAAATGAACTATCAGAATGGGATCAGATTCAATTATTAGAAATTTTAAATAAATTCAACAATCTTCATATCCCTGATATTGGAAATTGGCTGCGTTCTACTAATCAATCAGTAGTTTCATTTGCTTTAAAACTAGCTAAAATATACAAGCAATTTGATGCTAAAGACGATATAATAACGCTATTTAATCATTCCAATGCCGATATTAGAATCGAAGCGATTAATCTTGTAACTCATTTAGGCATTTTTGAAGCTGTAACTATCTTAAAAAAAGATTTATTTGACAGAACTTTAGACGAACAAATTGCTTTTTTTAAAATGATGGAAGAGATGGCTATGCCTGAAGACATTCCGTTTGTTGAAGAACACATACAGCATGAAAATTTCTTTATTCGAATTTCGGTAATGAAAATCATGAACCTGATTACAGTAGAAGATAACAATACATTCAAAATCAATAATGCCGACCAGTACTACATTATAGACAAAAAATTAACCAAAGCCAGTTAGTTATGTTTCAAAATCTACCCCAACAATTAATTGAAATTTTTGATTTTATTTTTTTCGGCTTTGCATTTGCAGCTATATCCTCTTATATTATTTTAGCAATAATATCAGCTTTTGAAACGGTAAATTACATGAAGAAAAATAGTTTTGTAAACTATACCGAAATATTATCTTCTTCAATTTCACCTTCCATCTCCATTATTGCTCCTGCGTATAACGAAAGTTTAAATATTGTTGAAAATGTTCGCTCTTTGCTCTCAAACCATTATGTAAACTATGATGTAATTATAATCAATGACGGTAGTAAAGACGACACTTTAGAAAAATTAATTACCGCTTATAACTTAGTAAAAGTAGATTATTTAATCAATAATCAAATTGCAACAAAACCGCTTCGAAAAGGCGTTTTTAAATCTACTAATCCGGCTTTCGAAAAATTAATTGTAGTTGATAAAGAAAATGGAGGAAAAGCAGATGCACTTAATTTAGGTTTAAATATCAGTACTAACAAATACGTTGCCTGTATTGATGTGGATTGTTTATTGCTGGAGGATGCTTTACAAAAAATGATAAAACCATTCCTTGAATCAACCAATGAAAAAGTAATTGCTGCGGGTGGTGTAATTAGAATTGCAAATTCATGTAAAATACAAGACGGAAAATTATTAGATATTAATTTTCCTAAAAACCGAATTGTCAGAGGCCAAATTTTAGAATATTTAAGGGCTTTTCTTTTAGGACGAATGGCCTGGAGTAAACTCAACGGATTATTAGTTATCTCGGGAGCATTTGGTTTATTTGACAAAAAAATTGCTCTTGAAGTGGGTGGTTATGACACTAAAACGGTGGGTGAAGATATGGAAATCATTGTGAGAATGAGAGCCTATATGGAAGAGCAAAAAGTAAAATACCGAGTGGCTTACATCCCTGATCCGTTATGCTGGACAGAAGCTCCGGATAGTTATAAAATTTTCATTTCACAAAGAAACCGTTGGACACGAGGTACTATTGAAACCCTTAAAAAACACAGAAAAATTGGATTTAATCGAAAATACAATTCATTAGGAACACTTAGTTATCCTTATTGGTTTTTCTTTGAAAGATTAGCGCCAATAATAGAAATACTTGGATTGGTTTACTTTACCATACTTATTGTAACCAATAATGTAGTTTGGACGTATGCCATACTATTTATGATTGTTGCCTATCTTTTTACCGTATTGTTCTCAATTATTACTATTATTGCCGAAGAACTTACTTACCACCAATACACCAAAAAAGGCATGGGATTACAGCTCATAAAAACTGCTTTTACAGAGCCGATACTTAATCATCCTTTTATTTTGTATGCGGCACTAAAAGGGAATTTTGACTACTATTTTAACAAATCAATTAAATGGGGCGAAATGACTCGAAAAGGTATGAGTAGTAATTAATTTAGTAAAACAACACAACTTATTAATAATGGATAACAATCAACAATTAAAAAATCACTTTAGTTACGGCTTCGCTTGTCTTTCTTTAGTAATTTCTTTTTGGTTCATTAGCATTTTTGAAATCATTGCTAAAATTTATACAGGAATTAAAGTTCCTGCTATTGGACTTAGTTTATTTTACAAAATAGTAAACGACTTTAACACCGTTCTTGTTATTAGTCTTGTTGCTTTGCCTGTATATCTTATATTATATTTTAGCAAACAAAACTGGAAAGATACCTTTATAAAAATTATTTTTACATTAATTGTTATTATCCAATTTGGATTAACCAAATACCATTTGACTACTTTGGTCAATCTGGGAGCTGACTTTTTAGGATATTCAACTGAGGATATGTACACCACAGTTACAGCATCCGAAACTTTCTCTGTTTTATATTTTATTCCCTTTATTGCTTTTCCTTTATTATTTTGGGGAATTAACCACTTTATTTCAAAAAAAATAAAGCAAAAAAATGCACTTATAATTGCTGCTACTATAAGCATCATTAGCCTGGGAACGCGATTTTTAATCACCGAGACCAGCGATTCACAATTTCAAAATAAACTGGCCTATTTTAGCAATCAAATTATCCAATTTCAGGAAAATAAAAAACAATTTAACGCTGCCAATCTAAGCTATAAAAAAGAATATCCTTTACTAAAACCCTTCTCTGCAACACCAGATGTTTTAAGTCCTTTTTTTGAAATAAAAGGAGAAAAACCCAACATCGTTATGATAATTGTTGAAGGTTTAGGGGATGAATTTATTGGTAAAAACGAATACCGAGGTTTTACTCCTTACTTAGATTCTATGATTCCAAAATCTTTATATTGGGAAAACTTTGTTAGTAATGCCGGACGTACTTTTGGTGCTTTACCTTCAATTTTAGGTTCTTTGCCCTATGGCGAGAAAGGCTTTTTAGAACTAAAACCTTTGCCAGCTCACAGCTCATTAATTAGTATTTTAAAATCTAATGGATACAATACCTCTTTTTATTGCGGTGACGAATCGAGTTTTGACCAAAGAATCAATTTCTTAGAATACAACAATATTGATAATGTGACAGACATTAACAAATTTGGTTCTAACTATAAAATGACAAATAAAAACGCCGAAGGCTTTAGCTGGGGTTATCCTGATGCCGAAATTTTTAGAAAAACCCTTAGTGAAATTGACACAAAAAAAGGACCTCGTTTAGACATTGTTATGACATTAACTAATCATGAACCTTTTGATTTTCCTGAAAAAGCAGCCTATTTAAAAAAAGTAGATCAGATTATTAGTACCAATAAAAGTTTACAACTTACCAAATCAGAAATAGAACCCTACAAGAACATCTATGCCAGCTTGTTATATACCGATCATTCTATTCAAACTTTTATGGAATCTTATGCAAAAAGACCCGATTATAAGAACACCATCTTTATAATTACCGGTGATCACCGTTTGATTCCAATTGAGCAAAAAGACAAATTATGTCGTTTTCACGTTCCTTTGTACATCTACAGTCCAATGCTGAAAAAAGCAGAATCTTTCAAATCAGTTTCTTCACATTGGGATATTACTCCAAGCTTACTTTCATTTTTAATGAATAATTATAAAATGAATAAAATAGAAAAAACAGCCTGGATGAGTAGCGGATTAGATACTTACAAAAGTTTTAGAAATATTCACACCATTCCAATAATGCAAAATAAAGGTGTAATCAACGAACTGATTTATAAAGATTATTTATATTCAAATGGTGAATTATTTAAAATTGATCAAAATTTTTCTACCTCAAAAATTTATGACAGTGAAATATTAAAAACAATTGAAGACAGCTTACAAGAAGTGAAAAAACTCAATGCTTATTTGACACAAAGAAATAAAATTATTCCAAAATCCTTACTTATATACAGCAAAGCTTCCTTTGAATTTTCAAAAGAAGAACTGGCTACCATAAAAAAACATACCAAAGGATTAGATAATGATCAAATATTCTTTAAAGCCAGAGAATTAGCATTTAACGGTCAAAGAAAAGAAGCCCGCTTATTATGCAATTACGTTCTAAACGAATTGCCGAATTATGCCGATGTAAGAACACTAAAAGGAAGAACCTTAGCTTGGGACAAAGACTATATAAACGCTGAGAAAGAATTGTTGGAAGTAATAAAAAGAACCCCTTTTTACTACGATAGCTACCTTGCTCTAATGGACATGTACTGGTGGACTAATCAAGATAAAAAAGGAATTGCTATTGCAAAAAAAGCTTTAGGAAACGATGTTAAAAACCCCGAATTATCAGTTAAATTAGCTAAAGCATACCAAAGAACCAGACTGCTTGCTATGGCTAATAAAACCATAGATAGTATGCTTAAAAAATATCCAAATAATACCGAATACTTACAACTCAAAAAAGAATTGAAATAATGATAAACAAATCAATTTTCAAAGTAACACTACTTTTTATTCTTTTCAGTTTTTTTCAAATGCAAGGACAAATTGCATATAATGGAAATCCTGATACCTCCTTTGAAACCGCCCGTAAACTAGCCTTCAATCAACAGCGAAAACAGGCTCAGGACACCCTAATCAATATATTAACAAAGTATCCCAATTACCATGAAATTCGTTCATTTTTAGCAACTACTTATGCCTGGGACGGCGATTATAAAAAAGCACGTAAAGAATTTGCTTATGTTATCGAAAAAGCTCCTGAAAATAAAGAGAACTGGATTGCAGCCATAAAAAATGAATCCTGGAGTGAAGCTCCTTATGAAGCATTAGAAATGAGTAAGAAAGCATTAAAAATCTTTCCAAATGATTCCGATTTAACTATTTTAAAAGCAACTGCTCTTAAAAACACCAACAACTCATTAGAAGCTCAAAATACAATCAAAGAATTTGTAACTAAAAATCCTGATGATCAAAAATCAAAAGAATTTCTGGACGATTTAAACAGTACTCTAAGAACAAATACTATTGGAATAAGGTCTGCTGTGGATTTATACTCTAAAACATTTGACCCGATGCAGTATTATACTTTGAGTTATGGCAAACAAACCAAATATGGAAGTATCATTGGAAAATATAATTTTAACCGCCGTTTTAATGAAAATGGTTCTCAGATAGAATTTGATTTATACCCTAAAATTACCAAGGGACTATATGCTTATCTAAATGTAGGTTTTGCCAATACTTTTCTTTTCCCTGACTTAAGATATGGTGCTGAATTGTACAAATCATTGCCACATAGTTTAGAAATTTCGGCAGGTTTTAGAACCTTAAAATACAGTACAACTACCAATATATATACAGGTTCTATTGGTTGGTACACAGGGAACAGCTATTGGTCTTTACGCCCTTACTTTACCCCTGGAGAAGGAGGAACCAGTACATCAGCAGCTTTAAACTATAGAAAATACCGCAGCAATGCCGATAATTATATCAGTTTTATGTACAGTATGGGAGTTTCTCCTGAAGTGAACCAATTCCTGTTTGATACTAATGACTCTCCAATTGTTAACTTAAAAACACAACGTTTCAATATTAGTTATTTCTTTTCGACTTCTAAAAATAAAAATGCCTGGGGAGCACAATTTGACATAGCCCATCAGGAAATAAGTTTTGACCCTGGTAATTATTTTTGGATTTACTCACTTACCCTTTCATGGGATTTGAGATTCAAGTAAGGATATATTGACCGCATTACTCTCAAAAAGACTATCTTTGCAGAAAATATACGTTTTATGGCTACTTTCGAGCAATTCAATCTTCCTAAATCATTACAAAAAGCAATAGATACGTTAGGATTTACAACTCCTACTCCTATTCAGGAAAAATCTTTTTCTGTAATTATGTCGGGAAGAGATATGATGGGAATTGCACAAACAGGTACGGGTAAAACCTTTGCCTATTTATTACCCTTACTAAAACAGTACAAATTTAGCACAACACATACACCTAAAATTGTCATTTTAGTTCCTACCAGAGAACTTGTAGTTCAGGTTGTTGAAGAAATAGAAAAGCTAACCCAGTTTATGTCTATTAGAACCATCGGAATTTTTGGTGGTGTTAATATCAATACCCAGAAAAAAACGGTTTACGAAGGTTCAGATATTCTTGTGGGAACTCCAGGTAGAACCATGGATTTAGCTCTTGACAATGTGGTTCGTTTTGAAGATATGCAAAAGCTGGTAATTGACGAATTTGACGAAATGTTGAATTTAGGTTTTAGAGTTCAACTTACAGCCTTATTAGCGATGATGCCTAAAAAACGTCAAAATATCTTATTTTCGGCGACAATGACAGACGAAGTTGATGCTGTTTTGAACGATTATTTTGATTATCCTGAAGAAGTAACGCTTTCAGCATCGGGAACTCCATTAGAAAACATTAAACAAATTACTTATAATGTTCCTAATTTTAATACCAAAGTCAATTTGCTCAAACATTTACTAAATACTAACGAAGACATGAGTCGCGTTTTGATTTTTGTAAATAACAAAAAGATTTCTGATATGCTTCACGAATGCATTGAAGAAGATTTTGAAGGACAATTTGGTGTTATTCACTCTAATAAATCGCAAAATTACCGATTGAATACTATGGCTGCTTTTCAGGAAGGCGAACTTCGCGGATTAATCACTACGGATATTATGGCGAGAGGTTTAGATATTTCGAATATTACCCATGTTATCAATTTTGAAATGCCTGAATTTGCCGAGTTGTATATGCACCGTATTGGGCGTACCGGTCGTGCCGATGCAACAGGAACTGCTATTAGTTTCATTTCGCCACGCGAAGAAGAAGCTAAAGTAGAAGCCGAAGTATTAATGGATATGGAATTAGAAATTGAAGAATTCCCAGAAGAAGTCGAAATTTCCATCAAACTGATTGGGCCTGAAAAAGACAGACAACCCGTTAAGTTTTTAATGAAAAAACCAAAAACCGATGGTGATGGTGCTTTTCACGAAAAAGCCAAAAAAAATCAAAAAGTAAATCTTGGAGGTCCCTCAAAAACAAAGAAAAAAACACATGGTTCTGTCAATAGAAACATGCTGAAAAATCAAGCTGCCAAAAAGAAGAAAAAGAAATAATCAAAAAAATCCTAAAGATGAAATTTCATTTTTAGGATTTTTATTTTGAGTTTTACTAAACAATACAAACAAAATTAGATTAAAAAATTCTATAAAAAAACTACGATCTAAAAATTAGAATCGTAGTTCTTTTGTTATTGCTATTGACTTATACTATTGTTCTAATCAATATTCTCCGTATACTTATAAGCATCAATTACTTTTTTAACTAATCGGTGACGCACAATATCTTTATCGTCCAGATAAATAATCCCAATACCTTCAATATCTTTCAAAACCAATAAGGCTTCTTTTAATCCTGAAATGGTTCTTCGGGGCAAATCGACTTGTCCCGGATCACCCGTTACCATGAATTTAGCATTTTTTCCCATACGGGTCAGAAACATTTTCATCTGTGAGTGGGTGGTGTTTTGAGCTTCATCCAGAATCACAAAAGCATTATCCAGTGTTCGTCCGCGCATGAATGCCAATGGTGCAATTTGTATAATTCCTTTTGCAATATGATCTTCTAATTTTTCATTCGGAATCATATCTCGCAAAGCATCATAAAGCGGTTGCATATAAGGATCCAGTTTTTCTTTCATATCTCCCGGAAGAAAACCTAAATTTTCCCCGGCTTCAACTGCCGGACGCGTCAAAATAATGCGTTTTACCTGTTTTTCTTTCAATGCTTTGACAGCCATTGCTACTCCGGTATAAGTCTTTCCTGTACCTGCCGGTCCTACAGCAAAAACCATATCATTTTTATTTATGGTATCGACCAATAACTGTTGATTAGGAGTCATTGCTTTAATGATTTTTCCTCCTACTCCATGTACTAAAATTTTGTCATTAGGACTCATTTTTCGGTCGTCCTGAACATCTCCTAAAATTACACGTTCAATCACATTATCGTCAATATTGTTATAACGTGTAAAATGAAGCATCAATCTTTGAAAACGCCTTTCGAACTCGTCCAGAATGTCTTTTTCTCCAAATGCTTTTAAAGTTGTCCCTCTGGCAACTATTTTTAATTTTGGATAGTATTTTTTAATGGTTTCAAGATGAGTGTCTTGAGCACCCCAAAACTCTTTTGGAGCGATGTCTATGAGCTCGATGATTCTTTCGTTCAAAGGGTATAGTTTTAGAATATTACTAAATCAATTAAAAATCTAATCCAAAAGGCTCTTAGACCTTAGGTTTTATTTGGTTACTATTTAGAATTTGTTTTGCTTTTTTGCTTTTTTGAATTTACTATTATTAGCTTTGCATATCTCAAATTTAATGAAAATTAATTTTAGATTTCACCAATAGTTATAAACAAAAATATGTCAATAATTACCCTTACTACCGATTACGGCTTGAAAGATCACTTTGTTGGTGCATTAAAAGGGAAAATTTTATCTGAGTATCCGGAAGCCCAAATTATTGATATTTCACATGATATAGACCCGTTTAACACTGTTGAAGCCAGTTACATCATTGGTGCAGCCTACCCTAGTTTTCCTAAAGGAACCATTCACCTGATTGGTGTGGATATGGAATTAAATAAGGAAAACCAGCACATTGTAATGCAATGGAACGATTCTTACTTTATTGCTGCAGATAATGGAATTTTAAGCATGCTTTCGCAAAAGATTGTTCCTCAAAAAATTGTAGCCATCAACATACATGACCGTTTACCAAACGATGCTTCAGGACTAGATGTTTTTGTCACAGTGGCTTGCCATATTGCCCGTGGTGGTTTACTGAATGTTATTGGAAAAGAAATCAATGCGGTCAAAGAAGTAACCGAAATGAAAGCCGTAGCCTCCAATGACAATAACAGCCTGAAAGGACATGTTATTTATATAGATCATTTTGGAAATGTGGTGACCAATATCAACAAAAAACAATTTCTGGAAGTGGCTAAAGGCCGACCGTATGAAATCCAGATGAAGACCAAAAACATCAAAACCATATTGCCTAATTATTCGGCAATTGCCATTTCAGACAAATACCCAATCAAAAATTATGAAGGAGAACAACTCGCCATTTTTAACGAAGCGGGGTTTCTGGAAATTGCCATTTTTAGAAGCAATCCTTCTAAAGTAGGTTCAGCAAACAGCTTACTGGGATTGAATTACCGCGATGTGGTAACCATAGAATTTAAGAATTAAGTCCCGATAGCCATCGGGATAGATTGTTGATTAACGATTTATGATTTTTGAAGTAGAAAAAAAATGTTTATAAAGCTTATAACTCATAACTATTAACTCATAAAGAATGAAAGCCCTATTATTACGTGAAATTAAATCCTTTTTTGGTTCGCCCATAGGTTATTTAGTGATCGCCATTTTTCTAATCACCAACGGATTATTTCTGTGGGTTTTTGAAGGAGATTACAATATTCCTAACTCAGGTTTTGCCGATATGTCTCCGTTTTTTACGCTTGCGCCTTGGATTTTAATTTTCCTGATTCCGGCAGTAACCATGCGCTCTTTCTCTGACGAAAGAAAACAGGGAACATTGGAATTATTACTGACTAAACCTCTGTCTGTTTGGCAAATAACCAACGGTAAATTTCTGGGTGCTGTACTTTTAATAATCATAGCCATTATCCCAACATTTATTTATGTCAAAGTAATTTCAACTTTAGGAATGCCCGAAGGCAATATCGATATGGGAAGCACTATTGGTTCTTATTTTGGACTTTTATTCTTAATTGGAGCTTATTCTGCAATAGGAATCTTCACTTCTACCCTTTCTGATAACCAAATTGTAGCTTTTATACTTTCGGTGTTTTTGTGTTTCTTTTTCTATTTTGGATTTGACGGTTTTTCGAGCATCATTCCTTCTTTTTCTTCGATTATTTCAGCCATAGGAATGCAGGCTCATTTTAAAAGTATGAGCCGTGGCGTGATTGACACCAGAGACATTATTTACTTTATAAGTGTAATGACAGCGTTTCTGTCATTTACTGTTTACCAACTTAAATCTTTTAAATTGTAATGATAGCTGCCAAAAAAAGAAATCTTAAATCAGTCGTAATTACAATTGCAATTCTGTTAGTATTAAATATTGTTGGTAATTACTTTTTTCATCGTTTTGATTTAACCAAAGACAAAAGATATACCTTATCTCAAACTTCTTTAAATATTATCAAAGAGGTCAAAGAACCGCTTTCGATAAAAATTTATATGGAAGGTGATTTACCTGCCGAATTCAAAAGATTACAACAGGAAACCAAGGAATTATTAGAAGAATTTCAAGCTTACAATTCGAATATTGTTTTCGAATTTGTGAATCCTTTAGAAAATGAAGACGAAAGCATGAACAACATCAAAGCGTTGTACATGAAAGGTATGACTCCTGTAAACATTACCGTTGACGACAAAGGAAAACAATCGCAGGCAATGGTTTTTCCATGGGCAATTGCTGTATATCACAATAAGGAAGTGAATATTCCGCTCTTAAAAAACATTATGGGTGCTTCCACCACCGAAAAAGTAATTGGCTCCGTTCAGCATTTAGAATATTCGATAGCCGATGCTCTGAATAAAATTACCAAAGAGAAACAAAAAAAGATTGCGGTAATCAAAGGAAACGGAGAAATTCAGGATGTTTTAATTGCTAAATTCTTGTTGCAAATAAGAGAAAGTTACCACATTGGCCCATTTACTTTGGATTCAGTTGCCAAGAATCCTGTTGGCAGTTTAGAAGCCTTGCAAAAATACGATTTAGCTATTATTGCCAAACCTACTGAGACTTTCTCTGATAGTGAAAAACAAGTTTTAGATCAATTCATCATCAATGGTGGAAAAACCATGTGGCTGGTAGATCAGGTAGCTGTAGAAATGGATAGTTTGTACAACGATGCCGGAGCAACTTTAGCTTTTCCAAGAGATTTGAATTTGAACGATATGTTCTTTAAATACGGTATCAGAATCAATCCTGATATTGTAAAAGACGAACAAGGAAGTCCTATAAAACTAGCCACAGGAGAACAAGGAAGTGCTACCCAATACCAGACCTTCAACTGGAAATTTGCTCCTTTAGTTTATCCGGCAAGCAAGCATCCTATTGTGAAAAACCTGGGCGGAATCAAATTTGATTTTGCGAATCCAATTGACACTTTGAAAAACGGAATCAAGAAAACGGTTTTATTACAATCGTCTCAATATTCTAAAAAAACAGGAACACCTACAGAAGTCAATTTGAATATTGTAGCCGAAGAAACCAGCCCCAATCATTACATCAATACCGGAAATATTCCTATGGCGGTGTTACTCGAAGGAAAATTCCATTCAGCATTTGAAAACAGAGTTCTAGCTTTCAAACAAAACGATTTTGAATCCACAGGAAAAAGCAACAAAATGATTGTGATTTCGGATGGCGATATTATCAAAAACCAATTGGATAAAAACTTTGCTCCTGTTGAATTAGGATTTGATCAACGCTCGGGAAATTTATACGACAATAAAGATTTCCTGCTTAACTGCGTCAATTACCTGCTTGATGACAGCGGACTTATTAACATTCGAAGCAAAGATTTAGATTTGCCTTTATTAGACAAAGAGAAAGTTTTCGAAAACTACACTCAGACGCAAGTCATAACTATCGGGCTTCCAATTCTAATTTTAACACTTTTTGGAGCCGTATTTAGTTTTTTAAGAAAGCGCAAATACAGCAGATAGATGTTAATAAAAAATTTTCAAAACTAGATTTGTTTACGATATATTTGTAAAAATGTATCTTTTGCAAATTCTAATAAAAGATACCATTTTACAATAAAAAACAAATATAATCTTCATATGAAATTTATAGTATCGAGTTCCTACTTATTAAAGCAATTACAGGTTTTAGGAAGCGTTATCAACAGCAGCAATACTTTGCCTATTTTGGATAACTTCTTATTCGAATTAGACAATAACGAATTAACTGTTTCTTCTTCTGATTTAGAGACAACAATGTCGGCTACTTTGTCAATCGACTCTACCAGTAAAGGAAGTGTTGCCGTACCTGCTAAATTGCTTTTGGAAATTTTAAAAACTTTCCCGGAACAACCTTTGACTTTTACTGTAGAAGAAAATAGCACGATAGAAATTAGTTCTAACTCTGGAAAATATGCCTTAGCCTATGCTCCTGGAGAAGAATTCCCTAAAGCAATCAACTTAGATGATCCATCAGTAACTTTAGTTCCTGCCGATGTTTTGGCAACTGCGGTTAGTAAAACTATTTTTGCTGCCGGAAACGACGATTTGCGTCCGGTAATGTCAGGAGTATTCTTCCAGTTTTCACCTCAAGGTTTGACTTTTGTTGCTACTGATGCTCATAAATTAGTAAAATACGCTCGTACTGATGTTACTGCATCTCACGTTGCTGATTTTATTATGCCTAAAAAACCATTGACTATTTTAAAAAATATTCTTTCTACATCAGACGCTGAAGTAAAAATTGAATACAACGATTCGAATGCTACTTTTTCTTTTGACAACTACGTGTTAATGTGTCGTTTGATTGATGGAAAATATCCAAATTACGAGGCTGTTATTCCAAAGGAAAATCCAAACAAATTAATGATTGACCGTTCTCAGTTTTTAAGTTCTGTACGTCGTGTGGCTATCTTTTCGAATAAAACAACACACCAAATTCGTTTGAAAATTGCCGGTGCTGAATTGAATGTTTCTGCCGAAGATATTGATTATTCCAACAAAGCCGAAGAAAGGTTAACTTGTGATTACCAAGGTGATGATATGCAAATAGGTTACAACTCTCGTTTCCTTACAGAAATGCTAACTAACTTACAATCAGACATGATTATGCTTGAAATGTCATTACCAAATCGTGCCGGAATTTTAACTCCAATTGACGGATTAGAAGAAGGTGAAACAGTAACTATGCTTGTTATGCCGGTAATGCTAAATAGTTAAAATAAAATTAAGAAAATATTAAGTTTTATTTTTGATATTCAAATATAATACTTATCATTGTGCCTCTATTAACCAACCATTTTTTATATTTAAAAAACCGCGATTCCTCCTAGAAAAGCGGTTTTTTTTCGTTTTAAAATTCTTGTTCAGAATTAGATAACCTCCATTTTCTTCATTAAAAAAGTAGCACTTTTATTTTTACAAATACCTTCTCTTAATTTGTAATCAAAATGCAAATCATTGTCTTTAATTTCAACTTCAAAACAATTATTGCTTAAAATTTCCGGATAATCATTGGTAGTCAAACAAACTTCAATATCGTGTGTCGCAATAGCACCAATCGCTTTTTTAGCAATTACTTTTTTTAGCACTTCGATAGTTCCGTTGCGTTTATCATCCGAATTAGTACCTCTTAAAATTTCGTCAAGCAAAACAAAAGCTGGCTCAACTTCCAAACAATCCATAATTTGTTTTAAGCGTTTTATTTCAGCAAAGAAATACGATTCACTATCAGACAAAGAATCAGATAATCGCATGGAAACTAAAACCGGCAAAGGATGAATCGTAGCTTCTGAAGCACAAACTACACAACCCATACCGCCCAAGACCATATTAATCCCTAAGCTTCTCAAAAAAGTACTTTTTCCGGACATATTAGAACCCGTTAAAATCATAAATGATTGCGGATAAAAAAGAGTATCATTCCCTACTCTCGTTTTTGGATTTAACAAAGGATGACTCAAATTAGAAAAACCAATTTTATAGTCGGAATTAATAGTTGGGAAAACAAAATCCGGATTGTTATATGAAAAATTAGCCAGACTGTTGAGTTTTTCGAATTCGCCAATTACAATTAACCAATCTTCAATAGCTTCAGAATGCTCTTTTTTCCACTTTAATAATGCTTTTAAAACATGAAAATTAAAGAGAAACGTACCATTGAAAACTGTAGCTGTAACTAAATTTGCAATAGTATCCATTCTTGAAAACAACTCTGATAATTTTTTAAAATGTGTACTTGCATTGGCTGATTTAAATTGAAGTCTTTTTTGCAAATCAATTAACTTTTGAGAATGAAATTTTTCGTCTTCAATTTTTTTTACCAACAAACCATATTGGGCAATAATTTTATCAATGTTATCGGCATTTGCAATTTCGCTTTGAATTCGTTTAAAAAATTTTCCCAGAAAAATTAAATTAATAACAAACACATACGACATACAACTCAAAAATATAATGCTGTTAGTAATCAAATACGCAATCAATGTTCCTAAAAACAAAGCAGGAAAAACATAAGAAAGAACAATTGCCGTTTTTGATAAATCCGAACGGGAACTTTTACTCCATTTCAACAAAGCTTCATAACTACTTTGATTGTCCTGACTTACTTTGGCAAAAGCCAAAAACTCCTGACGCCAATCTAACTTTTCAGTTAATTCTTTTACGGCTTGCTGATTAGCTATAATCTTGTCATTAGTCGCCTTATACAATAAAGATGTTGCAAATATTTTTTTACCAATAAAAGTAGCGGTTCTGTTTAGATTCTGAAACAAGGAATGTTCTCCGAAAATATCCAAATCATAGGCATAAGGATGGTGAAAATCCTGAAATTCCACTCCGTTTTCAAAAGGGATTTTTTCTCTTTTTAAAAACGAAATTTCATCTTCACTAATTTGCAACAATGCCTTTGTTAAAAGTCTTTGAAAAGACAATCGGGAATGAATTCGCATTAAAAACAAAAAGGAAGTAAAAAATATCACTGCCAAAAGAATCCAAAATCCTTCCGATTTTTGAATGTAAAAATAGATTGAAGCTAGAAACAGAAAAATGCTCAACAATCGAAACAAACTGATTGTATTGTATTTTTTGTTGATTTTGTTTAATTCACCAGTAAAAAAAGTAAGCTTAGATTTATAAATATCCATAATATAACAAATGAGATACAAATATAAACCAGCTAAACCTCAAATTGACAAAATTTACAACTTAATATACAAATTACCTCAATACTACTAAAGAGAAACCCGCAGATTGAAATTAAAAAATACCGCAGATTCGTAGATTTATTATATTTAAAAATCTACGAATCTGCGGTTAAATATTCTGGAATTTAATTTATAATAATCCTTTATTATCTGTTAGATCTATATTTCATCTTTTTCAAAAATAAATTACTCTATTGGAATTGCCAGAATAGGAATATCTAAATGAGCAGCACAATCTTCGGTTAAACTATGATGGAATAAATTTTCGAAAAAATTGCGTTTGTAAGTCAACATAACCAAAACATTGACATCCTTAAACATGATAAAATCCAAAATACTTTCTTTGACTTCTTCGCTAAAAATCACATTAAAATCAATCGGTTCATTAGCAAATTCGGTTTCCCATTCTTTGATAGTTTCTTTTGTCACATCCGAACTGTCTTTTTTCACATAAAGACATTTAATTTTTGCCTTCATTTTTTTAGCAATTACTAAAACTTCTTTCAATGCTATTTTATCTTTGGGTCTAAATCGGGTTGTAAAAACAATATTTTTTATAGGTTTAAATACTGCTTTAGCAGGAATGCTAAAAACAGGAATACTTACATCAGAGATTACCGCTGTAGTTTGCGTACCGAGCAGTAAATCTGACCAATTTTTAGCTCCTTCGGTTCCCATAATGATATAATCAATTTGATCTTCTTTGATGGCTCTTTCTATGGTGTGCAATAAATCGCCGTCCATCAATCGATGCGTCATTTTAATATGACTCAAATTGCGTTTTTGAGCAATTGCGTGCAGTTTAGGCAACTCATCTTTAAAAACCTCAAATTCAGCCAATTCTACTGATTCATATATCAACATGTAATTTTCCGGAAAATACTGACTGTCAAAAACAGGCAAATCAAAGGCGTGCAGCAACACTAACTCTCCATCAACACTTTTGGCAAACTCTAAAGCATGTACAAAAGCATTGGTTGCAGCTTCAGAAAAATCGGTAGGAAATAAGATGCGTTTCATTTTTAATTACTTAAAAGTTAAAGATCAACTAATAAAATAAAGATACAATTTTAACGCTTTAATTCCCAACAAAATATTCTTTTATATTGAGCTGTTCAACAATACTTCATTAGATTTAGTACCTTTGCAACCAATAATTAAGAAAATGCTAAACAACGATTCTATAGTAGCACTAGCCACAGCTTCAGGTGCCGGAGCCATTGCCGTTATCCGTATTTCAGGTCAGGATGCCATCAGCATCGCTAATTCAGTTTTTAAATCAATTAAGGAAAAAGACTTAACTAAGCAAAAAACGCATACGCTGCATTTAGGGCATATTGTTGATGGTGCAAAAACTTTGGATCAGGTACTGGTTTCTATTTTCAAAGGACCTAATTCTTATACTGGCGAAAATACTGTTGAAATTTCCTGTCACGGCTCTACTTATATTCAGCAGCAAATTATTCAGTTATTGCTTCGAAATGGCTGTCGAATGGCCGATGCAGGAGAATTTACATTACGTGCTTTCTTGAACGGAAAACTCGATTTATCACAAGCCGAAGCCGTAGCCGATTTAATTGCGTCTGACAACGAAGCTTCACACCAAATTGCGATGCAGCAAATGCGTGGCGGATTTTCGAATGAAATTGCCAAATTACGTGAAGAATTATTGAATTTTGCTTCTTTAATTGAACTCGAATTAGACTTTGCAGAAGAAGATGTGGAATTTGCCGATAGAAGTCAGTTTAATGAATTATTGAACAGAATCGAATTTGTTTTAAAACGATTAATAGATTCGTTCGCTGTTGGAAATGTTATCAAAAACGGAATTCCGGTAGCCATTGTAGGCGAACCTAATGTTGGAAAATCAACCCTTTTGAATGCTTTGTTGAATGAAGAGCGCGCCATTGTTTCAGACATTGCCGGAACAACTCGTGACACTATCGAAGATGAATTAGTCATTGGGGGAATCGGCTTCCGTTTTATAGATACGGCCGGAATTCGTGAAACTCAGGATTATGTAGAAAGCATTGGAATCAAAAAAACTTTCGAAAAAATAGAACAGGCACAAGTGGTTCTTTATTTAGTTGACAGTTATGAGTTATCGGTTGTGAGTTTAGAAGCTCTAAAAATTGAGATTGAAAAAGTTAAAAATCAATTTCCTTTAAAACCACTTTTGATTGTTATCAATAAAATGGATTTGCTTTCAGAAGAAAAAATCAAGTTAATTGAAACACAACTCACAACACACAACGCACAACTTCAATTTATTTCCGCTAAAAATAAAGTAGGAATTGATGAATTAAAAAATAAATTATTATCGTTTGTCAACACTGGTGCTTTACGCAACAACGAAACAATTGTAACCAACACCAGACATTACGATTCGTTGTTAAAAGCGCTGGAAGAAATTCAAAAAGTAAAATATGGCCTAGAAACCAATCTTTCCAGCGACCTGATGGCTCTGGACATAAAAGAAGCTTTATATCAATTTGGGATGATTACCGGACAGGTTACAAACGACGAATTATTAGGGAATATTTTTGCTAATTTTTGTATCGGGAAGTAATTACCTTTCTTTTAATTACTAACCACCTGTTTTTATTGATTTTACAAATATTATCCTTCTTTTATTTGTTGCCAATTAACACTTTATTCGTTATATTTGTTGTTCAATTGTTGCCCTATGAATAATTTTGTTGCCCAAAACTCAATGACAACAACCTTGGTCAAATGATGCTACCTATTGCTACATTTCGCCACATAAGGCAACATAATGCAACACGTTATGAGTAGTAATATGGCCATACCGAAAACCTGTACTTATTGTGGAAAAGCTTATATAGCCAAAACCACATTAACCCGCTATTGTTGCCTAAAGTGTAATTCTAGACACTACAAACAAAAAGCCAAAGAAGAGAAAATTCAAAACTCTTTAATAGAGCAACAGCAAACAATGCAAAGTTTGCAAACCTTGCCAACTGCAAACCCTAACTCACTAACCAACAAAAACTATTTATGCGTTCAAGATGCTGCCGATTTAATCGGGGTTAGTAGATGGACAATAAATAGGATGATTAAACGAGGGGATTTACAAACACACAAGTTTGGGAGGAAGAAAATAATTGAGCGTTCACAAATAGATAAACTTTTTAATTAACGGTAACATGAAGGTAACTTTAAGACAAAGACAAAAAGGCAAAAAAATAAGCCTGTATCTCGATTACTATAAAAATGGTAAACGAGAGTATGAATATTTAGGACTGTACCTCATCCCGGAACCTGAAACAGGCAAATTAACACAAGCTCAAAAAGACGAAAATAAAAAAATCCTTTCTTTGGCTGAAAGCATTCGTTCTAAAAGACATTTAGAAATCCAAAACGGAATGTACGGATTCAACGATCAAGAAAAACTAAAAGGTTTCTTTATTATCTACATGGAAACCTTAGCCGAAAAACGACTAGAAAGCAAAGGCAACTATGACAATTGGGACAGTACCATCAAACATTTAAGAAAGTTTTGCCCTAAAGATATTTCTTTCGGACAACTTGATAGCAAGTTTGTGGCAGACTTCAAAGAATACTTAACTAAAACAGCTAAAACACCTAGCAATAAAAACCTTTCTGATAATTCAGCACATTCTTATTTCAACAAATTTAGAGCAGCTTTAAAACAAGCTTTTAAAGACGGAATTATCCGCTCCAACCCAGCCGAACAAGTAGAAAGTTTACCACAAGGAGATACCGAAAGAGAATTTCTAACCCTCGAAGAATTACAAAGCATCCTAAAATACGAATGTGAAATTCCAATTCTAAAAACAGCTTTTATATTCAGTTGTCTAACAGGTTTAAGATGGTCTGATATAAACAAATTAGTATGGTCAGAGATACAACACTCTAATGATTACGGTTGGTACATTCGTTTCAGACAAAAGAAAACCAAAGGCGCAGAAACATTGCCAATTTCAGACCAAGCTCGTGATTTATTAAAAGAAATAGGAGAACCTGAAGAAAGAGTATTCAAAGGACTCAAATACAGTGCCTGGCACAACCTAAAATTACAACAATGGGTAATGAAAGCTGGAATAAGCAAAACTATTACATTTCATTGTGCTAGACACACCTATGCCACCTTGCAATTAACTTTGGGAACTGATATATTTACAGTATCAAAATTATTAGGACACAAAGACATCAGAACAACCCAGGTCTATGCCAAAATAATTGATGAAAAGAAAATGGAAGCTGCTAACCGAATTAAACTTGATTTCTAAATATGACTGAATTTATTAAAGAGCGTTTTGTTAAAGTTGTTCATACATTAGAAAGCTTCTATGAATTCCAAAATAAAGAAAACATTTCTTTATCTGAATACACTAACAAACTTCAAGAGCTTTACAATTTTAATTGGTCAACAGTAAGTAATGTCACTATTTTTAACGATAGTATAATTAGGCTTTTTAATATTAGAACTGATGAAAATAATGATGAATTCCTTGAAAGAACTAAAGGAATAAAGATTCCTCCTGTAGATAAAATCATTGCAAAAGTTCTTTATATTGATATTTTAGATATTTTAGAAAATAATTTAAAATCTAAAAAATTCCCTTTTAAAGATTATAAGGCCTATTTTGACAGTATCGATTTAGAAGAATACTGCAATTTTTATTTTTATATCCCTTATAATGCTATCCCAGAGGAATTATCTAAATGCAATACAAATTTCAAAAATGTGGAATCTTTAGATATAGCTAAAGAATTACTAAACCTAATGATTTCAACAATAGAAAACTACATTAATGATATTTTGCTATTCAATATAAAAAAATGGTTTGACCGAACAGAAATTAATTACAGTTATATACAAGATGAAGAAGATAGAATTTATTTTATCAAGCTTAGAGAAAACTATATAAATTCTTGGTTAAATTGTACTGTAACAGCCTCTGGCTGGAGTGTTTTTTCAAAAGAAGATTTATGGGATGAACTTAACAAACTTAATCTAACTGACGAAAAAATAGAAGAAATTGAAAATCACCAACAAAAATTGTTTTTTGAAGAACTAAGCTATTCAATTTATGAAGCAATGCTTAGTTTCAACTCCACCTATATAGTAGACAAAAAATCAGTTATCAAAAAAGAATTAATGCTTTTAAATAATTTCATTAATGGTGATACTTCTGATGTTATAGTAGACAGAATTAGAAAAATCATTGAAATTGATGATCCAAAAGAAGTATTAATTGCTTTTGATGAAATCACAAAATGTAACATCTTTTGCCCTTACGACAGTTATAAATACATTCCCAAAAAAAGTAAAATTTTAAGTCCTAAATTTTCTGCTTACTTCATTAATGGTTATATAAAGCGTTTACAATCAGAATTATTAAAATTACCTTCCGAAATTTCAAATAACAATAAAACAACTACTCCTATTTCTACTTTTAAAATAAAAGCTGGAGCTTCTAAAAAAAAGAAAGCAACAGATCTATTTGAAGCACTTGAAAGAGAAAAACATATTGATCCTAATTCAAAAAATGACTTTATAAATGCTTTCATTGGCAATCCTCCTGACAATAAAATCAATTGGACTGGATTATTTGGCGACTTGAAATCTTTTATTAATTATTCAATCAGCGAAAATCTTATTGAAAAGATTAGTTCTAAATGGATTATCACTGCTGATATATTTTTACACAATGGCATTCATTTCAATAATACTAAAATAAAAGATACCGTAATAACATCAAGCGACGTAAACATAAAAAAAATAGTTAAGTCAATATTATAACTTCAAAAAAATAATCATATTATTGTAAGAAGAATAGTAACGATATATTGCTTCAATATGATTAAACCTTTTATTGAAATTGATGCTTCTAATTTCATTATCCATCCCTTTGAAATTAACAAACCAGATGATTACAATTTTCCAGTTGAATACCCAAACTGTTGCAATGCTCATAAAATTAATTTAAAAAGATTAGAAAACTTTTTTGAACTTTTCCCTAATTGTTGTGAAAAACACTTATCAAGTTACAAAAAATTTAATTTTGATAAGAATACTTTATACAAAAACCTTCCAACACGAATACTAAAAACGGTAGATTATACAAACCACCAAATCATTAAAACAATTGACAATACAGATTGGTTTGAAGATATTAGCGATTATTTTGAATTAGCTATAACTAGCTTGGGTCAACCAGCTGTGGGATATCATATATATGTAGAATTAGTTGAAGCATTTATAAAAAGTAAAAAAAATAAAATACCTGCAAATAAGAAAAAAGTATTATTAAATTATTTTGTCGAACAAAGTAATTATACTCCTAAAAATGAAGAAACAAGCTTGAAATTACTTTTTGAAATTTATCAAAAATGGCTAAGATTCTTTCCTTTTGAATTACCTTTTTTCACACCATTAAAACCTAAGTTTGAAAAAACACTTCCATTTGTGAAAGGAAAACACAAAACAAACAGATATTTAGGACGAACTACTTTACAAATGGTAACTCCCTCTGAACTAGTTGACAGTCTTTACAAAAAAACCTTAGAAATACTATCTTTAATCGAGACTACAATATTAGTTAAAGAAGGAAAAATTACAGATACCGAAAAATTAAAATTTGACTTTATAAATCAAAACCACCAACATAGACAAAAAACACTTTTGAATACCTTCAATAAAGGTGAAAAAAAATACATTAAAACCATAAAGGAATGGCTTGAAAACGAAAAAGAATATTTTACAAGCATTACACCTTTAGCAAGTCAAAAAACTTTAAAAACAACATCTATTATTGAAGCACCAAAAGTATTCAAATTAAAAGGTTTACAAGCCTCTATTAAAGACAAAGCGACCAACTTACATTATGCTTTAGTTACAAAACAATATTTAAACGAAGAGAGTAAAAAAGACTTCCTAAAACTATTCACAGGCAAACAACCGGAAACCAAAATTTCATGGTTAGGTCAAAAAGGAGAATTAAAATCATTTATTGATTATTTATTGTCTTTAGGGAAAATTGAAAACTGCCAAACTAACAAATGGCAAATTACATCAGTTAATTTCAAGTTTGGGAACGAAGACTTTAAACCTGATACTATCAAGGATACCAAAAAGCCAAAGAATGACATCAAATTAAAATACATCGTTCAAAATATTGGCTAACCAACTCCGCACCTCCTTAATTTATTTCAACTTTTTTTAGACTATCTTTCTTTTGCATAGTTAATACTTATTAATCCCAATAAAATCAAGACTCCGCCTTCACTCCGCTCTATAAAGGCGGAGTTCTTTTTGTGCCTGTATCTGAAATATCTTGCACCTATGTTTGAGGATAAAACCTCTCATCCTCAAGCATGAGAGAGGAAGTTTTTAATACTAAAATTTCAAAGCAAGATGGAAGAAATTATCCTTCAAAAATTAGCCAACATCGAAATGATGTTACAAGAGCAAAACTTATTAAAAAAAGAAGTGCTCAATCTTAACGAAGCCTGTACTTATTTAGATATGAGTGCCTCGCATTTGTATAAAATGACTAGCCAAAAGCTAATACCACATTTTTGCCCACAAGGGAAAAAGCTCTACTTCAAACGTGAAGAATTAGACGAATGGTTACAACGCAACCGTCAATCGTCAACGGACGAAATTGAAACTATGGCAGCAAACTATTTACTAACCAATAAAAGAAAATAGGATGCCATTCTACACACCCACCGAAGAAATGTTGGATAAAATCCATACACGCATTAGTGAATTGGCTTTGAATGTAAAAACAAAGCAACACCTAGAACCACAAGATGTATTTTTCGACAATCAGGAATTCCTGCAATTAATGAACATCAGTAAGCGCACAGCACAACTTTGGAGAGACTCAGGTTTTATAGGTTATTCCCAATTAGGCAATAAAATATATTATCGTCTTTCAGACATCCAAGAATTATTAAACGAGAACTATAATCCGAAGAAAAAATGAGCGAAGTAGCAAACAATAAATTGATGGTTAGCGTGTATCAAAACTTTGCAACAAAATTAGAAGATAGAAACATCGTGGAAATCCTAGAAGAAATCAAATCAGGAAAACACCAGGGAGAAATCAATTCTATTCGATACGCTTTACACAAAGGAGACCAAAAAACAGCCGACAAAATCAAGAGTGAATTAATAGGTTTTACAATGTCAGGCACTTTTGGGACAAGCAGAACTAAAGCAAACCTACTCTCCTATTCTCAAATAATAGGATTAGACTTTGACCATATTCCGGTTACAGAACTCAGCACATTGGTAACACTGATAAACGAATGCAAATACACTTTCGCTTCGTTTATCAGCCCAAGTGGCGAAGGAATAAAAGTATTCATTAAAATCGACTCCAATGCAGCACAACACTTTACAGCCTACAATCAAGTGGCAAATTATTACAAAGAGCTTTCAGGCTATGATTTTGATCCAAAATGCAAAGATAGTACCCGATTATGTTTTGTTTCTTCTGATTCAGAATTACATCTAAACGAAGAAGTTACAATTTTCGAAGTTAAGAACGAAGACAAGCCACTTCCTATAAAACAAAAAACAGAAACGCAACCATGGCAATCTACCGACACTTTACTAGATAAATGTCTAAAATTCACGGAAGAGAAAGAAAAGTATGAAATGGGCAACCGTAACAATTTCATTCATCTTTTTGCCTCTAATGCCAATCGGTTCGGGATTATCGAAGCCGATACACTAGACTTTTGTACAACCAATTTTGATTTAGACGAAAAAGAAATTAAAGCATCCGTACATAGTGCTTACAAAAATCAGTCGGCTGAATTTGCCAAGTTTGCCGACTTTGCCAACCGTAAACCTTTACCACAAAAAACAAATGGTAGTAAAACAAAAAAGGAACCAATAGACGACGAAAACTATTTATTAAATACACCAACCATTCCGCAATCGGTTTACGACAACTTACCACCTATTCTAAAACAAGGTGCAGAAGCATTCTCCGAACCAAGAGAAAGAGATACGTTTCTAACAGGTGCTTTAGCAATTCTATCGGGTTGTTTACCAAATGTAACTGGCGAGTATGGTGGAAGAACCGTCTATCCTCATTTATTTTCTTTCATCCTTGCTCCTGCTGCTTCGGGTAAAGGTGCACTTCAATCTTCTAAAGAATTAGCCGATAAATACCACGAAGAAGTGCTCAAAAATTCAAGAGAGCAAAAAAAAGAATACGACATCAAAATGGCGGCTTACAAAAAAGCGCAACGTTTCCAAAAGAAAGACGACAATACACAAGAAGATATTCCCGAAGAACCACCATTCAAAGTAGTATTCATTCCTGCCAATACCAGTAATGCAAAGATTATTCAACACTTGCAACAAAATGAGGGTACGGGAATTATCTGCGAAACAGAAGCCGATACTTTAGGTCAGGTATTTAAAAATGATTGGGGGTCCTATTCTGATTTATTGAGAAAAGCTTTTCATAGTGAAAAAATATCCATTTCAAGAAAAACCAATAATGAGTATTTCGAAATCAACAATCCACGTTTAGCAGTAGCACTTTCAGGCACACCACAACAAGTGTATAACATTATTTCATCTGCCGAAGACGGTTTATTTAGCCGTTTTGTATTCTATGTTTTCAAAACTGATAGCAAATGGATTGATCCTTCGCCGTATGGTTCAAGAGTCAATTTAACAGAACATTTTGCCAAGTTAGCAAATGTAGTCTATGAAATGGTTTTATTTCTCGATAGCGGTAGAACCAAAATACATTTAAGCAGAGAACAATGGGATAAATTCAACCCAACATTCAGTGAATACTTAAGCCAAATCAGTGCTTTTGTTTCCGAAGATGCACAGAGTATTGTAAAACGTTTAGGATTGGTTTTATATCGAATATGCATGATTTTTACAGCGATTAGAAAATTTCAAGCACAGGAAGTAGCTACGGACATTGAATGCCTGAACGAAGATTTTGAAGCAGCATTACAATTGATTGAAGTCTATTTAAAACACAACATTCTAATGTTTGAAAACCTACCAAAACAAGAAGACGAAGAACAAGGGCCTTTCAAATCAGGACAAAACAAAAAAGACTTCTTTGATGCCTTACCTAATCATTTCACTCGAAAAGAAGCTGTTGAACTCGCTAAAAATTTCAATATTGCCGAAAGAACAGCTGGAACTTTTCTTAAATCCTGCCTAGGCAAATACTTACAACAACCTGAGTATGGGGTCTATGAAAAAGTGAATTAAAAGAAGACAAAAAAACAAAAAAAATAAGTTTAAAATACTATTTTTGACCAATAACATTATACTTATGCAAGCAAAACCATTTTTAAAATGGGCTGGTGGTAAAACACAGTTAATTAACGATATTCAAAAAGCCTTACCAAAAGAATTTATTACTCAAAAATTCACCTATGTGGAGCCTTTTGTGGGTAGCGGAGCGGTTATGTTTTGGATGTTAAATGAATTCAAAAATATTGACAAAGCGGTTATTAATGATATTAATAGCGACTTAACTAATGCATACAAAGTCATTGCTACTAAAACGAATGAATTGATTTCTGTTTTACGACATTTTCAAGGGGAATTTCATGCTTTTGAAAACGATCAAGAAAACAAAAAACTATATTATTACGACAAACGCGAATTATTTAATACGCGTTCAACTGATACGGTAATCCAAGCTGCACTATTTATCTTTTTAAACAGAACTTGCTTTAATGGCTTGTACCGCGTAAATAAAAACAACGGTTTTAATGTACCAATGGGGAGTTATAAAAAACCCACCATTTGTGATGATAAAAATTTATTAGCCGTTAGTGAGGTTTTACAACGCGTAGAAATCCTAACAGGAGATTATCAAGAAACCCTAAAACAAACCGAAAAACCTTCGTTGTTTTATTTTGATCCTCCTTATAAACCACTTAGCAATACATCAAGTTTTAATTCTTATGCCAAAGACGAATTTGACGATAATGAACAAATACGTTTACGTGATTTTTGTAAAAAACTAGATAAATTAAACCATAAATGGATATTAAGTAACTCCGATGTGAAAGGAAAAGATATAACTGACACTTTTTTTGACGATATTTACGAAGAATTCAATATCAATCGTGTTTTTGCAACCCGAATGATTAATGCAAATGCTGAAAAAAGAGGAAAGTTAACCGAATTATTAATTACGAATTAAAAGGTAGTGTCTCACTAACTGTGTAAGTTGAAAAGTTATTCTGAAAAATATTTGAGCTCCTTTAAAAAGCTCAAAAATATTTTTCGGAAATAACTTTTTGTTATTTTTAACCTTACATAATTATGATTGACAAAGACGACTTATTAAACAACAAGGATTTCTATAAATCCTTCAAGAATGCAGAAGATTTAACCTCATTCTTTCAAACGATGCACAAACGAGCTGTTGAACATATGCTCGAAGCCGAACTTGATGCTCATTTAGACAATGAAAAACACGATAAAACCACTAAGGGTAATTATCGCAACGGACACGGAACTAAAAAAATAAAGACCTCTTTTGGTCAACAAGAAATCAAAGTTCCTCGTGACAGAGATTCTTCCTTTAATCCCCTGCTTGTTCCTAAAAGAGAAAATATAGCCCAAGGTATTGAAAATGTCATCATCTCACTTTATGCTAAAGGCATGAGTGTTAGTGATATTGAAGAACAGATCAAGGAGGTATATGATTTTGAAGTGTCTTCTTCGACTATATCACGTATTACCAACACAATTACAAATGAAGTAGTTACTTGGCAAAACAGGCCACTAGAAGAGCTTTATTTAATTGTTTGGATGGATGGTATTGTTTTTAAGGTTAGAGAAGGTTCGAAAGTTATCAATAAAACTATTTATTTAGCTGTAGGGCTTAACAGAGATGGTAAAAAAGATGTTTTAGGAATGTGGCTTGGTAAGAATGAAAGCAGTAGCTTTTGGATGAGTGTTTTGACTGATTTAAAAGCCCGTGGCGTTGAAGATATACTTATTACAGCTACCGATAATTTAAATGGATTTACTCAAACAATCCGAAGTGTTTTCCCTGAATCTCAAACACAAATCTGCGTGGTTCATCAAATTAGAAATGCTTGTAAATATGTCGTTTGGAAGGATCGAAAACAATTTACTGCCGATATGAAACATATTTATAACGCTCCAACAAAACAAGCAGTAGAGTTGGCTTTAAACGATTTTGCAGACAAATGGGAATCCAAATATTCTTATGCAATTAAATCCTGGCGAGATAACTGGGATGAATTGACCGTATTTTTTGATTTTCCAATTGAAATTAGAAAAATCATTTATACAACAAATTTAATCGAGAACTTAAACGGAAAAATTAGAAAATACACTAAAAATAAAATGTCGTTCCCAACAGATGATGCTGTATTAAAATCGGTATTTTTGGCTTTAAGAGAAGCGACCAAAAAATGGTCAATGCCTATTCAAAATTGGGGAATTGTTTTAAACCAATTTACCCTTATATTTGAAAAAAGGCTCCGATTATAAAAACGAAGCCTTAACTTTTCAACTTACACACTTTTTGGGATAGTGTCAATTAAAACAGACACATATTTCTCCATATTAAATAATTGGAGAAGTTCTGTAACCTAAATCATAAGCTAATTGTTTATACAACCTTACTTGAAGTCCTTTTCCTGCACCCTTTGAAAAATCTCCATCTTTAGAAAATAATCTTATTGGGTTAAATTTTAAAGTACCGTCGGAATTTTGAAATTCTAATTTTATCTTATCTGCAAGCTCTTTTTCATTACCCTTGTATACAAAATTTTCAACTTTAGGATATATATCTTCAACTAATTTAATAAGCGCAGCTAGACCAGTAGTTTTAAATAAAATGTGTTTATATAAACTAGGTTTATCACCTTCTATTGGCCAAAATTCCTTGAGTAGTTCTTTAATAACATCAAAATAAATTTCTAAAAAAATAATTGGTCTTTCAGATAATGCTTTGTTGGAAATAGATTCATTTAAAAAAACATTCCATACCCCATTTCTTCTTAATAAAGGGAAAAATGATTCAACTAAAAAAGCTTGAGAAATATAACCTTCGCCACTTCCAAGCATCTTTATTTTTTTGCAAAAGGGGCTACCAGATTTGTTATTTAAATATGTTACCCACTGATGTGCAATATATAAATCGTTATTTTCAGTATCAGGATAAGAACCAAAAATATCATAATATAAAGATTTATTTACAGGTTTTTGATTGAAGTTAACGTCGGCAAAAACTTTTCCTTGTTCCCAAACATCAAAATCTAATAATACCATACAATTAAACACGAAATTTTCTACTTTTATTTTTAACTCATCATAATTGTTAAATTCTTCTTTTTCTATGCATTTTCTAGCAAAATCTATTAGCTTTTTGTTTAAATGGTTTCCTTCAATTTCAGATAACAATGAGTAATATATTGCTAGTAAACCTGCAAGTCTATGCTGACCATCTACTACTAATAAAATATTCAAATTTGGTAAAAGTATTTCGCTTTCTGTAATATAAACTCCTACATTTTCATTAAAATCATCTTCATTAAATTCTGTTTCTTCTAAATATTCTAGATATTCCTCTTTTGAATTTAATTCACTGGTATATAAACTAAAAATAAGAGATGTAGGAAACGTTATTAAATAATCGTTGGGATTAGATATTGCAGTTTTTAATTCTTTTATTAGAAATAAAATGACTTTTTTAGTTTTTTCATCATTAATTAGCCTTTGATAATAATCAGTATTAAATTCTGGATATTTTTTACTATCCTGATTAAAAAGATTAGCATCGTCTTGGAATATATTGTAGTTTAATGGCTCTCTTTGTGTGAACTTTAATGATTTTATAAAATCAATTAGTCTCCAAGTCGCATTATATACTCCTTTTGAAGAGTTTGTTTTTTCATTAAATTGATTGATTTTATTTAATTTTAGCGGAATTGCCTTCGTTTTTATCTTTCCCATATGATTTCTCTTATTGTTTTGATTTTATATCCGATACTAAACTCAATAAATCAATATATCTTTTTTCAATTTCAATTATTTTATTATTAAATTCGGTTGTTTTATTATCATTTGTAAGTAGGCCATATGCTTCAGGTCTTTTTAACTTATCAATTTCCTCTTCAATATTAGTTATTCTTTCCTCTCTATTGTCATAATATTCATTTAGTCTAGTTGTCATTTCCCCATTAAATTTATCATCAAAGTATATCTTTATTTCTGATTTAGCTATTTTTTGAGATTCACTTTTAGCAATTTCCTCTGCAACTTCTTTGGCTTTTTCACCAGAGATTCTTTTAGATTCAATTTCTGCAATTTCTTTTGCTTTAGATTCGGCAATATTTTTTGCATCAAACACTGCTCTTTCAATAGCTGCCTGTCTAGTATCAAAAATTGATTTAAATCCAAAAAATCCAACAATAGCAAAGATAAAACCAATAACAGTTAAATAAAACCGGAATGTTTCTGTACTTTCTTTTTGTATTTCTTTTAAATCAGAACTTACTTTATTTATTTTGACTATTTTTGAATTTATACTATCAGTAGTTACATATAAATTGTTGATTAGTTCTTTGTTTAAAGCTATATAATTTGTGTCAATTTTTTTTTGAGAAATTTCAAAATACTTAATTTTTGATATATGAAGTGTATCAATATAAACATTTTCATTTTTTATTTTACTACAAGATCTTGCAAATAAAGTAATTCCAATGGCAAGTATTATAACTGTAATAATTGAAATTCCAGCCCATTCAAGAATCTCTTTTTTCCAATCTTTACTCTCTTTTTTATCTTCAGCCATATTATAAACCTATTTCATTAAACGGCAATTCTTCTATAAAGTATTTACATCCAACACTTTCAATATATTCAAAGACATCATTATATTCAGTTTTATCAAACCAATCATTCAAAACATAATAATATTCTACTTTTATATTAAGAGGAGTAAATAATTTTACATATTGTTTTTTCTTAAAATCACATGTTTGTAGTTTTTCATCAACAGAACCAGAACCTGCTTGGTATTTTTTCTCTATTATATACATTGTGTCTCCAACCAATAGGGCACCATCAGGTAATATTTTCTTAGATAATATACTTTTATAATTTACACCACTAGGTTCTAAAAATCCTTTGTACAAATTATGTTTCTCATAGTAGTGCGCAACAATAGCTCCATCTCTAAATACTTGATTTCCCATCACTGTAAAATCAGGGTGCTGGTTTAATGCTTCTAACAAATCAGTTCTTCCTTCAAAAGCCAATCCATTATGATTCGTTCTAGCTCCACCGCCAACTGTGTTTGGTTTTTTTGCCATTTTAAATTCCTTTTATACCTCCATAAAACATTGCTCTTCCAGAATAATTCCAATAAGTCACATCTTGCTCTACAAACAACCATTTAATACATTCTAGTATTAGTTCCGTTGAATATCCAGAAGTAAAAGCAAAATTAATTTGGGTAGGATTTTGACAATTATAAATTAAATCAATTTGCAATAGTAAAGAATTGTACAATTCAAGATTTTCATTTTTTTTTGATCTTAAATCATCTAATATATGTACATGACTTGGTCTTGTTGTAGATCTTTTTAAATTACCTTTTTCATTATAATAGTCAAGATTAAAATTTATTCCAGAAACATTTAATGTAAAATCAAAACCATTATTAAACTGAGCTGGCCTACTTAAATAAACTTCTCTTCCATCATTTAATGTCTTTGTGATATAATAATATCGACTTGTTAAATGTTCTTTTCCTGTCCCTGGAGTTTCATCTAAAAAAAGGGTAATAATTTGTTTTCTTAAAATTGCTCTATCATTCGAAAAAGCAAAGTTTGTAATATCAATTTTATTCATTCTATTGGTTTAATCTTAATAATTCTGACAATTCAATCTGTAATGAATCTGCCAATTTTTGAATATTAATCAAGGAAGGATTTCTTTCTCCACGCTCTACCATCCCAATATAATTGCGATGCAAACCACTTTTTTCAGCAAGGGCTTCTTGAGATAAATTTTGAGAAATTCGGAGTTCTCGTACTTTATTACCAAATTGAATTAAGACTTCTTCTTTCATAGTTTCAAAGTTGAACTTTTTAATTAACAAAATCTACACACAATAAGTGTGATTATGAATATTTTTCTGTATATTTGTATATAAAAACTTCATTAAATGAAAATAGATTTTAGAGGAATCGAAAAAACAAATTCTAAAATAAAACCCTTAATTGATTTTCTTAAAAACTCAAACGATTATCATATATGGGAATATATGGGTTTAAAAGTAACTATTGATCCAACTGTAGATTGCAAAAATGAAAATATCTTAATAAGATGGCTTGATATTGATGAAGGATTCAATGATAAAAAAATAGTATATTCGTTAAGTGAATTTCAATCACAATTCAAATCCGTTGTTAAATGATAAAACCCTTTTTTAAATCACAAGACAAAAAATTTTATCTTTTACAGGGAGATTGCAAAGAATTATTACCACAAATTGATCATCAATTTGATATGGTTTTTGCCGATCCTCCTTATTTTTTATCTAATGATGGTTTGTCTATTCAAAATGGTCAAATTGTATCGGTAAATAAAGGTAATTGGGACAAATCTGGTGGGTATGACTTTATCAATGATTTCAATCGTAACTGGCTAACTAAAGTACGTGAAAAACTAAAAGATAATGGTACCATTTGGATAAGTGGTACTTATCATAACATATTCTCTATCGGACAATTATTACAAGAATTAGATTTTAAAATCCTTAATGTCATTACATGGGAAAAGAACAATCCACCACCTAATTTTTCATGTCGTTTTTTTACCCACTCAGCGGAGTTAATCATCTGGGCTCGTAAAAAAGAAAAAGTACCTCATTATTACAATTATGAATTAATGAAGCAGTTAAATGACAACAAACAAATGAAAGATGTTTGGAAATTACCTGCAATTGCTGGCTGGGAAAAATCATGTGGTAAACACCCCACGCAAAAACCATTGGCTGTTTTAACTCGAATTATTCTGGCATCTACACAACCTAATGCATGGATATTAGATCCTTTTGCAGGGAGCTCCACGACAGGAATTGCTGCCAATTTATGTAATCGCCGTTTTCTAGGAATCGACTTAAAAACAGAATTTCTGGAAATGAGCACAGCTCGAAAACTAGAAATCGAAAATCCACAAATCGCAGAAAGTTATCGCAAAAAAATAAATGGTTTTGAGAATAAAAAACAATTCCAAAACTATCTTACTGTTGAGCCAAAACCTAAAGAACGTGTTGTCTTAGGATATATAAGAAGTAAAGATTTGGCTAAACTTCCTGAAACAAACACTTTTTATTTTCACTCGACCGATAAGCAAAATAATTTTCTGGAATTTCCTTATGATTTGCACAATGCTAAAAAAATTATCATCTATACTGGAGGAAGATCAAAAGAATTTCAACTAACTGCTTATTGTGGCGAAATAAAATCAATCGCACATAAACACAAATCAAAAATTAAAGGAAAGGAAGATTCAAAAACAGATTATTATTTTGAAATTACATTAAAAGAAAACTTCAAAGAAGAAGCTATGGTTAATCTCAAATCAAACATCAAAAAATGGATGAAAGAATATAGGGAGGAATTTAATTTGAAATCTGTAAATTATCTACCTGTACTAACTTTTTCTGAAAATATTTTTTTAAAAGAAATATAAGTCTTTACTTTAAAAAATCAATTCTATCCTCACTAATATGAACCTCTATCAAGTTTCAAAAACAAATAATCTAAGTGTATTAAAAGAAAAACCTTTTAAATTAGAAAGAGAAATTCAAACCTTGTTTGAGAACAATTTGATAGAATTGATGGGGCTTGAAATGGTAAAGTCTGAATTTGTTATTAAAGGCAAACGAATTGACACTTTGGGCTATGACCCACAATCCAAAGCTTTTATCATAATTGAATACAAAAGAGCTAAAAATGATAGCGTGGTCGATCAAGGTTTTACCTATTTAAGCTTAATGCTCGAAAACAAAGCCGATTTTGTATTGTGCTATAACGAAACCTTGCATAAAACCATTCACAGTTCCACAGTAGATTGGTCACAAACCAGAGTGATTTTTGTATCACCTAGTTTTACAGAGAATCAACGATTAGCTACTAATTTTAAAGACATTGCTATTGAATTATGGGAAATTAAAAGATATGAAAATGATTTAATCGGCATCAGCCCAATTAAAAAAACCAAATCTGCTGAAAGCATTAAACCATTAACGCAACAAAACAGTGTAATAAAGTCAGTTACCGATGAAATCAAAGTATATACAGAAGAAGACCATTTAAATTCATATCCCGAGGAAATAGTTGAATTATACGAAACTTTTAAAAATGCCATCTTAAACCTAACAGATGATATTGAAATTATTCCTAAAAAATTGTATATCGCATTCAAAAAGAACAAAAACATTGCTGACATTGTTACGCTCAAAAAAGGAATTAAAATCTTTATAAACCTTAAAAAAGGAATATTAGATGATCCTAAAAATCTGATGAAAGATGTTTCTGAAACTGGCCATTGGGGTAATGGTGATTATGAAGTCACTGTCAAAGACACCGAAAACTTAGAGTATATTATGAGTCTAGTAAAACAGGCTATTGTCTAGTTATTAAATCATTAATATAATCCCTAACTTTATTATTTGAATTTATTTAAATAATAAAGTGATGGAACAAATTAAACTAACAAGACAGCAACTTTACGATTTAGTTTGGGAAAATCCCTTATCTAAATTGGCAAAGAAATACAATCTTTCAGATAATGGCTTACGCAAAGTTTGCAAAAAACTCGATATTCCATTACCAAAAAATGGCCATTGGCAAAAAATTAAATTCAACAAAAAAGTCATTATTGAAAAGCTTCCTGTAAATAATAAAGTTGAAAACTCAATTACATTAAATTTCAGAGAAAATGCTGAAACAGTCATAAAAGGTGAAGGAAACGAATTGCACCAACTTACAACAGAAATAAAAAACACACTAAAAAGCAGTATTATATTTCCAGAAAAATTAACAAAACCACATCCCCTAATTATTGAGGCAAAAAATGACTTAAAAACTAAAGAACCTTCATACATTCATAATATAAGGGGGCTTCTAAACACTTCTGTTGGTGTTCTCAATATTACGGTTTCACCACAAAATATAAAAAGAGCATTACTATTTATGGATATTTTTATAAAAGCAATACAAAAGAGAGGTCATAAAATAATTGTAAAAGAAGGAAGTAAAATAGTAATTGACAATATTGAGTTAGGTTTTGGGTTAAGAGAAAGATTGAAAAGAAAAATAGTGAAAGGCACCTATTATGATTCAACAGAATTATATCCTTCAAATATTTTATCGCTTAGTTTATATGTTTACCCAGCAAAAGAATGGACAGATACTAATACTAGTAAATTAGAAGATAAAATTCCTAACATAATTGCCAAACTAGAATTACAAGCTGTCAAAGAAAAACAAGACGAAATCCAAAGAGAAATTTGGCATCAAGAAAATGAGAGAAGGCTAAAAATAGAACAAGAATTTAAAGCCCGCAAAGCAAAAGAAATTATTAAAACCCAAAAACTATTTTCAGATGCAGAGAAATTTGAAAAAGCTACAATTTACAGAAACTTTATTAATGCAACGGAGCAAAAAGCTATCCAAGAAAACACGCTCACAGAAGAATTAAAAGAATGGATTAAATGGGCAAACGAAAAAGCGGATTGGTTTGACCCATTCATAAACAGAGAAGACGAATTACTCAATGACAACGACCGGGAAGAATTCCATAAACCGAAACAAACCAACTACTATTACAGATAACAAAAAAACGCATTGTATGCATCATTCACTATGATAAATACAATAGTGAATAATCTATAGTAAAATAATCGTTATGATAAAAATAGGTTCTCCTAATATGCTGATTTTGTTAACAACTACGATTAAATGGTAGTGTCTCACTAACTGTGTAAGTTGAAAAGTTATTCTGAAAAATATTTGAGCTCCTTTAAAAAGCTCAAAAATATTTTTCGGAAATAACTTTTTGTTATTTTTAACCTTACATAATTATGATTGACAAAGACGACTTATTAAACAACAAGGATTTCTATAAATCCTTCAAGAATGCAGAAGATTTAACCTCATTCTTTCAAACGATGCACAAACGAGCTGTTGAACATATGCTCGAAGCCGAACTTGATGCTCATTTAGACAATGAAAAACACGATAAAACCACTAAGGGTAATTATCGCAACGGACACGGAACTAAAAAAATAAAGACCTCTTTTGGTCAACAAGAAATCAAAGTTCCTCGTGACAGAGATTCTTCCTTTAATCCCCTGCTTGTTCCTAAAAGAGAAAATATAGCCCAAGGTATTGAAAATGTCATCATCTCACTTTATGCTAAAGGCATGAGTGTTAGTGATATTGAAGAACAGATCAAGGAGGTATATGATTTTGAAGTGTCTTCTTCGACTATATCACGTATTACCAACACAATTACAAATGAAGTAGTTACTTGGCAAAACAGGCCACTAGAAGAGCTTTATTTAATTGTTTGGATGGATGGTATTGTTTTTAAGGTTAGAGAAGGTTCGAAAGTTATCAATAAAACTATTTATTTAGCTGTAGGGCTTAACAGAGATGGTAAAAAAGATGTTTTAGGAATGTGGCTTGGTAAGAATGAAAGCAGTAGCTTTTGGATGAGTGTTTTGACTGATTTAAAAGCCCGTGGCGTTGAAGATATACTTATTACAGCTACCGATAATTTAAATGGATTTACTCAAACAATCCGAAGTGTTTTCCCTGAATCTCAAACACAAATCTGCGTGGTTCATCAAATTAGAAATGCTTGTAAATATGTCGTTTGGAAGGATCGAAAACAATTTACTGCCGATATGAAACATATTTATAACGCTCCAACAAAACAAGCAGCAGAGTTGGCTTTAAACGATTTTGCAGACAAATGGGAATCCAAATATTCTTATGCAATTAAATCCTGGCGAGATAACTGGGATGAATTGACCGTATTTTTTGATTTTCCAATTGAAATTAGAAAAATCATTTATACAACAAATTTAATCGAGAACTTAAACGGAAAAATTAGAAAATACACTAAAAATAAAATGTCGTTCCCAACAGATGATGCTGTATTAAAATCGGTATTTTTGGCTTTAAGAGAAGCGACCAAAAAATGGTCAATGCCTATTCAAAATTGGGGAATTGTTTTAAACCAATTTACCCTTATATTTGAAAAAAGGCTCCGATTATAAAAACGAAGCCTTAACTTTTCAACTTACACACTTTTTGGGATAGTGTCGATTAAATGTTAAAAAGTTTGCATAATACTGCCTTTGCATCGTATATTTGCACCAATCGTACCAGTAGCGCTTCCCATCAGAACAGCCTTCTGGTCTTTTTTTTTATAACTATATGGCAAATAAATTACCTAAAACAGTTGCTGAACAAATCAATCTTTTAGTAGAAAGAGGAATGTTATTCGCAAATATAGATAACGCTCCACATTTTCTAAAAAACATAAGCTACTACCGGTTAAAAGGCTATTGGTGGGAAATGCAATCGGATAAGGTAGCACATAAATTTAATCCCAATAGTTATTTCGAAGATGTTATCGACTTATATAACTTTGACAGGCATTTACGACTTCTAATGTTTGATGCAATTGAACGTATAGAAGTGGCTTTAAGAACAAAGTTAATTTATCATCTATCATTATCAAAAGGAGCTTTATTCTATCTTGACGATTCTATTTTTACCGATAAATTAAAACAACAGGCAACCGTAGATCATTTAATCAGTGAAATAGACCGAAGCAAAGAACAATTCATAGTAGAGCATAGAAAATATCATAAAGACGAAGCATTCGAGGCATGGAAAGCTTTAGAAGTAACATCATTAGGTACACTTTCTAAATTATATAAAAACCTAAACCATCAACTACCTGAAAAATCAAAAATAGCTCAAGAATTTGGCTTTAATTCTCACAAAGATTTCTCTAGTTTTTTAGAAGCGACAACAGTAATTAGAAACGTCATAGCTCACCATTCCAGATTATGGAACAACAATGTGACAACAAAATACTTATGGCCTAAAAACCTAAAAAATAATCCCATAACATACATACCAAACGAAAATCAAAGAGCAAAACTTTTTCCTTTACTCTCACTAACAGTATATACAATTGAGATCATAAGTCCAGGTAATTCAATTAAAGAAAAATTCTTTAATTTATTAAATGAATATCCAATTGTTCCAGTGCATAAAATGGGATTTCCTGCAAATTGGAAAACACAACCAATATGGATTAAATAAATAATAATTATGCTAAATTACCCAAAATCGATACCCGTGCTAAAAGATAAAGCAGCACAAAATTTTACTAGTAAGATTAATGCTAATACTGCCAAAAAAGCCTCTGTTGATTTTTCCAAACAATTAGAAATTGCAGCAGAAATTTTAAAAAAGGCAAAAATATAATTTTCACAATCAACAATCCGTTAACATCACGGGCAATCAAGCGGTCTCACTACGGTCGTTCCCTTTGTTCCGTTCGGCTGTTCCAGTCGGTCAACCTTATATTTTCATAAGAACTTTTTCGGTAAATAAGCAATCTATTATTTCAATTCAATAATTAGGTTTCCCTCCATTCCACAGTTCGGTCGTCAGCCAAAAACAGCACCAGCCCCAAAAAAGGGCAGGTACCGTTTTCGCTTCCTTCCCCTCATCTTCACACGGTCACTTCCTGCGTTCGGTCGGGCTACTGCATCCACAATACCGCTTCATTTCGTTACACTCCGCAAGCTACGTTTCACTACATTCCAGCAGTATTTGTGTCTGCCGCCCTTTATTTTTTCAGCGGTTGCTCCTTCGCTCAGCCATCGGGGTTGGCTCCGTTAGCACTTTGCCCTAAATCATGGTTTGCCTACGGCAGTTTTTTATTGTGTCCCCGCCGTTACACGCTGCTATCCCTACATTCCACTTCGTCCCGAAAAAGTCGGGACTACGTTTCATTCTCGGTCTAGCGTGGCTGTTCGATTGCCGCAACACCGCCACTGCGCTCCTCATGCATTCCGCTAGAATTCCGCTATCGCTACATTTTAGCTCCATTCCTTGCGGTGCTTGGGGGTGTTTGATTGCCGATTTCCAAAAGAAACATCCCAAACCGATTAAGAAACTCCTTGCTATAAAAAAAAATAAATAAAAAGAAAGTAAAGGTCTGCTACGGTTTCAAATAGTAAAGTTCTAGCCCTACGGGTTTTTGAAAAAATCTCCACCCTTATATTTTCAATTCACCACCCTATTACAAAATCACAATCCGACTAAGCAAGACTAGTTGGGTAGTATTTTTTTCAAAAAAACTTGACTTAATTTGAAACCTTCACAGAAAGGACGACTTTCTTTTTTTTCTTTTTCTTTTAAAATTATATGAAGAAAAAGTGATACCAATTAACGGAACAATTCCGACTTAACTAAGAAGAATTCTAAGGTTAACTTCCAATTATTTATATGAGGAATCTGTTTGTACTGTTTCATCCTTATTAGGTACTTAAAAGCACTATTTCTTATATATAAGTCCCCATTATAGATAAATTGATGCAAAACAAAAAAGCCCTCTCAAAAAGAAAGGGCTTAATTTGCAGCTTTGCAAACTTTGCAGTCTTACAAATAGATGGTTGTTTATAAAACATCTTGGATTTTTAAAGCATTACCTGCATTGAATAAATAATAATTCGATCCTACTTGTTGGTAAAATTCGATACAGATACTTGCTAAAACAGCTACGTTTGTTGTTAATGTTGGTGCTCCCGGTAAAGTAGAAATAACTTCAATTAAAGGAGTTAAACTGTCAACAGCGGTGTAATCAGAATAAGTGATATTCGACATTTCATTGAAACCTGGTTCGGCTGGTTCATAAGCACCAGTTGTAGGATTGTATACAAAATCAGAAAGGACTGATAATGCATTAATAATTCTAAAATGAGTTGCTCCTGATGGAATGTTCAAATAATTAAGAGGATTAAAAGGATAGACGCTAAAAGTACTTTCGTTTCTATCAACTGTTACTGCTAATGAAAAAGGAGCATTAAAAATACCATTAAACGAGATATTTCGATTGAAATCTAAGCCTTTCAAATATTGAGGTTGTTGTGAAACCAAAACAGCTCTTTGCCCTCTAGCTTCTGAACCATCTTCAATATTGATTTTTTTCATAATTGCCGTTAGTCGTCCTGTTAATTGACTATCTGACATTTGTTTCATCAATGCCGATAAACCTGTTCTTAATGATTTACCTGCATTTGCACAAGCAGCAAACTCACTCATATTTTCACGAGTACGAATAAAGCTAGGTGCTGTTTTTACTTGCTCTCCTGTAGGTCCACCTTTTAACCCCGCGAAGTAACCTTCGTTACCCTTTATTTTGAAGTGACGAACTTCACCTAACGTCCCGACATATTTTATATGTCCTTTCTGTCTAGCCATGTTATATAATTTTTAATTACAATTTATTTTGTTAAATTTACACTGTAATCAACTAAATATCAAACACTTAAATAGTGCTATTGAAAGCATTTTAACGCTAAGCAAACAATGAAACAAAATATTATTCTGAAAGTAAAAAGATTTGTAGATGGTGATGGACTTATTGCAGAAGATTTCTATTCTAAAAAAGAATTTGAAATTAGATTATACGGCATTGATGCACCAGAAATGAACTACTGTAGTAAAATAAAAAAAGATGAAAAAGAATTACAACTTCCAGCATCATTATTAATTGAGTTGGGCTATAAATCTTTTGAGTATTTAAAAAATAATGTTTCATTAGGTGATAAATGCACACTCATACAAGAGCAAAATAATCTATATGATAAATATGGTAGATCTTTAGGTTATCTAATTTTAAATGATGGAAGAGTATTAAACGAAATTATGATAAAAGAAGGCTATGCAAAGCCATATAATGACATATTTTGCGAAATGCTTCCAATGTATCAACAATGGAATTTGCAGGCTAAAACAGCTAAAAAAGGATTGTATTCTATTGTAAATAAATTCTAGTATTATTTGTTTATTTTTGCACTGTATTTATGATTACTATCGCTTATCTGATGCCTATTTGTTGCCCAAAATCTGTTAAGTACTATAAATACTGACTACTTCAAATATTGTATCGGGAAGTAACTATCCGAAACATCTAAACCCACAACTTTTTTAAAGTTTTAACACAACAAACACAAATGATAACAATTAACCCAAACCATAAATATTCACTTGATAATGTTCTTTTTGTATTTGCTTTAGAAATGGAAGCAGGCGAAATTTTTCATGCTCAGAATAAATTGTTCACCGGAATAGGCAAACTGAATGCCACCTACGAATTAACAAAGGCAATCCACGAGAAAAAACCTGAACTGATTATCAATTTAGGTTCTGCCGGAAGCAGTCAGTTTAGTAAAGGAGATGTAGTTTGTTGCACGCAGTTTGTACAACGCGATATGGATGTAAGAGGTTTGGGCTACGAACTGTATAAAACTCCTTTTTCTAATATTCCAACAATATTGCAATACGGTTTACCTATGGAAAGTCTTCCTGCCGGAATTTGTGGTACAGGAGATAGTTTTGAAATGGGACATACCGAAACAAAATATGATGTTGTCGATATGGAGGCTTATGCCCTTGCAACTATAGCCATGAAAGAAGAGATTCCCTTTTTATGCCTGAAATACATCTCAGACGGCGCTGATGACAACGCAGCCGATGACTGGACGGTTTTAGTGCACAAAGCTGCTGTTGCTTTTGGTGAAATTCTTCAAATTAATCGCTAATAAATCATAGAAAAATAGCTTTTTTTACAATACTATACCATTAAACCGTTTCAATACTAATTTTGAAACGGCTTAATGGTAAAAACGGTTTGTGGTTCATAACTCCTGATGATTTCTCTTTATTCCCAATTTCAAAAGTCTTAATTTGCGGCCTCAAATAAGGAAGATAAAATGAAGGTCTGTATTGCCGAAAAACCAAGTGTAGCACGTGAAATTGCATCCGTTTTAGGAGCGAATACCAAACATAATGGCTATTACGAAGGCAATGGTTATGCCGTAACCTACACCTTTGGACATTTATGCACCTTAAAAGAACCCAACGATTACAGACCGTATTGGAAAAGTTGGGATTTGAATAACCTTCCGATGCTTCCCGAAAAATTTGAAACTAAGGTAGTGGAGAATGCGGGGATTCAGAAGCAATTTAAAATTGTAAAAAGTTTATTTGATAAAGCCGAATTGGTCATCAACTGCGGGGATGCCGGGCAGGAAGGAGAGCTGATTCAGCGTTGGGTAATGAATGAGGCCAATTATAAAGGAGAAGTGAAACGCCTGTGGATTTCCTCCTTAACTGCCGAAGCTATTAAAGAAGGTTTTGAAAACCTCAAACCATCCACCAATTACGATAATTTATTCTATGCCGGTTTTTCCAGAGCTATTGGCGACTGGTTATTGGGCATGAATGCCACCCGTTTGTACACCGTAAAACACGGCGGTTACAAACAGGTATTATCTATTGGACGCGTTCAAACGCCAACATTAGCTATGGTGGTAGAACGCTTTAAAGAGATTGAAAATTTTGTACCACAACCTTATTGGGAATTGCAGACTTTATACAGAGAAACCCTTTTTAGTTATGAAGAAGGGCGTTTTCTAAAAAAAGAGGATGGAGAACTTTTGGCTAATAAAGTCAACGAAAGTGATTTCGAAATTGTTGCTGTCGAAAAAAAGAACGGAAATGAATATGCACCAAAACTTTTTGACTTAACAGGATTGCAGGTGTATTGCAATACCAAGTTTGGATTTTCTGCAGATGAAACGCTTAAAATAGTTCAGACTTTGTACGAACAAAAAGTAGTTACTTATCCCAGAGTGGATACTACTTTTTTACCAAGCGATATTTACCCAAAAGTGCCTGGGATTCTTCAAAATTTGACTAATTACGCAACGTTGACGGAACCTCTTTTAGGAAAGAAGATTAAAAAATCTCCTAAGGTTTTCAATGATAAAAAAGTAACCGATCACCATGCAATTATCCCAACTGGAGTACAAAATAATCTACCCTACAACCAGCAACAGGTGTATGATATTATTGTAAAGCGTTTTATAGCCGTTTTTTATGATGATTGCCTAGTTGCCAATACGACAGTGATTGGTAAAGCTGCCGATGTAACTTTTAAAACCACCGGAAAAGAGATTTTAAAAAAGGGATTCCGAGTGGTTTTCGAAGACCCAAATACTAAGGAAAAAGAACCTGATTTATTGCCGAGTTTTATAATAGGCGAAAAAGGGCCACACCAACCTTCGTTTTTAGAAAAAGAAACCAAAGCACCCAATCAGTTTACGGAAGCATCTTTATTGCGAGCGATGGAGACTGCCGGAAAACAAGTGGATGATGAAGATTTACGCGAATTGATGAAAGAAAATGGTATTGGACGACCATCTACAAGAGCCAATATTATTGAAACGCTGTTTAAACGCCAATACATTGTTCGAAACAAAAAACAAGTTTTACCAACGCCAACAGGAATTCAGCTTATTGATATTATCCAGAATGATTTATTAAAATCGGCGGAGCTAACCGGTTCCTGGGAAAAACAGTTGAAAGATATTGAAAAAGGAACTTTTACCGCAGCTGCGTTTATCAATAATATGAAGCGCATGGTGGATGCTCTGGTGTATGAAGTTCGAAGTGAAGCTACCCGCGCCAATATTTCGCATGCCGGAAGTATTCAAAAACAGGAAGCGACTGTAGAGAAAAAAAAAGCTGCCGGAATTGCTGCTGAATCTTGTCCGAAATGCAAAAAAGGAAACCTGATAAAAGGAAAATCGGCTTATGGCTGTAGTGATTATAAATCAGGTTGTGATTTTGTATTGCCATTTGTTTTTGGAACCAAAAAAATATCGGAAAATCAATATTTGCGATTACTTCAAAAAGGATCAACAGTCAATTTAAAAGATTTTAAAATAGACGACAATGTTGTTGAAGGTTTATTGCGTTTTGATGAAAATTTCAAACTCAAATTAGAACCTAAAAAAACTTCTCCGAAAGTAACAGAAGCAACTTCAGATGAATTAGCCTGTCCAAAATGTCAACAAGGAACCATTATAAAAGGCAATACAGCTTATGGTTGCAGCCATTATAAATCAGGCTGTAATTTTAAAGTTCCTTTTGAAACCATTAGAGAAAAACTAAATAATGAAAAAGCCACTAAGGAATTGGTCTATGCTATTTTGTGTCAAGAGGCCTAAAGAACAACACAAAACAGCAATAATACCTTTCCTTTTCTGAATCTTTCCTTTTTACCAATCCAATTTAACCAATGCCACTGCCTGACGCATTAATTGTAAAGGCACATTAACTTTTCCTGAACGGATTTCTACTTTTTTAGTCGTCACACATTTTAATTTCCCTGACTTTTCTAAAAGAGCTATTTGCTCAGAAGTCGGATTTTGTGGCGAACCCATTTTTTTCCAAACTTCGTATGAATTACTATTATCCCTGTCGATAAGATAAACGTTTAAAGTCGCTTTCTTAGCAGGAATGCTATTCAAAGTTACATCTACTGCTTCCGCTGAACCTTGTTCGTCTTTATCATGATAGTTCCAAACCATCACAGCCGTAGATTTAGAATCAGCACTGGCTAATACCCCAATATCCGATTGACTGTCACGAATACTTTTTTCAAGTACCGCTTCTAAAGGATACATTCGGTTACTCACCGCTTCCACTCGACTTCCTTTCATCATTCCAAACATTCTAAAGACATTCAACACCGGTTTGTCAACTCCATTTGTTGCCAAATCCCTGAAACCATAAAACCAAGGTTGATTTTCAAATTCGAAAGACCAGGAAACAGCTCCTAGAAAATTAGCTTTGGTCTTATCTGCCAATAAATATTTACGGGCAAAAGAAGCCGCTGTATAACTGGAATACATGGTTCCGTTTCGATACGCATTTTCAGGATTAGTTGCCATACCGCAAGCGGCGCAACCTTCAGGATCTGATTCTCCAATGATAACCGGCAAATCCTTAGTTTCAGGATAAGACATCGTAATTTTAAAACCAGTTTGAATGTCCCTCAACTGAGGAGCCATATCCATTATAACAGTTCCGTCCATTAATCTTGGACGGCCTTTAGCGTGAAAAAGTATTGCGTCTAAAGGAGAACCTATTTTTCCGGTAGCATAATTAGTACCCGAAATACAATGCTTTATAAAATTATTCATCCAGCTGCTTGCTCCTTTTCCGGAAGTTCCCGCAACGTTCAAACCACCTATTTTGGCTGTTGGTAATGCTTTTTTCACTCCATCGGCTGCATAATCGTATAATTTAAAAAATTCTTCCTGAGTTCCTTTCCAGTAATGTCCGTTAGCCTCATTCCAAACTTCCCAATACCAACTCTCCACTTCGTTTTTTCCATAACGTTCAACTGAATGTTTTACCCATTCGTAAACCAGATTACGCCACTTATCATAATCCTTTGGCGGATAAGCCCAACCCGTGATAATATCGGTATAAGGATCGCCCGGTTTCCAATAATGTCTGTACGGACTGGGATGAGTTGATAAAGCTTCGGGCATAAAGCCAATTTGTGCCAAAGGCTTCATTCCTCTTTTTACATAAGTATCAAAAATACTATCTACAATTTTCCAGTTGTAAATTGGATTTCCATTAGCATCTTCTGAATAAGCATTTGTTGAACCCCATTTTAAGGCTGCCACACCATCACCGCTTACTAATAAACTATGTGTACGTACATAAACCGGAACAGGGCTTAAATCAGCAATTTCAGAAAGCAGCTTTTTACCGTCTTTCATATAGGTATAATTAGGCTCATCGTAGCCAAACCAAGCCCAAACAGGTTCCATTGGAGCTATTTCTTTTTTTAAATCAACAGTAATTAAAGCCTTTTTTTCTTGTAAAACCTGCGCACGAACAGATACAAACGAAAAAAAGAACACAGCCCCCAAGAAGCAATTGGATAATTTTAGCATAGTTAAATTGGTTTTGGTAGAATAGAAAACTAAAATAGTACTTTTTAACTTAACTCTTAAAACATTTGAATATTAATCTATTACAAAATTAATTTCTTTAGAAAAAGAGCAAAAAAAACTCCAGATTGCTCTGGAGTTTGCTATAATCGAAAATAGAAAAATCTATTTTATCATTTCAATTTTTTGTACTTCTTCTTCATTGATACTATCAAAGAATCCTTGTTCATTCATCCAGTCATCGCTGAAAACTTTGCTCATATAACGGGAACCATGATCAGGGAAAATAGCAATTACATTACTATTAGCATCAAACTCACCTTCTTCGGCATATTGCTTTATTGCCTGCAAAACAGCTCCTGATGTATAACCTACAAACATCCCTTCTTTTCTGGTGATTTCTCTTGCTGAATGAGCACTTTCCTCATCTGTTACCTTCATAAATTTATCGATAACATCAAAATCTGTTGCTGATGGAATTAAATTTTTCCCTAAACCTTCAATACGGTAAGGATAAATTTCTTCAGTATCAAATTCTCTTGTTTCGTGGTATTTTTTCAATACAGAACCAAAAGCATCTACACCAAGAACTTTAATATTGGGATTTTGTTCTTTTAAGAATTTAGCTGTTCCTGAAATTGTCCCTCCTGTTCCGCTACAGGCAACTAAGTGGGTAATTTTACCATTGGTTTGTTTCCAAATTTCCGGCCCTGTAGTATTGTAATGGGCATCGATATTTAATTGATTAAAATATTGATTGATATAAACGGAGCCTTTTGTTTCTTCGTGTAATCGCTTAGCAACACTGTAATAAGAACGCTCATCATCAGCCGAAACGTGTGCAGGACAAACATAAACCTTAGCTCCTAAACTACGTAGCATGTCTATCTTATCTCTTGATGATTTAGAGCTTACCGCTAATATGCAATTATATCCTTTTATGATACTCACCATGGCTAAACTAAAACCTGTATTACCGGATGTAGTTTCGATTATGGTGTCTCCAGGAGATAATATCCCTTTTTTTTCTGCTTCTTCAATAATGTATAAAGCGATCCTATCTTTTGAGGAATGTCCCGGATTAAAAGCTTCTACCTTAGCATAGAAATTACCTTCTAAATTTTCGGTGACTTTGTTTATCTTGATAAGAGGTGTATTTCCTATCAATTCTAAAACATTATTATAAGCATTTATTTCTTCTTTCATAAAAAAATAGTTAATCAAGATTAAGTTTTATTTAACCTGGATACGCAGCAAATTTAACAAAAAAAAACTAATTAGATTTTAATTTTTTCCAAATCTAGTAAAAAACTAAATTCTTTAGCTAATTCTTTTAATGCTTCAAACCTTCCCGAAGCTCCTCCATGACCTGCATCCATGTTTGTATCCAAATACAAAATAGTATCATCTGTTTTATATTCTCTTAGCTTAGCCACCCATTTAGCTGGTTCCCAATACTGTACTTGCGAATCGTGCAAACCTGTAGAAACATACATATTAGGATATTTTTGTTTTTTAACATTATCATAAGGAGAATACGATCTCATGTATTGATAGTATTTTTTAACATTTGGATTTCCCCATTCGTCATACTCACCCGTAGTTAACGGTATCGTATCGTCCAGCATTGTAGTCATCACATCCACAAAAGGAACCTGCGCAATTACCCCATTATATAACTCCGGAGCTTCATTAATAATCACTCCCATAAGCAATCCTCCTGCCGAACCGCCTTCGGCATACAAATGTGCTGCTGAAGTGTATTTTTGTTCAATTACATACTTAGAACAATCAATAAAATCAGTAAATGTATTCTTTTTATGAAGCAATTTGCCGTCTTCATACCAATGTCTTCCTAAGTCTTCTCCTCCACGAATGTGAGCAATAGCATAAATAAACCCTCTGTCTAACAATGACAAACGTGTCGATGAAAAATAAGCATCCATTGAATGACCGTAAGAACCATAAGCATAAAGCAATAACGGATTTTTTCCGTCTTTATTTAGTTCTTTTCTATAAACCATCGAAATAGGAATTTTAGTTCCATCTTTGGCTGTTGCCCAAATACGTTCTTCGGTATAATTATTTTTATCGAATTTGCCTCCTAAAACCTCTTGCTCTTTTTTGACTTCTTTCTCTTTGGTACGCATATTAAAATCAATCACCGATGATGGCGTTGCCATCGACTGGTAACTGTAACGCAAAATTTCAGTTTCAAAATCAACATTTGTCGATGTGTAAGCCGTATAAGTTTCGCTGCCAAAAGGCAAATAATATTCTTCTTTTCCATCCCAGCTCATGATTCGGATTTTATTCAATCCTCCTTGGCGTTCATCGATAACTAAATAATTGGCAAAAATTTCAATATCTTCCAATAAAACATCTTCACGATGCTCGATAATTTCAACCCAATTTTCTGCGGAAGTAGCATCTTCAGGGGTTTTCATCAATTTAAAATTTTCGGCATCGTCTTTATTCGTAAGAATGTAAAAACTATCTTTATAGTGATTAATGCTGTACTCTACTCCTCTTTTTCGCTTTTGAAAAATTTTAAATTTCCCATCCGGATTATCAGCATTTAAAATACGAAATTCAGAAGTCAATGTACTTCCCGATTCAATTGATAAATATTTTCTGGATTTGGATTTACCTATATCAACATTAAAAGTGTCGTCTTTTTCGAAATAAACTAATACATCATCTTCCTGTTTTGTACCCAATTTATGCTTGAAAATCTTATCCGAACGCAAAGTAACCTCATCTTGTTTCGAATAAAAAATCGTTTTATTATCATTAGCCCAAACTGCTGAACCCGTTACTTTTTCGATTTTATCTTCCAGAATCTCATCAGTTTCTAAATTCTTAACCTGAATGGTATAAATTCTTCTGCCAATAACGTCAGTACTAAAAATAGCCAACTTATTATCGGGACTAATACTCATTCCGCCTAATTTGAAATAAGCCTGACCTTCGGCTAATACGTTACAGTCAAAAAGAATTTCTTCTTTTGCTGAAAGACTGCCTTTTTTTCGGGAATAAATAGGATAGTTTTTAGCCGTTTCATATCGGGTGATGTAATAATAGCCATTGTACAAATATGGAACCGACTCATCGTCTTCTTTAATTCTGGCCTTCATTTCCTCATACAATTGCGTTTGGAAATCCTGCGTATGAGCTGTCATCTGTTGGTAATATTCGTTTTCCTTGTTGAGATAATCGATAACCTCCGGATTTTCGCGATCTTTTAACCAAAAATAATTATCGATTCGTACATCACCAAACTTTTCAAATTCGGTAGCTATCTTTTTAGCAACAGGCGGTTGTAATTTTTCTATCATCTGGTAAATCTTCACATTTATGTAAAAGCTCGCACAAAAATAGTTGAAACAACTTCTAATACGAGCCCCTTTTTCATCAATTTTAACATTGTATTCAGCGTAAAAATAGTAATTTCGTAAACTAATTATTAAAAAAAATAAAAATGGATTTAATGGGAATGATGGGTAAATTAAAAGAAACCCAAAATAAAATTGAAGAGACTAAAAAACGTCTAGATACCGTTCTTGTTGACGAGCAAAGTACAGATGGTTTATTAAAAGTAACCATTACTGCCAATAGAAAAATAAAATCCATCACTATTGCCGATGAATTATTGGAAGACAAAGAACAACTGGAAGATTATATGATTTTGGTTATCAATAAAGCTATCGAAAAAGCAACTAAAGTAAACGAAGCCGAACTGGATGCAGTTGCCAAAATGGATATGCCAATGATTCCTGGAATGGACAATCTTTTTAAGTAAAGAAATTAGAAGTTAGAGGTTAGAAGTTGAGACACTTTGTAAAACTTCTAACCTCTAACTTCAATCTACATTTTCGCCAAGGTTTCAATTACATAGGTGTGCATTACCTCGCGATAATCCAAATGCGTCACCATTCTTAATTTTCTATTTCCAACGGCACTAATCGAGATGTTTTTTTGTTTTAATTTCTCAATCAAATCATCGTCTTTATATTCCGGAACTAAAGAAAAAATTAAAATATTGGTTTCTACAGGCTCCACCGAGGCTACCCAAGTTTTTTTCTTCAAAATATTTGCCAATTCCTTAGCTCTTCGGTGATCTTCGGTTAACAATTTGATATTATTTTCCAAAGCATAAATTGCACCTGCCGCCAAATATCCCGATTGACGCATAGCACCTCCCAATACTTTTCGGATTCTCAAAGCACGCTGAATTGTTTTTTTATCGCCTAACAAAACCGAACCTACAGGCGCTCCCAATCCTTTTGAGAAACAAACCGAAATAGTATCAAATAGTTTCCCAAAATCTTTCGGATTCTGTCTTTTGGCCACCAAAGCATTCCAGATTCGGGCACCATCCAGGTGTAATTTCAAATTATTCTCCTCACAAACGGCTTTTATTTTTTGCAAATCCTCCATTTCATAACAGGCACCACCACCAATATTGGTTGTGTTTTCAAGACAAACCAAACTCGTTAACGGACTGTGGTAAAAATCAGGCTTATTGATTGCAGCGGCCACCTGATCAGCGGTAATCATTCCGCGATTTCCTTCAACTAAGCAGCAGGAAACCCCACTGTTAAAAGAAACGCCACCAGCTTCAAAATGAAATATATGCGAATGTTTATCGGCTATTAATTGTTCACCCGGTTGGGTATGCAGTTTTATGGCCGTTTGATTTGCCATAGTCCCCGAAGGAAAAAACAAGCCCGCTTCCATCCCAAAAATAGCCGCCACTCTCTCTTCTAACTCAACAACCGTAGGGTCTTGTTTATAGACATCATCCCCTACATCGGCGTTAAACATATATTGTAACATTTCGTAGGACGGTTTCGTAACCGTATCACTAACTAAATTTATTTGCATTTTTATATTTTTAATAGAGATACAGTGTCTGTAGTCCCTACGTGATTTTTTTTACTATTTTTGCGCAACAAAATTACACATTTTATGACAACTACCGAACAAATAAAAGGTATTGTGGAGCGCCTTGGTGCGTTGAGGAGGTATCTTTGACGTCGATGCTAAACTTATCGAAATTTCTAACGAAGAAGAGAAAACCTTTGCTCCGGATTTTTGGAACAACGCCAAAGAAGCCGAACTTATTGTAAAGAATCTTCGAAACAAAAAAAAGTGGATTGAAGACTACGACAAAGCCGTTGCCTTAACTGAGGAATTGCAGCTCGCCTACGAATTTTACAAAGAAGGCGAACTCACATCAGACGAACTTGACGAACAATACCAACTGACTCAAAATCATATCGAAGGCATCGAATTTAAAAATATGCTTTCGGATGAAGGAGACACTTTGAGTGCTGTTTTGCAAATTACAGCCGGTGCCGGTGGAACCGAAAGTTGCGATTGGGCTTCAATGCTAATGCGTATGTACATGATGTGGGGTGAAAAATACGGTTTCAAAATAAAAGAACTGAACTATCAGGAAGGCGACGTTGCGGGAATCAAAACCGTGACCTTAGAATTTGAAGGCGATTATTCTTTTGGCTATCTAAAAGGCGAAAATGGAGTGCATCGATTGGTGCGTATTTCTCCGTTTGACAGTAATGCCAAGCGTCACACCTCGTTTGCTTCTGTTTATGTGTATCCATTGGTGGATGACAGTATCGAAATCGACATTAATCCTGCCGATATCGAAATTACCACTTCCCGCTCCAGTGGTGCCGGAGGACAGAACGTAAATAAGGTGGAAACCAAAGTACAGCTGTATCACAAGCCTACAGGAATCCAGATTCAGTGTTCTGAAACCCGTTCGCAGCAAGACAACAGACAGCGTGCCATGCAAATGCTTCGCTCTCAATTGTACGAAATCGAATTGAAAAAGAAACAGGCACAACGCGCCGATATCGAAGCCGGAAAGATGAAAATCGAATGGGGTTCGCAAATACGCAATTACGTGATGCAACCTTATAAATTAGTCAAAGACGTCCGCACAGGATGTGAAACCAGCAATGTCGATGGCGTAATGAACGGCGAAATTGACGAATTCCTGAAAGCTTATCTGATGATGATGGGACAGAAAGAAGAAGAATAGATTGCAGATTTTTGGAAACGTCAGTTCGAGTGTTTTTTGTGTAGTGAAACGAAACAAAAAATGTATCGAGAACCTTTAATAAATTTTACATATCAGAAAGCAGAAGGCAGATTTTAGAATGCAGAACGCAATTTTCTAAAATCTGCCTACTTCTAACTTCCCACTTCTAACTTCTAACTTAAAAAAATGACTGAGTATTTCTTTGACCAACACTACAACAACCTCCATTATGGTCTGGAAACGCTCAACCTTAAAGAATTTGAAAGCTGCTCATTTACCAATTGCAATTTTTCTGAATGTAATCTCATAGGCGTCACTTTTATAGATTGCCAGTTCAACCACTGCATTTTTGATAATGCTAAAATCAATCACACGGCTTTTAGAACCGTATTTTTTAATGATTGCCAAATCAAAGAAGTCAATTTTGCTATGAGCGACAAACTCATCTTCGAAATTCACTTTAACAACTGCGCCTTAGATTTCTCTAAATTCTACGCCTTGAAACTAAAAGGTATCTCGTTTAACAATTCCAGTCTGATTGCTGTTGATTTTATGGCTACTGATTTAACCGGAGCTCAATTTTACAACTGCGATTTGTACCGCTCGGAATTTGAAAAAGCCATCGCCAACAAAGTCGATTTTAGAACGAGCTACAACTACACCATCGACCCCTCGAAAACCAAATTAAAAAAAGCGCAATTCGCGCTTGAAGGGTTAAAAGGCTTGCTGTATAAGCATGGGATTATTGTGGAGTAATATATTCTTTTTCAGCAATTCAACTATTAGCAACCCTGTCAGAGTTTAAAAGGCTGACAGGGTTTTATCGTTCAAAAACATTTATTTCTAAAATACATTTTGTAAGAATATTTTAATATATTTGAGAATAATATAGTAAAACATGAAACAGAAAATTTTAATTTTATTCATTATTTTATCCTCATTCAAAGTTCAAGCAAAAAAAATGATTTTACCTTTAAGTATAATTGCAGGGATCTCAGATTTAATTGTTATGGGAGAAATTGATATTGTAAAAAACGATACCTATATATTCAAAATAAGTGAAACTCTAAAAGGAAAAGCGTATAAGACAATATCTGTACAAATGTTTGAAGAGTGGACTTGTGATAATAGATTTGAAAAAGCTAAAAAAGGACAGAAACTTTGCTTATTTTTAAAGAAAGGACAAAGCCAGTGGAAAATAATCAACGGAAGTTCAGGTGAACTTTTTATTTCTAATAAATCAATCTATTTAGGTGGAGAGGATGCTATAAAAATAATAAATAATAAAATCTCTCGAAATTCTGTATCCTTAATAGAATTTAAAAATGCAGTCAGAGATTTCTGCAAATGCTACATATTCATCGGAGATGGTGATTATCATAACAATAATCCTCAGTATTTCAAACAAATAGGTAGTAACAAACAAATTTCTGAATTCAAAAAACGCAGTAAATTTTCAACAAAATTATTTGAAGAAACAACAAGGTATTCAGTAAAGAAAAATTAAATTTTCCCACTCTAGCACAAACGTCCCACTTGTACCTACAAAAGAGAAGCTTTAATTATCTATACATAAAAAGCAATACAAATAACGATATTCATACTACTTGAAAATTGATAACGAATTAATGCGTTGTCCTAAAACAGTTTTACACAAAAGAGAAAAATTGATGGAAGCTCTAGAAAACTATTACCTAAACAAAACCGAACCCAACCAGAGTTGCTTGCTGGCGTTGCGGAGTATTATCTTAAATCAGGACAAAGACATAAACGAAACACAAAAATGGGGAATGCCCTGTTTTTGCTATAAAAAGAAGATATTCTGCTATTTATGGACCAATAAAAAAACAAACGAACCTTATATTCTTATGGTAGAAGGAAAACTCCTTGACTTTCCCGAATTAGAAGAAGGAGACCGAAAAAAAATGAAAGTTTTAAAAGTCAACCCAAACCAGGATTTACCCATAAAAACAATTGAAACAATTTTACAGAAAGCTTTGGAATTCTATAGAATATAGCTTTTTAACAAAACTAAATTTGACTTTACTATAGTTTACAACCTGAAAAATTGACATTTCTTTCTTAAAAATTATTAAAATTTTTAGAAACAAAAAAGCCTAACAAAAGCAAACAACTTACTTATTGTCAGTTTATTGCAAATGGCATTTTCTTTGTTATTTCAAATAAAAAAGCAATGTTTAACTTAAAAAATTATTTATTATGACAATTGTTAAGTATCAAAACCAATGGCCTAGTTTATTTGACAAATTTTTTAATAATGATTTTGAAGGTTGGAATAGAGACAATTTTTCAAAAACCAACACCACTCTACCTTCTTTAAATATCAAAGAAAACAAAGATTCTTTCTTTGTAGAGGTTGCGGCTCCCGGTTTTGAAAAATCAGATTTCAAAATTGAACTGGATAATGATTTATTGACTATTTCTTCAGAAAAAAAACTAAGCAATGAAGTTAAGGATGGAGAAAGAATTACCAAACAAGAATTCAGCTACCAGTCCTTTAGAAGATCTTTCAGTCTTCCTGAATTAGTGAATGATGAAAAAATTTCGGCTAAATATGAAAATGGAATTTTATCCATCACAATCCCTAAAAAAGAAGAGGCAAAGCCCAAAGCTGCAAAAGTTATCGACATCAAGTAAAATCAGATTTAAGAAATGAGTTAGGAAAACACTAACTCATTTCTTTTTTTATACTAAATTACTACCATAACAGATGCTTCTTGTTTTTACTTATTTTAAAACCGAATATAGTACCAGTCTAATTGCTGTTCTTTTTATAAATTTGAAAAACGAGTTTTTTTCTTAATTTTACCCTATGATTAAAGTAAGTATTATTGGCTCTGGAAATGTAGCCCAACATCTTATCGCTACATTTCAAAACCTTGAAAAATCGGGCAGTGAAATGGAGTTGGCGCAGGTATTTTCGAGAAAAAGAGAAACATTAGTGACCTTACTTCGCCCGGAACAAATCATTACCGACTATTCTGATTTACAAGAAGCTGATTTGTATATCATTGCCGTTTCTGACGATGCAATCGAAACTGTTTCTAAGCAACTTCCGTTTAAAAATCGTTTGGTAGTGCATACTTCCGGCAGCATGCCTTTGACTGCTTTGCATAACAACAACCGAAAAGGTGTTTTTTATCCTTTACAAACATTCACCAAAGGAAAAACAGTCGATTTTAAGACAATTCCTATTTGCTTAGAAGCCGAAAATGCGCCTGATTTTCAGGTTTTGGACAAAATTGCCAAAAGTATTTCGGATAAAGTACACGCAATCAATTCAGAACAACGAAAAGCACTCCATGTTGCAGCCGTTTTTGTCAATAATTTTACCAATCACCTCTACTCAATTGGAAATGATATTTGTCAGAAAAACCAAATCCCTTTTGATATTCTAAAACCTTTGATACAGGAAACGATGGAAAAACTGGCAACTCTTTCTCCTAACGAGGCACAAACAGGACCGGCAATTCGCAAGGATCAGAAAACCATTGCAGCGCATGAAGCCTTTTTAACCAATGAAACACAACTCACTATATATAAAATCCTAACCCAATCGATTCAAGATAATGGCAAAAAGTTATAAAGAAATAATGAACGACATCACTACTTTTATTTTTGATGTTGATGGTGTACTTACTGATGGCTCCGTATTTGTAAGCCCTGATGGCGAAATGCTAAGAACCATGAACATTCGCGATGGTTATGCGTTGAAAGCAGCGGTTGACAGCGGCTACAATGTTTGTATTATTTCAGGCGGAAGCAACGAAGGCGTGCGTGTGCGTTTGCGAAATCTGGGTATCACCAACATTCATTTAGGAACACCGGACAAGGTTGAAACCTTTGATGAATTCATCGATATTCACCAAATCAAACAAGAAAACATTCTATACATGGGTGACGATATTCCTGATTATCATGTGATGAAATTAGTAGCTTTACCAACTTGCCCTCAGGATGCCTCACCGGAAATCAAAGGGATTTCTAAATACATTTCGCACAAAAATGGTGGAAAAGGCGCTGTTCGGGATGTTATTGAACAAGTAATGAAAGTACAAGGGAAATGGATGGAAAGTTTTAACGCAAAATACGATTAAAAGTGGGAAGCTAGAAGTTGGAAGCCAGAAGTTTTTTAAAATCTGTATTACGCCTCCTGCTTTCTGTTTTCTGAAATCTTCCAACTTCTAGCTTCTAGCTTCCAACTCCCTACTCCTAACTTCTAACTTCTAACCCATGTCCTTCCTAAATCTCATTAGATACAAAAACCTGTTGATGCTAGCCTTGATGCAAATCATTTTCAGATATGGTTTTTTGAAATTACAAAAAATTGATTTGGCCCTGGCTGATTGGCAATACGGTCTATTGGTTTTAAGTACAGTTTTAATCGCGGCGGCGGGTTATGTAATCAATGATATTTTTGATCAGGAAACCGACAAAGAAAACAAACCGAATAAGGTCATTGTAGGTAAATTTATTTCGGAAAACCAGGCTTATAATATTTATGCCTTATTAAATATTAGTGGAGTTGCTATTGGATTTTATTTATCCAATGTAATCATGCGACCTAATTTTGCAGCGATTTTTGTTCTAATTGCTGCAACTTTATATATTTATGCTACCAGTTTAAAACAAATGCCACTTTTGGGCAATATAGTTGTGGCTTTGTTATTGTCATTAAGTGTTATTATCATTGGGATTTTCGACATTTTTCCGGCAACTGACACTACCAATAAGGAAATAATGGCTAGTATGTTTTCAATTCTTTTAGACTATGCTATTTTTGCTTTTATCATCAATTTATTACGTGAAATTGTTAAAGATTTAGAAGATTTCGACGGCGATTCTAAACAAGGAATGCGCACCTTAGCAATTGTTTTGGGCGTTCAAAAAACAACAAAATTAGTTTTTGCTTTAAGCTTTATTCCTGCAATTATCCTGCTTATTTACATCAATAATTATTTGGTGACTAATAATTTGATTGCAGCCACCATTTATAGTTTGTTATTTGTTTTAGGACCTATTCTCTATTTTAGCATTAAAATTTGGAATTCACAATCAAAAACCGACTTTCAGAAATTGAGTAAAGTCCTGAAATGGATCTTATTTTTCGGAATTTTATCTATTCTGTTTATCACTTTAAATATACAATATCATGCTTCGAAATAAATTAAAAAACTATCAAATCATATTAGCTTCGGGTTCACCCAGAAGACAGCAGTTTTTCAAAGATTTGGATTTGGATTTTGAAATTCGATTAAAAGAAATTGAAGAAATATTTCCTCCGGAATTAAAAAGAGAGGCAATCACTAATTATCTGGCCGAATTAAAAGCCGCTGCTTTTGATGGTGAACTAAAAGACAACGAAGTTTTGGTTACCAGCGATACTCTTGTTTGGCACAACGAAAAAGCCTTGGGTAAACCAAAAGACAAAGAAGACGCTTTTGAAATTTTAAAATCATTATCAAATGCTACTCACGAAGTAATTACCTCGGTTTGTTTTAAAACCAATACAAAAACAGAAGTTATATACGAAATAACCAAAGTTACTTTCAATGAATTAAGCGATGAAGCAATTAGGTATTATATCGAAAATTACAAACCTTTTGATAAAGCTGGTGCTTACGGAATTCAGGAATGGATTGGTTTTGTGGGAGTTGCAAAAATAGAGGGGTCTTATGCCAATGTTATTGGACTTCCGGTAGATAAAGTATATCAATATTTGAGTAATTTAGCTTAAAAACGAAACAAATGAATTTTCTAAATAATTTTACAACCGAGTCAATTGCCAGCGGTATAGTAGTATTAATTCTGATTATTTTACGAATTACATCCACAAAATTAGTCCGCAAATTTGCTAAAAGCACTCATATCATTGAAAACAGAACTAATTTAGTTATTAAATACATTCACTTACTGATAAATATTCTGGCAGCTATTGCTTTTATTATTATTTGGGGAGTAAGTTCAAAAGAAATTATTTCAGGAATTGCTTCGGTCGCAACAGTCATAGGGGTGGCCGGTGTTGTTATGATTGCCCAATGGTCTATTTTGAGCAATATTACCGCAGGTGTCATCTTATTCTTTTCTTTTCCCTTTAAAATTGGCGATGTAATTCAAATTTTAGACAAAGATTTTCCTATTATAGGCGAAATTGAAGATATTGGGGCTTTTCATGTAACCATAAAAAACAAAGATGGAGAAATAGTTATTTACCCCAACAATCTGTTTTTTCAAAAAGGAGTTTCTATACTTCCTAATCTACATGAGGAGAAAGAATTTACAGATTAATTGCATAAAAAACAGTTTATAAGGTATTTATAAGTAACTTTATAGGAAAGGTAACTTTTATAAAACCTTTTAAACAATCCTATCATGCTATTTAATCATAAAATAACTGTTTATGCTATAATTTTCCTTTGTCACCAATTTTTATTTTCGCAAGACAAACTAATACCAAAAGACAGTAGTACTGTACTTAGTGGCATTGTAACTCCACCGAAAAACAAAACGGCTAAATTTTTTCATCGCTTAGTATTCAAGCCTGCAAAGTCTCAAAAGATCAAAAAAAAGATTATTGTTCCAAAGCATTTAAAGGTAGAGGGCAAAATCATTCGAAATATTATTATTACTACACTTGATCCATTTGGATATTCAGATAGTGATATTGACAAAATCCCTAAAAACTGGTCCGAGAGAACAGGAAACCGGGCGCATCTGAAATCAAAAAAAATAGCGATAAGAAACTTATTGCTTTTTTCAAAAAACAAGCGTTACAGCTTACTTGAAATAAAAGAATCCGAACGTATTTTAAGAGCTCAAAACTTTATAAACAGGGTAACTATTACCGAGAAATTAGCAGCTCCAAAATCAGATTCTGTAGATGTTTTTGTTCGCGTTCTGGACTCCTGGAGTTCAATACCTAAATTCAATATTTCAAATTCAAAAACAGGATTGGGACTCAAAGAACGTAATTTTTTCGGATTGGGACATCAATTAGATTATTACTACTCCAATCGAAAAAGTGATGGAAAAGAGGCCAATAATATTAGTTATCTGATTCCTAATATCAAAAATTCATTCATTAGAACCGAAGTAAAATATAGTGTCGATTTTGATCGTTATTATTCTAAAGGCATTACTATCGAACGTCCTTTTTATTCTCCATTAACCAAATGGGCAGCCGGAATTGCACTTAATCAAAATTACCTAAAAGACAGTATTCAGGATGTAGAGGAAAACTATATCTCCCAAAATTTCAAATACAACAATCATATTTTTTGGGCTGGAAGAGCTTTTCGTATTATCAAAGCAGACACCATTACAGAACGTACAACCAATTTGATTATTGCCGCCTGTTTTTCAAACTTAAATTATCTAATTGAACCTTCAGAAACATTAGATCCAACAGATTTTTATGACTCTGAAAAATTACTTTTAACGGGAATAGGAATCAACACCAGACAATTTATTGAAGACCGTTACATTTTTAAAAACGGACAAACGGAAGACGTACCTGTAGGACGGATCTACGGAATAACGGGTGGTTATCGGTACAAAAATTCAAAATGGAGTCCTTATTTAGGAGCTCAGATATCTTTTGGCAATTACCATTCATGGGGATTTTTAAGTACCAATTTTGAGGTAGGCAGTTTTTTTAAACAAGCTAAAAAGGAACAGAGTGCCATCAGTTTTCAAGCTAATTATTTCACTAATATCATCGAAATTGGAAATTGGAAATTCAGACAATTTATCAAACCTCAAATAATCATTGGTATCAATAGAGAAAAAAGCTTAGGCGATTTACTAACTATAAACGAAAATAATGGTATTCAAGGATTTAACAGTCCTGTTTACGGTACTCAAAAACTAATATTTACTTTACAAACTCAATCGTACTCCCCAAAGTCAATTTGGGGATTTCGTTTCAATCCCTATTTTAATTATTCCATCGCAGTATTGGGCAATAAGAACAATCCAATTCACACTAACAAAACCTATTCAAAAATTGGGATAGGAGCCATTATTAACAATGATTATTTAGTATTTAGTGCCTTTCAATTATCTATAGCTTATTATCCTAATATTCCGTTTCAGGGAGATAATATTTTCAAAACAAATGCGTTTGAAACTACTGATTTTGGATTTCAAAATTTTGAATTGGCAAAACCAAAAACAATATCTTTCAAATAAAAGAAAAGAAAACCTTATTAATTGATTACCAATTAATTAATCAGTATCTTTATAGAAAGAAATATCAATTTTAATCTAATTTTTTTAAATATGAAAAAACTAAACTTTTATTTGATGGTAATGATACTGTCAATATGCGTACTACCTACCGGCACCTATGCAACAGAAAAAAACACTTCTGATACGCCAAAAGAAATTCCTGCAGAAGTTAAAACGATGCTCAATCGATTAAATGAAATCAAAGAAATGGATAAGTCAAACTTATCTTCTTCTGAAAAAAAAGAATTAAGAACAGAAGTTAAAACCATTAAAAACAATTTAAAAGCATCTGGTCATGGTGTTTATTTATCTGTTGGTGCTATAATTATTATCATTCTGATATTAATCCTATTGCTTTAATAATCAATAAAATACAAGCTAAAAACAGCTCATTCCAAAAGGATGAGCTGTTTTGTTAAACTCAAATTTAAACATTCAATAGCTTTTTTGGCACAATAATTGGCTTTTGGAATCTAAAGAATTGAATAACCCTAAAAAAATAGAATTATGAAAACTTTAAAATTAATCGCAGCAGGAATTATATTATTAGTAACGAGTGCCACACAGGCTCAGGTTTCAGTCAATGTAAACATTGGAGCTCCGCCAGCTTGGGGACCTGCAGGATATTCGAATGTAAATTTCTATTATATTCCTGACATTCAGGCTTATTATGACATTCGTCTTTCGCAATTTATTTATTTTGGAAACGGAAGATGGATTCGTTCAAGACAGCTTCCTGTACACTACCGAAATTATGACTTGTATCGAGGTTACAAAGTAGTCTTAACGGATTATCACGGAAAAAAACCTTATATTCATTATAAAGCTCACAAAGCAAAATATTATAAAGGATATAAAGGTAAACCACAAAAAAATATAGGGAAGCACTACGATTACAAACACGACAACAAACGTGATTTTAATTATAGCAAAGGAAACCACCCTAACAAAAATAATTCCGGGAACAACAAACAGAATCAGGGTGGAGGTCACGGAAATAATAAACGTTAAATTTTAACTCCTCAAATACTAAAGAAACGCTAACTGCGTTTCTTTTTTTTAAGCTATTTTAAATAGTTAAAATTATGTTAACAAAAACAATATTGGCACGCAAATTGAATTAAATACTAAAAAAACTATTCTATAAAAAGAAAGAAAAAAATTGATAAAACAATTCGATACTGATATAATAAAGAGAAAGAAAAAAATCCGAAAAGACTTTAATTGCATACTAAAAAACAAAATATATTAGTTTTTTAGGAAATATTAATCGTAGAAAAAAGTTTTATAGCAACGAATGTTTTGGAATACTTTTTTTCAATCTAAGATTAAAAAAGTTAAAACTAAGTTAACAAAATATTTTTGGCACAGTAATTGAAAACAACTAACATAAGTAGAAAATAAATCATAAACCCCAAGTAACTTTAAAATATAGAAATCATGAGAACTTTAAAATTAATCGCAACAGGAATCATTTTATTTGCAGCAAGTACTTCACAAGCACAAGTTTCAATTAATGTAAACATAGGAGCACCGGCAGTAGTTGTTAGACCAGCCTGGGTACCTCAAAACCATGTAAATGTAGATTTTTATTACATCCCTGAAATTGAAGCATATTACGATGTAAATGCCTCTTTGTATGTTTATTTAAACAATGGAAATTGGGTTCGCACCAGATACGTTCCGGTACAATACAGAGGCTGTGATTTGAATCGTGCCCATCGAATTGCCTTGAGAGGTTACCACGGAAATCGTCCTTATGCTTATTTCAACAATCACAATGTTAGATATCATGATAATAGAAATTATCACCCTAGATATGTAGAAGGTCGTCGTTATAATGACAACCGTTATGCCGATAACTATAAATCAAAAAATCGATACGATCGATACGATAGAGATGACAGAGACGACAGACGCGATAGAGGAAATCACTACGGACACAGAAACCGTTAATCAAATCATACAAAAAATTAAAGGCGAATTTCAAATTGGAATTCGCCTTTCTGTTTGTTAAGCATTGGACAAAGCCCCCGATAATGATTTTATTCCAAAAAAATAATTACTACATTTGAGCTTATTGAGAAAAATTATGCAAAAAACACTAGAAAATAGATTTTTAATTATTCTGCTATCCTTATTATTCTTTCAATTTACATCAGCTCAAAAACCACAAAAATGGAATGCAGTTGAAATTTACAACCAAATTCAAAAACTGAATTTTCTAGGGAGCGTTCTCTACATTGCAGCACATCCCGATGACGAAAACACCCGATTAATTTCTTATCTATCGAATGATAAAAAAGCAAGAACTGCTTATTTATCATTAACCCGCGGCGATGGAGGACAAAATTTAATAGGACCTGAATTAAGAGAATTATTAGGTGTAATTCGTACTCAGGAATTGATTGAAGCCCGAAAAATTGATGGTGGAGAACAATTTTTTTCCCGTGCCAATGATTTTGGTTTTTCTAAAAACCCGAATGAGACTTTCGAAATTTGGGATCGTGAAAAAGTTTTGGCCGATGTGGTTTGGACAATTCGAAAATTCCAACCTGATGTTATCATCAATCGTTTTGACCATCGCACCTCAGGAACGACCCACGGCCATCATACCGCTTCGGCAATTTTAAGTGTTGAAAGTTTTAAACTAGCCAATAATCCAAAACGTTTCCCAGAGCAGCTAAAATGGTTTAGTACCTGGCAACCCAAACGTTTATTCTTTAATCCTTCCATTTGGTTTTACGGAAATCAGGAAAAATTTGACCAGGCTGATAAATCCAAATTTATTAGTATGGAAACCGGTGTTTATTATGCCGAAACAGGAAAATCCAATCAGGAAATTGCAGCTTTAAGCAGAAGCAGCCATAAATCTCAGGGTTTTGGAAGTACAGGCAGTCGTGGTCAGGATACGGAATATTTGGAACTAATTAACGGCGAAAAATTAAACAATAAATCGAATATTTTTGATGGCATTGACACGAGCTGGAATCGCGTAAAAGGCGGAAAAGCAATTGGAGAATTACTTAACCAAATTGAATCGAAATTCAATTTTTCTAATCCTTCGGCATCACTTCCTGATTTAATTAAAACCTACCAAATGATAGCTTCTTTAGACGAAAATCATTGGAAATCCATAAAATTAGAAGAGCTAAAAAATATTATTGCCGGCTGTAGTGGTTTGTATCTGGAAGCCGTTTCCAACGTACAACAAGCCACTCCCGGAAGTACTGTCAAATTAAAACTGGAAGCCATTAACCGAAGTGCTATTCCAATGGAATTAAGTGGCATCAGTCTTTTTCCTAATCAAAAAAACATTATTTTAAATACAAAATTAAGCACCAATATTGCCGAAAAAACTACTATTGATTTAGAATTAGACGAAAATTTAGAATACAGCCAACCTTATTGGCTCAAAAACAAAGGAACAACCGGAATGTATGAGGTTACTGAGCAACAAAACATTGGAATTCCGGATATTATAAGAGAGGTTAAAATTCAATTTAACATTAAAATAAATGATATTATCATTCCATTTGAGCGTGATGTTGTCTATAAATACAATGACAAAGTAAAAGGAGAAATGTATAATTATCTCGACATTATACCTGATGCCAGCACTAAAATACTAGATCAGGTTTCTTTTTTTAACGACGGAAAAACTAAAAAAATGGCCGTTCAGGTTAAGGCCGGAAAAGACAATATCGAAGGAAATGTACAACTGGAATTAGCTGATAACTGGCAGGTAACCCCAGCTACAATTGCTTTCAGTCTGGAAAAAAAAGAGATGGAAAAAACATTGTATTTTGATGTTACTCCGCCGGAAAATCCTTCGGAAGTAATAGCAAAAAGCAGTGTAACCATCAACAATAAAAAGCTGGAAAAAGAGCAAATTATCATCAATTACGATCATATTTCCAAACAGCAGGTTTTATTGCCGGCTGAAGCCAAATTTAAAAAACTCGATTTAAAAACCACCAATGAAAGAATTGGCTACATCATGGGTGCCGGTGATGAAGTTCCTGAATGCTTAAGCCAAATGGGATATAGTGTTAGCATACTAAGTCCTGAAGAAATTAACTCCCGAAGCTTAACCAATTTTGATGTTATCATAACTGGAATTCGCGCTTATAATACTTTATCAGGATTAAAAATCAGACAGCATCTATTGCTGGAATTTGTAAAAAAAGGAAAAACATTAATTGTACAATACAATACTCCCGATTCGAATATCCCTCATAACATTGCACCTTATCCACTAACAATATCCCAAGACCGGGTTACCGATGAAAATGCCACAGTGGAATTCCTTGCTCCAAATCATCCGATTTTGAATTATCCTAATCAAATTACACAAAAAGATTTTAAAGGCTGGACACAGGAACAGGGGTTGTATTATCCAAATGAATTCGACTCAGCCTTCACCCCTATTCTATCATCACATGACAAAGGAGAAACGCCTAAAAAAGGAGCTTTATTAGTGGCTACTTACGGAAAAGGACAATATATCTATACCGGTTTAAGTTTGTTTAGAGAATTGCCAATGGGAGTTTCCGGAGCGTATCGATTACTGGCTAATATGATTGCGTTAAAAACACCTGAATCAGAAATTTTTAACCTCAAAGAATAAAAACACATAAAATGGAACAACCAAAAGAGAAAAACTGGAAAACAAATTATACCTGGGTACTCGTTGCCAATGTAATATACATCTTGTTCTTTTATTCAATAATGAAATTATACTCTTAAACTATGCAATTATTTGACTGGATTGTATTAATTATCACCCTGCTCTTCATTGTATTTTATGGAGCCTGGAAAACCAAAGGAAGTAAAAACGTAGAAGACTTTATTCTAGGGAGTAACGAAACCCCCTGGTACACCGTAGGTCTTTCGGTAATGGCTACTCAGGCCAGTGCTATTACTTTTTTATCCACACCGGGACAGGCTTACCATGACGGAATGGGTTTTGTGCAATTTTATTTTGGTTTACCCATAGCCATGATTGTCATTTGTTTGACATTTATTCCCATTTATCATAAATTCAAAGTTTTTACTGCTTATGAGTACCTAGAAAAACGATTTGACTTAAAAACCCGTTCCTTAGCAGCTATTCTTTTTTTATTCCAAAGAGGTCTCGGAACAGGATTAACCATCTATGCACCAGCCATTATTTTATCGGCATTACTGGGTTGGAATCTTAGTTATATGAATATTGTTATTGGTATTCTGGTTATCATTTACACCTTTTCAGGAGGAACTAAGGCGGTAAACGTAACCCAAAAACAACAGATGTTTGTAATTATGTCTGGGATGTTCATTACTTTTTTTCTAATACTTCATTTCCTTCCTAACGACATGACTTTTAGCAATGCCCTTCATATTGCCGGAGCTAATGACAAAATGGATATTGTTGATTTTTCTACCGATCCTGAAGAAAAATACACACTTTGGAGCGGAATAACAGGTGGTTTTTTTCTGGCTTTGGCTTATTTTGGAACCGATCAATCGCAAGTAGGACGGTATTTATCCGGAAAATCGGTTCGAGAAAGCCAGATGGGATTAATCATGAATGGTTTTTTAAAAGTACCTATGCAGTTTTTTATATTGCTGACCGGGGTTATGGTTTTTGTATTTTTCCAATTCAATCCTGTTCCTTTAAATTTCAATCCAAATAATAAAGCTGCAATTGAAAAATCCAAATACAAAGACGAATACCATGCTTTAGAAAAGCAATTAGAAGTTCTTTCAGAAGATAAAAAAGTTATCAATCTGCTGTATATCGACCAATTGAATCAGGATTATGACAATCCGATTCTTAGAAAAGAATTAGTAGCTATTTCGACCAAAGAAAAAGACCTTAGAGATCATGCCAAAGAAATTATTCTAAAAGCCGACAAAGGCAGTGAAACCAACGATAAAGATTATGTTTTCTTCCATTTCATTCTGCATTATTTGCCCAAAGGTTTAATTGGATTATTGCTTGCGGTAATTATCTCGGCCGCCATGTCATCCACAGCTTCCGGACTTACCGCCTTAGCATCTACAACGGCTATAGATATTTACAAAAGAAATTTAAAAGAACCCAAAACCGAAAAACATTATTTGAATGCTACTAAATTTTTCACCTTATTTTGGGGAATCATAGCGATACTTTTTGCCTGTGTTGGAACACTGTTTGAAAATTTAATCCAATTAGTAAATATTGTAGGTTCTATATTTTACGGAACCGTATTAGGGATTTTCTTAGTGGGTTTTTACATCAAATTTGTAAAGGCAAAAGCTATTTTTTACAGTGCTTTATTTAGTCAGTTAACCATTTTTATTATCTACTATTTTGCTATTTACATCTATCCAAGTGGCGAAGAAAAACTGGGGTATTTGTGGCTGAATTTTATTGGAGCCATGATGACGATTGTTCTTTCTTCTTTGTTACAAGCCACAATTTTTAAGCATAGAAAAGTCTAATCCAAAAAAAAATCCCATTCGTACAATTTTGCTCGAATGGGATTTTTTCTTTAATGATTTAATGACTATCCTTTTATTATACCAATTATTGAGAATGCACACAGAGCTGTCTGCCGACAGGCAGGTGAAACTGATTTTAACTGATTTTTTTTGCAGATTGTAATTTACAAAAAGCTTAAAAAATCTGTTTTAATCTGTTTAATCAGTCCCGATAGCTATCGGGATTGTGGCCTCTTTTTCATTTGGTCCGCTTAGTGGACAGCCATTTTTTCTTTTATTAAAGAGCTGAAATAATTACCTACTCCATTCGTCTATACTGGCTTTGTTCATTTCAACATATTCTTTATTTCCGGCAGCCTCTGAAGCCGAAATAGACCATTTTGCTGTTTCTATAGCACCTTTTTTGTCTCCTTGCTTCGCCTGAATTAACGATTTTAATCTCAAATAATAAAAAGGAACCGATTTAGATAATTCAACGGCTTTATCAATATAAGTTCTTCCTTTTTCAATATCACCATTAGACTGATAATAATATTGAGCAGCAGTATAAAATTCTTCCGGTGTAGGACCGGCTAATGCTTTTTCGATACTGGCAATCGCTTTTTTTTGCGTAGGCACTTCAAACTTTAAAGAAACAAATGAATTCTCCCAGGCAATATCCAAAGTAGCCGAATTAGCATCTAAATTTCCAATTGCCAATGTAAATGTTTCAACCGGTTTAATCAAGGCTTCTTCGTTAACAGTAGTTTTCAAAGCCACTTTTGCTTCATCAAATTCCTTAGGTGTACCCCAATTATTGGTTTCGGTATAAAATAATACGTCCCAACTTTGGATATTAGGAATCGTATATAAAGCATATTTACCTTTCTTTAAAGTCTTACCGTTAATCACTACATCATCACTAAAAGATATTGTTGAATTATCATTAGCTCCAGTTCGCCATAATTTACCCAAAGGAACTAAATTTCCTAAAACCGATCTTCCTCTGGCCGAAGGACGTGAATATACAATCTCTACATCAGTTAAACCCACTACTTGTTTTACAACCGATTTTGGGCTTGTTTCAGGGATTTTCACCTGAGCTTCAACAACATAATGAGAAATAATAAGGAATAAAACAACCAATAATCTTTTCATAATTTTGTATTTTTCTTTAATTTCAAATTTACAACTTCCTCTAAAACAAGATGTTAATAATTACATAATTTAGAATCCATTTCTTTAACTCTGGCATAATCCAACTCATCAAAGTGGTTAACAACATAATCCGCCAATGATAAATCCTGATTTTTAGAATGCAAACTATTGTAACCTATACACAAAATCCCTGCCGCTTTTCCTGCAATAATTCCATTAGTACTGTCTTCAATTATAATACAATTCTCTTTTGGAGCTATGGACAAGCTCGCAGCGTGCTCAAAAATAGCCGGATGTGGTTTTGATTTTGGAAAATCTTCTCCACTTACCTTATGTGTAAAATATTGATGCAAATCAAAACGATTAAAAATACGCTCGATAGTAACTTTTGAAGCAGAAGAAGCTAAGATTAACTGCACCCCATTTTGATGTAAATCCTCAATTAAATTGCGAACTCCAGCCAATAATTCCAAATCTTTTTTAGTATCAAAAGCATCATTAAAAATACTTCTTTTTCTTTGAATCAAATCTTCAACTTCGTTTTCAAGTTTGAAAATATCTTTTAACTTTTGGAAAATATTTCGAGTAGAATTTCCCGTAAAAGAAGTGTATAATTCTTCACTTACTTCAATGTTTAATTCGGCAAATTGTTTGTAATAAGCATAACGGTGTACCGGTTCAGTATCTACGATTACACCGTCCATATCAAAAATTACTGTTTGTATCATCTTTTTTAGTTTGTTGTTTTTAGTTTATTGTTTTTAGTTTATTGTTTTTAGTTTTTTTCTATACCCTAATTCCAGCTTACCGCTTCCTACTTCTCACTTTTAAGAATATAACGAATTACGGTTTCGGCTGCATGCAAACCAAATAAACACGGCATATAACTGTTCGTTCCATAAAAAGATTTTTTAAAGTTAGTTCCATCCGTTCTTTTCACACTGCCTTCGTCTGGTTTTTCGACAGAAAATACCGCTTTTACTCCACGGCTCACTCCCATTTTCTTAAGACGTTTTCGAACCACTTTGGCTAACGGACAAACATCGGTTTTACTAATATCTTTTACAACCACTTTACCAGCTTGCATCTTTCCACCGGCTCCCATGTTTGAAATAATTTTGACTCCTTTTTTCTTAGCACCTACAATCAGGTTCAATTTTGGAGTAATACTGTCAATACAATCTAAAACGTAATCAAAATCGGGAGTTACAATTTCGAAAGCACGTTCCGGAGACAAAAATTCCTGTACGCGGGTCAATTGCAATTCAGGATTAATATCCATCAACCGATCCCCAACAATGGTAATTTTAGGTTCTCCTACCGTTGAATGTAATGCTGGCAATTGTCTGTTAATATTGGTAATATCCACCACATCACCATCAACAATAGTCATTTTGCCCACTCCTGCTCTTGCTAAAAATTCAGCCGCAAAAGAGCCCACACCACCTAATCCTACCACAAGAACGTGTGCATTTTGTAATTTTTCTAATCCTTCTTTTCTAAATAATAATTCCGCTCTTTCTGTCCATTCAGCCATAATAAAGTATTCGTTAATTTGGTAATTTATTTATTAAAAACGGTATTGAAATTATTCGAAATAATTTGCTGCAATCCCGTTACAGTTATTTTTTTATATTTTGCTGCCAAGGCATACACTTCTTCGATAGTGTAATCCGAAGTATCGGTTTCCAGAAAAACCCGATTCTCAGGAATACTGTTAAAAACCGATTCCAATTCGGGATTCATCAGTAAATATTTTCCAAAGGAAAGATAAAATCCATTATCTAAAAGTTGTTTTGCCAATTGTTGATTTTTAGAAAAACCATGAATTACAATGGGAACGGTTATTTGTAATTGATTCTTGATTTCTACCAATTCCTGAAAAGCAGCCACACAATGAATCACCACCGGTTTCTTGTATTTTTCGGCCAAAAGCAGTTGTTTTTCAAAAACGGCTTTTTGTAAATCCATCGAAATTTCGATGCGTTTGTCCAATCCGCATTCGCCCAGCGCGAGACAATTTTGCAAAGGCAATTTACTTTCAATAATCGCTAAATCACTGTGAATTCTGGCTTCAACAATATGCCAGGGATGAATTCCTATCGAATAATTAGTAATCGAATCATCAAATTCCCAAGGATATTGATTGACTAATTCCAGGATAGCTTCCTGATTTTTAAACTGATGTGTATGTAGATTGAAATACTGCATTAATCGTGAAATTTCTTTACACCGGCACGAATAGCAACTTTTAAATCATTCTCCAAAGGTACTTTAGGACAAGAATAACGGTAATTATAAGCACAATAGGGATTGTATGAAGTATTAAAATCAATGGCGATGGTATTGCCTTTTGGGATTTTTAAATCAATGTATTTCCCGCCTATGTAACTTTCTTTTCCAGATGTTTTATCAAAAAAAGGTAAAAACAAATCGTCCTTGTATTCTGGATTTCTAGCCGAAACCACATCCTGATAAAGATTCAGTTTGCATTTTTGCCCGTCGATTTCAAAATGTACTTCACCATATTTCACATAAACAGGCGTTCTGTTTGTAGTGGTTTTCATTTGGAATGGCTTCTCTTTTGAAGTTCTCACAAAATGAGCGTTAACAAAAAACTTTTTATTGACAGGATAGAAATCTAAACCTTTAAATCCCCTTAAATCTTCAACTTCCAACGGACTCGTTTTCGGGTCAGCATATTCTTTATTCAGTTCTTGTTGGTACTTTTTGGCAGCAGCCGCATCAAATTTTTTCTGGCTAAAGCCAAAACTACATTGAACTAAAAAAACAAATAACAGAATAAACCTCATCTTCAAAATTTTATGCAAAAATAGCTTAAAAGTTAGAAAGCCACAAAACGGTTTAACAATCCTTTTTTCAGAAACGAAATCATTCCCTTGTTTAATAAACTAATAAGTAACCGCAGCAAAAATATCGTAACCATTTAATTTGTCTCGACCATTTAGAAAAGTCAATTCCATCAGGAAATTTAGCTGTACTATTTCACCACCTAGCTTTTCTACCAATTCACAAACCGCCTTAGCCGTTCCTCCTGTAGCCAGCACATCATCGTGAATCAATACTTTATCTCCTTTTTGAATGGCATCTTTATGGATTTCTAAAGTATCCGTTCCGTATTCCAAATCGTAAGAAGCCGAAATGGTTTCATACGGCAATTTATTTGGCTTTCTAACGGGTACAAAACCAGCATTTAATTCCTGTGCCAATAACATTCCAAACAAAAAACCTCTGCTTTCAGCTCCCACAACCTTATTTATTTTTTGTCCTTTCAAGGATTCCGCCAAAATTTTAAGACATTCCTTAGTCGCATCAGCATCATTTAACAGTGGAGTTATATCTTTAAACAAAATTCCTTCTTTTGGAAAACCCTGAATATCACGGATGTAATTTTCTAACTTCATTTTTTTTAGTATTTATTGAAATTTATGCTTGCAAGTTACACATTTATCCCTATATTTGCACCCGCAATCACGCTTACAAAGCGACTGCAAAATGGCCTCGTGGCGCAACTGAATAGCGCATCTGATTACGGCTCAGAAGGTTACTGGTTTGAATCCAGTCGAGGTCACAAATGAAATCCTTAAACATACTGTAAGTCAGTAGTTTAAGGATTTTTTTTTATTTTATGGAATGGAATTTTAATTATTAAATTCCATTAATTGATCCTTTTTTTCAAAAAGCTTTTTTCGATGGTTTACTCCTCAATCTTGCAACACTTGAAAATATGAAACCATTGGTATTTTGCAGCGCATCAGTATCGAAGAAAAAAATTAATTTAAAAACTCGCACTAACTAAACACTACAAAATAATTATTTTACTCGCATATTTCATGCTTGTCTTTATTCATTGTCTGCTCATTCTGATTCTTTTACAACCTTTCAATTATTGGTTTCTCGAAGTTTATCCATTTCGCATATCCTTTGTCATTTAAATGAATACCGTCTTTTGTCAATTCAGCAGGCAATTCACCTTGTGCATCCACAAATTGTGAATATAGATCAATGACCTCATAACAACCTTTAGCTTCATTTTTTTTTATTATTTTATTTACCGTAAGAATATCTTCTTTAATATATTCCCTTCTACTAGGTAAAAGTGTACGCACATAAATCTTTGTAACCGGCGATTTGCGATGAATTTTTTTTGCAATTTTCAATATATTTTCCCCAATATACTCGGGTGATGGAACAACTTTATCATACTTTAAAGCACGATTGTCTTCATTGTGATGTAAGCTAAACAGGTCATTAATTCCAATAAGAATAAATACCGCTTTTGGTTTGAAATAAATAATTTCATCTAAACGTTTTAATACACCATCGGTAACATCTCCGGCAATTCCACGGTTCCGAATATGATCTATCCCAAATCTTACACTCCAATCCTTTCCTCCTTCTGTAATGCTATTGCCAATAAACACAATTTCTCCAAACTCCAGCGGTTCCTTTTTAAACTCTTGAATACGTTTTGGGTAATATTTTTGTGTCCAATCGTTATGATAAAGAGATACGCTCTTTTTTGTTGGATATAATTTTGACAATTTCTCTGTTGCAAGCGGTAATGATTGTCCAAGAGTACTGCAGCTCAATGCAATCAAAAATAAGACTTGAAATAATTTCTTCATAGTTTTTGGTAATTCTATTTTTAACAGAATAACAATTGATGACTTGGAGTCCTGAATAACTTTTAAAAAGAGCCAAAATACAAATATTTCCTTATAGAATTGTTGGTTTTTATAACTCAAACCAAAACTATTTTGGATTTCATAATCTAGTGAAAAAAATATTTTTACAAAAAAAATGAACGTTGTTCAAAAAATATACATACATTTGCAAAAGAATTTATTAGTTATGAGTGTAGCAGATAGAAAAGCAAGAGAAAAAGAAGCATTAAGAAGCCTTATTCTAAAAGGAGCAAAAAAGCTTTTTTTGGAAAAAGGAATTGAACAAACGACTATTAGAAACATTGCCGATGAAATAGATTATAGCGTTGGTACTGTATATGTCTATTTTAAAGATAAAAATGCGATTTTACATGACCTCCATTCCATAGGATTTCAGGAATTAGGCGGATACTTTAAGGAATTGTTTAGTATAGAAAACCCAATGGAACGACTTCGAAAAATGGGATTTATCTATATCAAATTTGCACTGGAAAATCAAGAAATGTATGATTTGATGTTTAATGTTAAAGCACCTATGGAATTTTTGGAAAACTCCAATAATGACGATTGGGACGAGGGAGCAGTCACGTTTGGTCACGTTAAGCAAACAATTAAAGAATGCATCGATAAAGGGCATTTCGTAGGACATAATGTAGAACCCCTTTCGTTTATGGTATGGAGTTTAGTACACGGTATGTGCTGTCTCCAAATTCGTCAGAGAATCACAGGTGTAAAATTTTCTAATCCCGATACAATTCTGTTTGACGGGTACAATGAATATTTAAAAATAATAGAAAAATTATAATATTTTTTTTGCTAAAAAAATGAACAACGTTCAATTAATAAACAATGTATAAAATGATAAACAAAACACTAACTCTGATACTGGTCTTGCTTGGATATCTAGGATATTCACAAAGTAAGCTTGACGGCTATATTGAAGTCGCACTAAAAAATAATGAAGTAATAAAGCAACATAACTTTGATATCAACAAAAGTATGTGGGCCTTAAAGGAAGCACGTTCCTTGTTCTACCCTACCGTTTCCTTAAATGGAAGTTATACCAAGGCAGAAGGCGGAAGAACAATTAACATTCCTATAGGTGATATGCTAAATCCGGTATATAACACCTTGAATCAAATTACAAATTCCAATGCTTTTCCAACTTTAGAAAATCAGTCTGTACTTATTAATCCAGATAATTTCTATGATGCAAAAATTCATACTACAATGCCTTTACTGAATTTTGAAATTATCTATAATAAAAGGATTAAAACCCAGCAAACGACTTTACAAAAAATAGAATTGGAAATCTACCAACGAGAATTGATTAAGGATATAAAAATTGCCTATTACAAATATTTACAATCGTTAGAGGGAATTAAAATATACGAAGATGCTTTGGCACTGGTTACCGAAAACCAAAGGGTCAACCATTCCTTATTTAAGAATGACAAAATAAACCGTACAGCAGTCTTACGAAGTGATAATGAAGTCATTCGTATTTCAGCCAATTTAGAAACTGCAAAACAAGTTAGCAACAATGCCAGAGCCTATTTTAATTTCCTGCTCAACCAAAAACTCGATACACAAATCATGATTGATGAAAATAATAAAAACCTTCCTAGTGCATTGGTCGAAGGAAATACAGAGAACAGAGAAGAATTAAAAAAATTGGAACAAGTAAAAGAATTAAACGAGAACATTAGTAAACTCACAAAATCACATTGGTTTCCAACTTTAAGCGGTTTTGCCGATTTTGGTATTCAGGATTTTGATTTTGATGTGAACAAAGATTCACGCTATTATTTTGCTGGTTTAGGTTTAGAATGGAACATCTTTTCAGGGAACAAAAACAAATACAAACTCAAACAAGTTGAACAGGATACAAAAAAAATCAGTTCACAGATTGACAATGTAAAGCAACAATTATTGCTTCAGTTTCAGGTTACGCAAAATAATTTAAAATCGGCTTTAGAGCAATTCCATGCTGATAAAAATCAAAAAGAATCAGCAAAAAAATACAATGATGATATAACTAAGCTTTACAAAGAAGGACAGGCTATCTACATTGAACTTCTGGATGCACAAAACCAATGGGTAAATGCCCAGCTCAATGCAAATATCTCTCTTTATAATTCCTGGATCGCTTTCGCAGAAATGGAAAGAGCCAATGCCACTTTTACTTTTAATTAAATCAAAACATAAAATTATGAAATCAACAACAATAATAATCTCTCTATTGACTTTTCCGCTTTTTTTCTCATGTAAAGACGAAAAAAAAGAAAACAATCCATTTGAATCAGCTGATATTATTTCAGTAAAAACGGCATCAGTTGAATCATTAGCATTTACCAACAATATAAGTGTTTCAGGCTTAATAACTACAGAAAACCAAGCTAATTACGGTTTTAAAATTGGTGGCGTAGTAAGTCGCATTTATGTAGAGGAAGGTCAGTTTTTCAAAAAAGGGCAACTCTTAGCAACTTTAGATGAAACAGAAATCGGTGCAGGATTAAATCAAACCGATCTAAATGTAAAAAAATACGAGCGTGATTATACACGAGCCTTAAATCTGTATAAAGACAGTGTTTATACTTTAGAACAATTACAAAATACGAAAACAGGTCTTGACATTGCTAAAAAACAGAAAAATGCTGTGGCTTTCAATGCTCGTTACGCAAAAATATTTGCAACTGCTGATGGTTTTGTAGCAAGAAAAATAGCCAATGTAGGAGAAATTGTTGGTGCTGGTTCTCCTGTTCTAGCGATAAATGAAACAACCCAAAACAACAATTATTTACTAAAAATCGGAGTAACAGACCAAGAATGGGCATCTGTAAAAACAGGTCAGAAAGCTATCGTAAAACTTGATGGCTATCCAGAAAAGAATTTTGAAGCAACCGTATTTAGAAAATCTCAATCTGCTGATGCTGCCTTAGGTTCTTTTCAGGTAGAGTTAAAACTCAAAATGGGAAATATAAAACCAGCTGTAGGTATGTTTGGAAAAGCTGATATTCAAACCAATAAAGCACAAGATCTTATCGTAATTCCATACAATTCACTTATAGAAGCTGACGGAAACAAAGCCTTTGTATTTATCGTAAAGAATAACAAGGTGAAAAGACAGTCGGTTACAATAAATAAGTTTGAAAATAATAAAGTATTCATAAAAGATGGTCTTCAAAAAACGGATCAAATAGTTATTTCTAACAGCGCTTATTTAAACGAACAATCTACAATCAAAATAATTAAATAACAACGTCATGAAGATAACAAACTTTTCAGTTAAGAATTATCAGTTTACACTGATTCTAGCGCTGTTAGTCGCTGTAGTAGGTGTTCTTACCTTATTTACGATGCCACGTGCAGAAGATCCATCAACGCATCCACCACAATATTTGATTACGGTTATTTATCCCGGTACCAGTCCAAAAGATATGGAGGAACAAGTTGTAAAACCTATTGAGAATAAGATTTACAGCTTAGAAAACATCGAAAAAATACTGACAACTGTAGAAGATGGTGTAGCCGCTTTTCAGGTAAAGTTCAAATACGGAGTTGATGTTGATAATAAATATCAGGAAATCGCTACCGAAATGAATGCACTGAAAAGCAGTGAACTTCCAAAAGATATTTATCAGATCAAAACGGAGAAAATTTCGTCTTCAGATGTAAAAATTCTTCAGGTAGCTTTGGTTTCTGAAAATGCATCCGACAAAAAGCTACGAGATGAAGCAGATAAACTAAAAGCAAAAATTGAAAAAATAACCAATCTAAAAGATGTAAAATACTCTGGAATTCCGGAACAGGAAATTCGTGTGGATTTGAACTTGGAAAAATTGGCTCAATTAAGAATCCCATTGAATATAGTAATGGGAAGTTTACAAAGTGAAGCTGCTGATATTCCGGGTGGAAGCATTGATTTGGACACCAAAATATTCAATGTAAAAACAAGCGGAAAATTCAAAAATGCAGATGATGTAGCCAATACGGTTATTTACAATGCCAATGGAAAAATCATCTATATGAAAGATGTAGCGGAAGTAAGTTATAAATCTGAAGTAGCTTATCACATTACAAGAATTAATGGATACCGATGCGTTTTAGTTACTGCCGGAATGAAAGACAATGTAAATATTAGTGATGTTCAGAAAGAATATTTACCAATAGTTGACGAATTCTCTAAAGACTTACCTGCTAACATCAAACTAATAAAAAACTTTGATCAAGCCGATATGGTATCTAAGCGTTTAGGACATTTAGGTTTTGATTTTGGATTGGCCATTCTTCTGGTTGTCATCACATTAGTACCGTTAGGATTAAGAGCATCTGGTATAGTAATGATTTCCATACCGTTATCATTAGCTTTGGGATTAATTGCAATGAATGCTTTAGGCTATTCTTTAAACCAGTTAAGTATTGTTGGATTAGTGGTTGCTTTAGGATTATTAGTCGATGATAGTATTGTAGTTGTAGAAAATATAGAACGTTGGCTTCGTGAAGGGCATTCTAAAATGGATGCCGTTTTAAAGGGTACAAAGCAAATAGGTGTTGCTGTTGTAGGTACTACGGCTACTTTGGTTATAGCCTTTGTACCACTGGCTTTTCTTCCAGATATGGCAGGTGAATTCATCAGAAGTTTACCTATGGCTGTAATCACCAGTGTATTGGCTTCTATGCTTGTGGCTTTAACATTGGTTCCGTTTTTGGGCAGTCGATTTTTAAAAACACACGAACACGAAGGAGGAAACATATTTCTTCAGTACTTGCAAAAATTCCTCACGAATTCGTACAAAAATATCATGCCTAAAGCACTAAAATTTCCAAAAACTACGATTGCCATTTCAATATTTTTAAGTGTAATCGCTTTTGGATTGTTTTCGGTAGCTGGATTTAAGTTATTCCCAACTTCAGAAAAACCAATGTTTCTTATTAATATAAAAATGCCACTTCAAGCCAATATTTCGGAAAGTGACAGAGTAACAAAAATTGTAGAAGCTGAGTTAAAAAAACATAAAGAAATTGTGTATTTCACCTCAAACGTTGGACACGGAAATCCTCAAATTTACTACAACGTACACCCTCAGGACAGAAAATCTGATTTTGCTCAAATTTTCGTTCAATTGGAAGACGAAGCAAAACCTAAAGACAAAACCATTCTGATTGAAAAACTACGTGAAAAATTTAAAACGATGCCTTATGCTAAAGTGGAAGTAAAGGATTTTGAACAAGGGCCACCTTTGGAAGCCAATATCGTAGTACGATTATTTGGCGAAGATCAAGAAGTTTTACGTAAATTATCTTCTCAGGTAGAGACTATTTTAAGAAATCAAGAAGGAACGGTTTACATCAACAATGAATTAAACACCTATAAAACGGATGTTAAAGTAAAAATTAATAAAGAAAAAGCAAGAACATTAGGAGTACTAACGAGTGAAATTGACAAAGTAATTCGTCTTGCCGTTGCTGGTTTAACTGTTGGCGATTATATAGATGACCGAGGTGATGCCAGAAACGTTACTATTACTTTACCTAGGGATAAGTTTTCAAATCTTGATGCACTGAAAAATTTATATGTAAACAATGTCCAGGGAACACCAATTGCTCTAAATCAAATTGCAACAATAACTTTTGAAACAGCACCAACAGCAATAAACCACTTTAACAAATCACGTTTTTCAAAAGTTAGTGCAATGACAAAAGAAGGTTATTTAGCAAATGATTTGTTGGTAGACATTATACCAAAACTGGATAAACTTGAAATGCCAAAAGGATATTATTACAAACTATCTGGAGAAAAAGAATCGGAAGGAGATTCCTTGGGAGGTAATTTTCTTGCTGTAATTATATTGAGTACGTTTTTATTCATCGCTGTTTTATTACTACAATTCAAAACATTTAAAGGAATCATCATTGTGATGTCTATTATTCCGTTAGGAGTTCTTGGAGGTGTCATATTCTTAATAGCATCAGGAAATCCTATGTCACTGGTTTCTATTATCGGCTTCATCGGATTGTCTGGAATTCAAGTAAAAAACTCCCTTCTTCTGGTTGATTTTACAAATCAATTAAGACAAGAAGGAAAATCCATTGACGAAGCTATTGCTATCGCTGGTGAAACTCGTTTCCTTCCAGTGGTTCTAACATCAGTTACCGCAATCTGTGGTTTAATTCCTTTAGCATTAAATTCTAATCCTCAAATATCTCCGCTGGCAATTGTATTGATTGGTGGGCTTATAAGTTCAACAATTTTGGCAAGAATTGTAACACCGGTAATGTATAAACTGATACCACCAACAATTGAGATTGATAATAACTAACAAAATATAAAACATTTAATAAATTCAAGATGAAAAAAACAATTTTAATAACAGGTGCATCATCAGGCTTTGGCTTGATGTTGGCAAACAAATTACACGAACAAGGATATAATGTAATTGGTACAAGTCGAAACCCTGAAAAAATACAAACCCCTTTTAAAATGCTGACTTTGGATATTGATAATGAAACTTCTATCAACCAATTCACCAAAAAGCTTTTTGAAACTTCCAACACATTAGATGTTTTAGTAAACTGTGCAGGTTATATGCTCAATGGAATTGCGGAAGAAACACCAACAGAAATTGCAAAGAAACAATTTGACACAAATTTTTGGGGAACAATAAATGTAACAAACGCTTTATTGCCACATTTTAGAAAACAAAAAAGTGGACAAATTATCACCGTTAGCTCAATTATGGGATTGATTGGTTTACCTAATAATTCTGTTTACGCTGCATCAAAACACGCCTTGGAGGGATACTTTAAATCATTGCGTTTTGAGGTAAGTCAATTCAATGTAAAAGTAAGTATGGTTCAGCCTATGTGGGCGAAAACAAATATTGGTTCTAATATGATTTCGGCAAGTGGAAATATTGCAGAATACAAACAGTATAAGGAACAAGTAAATAAATACATCAAAAATAGTTTGGCAGAAGGAAATGATCCATCTGTAATAGTGAATGCAATTATAAAAATCATTAATACAAAGAATCCAAAATTCCGCAACCTTGTTGGAAAAATGGCAGGGATGATTTTATTCCTTAATAATTATGCCTATTCTATGTTTGAAAATGCAATACATAAAAGTGTAATAACCGCAAAATAAAAGAATTTAAAAAAGTTGAAAATATTTTATTACTACTTTTTAGCAAGATAGCAACATCAATTTCACAAATATATAATTCATTAAAAAATACTATTAAATGAAACAGAAAATAGTTTTTGCTCTCTTAATGGGCATTTTCACAACTGGTATTATTTCTTTCGCACTTATTGCTCTGAACATTGGTTTCTCAGACATTTTTTTTAAAATATGGTTTAAATCATGGCTTCTAGCTTATTTGATGGTGATACCAATTATTTTAATTATTGGTCCAATAATTAAAAAATTAGTAGATAGAATGTTTAGTAATGAATAAAGAAGTCAATCAACTATTTTCTATACTAAATGAGCAATTAACCTTTTGGAGATTTAGAAATAGATAATCGAATAACAAGAAGTGAAATCATAGTAGAAAAATCAAGCCAATTGGTCTAAGTAATAGCAAGTGGTTCAATATTTCAAAATCACGAAGATTTTGTAAAAAAGCTGTCGGAATTCTTAGTTAAAGAACTTTGTTTGTAATTAATCTAAATTAACTTAAAATAAATTTTATATTTGCACTTCTTTGTTAACAACATATAAAATCCTGAATTATGAAATTAAACTTATTCAAAACCGTTTTAGTTACCCTTTTGTTAATTTCAGCACCTGCTGTATTTGCTCACGCCTTATGGATTGAAACTAAAACTACCGGTACTAAAGGAAAACCACAGGAAATCTCGGTATATTTTGGCGAATTTTCAGAAAACGACATCACAAAAGCCGACAAATGGTTTTCGGATTTAAAAGATTTTACACTGACGGTAATCAGTCCGTCTAAAAAAGAAATTAAATTACAATCGACCGCACTGGAAAACAAATATCAGGCTTTCTTTACCCCTGATGAAGATGGCGTTTACACTGTAGTGATGCAGCATACTGTAAAAGATGTTTATGGAACAATGGTACTGGATTACAATTCGAGTGCTAACATCGTAGTCGGAAATAAATTAAATGGTAATTCCGGTACTAACAACACAAACAAAATAGCTGTATTTAGCAAAAACACTACTTCACTAGCAAAAAACACAAAAATTACTGCTGTTGCTCTTTATAACAATGCTATTGCAAAACAACAAAAAGTAAAAGTAATTGCTCCAAATGGCTGGGAAAAAGAATTATGGACAAATGAAAACGGTGAAATTTCGTTTACCCCAATTTGGTCAGGAAATTATATGATTGAATTTTCTCAAACAGAAAAAAAATCCGGAGAACACCACGGTAAGAAATATGACGAAATATGGAAAATGGCAACTTACCAACTGGTTGTAAACTAATCCAAAGTTAATTTTACACAAAAAGGTCTTTAACGCAAATAAGCATTAAAGACCTTTTTTATTTATTATTGTTATTTACTATTGCTTTTAGCCGCTTTTTCAGCCTTAATTTTTTTGGTATAATCGGCATACATTTGACGCCAGTTACGGCCGTTATTGTTTAAATACTGCTCGGCTTGTGTTTTATAAATTTCAAAAATTGCCGAAATCTGCTTCATGCTTTTAAAATCTACAGCCTGTTCACGTGCTTTTTCTAATAATTTTTGAATCTCGGCAGTTTCAGCAGCCGTCATTTGAGGAACAATAGCCTGATAACCTTTCATAGTAAAAGCCACTTTTCCAATGGTGTATTTATCCAAAACCAAAGCTACCTGGTCTTCGCTCAAATCTTTTCTTAAACCGGACATCAAATCCTGATGAATGGTTGATGGCATAGCCGAATCGGCAATAATTTGACGATGCAATTCCGAAAGCGGTTTTCCGTCTAAAGGATTGATTCCGGCCGGAACTGTAGAAGCTGGATGACTATTGTGCCAGTCTTTTATCAGTGAAAGATGTGTTGCAACCACTTGTACTAATCGGTCTTCTTTTGCATCATCCTTCAACGCTAAAGTACTAATCCACTCTTTGGCTTTTTTAACTTCTTCATCCGCTGCCTGAACCGATTGCGCTTTTGCCAAGGTACCCAAAGTAATCAACCCGATAAGCAGTAGTACTTTAATCTTTTTTACTTTCATTTGTAACTATTTTTTAGTTTTAATTAGGAATATAAAATTATGTGTTAAAAACACAATTGCATTAATTATCAAAAAACAAGCCAAAAAGGTTTTTTAAAAATTTATTGGAATAAATTCGGTCATTTGTATCAAAACAATTTTCAATTGCTTATTTTTAACCATCCCTTAAACAAAAAACCTACTCTATGAAAAAACTACTTTTATTTTCTTTTCTTACTCTATCAACCCTAGGCTGGAGCCAAACTGCCGAAAACTATTTTGATCAGGCAATGAAAAAATCAAATGCCGGAAATACCCAAGGTGCAATAGCCGATTATAACAAAGCCATCAAAATGAAACCTGATTTTGTGGTGGCTTATTTAAACCGCGGCATGGAAAAAATAAAACTCAACGATCTTCAGGGAGCATTAACTGATGTGAATAAAACAATAGAAATGCACGATGACAACACCTATGCTTACACAACCAGAGCCAATATTTATTACAAATTAAAAGACTACAAGGCAGCTTTGAACGACTGTAATGTGGCTATCAAATTCAATTCGGGAGATTATATCACTTACAATTTAAGAGGACTTACCTACATTCATCTGGAAGACAAAAAGAGTGCCTGCGCCGATTTTATCAAAGCCCAACAACTGGGAAGCCAGAGCGCAACTAAAAATCTAAAGATGTTTTGCAAATAAAACTCAAAACACAATAGTCTTATAAACTAAAAAAGCGATTTCAAAATTTGAAATCGCTTTTTAGTTATGATTAAAAAATTATTTTTGGGTTAATTTCTTAAGTTCAGTTCCGCCGGGAATTTGCATTTTATCCGTTAAAATAGCAATATCACTCAAACTAAAAACTCCGGTTAACGACATTAAAACAGAACGATTAATTCCGTTAGCATCGTCTTCAATAAACATTAAGAACTCTCTTAATTGATTAGTTCCTGTGCGTTTCACATCTATTGTAACTTGTTTTCCATTCTCGTTTACTTTTTTTAATTCTTCTAAATCAGCAGATTTAATGTAACTATCGGCAACGTCTTTCATTTTTCGGGCAGCCAGAGTATTAGTGGTCGAAAAGACTTTTAAATTTTCTAAATTCTGAATTAATTTCAAATATTGCTGCGTTTCCTTGTCCGAAGGATCTACTTTTACCTTACTCATCAATTCAAACATTTTTTTGTTTACTATTACCGAAACAATTTCTTCTTGCCCATCAAACTGATCAAAAACAGCTTGTCCGTAAAAAAAATTCGAAGCAAAGGCAACTACCAATGTAATCAGTACTTTTTTCATTTTCATATCTTTATATTAAAATTATGTTCTTGTTTACAACTACACTTACCATTTCTATGCCAAAAAAAAATGAACCACTTTTGCATTGGTTACAATCATAGAAAATTCAATTTTAGGTAAAAAACAGTTGTATTTATTCTAAAAAAACGATTTATAAAATTAAAGATAGTATTTTTACGTCAATAGCCCTAATAGTTAACAAATATGAAAAGCCTATTCAACTATTTACTGCTGATATTCATCCCTCTTTTGCTATTACAAAGCTGTCAGGATCAGGATGATGCCCTGGCAATACCGACTGATCTTGATATTCCTAAATTTATTTGGAGAGGAATGAACCAAATGTATTTATGGCAGGCCGAAGTACCTGATTTAGCTAACAAACGATTTTCTTCGAATGCTGAGTATGATTTTTTTTTAAGAAGTTATGCCACTCCGGAAGAACTATTTCAAAATTTACTATTCAAACCTCCCATTCCCGATGATGAATCGGCTGAAGTTGTGGATCAATACAGCTGGATAGTTAGTGATTACCTTACACTGGAACAACAACTGGGCGGAACCTCAAAAAACAATGGAGTAGATTTTGGTTTAAGTACTTTTAATAATAGCGACCAGATTATTGGTTATGTTCGTTATATCATTCCAAATTCGGATGCTGCTGCAAAAGATATCCAGCGGGGCGAGATATTTTATGCTGTCAACGGAATTAGTTTAACCCTGTCCAACTACCGAAGTTTGTTATTTAGTTCAAACGAAAATTATACTTTAAATTTTGCTAATCTCACTTATGACAGCAATAATAATCCTGTGATTACTCCTAATGGAAAATCTCTGGCGTTAACAAAAACAATCCTTGCCGAAAATCCTATTTTTATTAAAAAAGTCATTCCTAGCGGTGCCCATAAAATTGGCTACCTTATGTATAATGGTTTTTTTCCAAGTTATGATTCGAAGTTAAGTGAGGCTTTTGGTTACTTCAAATCAGAGGGAATTACTGATTTAGTCGTTGATTTAAGGTACAATAGCGGAGGTTCTGTCCTTAGTGCAGCACGATTAGCCAGCATGATTACCGGACAATTTAGAGGACAGGTTTTTAGTGAATTAGCTTACAATAAAAAAAAATCATACCTCAACAGAAAATACAATTTCACCAGTACTATCAACGGGACAAGCATCAACAGCCTGAATCTTAACCGAGTTTATGTTTTAACAACAAAAAATACCGCTTCGGCAAGTGAACTCATCATTAACGGACTCGATCCTTATATTAATGTTGTACAAATAGGCGATGCAACTTATGGAAAAAATGTAGCTTCGGTTACACTTTATGATTCTCCGAATATGACAAAAGCCAATGCAAATCCTTCCCACCGCTATGCCATGCAATTAATAGTAGCGCAATCTGTAAATTCAGTAGGTTTTGGTGATTATTTAGATGGCTTAGTTCCTGATTACAAATTAACCGAAAGAATTAGAACCTTAGGGGTACTTGGAGACCCCAGCGAACCACTATTAAGCACTGCAATAGGGAAAATAACAGGAACGGCACGATTTATACCGGCAGAAAAACCAAGCGATAATTTTAAATATATCAATGATTCTAAAACTTTAAGAGGACAAAATCAAATGTATATGGAATAAACAAAAAGTCCCTTCTCGTTACAAAAACAAGATGGGACTTTTTTTTTCAAAGCTAGATTAAATCAGCTCTCATTATTCATTTTCTTCAATATGGTGCGATTTAGAATAATTTCGCCATTTTTCGATACAATCCTTAAAATCATCCGGAAGTTCGGTATCAAAACGCATCATTTTACCCGTATTAGGATGCACAAATCCAAGCGTTTTAGCATGTAAAGCCTGTCTTGGCAAAGCCTTAAAACAGTTTTCTATAAACTGCTTGTACTTAGTAAAAGTAGTTCCTTTCAAAATCAAATGACCACCGTAACGCTCATCATTAAACAACGGATGACCTATGTGTTTCATGTGAGCTCTAATTTGATGTGTTCTTCCGGTTTCTAAAATACAGGAAACCAAAGTTACATAACCAAAACGCTCCAAAACCTTATAATGTGTAATAGCAGGTTTTCCAATTTCAGGGTCGGCAAAAACAGCCATTTGCATGCGGTCTTTTAGGTGTCTTGCTAAATTCCCTTCGATGGTTCCGCTATCATCAGCTACATTTCCCCATACCAGAGCCACATACTCCCTTTCGGTAGTTTTAGCTTCAAATTGTTTAGCCAGATGTGTCATCGCAGCTTCGGTTTTAGCAATTACTAACAAGCCCGAAGTATCCTTATCAATTCGATGTACTAGTCCAGGACGTTCGCTGCTGTTCATTGGTAAATTCTCAAAATGAAACGCCAAAGCATTCACTAAGGTTCCGGTGTAATTTCCATGTCCCGGATGCACCACTAATCCCGGTTCTTTATTTACCAATAATAAAGCATCATCTTCATAAACAATATTCAACGGAATATTCTCCGGAAGCACATGATTTTCAAACGGTGGATGCGATAACATTACCGTTACTATATCAAAAGGTTTTACTTTATAATTAGATTTTACCGTAGCATTATTTACAAAAATATTACCATCGGTAGCGGCATTTTGTATTTTATTTCGGGTGGCATTAGGGATTAAACCCATTAAATATTTATCAATTCGCAATAATGCCTGCCCTTTGGGAACTTCAAATTTATAATGCTCAAATAATTCCTCTTCCTCTAATTCAATCGACTCAATATTATTGTTCATTTGGCAATTCTTCTGTTGGTTCAGCAACTACAGTACTATCTGTTTCACTGGTAATATCTTCTTCGTAACTCGCTTTTCCGTCTCCTAAAACCAAGTCAATTTTAGATGACTTCAACACTCTGTCACCTGGTTTTATATTTCTTCCTTTGTAACGCATTTCAAGAACCATATCTTTTCCAAGGTTAGGAATATAAGTAATTGTACCTTCTTCCAATCCTAATGCTCTTAATGTTGGCAAGGCCTCACGATAGGTCTTTTCGATTAAATTAGGAACTTTAACCGATGAAAAACCCGAACTATTAATCTTAATATATACTTTTCTTCCCTCTTTTACCTTAGCACCCGGAATTGGATCCTGCTGAACAACACTGTATTTTGGATAATCACCTCTGTAATCTACACTATCAAGTAATACATAATCTAAATCCAATTCGTCCAATTTCTCTTCCACCTGTTCTTCTGTCAATTTTCTCAAATCAGGTACTGTGATTTCATTTCCATGATCGGTAGTAAAAGTCAACCAGTGCATAAAAAGATAACCCAAAACGGCAATGATTAAAGCAGCAAGAAAAACCTGTGTAAAAAACACACGACTAGTAAGGTATTTACGTAAACTCATAAATTTAATTTTTTCAAAGGTCACAAAGATAAAGCTATTTCGTTTCAAAAAAAATGATAATTTTGTTTAATCTAGCTTCTGTTCTGGCATATTTTATTTCAGGAGCTTTTACCCGCTATTCGTTACAATCTTTTTATCCCTAAAAAATCCGGATAAAAAGGATTTTCACTTCTATCGGGGCTAAAAAAAAACATTTTTTACAATACATAACGAGATTACATGAAAAACATTGCCATCATCATGGGCGGCTATTCCAGTGAGTACAAAATTTCACTTATTAGCGGTAACGTAGTTTACAAATTCTTAGACAAATCAAAATACAATGCGTTTCGCATCCATATTTTCAAAGAAAAATGGGTTTATGTTGACGATACTGATGTTGAATTCCCAATTGACAAAAATGACTTTTCGGTAACAGTAAACGGAAACAAAATTAGCTTTGACTGTGTTTTCAACGCTATCCACGGAACTCCGGGCGAAGATGGTTTAATGCAGGCTTATTTTGAACTATTAGGTATTCCGCAAACCTCTTGCGATTATTACCAATCGGCATTGACATTCAATAAAAGAGACTTACTTTCGGTATTAAAACCATACGGAATTAAAACTGCCATTTCTTATTACCTAAACAAAGGCGATGTAATCAATACCGCCGAAATCATCAATAAAGTAGGATTGCCTTGTTTTGTAAAACCCAATAAAGCGGGATCCAGTTTCGGAATTTCAAAAGTAAAAGCCGAAGCCGAATTGCCTACAGCCATCGAAACCGCTTACAAAGAAGACAACGAAATTATCATTGAAAGTTTCCTTGACGGAACCGAAGTTTCAGTAGGTGTTATCAATTACAAAGGAGAAATTATTGTCCTTCCAATTACCGAAATCGTTTCTGAAAATGATTTCTTTGATTACGAAGCCAAATACCAAGGAAAATCACAGGAAATTACCCCGGCGAGACTTTCTGACGAAATGACCCAAAAAGTCGGTGCTATTGCTAAACGTGCTTACGAGGTTCTAAAAATGAAAGGATTCTCACGTTCTGAATTTATCATTGTTAACAACGAACCGCACATGCTCGAAATGAACACCATTCCGGGATTAACCACCGAAAGTTTAATTCCACAACAAGCTGCTGCAGCCGGAATTTCACTAGAAGACTTGTTTACTAATGCGATTGAGTTGGCTTTGGCCAATTAAAAACATACATAATTATTTTTGCCACAGCTTTAAAAGATTAGCACAGATTAATCTTTTAAAGCTGTGGCTTTATTTTTTAACACCTCAATATGTCATTGCGAGCGACAGCGTGGCAATCTCATCCAGTAACTCGACAAAGTATTCAAGCTGTTTACTCATCTTTGTGAACACAATTTATGTATCGTCCCTACAGGACTTTAAAATACCCCCTTATTATTTTCTCCGAAATAAATTTCGGAGCTACAAAATAGCCCGTTCCTACGGAACTTCATTATAGGTCTGAGTAAAATCAGGTGTATCCTTACCACAATTTACTTCCTCAATCTTGTCATTCCGACGCAGGAGGAATCTCATACAGTAACTCGACAAAGTATTAAAGCTGTTTACTCATTTTATAGGTAAAAATTGTAAATCTTCGTTATCGGGTTATGTAATATTCACCTATCTTTTTTGTAGTCGCTTTTTACTTTTTGAATTTCATCATTCATTTTTGCTTCCCAATTTTTACCATTTCTTTTTTCTAAATAAGGCTTTACGATAATTTCATACTTTTTTTGAGCTTCTATTGCTTTATAATCAACTATACAACCAGTATTAAAATAAATTATTCCGTATTTTTTTCTAATACTATCAATTTTATCATAAGTGTTCTTATCATATTCAGGTACAGGTAAACCTCCTGCAAATTTGAAAGTTACTTTGTCATTTTTTACATCTTTTTTTGCTTGCTCAATATATTCGTTTTCAATTTTTCTCAATTCAGACTTGTTTTTTGCAAATGTTGAAATTGTATAGCAAAAAGTATAAAGTAAAATCAGGACATTTAGAACCAAAAGGATTTTTTGAAATTTATTTCCATAACTCATTTTTTTGAGTGGAAACAAAGCAAAAATTAGTGAAAGAATAACCATCCCTAAAAATAAGAAAAACATTTTTTCCCATTCAAGTATATATATGACTTCCCATATATCAATTATCATTGGATAGTTTATAAAATAAACTCCAAAAAAACTGACTAATAAAATTAAAGTCAAAGTGATTAAATTCCAAAATGTGATTTTATTTAACATTCTTTCGTATATATTAAAAAATATTCGTTCCTTTTCCAAAGTTTTACAACTTGTCTAAGCGCCATTTTTGCTATCAAATATATAAAATTTATCTTTCAAAAAACATTTTATTCCTAGTCACTAACAGCTCCAAAACATACCCCCAACTCCTAAAAAACTTTGTAACTTAGCAACTCAACACCTTAGAAACTTAAATAAATTTAAAAAATCCCCAATAGTTCGTCTATTTTCGAAACAAATAGCCATTTATTATGAACTTAACACAACTTCTAATTTCAATATTCTTCCTTTCTGGTTCAATACTGGCTCAAAATCCTGATAATAAAGAATTCGACATTCTAAACCAATCAAAACAATGGCAACTGCAATTTAAAGACAGCGGAACTAAAGACTGGCAATCCAAATGGTTTCTGGACGGGCTCGAAGCCACTATCAAAAACACTAAAGCAGGAATGCTTTTTAATGCCGGAACTAAAGCCGGAACCGATACTGACCATGCGGTATTATGGACTAAGAATTCTTTTAAGGGAAATGTAAAAATGGAATTCAGCTTTAACAGAAAAGATACCGAAACCAAATGGGCTATTATTTTATATCTCCAAGCAACCGGCACAGGCCTTGCCCCTTACGTTGAAGACATTTCAAAATGGAATAATCTAAGAACGATTCCGGCAATGAAAACCTATTTTACTAATATGAAAACTTTGCATATTAGTTATGCTTCTTTTGAAAATGATAATACTGACAGCAAAAATGATTACATCAGAGTGCGTCAATATCCAGTAATTATAGGACAAAATTTCAACACCACAACCGAAATCCCAAATCCTTATTTTGAAACCGAATTATTTAAAACGGATGAAACTTATAAAATTACATTAATCAAAACCAAAGCAAAACTCTATTTCAAGGTTGCTGGAAAAAACAGTTCCAAATTATTCTCATGGGATCTTAGCAAAAAACCTGAACTTCTGGAAGGTCGAATTGGTTTCAGACAGATGGCAACCCGTTCAGCCTTGTACAAAGACATTTTGATTTACACAATTAATTAGTGTTCAGAAATTAATATCGTATTTTAATAAAGTCTTAAATATCAATTTTTACCACAGATTTACACAGATTATCTTTAGAAATCTTTTTAATCCTTCAAATCTGTGGTAAAAAGGATTCTTAATAATTGTTGGTGTATTTTTATATTTCGACAATATATCTTTCTAATTAAGTGAGAAAATTACACTTTATAACTAAAAAAACTTAGATTTGTAATTCACTATTACCAAACCATTATATTATGAATTATAAGATTACTAAATGCTTTCTGGCATTACTACTACTACTATTTAATACAGCTACTTTTGCCCAAAAAATCGAACAATTTTTTCCTTCTAAAGATTTGACTTCAGTGGGAGTGTATTATTACCCTGAACATTGGGATCCTGCACAATGGGAGCGCGATTTCCAAAACATGGAAAAAATGGGATTTGAGTTTACTCATTTTGGGGAATTTGCCTGGGCACAACTCGAACCCGAAGAAGGCAAATATGATTTTAAATGGCTGGATAAATCCTTAGAACTGGCTAAAAAATACCATCTCAAAGTCATTCTTTGTACTTCTACCGCTACGCCTCCGGTTTGGTTGGTTCGCAAGCATCCTGATGTTTTAGCCACTATGGAAGATGGATCTAAAATGGATCATGGTACACGCCAGCATGCCACTTTCTCCAGCAATTATTATCGTTCTTATTCGATGAAAATGATTGCTGAATTAGCCAAAAGATATGGTAATGATAAAAATGTAATCGGATGGCAAGTGGATAATGAACCTCGTCGTTTTCTGGATTACGGACAAGATGCACACGAACGTTTTCGCAATTGGTTAAAAGAAAAATACAAAACCATCGATGTACTTAACGAAGCCTGGGGAAACAATTTCTGGAGCGGTACTTACAGTAGTTTTGACGAAATTAATATTCCGAAACATGCCATTTGGGGAATGAATCTACACTCCCAATTGGATCACTATCGTTTTGCTGATGATGAAACAGCGACTTTCCTGGACGAACAGGCTAAAGAAATCCGTAAATATTCGAATCCAAATCAATGGGTAACTTCTAATTACATTCCAATGTACGATGTAGGTTATGTAGGAGCCAGTAAAGAACTGGACTTTGTTTCTTATACCCGTTATATGGTTTATGGCAGCGATTTGGGCATTGGACCAAAAGGCTACCGCGTAGGCGATTATTCCCGAATTGCAATGTCTAATGATTTCTTCCGTCCTCTAAAAGGTGCTTATGGTGTAATGGAACTACAACCTGGACAAGTAAACTGGGGAAGTATTAATCCGCAACCTTTACCGGGAGCCATGCGACTTTGGTTGTGGCATGTTTTTGCCGGTGGCAGTAAATTTACCTGTACCTATCGCTATCGTGCGCCTTTGTACGGCTATGAGCAATACCACTACGGAATTGTAAGTACCGATGGAGTGACTCCTACAACTGGCGGATTAGAATTCAGCCAGTTTATCAAAGACATCAATACTTTGCGAAAAAAATACAATCCTAAAGCCCAATTGCCAAAGGAATATTTGCAACGCAAAACCGGAATTCTGTTCAATACCGATAACGTAATGGGAATTGATTTGAATAAACAAACCAACCAATGGAATACAATAGGTCATTTTACCAAATATTACAAAGCAGTGAAATCTTTTGGAGCAGCTGTAGATTTTGTTCGTGATACGACTGATTTTTCTAAATATCCGGTATTGATTGCACCTGCTTATCAAATGATTGACCAGCAAATGATTGATAAATTAACTGCTTATGCCCAAAACGGAGGAAACTTAGTATTGAGCTGTCGTTCAGGAATTCAAAACCGAAAAGGGCATCTTTGGGAAGCTAAATTCTACGAGCCGATGTGGAAATTAATTGGCTCCGAAATTGAATCCTATGATTTGTTAATGCCGCAATCACCTGACAAAATTAAATTTAACAATCAGGATTTTGATTGGGTTTCTTGGGGTGATTTATTAAAACCAAACAAAGGAACCGAAATCTGGGGAACTTACCAAGGTGATTTCTATGCCGGAACTGCTGCTGTAATTTCGCGTAAATTAGGTAAAGGAACCGTAACTTATATTGGTGTTGATTCGAAAAAAGGAGATTTGGAAAAACAGGTTTTGACCAAATTATACCAACAACAAAATATCCCGATTGAAAATTATCCAGAAGGAATATTAATAGAATACCGTGATGGTTTTGGAATCGCTGTAAACTATTCGGACAAAATTTACGAGATGAAACTTCCTGCGAATGCTGAGATTATCATTGGAACAAAATCCATGAAGACTGCTGATGTATTGGTTTGGAAACTATAAATACAATCTCAAATAAATACTAATAAATAAGGCTTCGTTATAAAAATCGAAGCCTTATTCTTTTATTACTCTATTACGTTTATTTCGCAAATAGTGTGATTATTTCCTTTTTCAATAGCTGATTTGGCTACAAATTTTACATACCTGGCATTAACTGCCGAAAAAAGTTTAATCTGTTCTATTGGATTATTTTTAATATTCGAAAACTCACCTTCAGATTGCCTGCTCCAATGTACATTATCCAAACTGGTAAAAAACTCATAATTAGCAATTAAATTAAGATGATGTCCCTGCTGTTTTGGCACATAAGAGAAACCTTTTATACTCATGATTGCTCCCATATCAATTATGACTTCTTGTGGTAATAGATGGGTTTCATTACCAAAACTCCAATCGGTCACTGGGTCTCCGTCTATAATTCGCTGTACATTAGTCATATCTCCACTGGAAACGGAAACTACTTTCCAATTTTCTTTTGACATGCCATACTTAGCTATTTCAATAGCACTACTCCTCTTTTCTAAGGTATCTATAGCTATGGCTTGTATTTTTACCGCTTTAGGGTATCGAAAAGGGGTTGTGTATAAAACACTCTTTGTTGATGGAACTGAGCCGTCAAGAGTATAGTAAATTCGGCTGCCTTGTTCGGATTTCATACGTACTAAGCCATTTTTATCTCTACTTATTTCAGGCATACGAACAAAAACAGCTGCATCAAAAGCCTGGATATTGGATAGCAGAATACTGGCTTTTGAGTCGGTAATATTCACTCGCAGTGCCGAAGCTACAACTCTGTCAAATCTTAAAATTCGTTTGTAACCAATAGTGGTTTGGCTTGCAATTGTTTTCCATTTTCCATCAATCTTAGCCTCAACGGTAAATGCTTTTACTCTTTGCCCCAGCTGTATGTACTCCTGAAGTAATAGTCTGTTAACCGCTGTTGGTTTTTTAAATTCAAATGCAATACTGGCCGTTTTCACTTCATCATCGGTAGCCCAGTAAGTGTTTTTATTGCCATCAATTGCGTTTTGAGGAGCATATTTATCATTGTTCCCTCTGTAATTATTAGCTGTTACTCTGGTTTTTGCCAGAACTTCGGTTCTAAAATCGGCTTTGATAGTTGCGGTAAATTCTTTTAATCTTCGAATATCATTCTCATTAATTAATCCTCTTTTATCAGGTGGTAAATTCAACAAAAGCGTAGCATTGCGACCTATGGATTTATAATAAATATCGACCATTTGGTCTAATGATTTCACTTTGTCATCTTCGGAAGCATGATAAAACCAACCTGGTCTAATGGAAACATCGGCTTCGCCCGGCACCCATTTTTCACCATCTTCATGCCCTGATGTGTATTCAGAATAATGTACTTTGCCTGCTAAATCGTCTTTTTGACGTAACAAACTCCAATTGGTTTCATTAGCAAAACCGTCCTCATTCCCTATCCATCTGGCTTCCGAAGGTCCTATCCCCCACACTAATGTTTTAGGAGCTATTTTATAAATCAATTGATAAGTTTCTTCCCAATCGTAATAGTCTAAAGTGTTTATTTTTCTGATTTCATTGGCACCACCATAATAGCCATCGCCACCATTGGCACCGTCAAACCACATTTCGAAAACCTCTCCGTAATTTGTCAATAACTCTTTTAGTTGGTTTCTAAAATAGCTTATGTATGCCGGTTTACCATAATCGGCATGATTTCTATCCCAGGGAGAAAGATACAAGCCTAATTTTAGACCGTACTCTTTACAGGCAGCGGCTAATTCTTTAACAACATCCCCTTTTCCGTTCTTCCAGGGAGCATTTTTTACAGAACGCTCAGTATATGCCGATGGCCACAAACAAAATCCATCGTGGTGTTTAGCAACCAAAATAATTCCTTTCATACCAGCCTCTTTTGCCACTCTCGCCCATTGACGCACGTCCAAAGCTGTGGGATTAAATAACTGAGGCGATTCGTCCCCAAAACCCCATTCTTTATTGGTAAACGTATTTAGCGAAAAATGGATAAAAGCATAGAATTCCATTTGCTGCCAATCCATTTGTTTTTGAGAGGGTACAGGACCAAATGGCTGTGGGGCTTTAATCGATTCCTGAGCGCTGACAGTCGATAATACTCCTAAAAAACAGAGTGAAAAAAGAAGCTGTTTCATCAAAATGATTATTTATAAAGTATGAATAAATATTGAAAAGATAAATTTAATACAAAACCGCTGTATGGTTAACACTATTTCGACCAACAACATTTTTAAACATATTTAGGTTAAACAAAGGAGTTCCTTTGCCAATCAATCCAGCCCGAAACCTTAAGATAAATAATACGGAAACAACAAAACCATGTACTAATTTGTAAGATTTATTTATGTATTAGCAAAAAATAAGCACTGACGTATATCAGATAAAACTAACCTGTTTTTTTTGGTAGATTGGAGTCATTTTGTAGCTTGTATGAACGATTTAACAGCTATGCCAAGACGATAATTTAAACATCAAAAACAATAAGTAAAAACAACAAACAAGACAAATGAAAAAACTATTAACAATCGTAATGACAGTTCTGACAGCAACTGTTTCCGGACAAAATTTTCAAGGTCAAATCGTTTACCAAAACACTTACACAAGTAAACTTCCAAACGTAACGTCCGAACAATTTTCAACAATGATGGGTTCAACACAAAACTACATCATCAAAGATGGCGACTACAAATCAAGTACTAACGGAACAATGTTTCAATGGCAACTTTATATCAACAAAGACAACAAACTTTACAACAAAATGTCAAACTCTGAAACTGTTTTCTGGAATGATGGTGCGACAAATCCTGATGGAATTTTAAAAATTGAAGTAAACAAAGGCGTTACAGAAGTTCTTGGTCACAAATGTGACGAAATTGTTTTGACTTGTAAAAGTGGAATACAGAAATATTATTTCAACTCTAAAATTAGCGTTGAACCTTCGATTTTTACAGGACATTTGTTTGGAAATTGGTATGATTATTTAAAAGTCGCAAAAGCATTACCATTAAAAATGGTTATTGAAAATGCCCAATTTACAATGACAAGCATTGCGACAGAAATAAAAGAAATGAAACTTGATGACAAAGAATTTCAACTATCTAAAAATACAAAGACAGTGAAAAGCCCATACTAACAAAAAAGAAAAAGACGCAAGCTGCTAACTCATTTTTTACATCAGGCAAACTAACGTGCAGAAATGGAGTTTTGTTATTCTACTCATAATTCAGTACTGGTTGGCAGTTTTGTGTTCCAATACCAATCAGAACGAAAATTCGGAAACATTAGCAATAAATAAAATATTATGGAATCATTAGCAACTGTAGAAATAATTTTAATTGTAGCAATAACAGTTTTGCCAATAGTTATTATCTTGATAATTAAGAAAAGAAAAAAACAATAATTATGACACAAAACGACCTAAAACTTGCAAATCAAGGACAACGAATTTTAAATGCCATTATCGATATGGTTACATTTTTAGTCATTTGGTTTTTACTTTCAATCGGACTTATGCTTTTAGAGCTTAATCAAACATACCCAGACGAAACGCACAAACAATTACCAATAATCCCAATTATCATTTTACTTCCGACTTTTTGGGGTTATTATCTTTTGACTGAGTATAAATTTCAAAGAACATTAGGAAAAGTATTAACCAAAACAAAAGTAGTTTCATCATCGGGTGACAAACCTACTTTAAAACAACTAATCTTTAGAACATTGAGCAGAAGCATCCCGTTTGAGTATTTTTCATATATAGTAACAGTTAAAGGAATACATGATAAGCTTTCTAACACAAGAGTGATTAAAAACTGACAAAACAGACACCGCTTTAGTAGCAGAAAGAAAACCTGCAACTAATAATTAGAATTTTACTGTCTTCAAAAAACTAAGAAGGAAAAACCTCTTGAATCGACCGCAGCGGACTAGCGGAATCACTGCAATACAACGACTATGAGTTTTTCGATAAACTATTTTTAAAACTCAAGAATTCCTTGTCCTCATTTTTATTCTAAACCGTTAAAAGCCTGCTAAAATTGGGTAATTGTTGTTTGTCTTTTTACTAAGTTCCTACCTTTGCCTGCTCATTTAGTTTACAAATCAGATAGCATAGTATGAAATTTAAAATTGACAAATTCGTCCTTTCGATCATTTTGGTAGTGCTTCTGGCCTATATTTTTCCTCAATTGGGCAGTACATCAAGTTCAATTCCTTTAGATAGTATTGCCAGTTTGGGCGTTTCGTTAATTTTCTTTTTCTACGGCCTCAAACTTAGCCCTGAAAAAATAAAATCAGGATTGAAAAACTGGAAATTACATCTTTTGGTACAAGTCTGCACTTTCGTGGTATTTCCGGTCATTATTCTGTGTTTTTACCCTTTAATCCACTCTGAATACGATAAAAATATTTGGCTTGCCTTTTTATTTTTAGCTTCCCTGCCTTCAACGGTTTCTTCATCGGTAGTAATGGTTTCCATAGCCAAAGGCAACATTCCTGCCGCCATTTTTAATGCCAGTATTTCGGGTTTAATCGGGATTATTGTTACCCCGCTTTGGTTGGGACTGTTCCTGAATACTACAACAAACAGTTATAATTTAGGAGACATTTATACCAAATTGATTATAGAAGTGGTAGTTCCGGTTATTTTGGGCTTGTTTTTACATCGTTTTTGGGGTAATTTGGCTCAAAAACACAATAACTACCTGACCTTATTTGACAAATCCATCATCCTATTAATTATCTACAAAAGTTTTGCCCACTCTTTTGAAGAAAATGTCTTTAGCGAAATTGATGCTTTTGCCATTATGACTATTGCAATAGCGGTCACTGTTTTATTTTATTTAGTTTATTTCCTTACGGGTTTTATAAGCAACAAACTTAGATTTAGTGCCGAAGATAAAATTACAGCTCAATTTTGTGGTACTAAAAAATCATTAGTCCACGGAACCGTATTTGCTAAAATATTGTTTCCAAATCCAAGTGTTATGGGGATTGTTCTGCTTCCCATCATGCTTTTTCATGCTTTACAAATTTTCATCATCAGCTTTATAGCCACTCATGCCGCTAATCGAAAAGAGGAAAATCCGATTTATTTAGACCTAAAATAACTCCTTGTTTTTCAAAGAAGTAAAACCCCAAACCAATAGTATTATTTCTTAACTTTATAAGTACAAAAACATTTGTTTAACTTCTAATTTTTGTACTCATGTATATTGTTCGAGAAATTTTTTATCTGCAATTTGGCCGTTATAAAGAAGCCAAAGTTTTGATTGATGAGGCCACCCAGGGTGGATTGTTTCCTCAAACAACCGGAAACAGAGTTTTAACTGATTTTACCGGAGAAAGCTACCGACTTATTTTTGAATCGTCTTATGCCACACTTGCTGATTTTGAACAAGAATTAGCAAGAGATATGGGAGTTGCAGACTGGAAGCCCTGGTACGAAAAATTCAAAGTTCTGGTTCGTCATTCTGAAAGAGAAATTCTCAAACAAATTGATATTAAAAAATTAATCAGTTGAATTGGAACAAAATCAGTATTTCTCTTTTGGATTATAAACAAGATTAAAACAACTTAACTATTGGAAAATTTAGCCTTATTTATTCTCTTAGCACTATTGGCAGAAATTCTGGGTACTGTGGGCGGATTTGGCTCTTCGCTGTTTTTTGTTCCTATTGCCAGTTATTTTTTAGATTTTCATTCGGTATTAGGAATCACAGCCTTGTTCCATGTATCGAGTAATATTAGTAAAATTGCTTTTTTCAGAAAGGGCTTTGATAAAAAACTGCTCATCTCCATAGGAATTCCGGCAGTAATCTTTGTAATTACCGGAGCTTTTATTAGCCGGTTTATTAATCCCAAAACACTCGAAACAGCACTGGCAATCTTCCTGATTGGGACTAGTTTAGTTTTTTTATTTTTTAAAAATCTGAGTATCAAACCCACTACAACAAATTCAATTTTAGGTGGTACTTTCTCAGGATTAATTGCAGGTTTATTAGGTACAGGAGGTGCCATTCGGGGAATGACTCTGGCAGCTTATAATCTTAAAATGGAAGTTTTTATTGCAACTTCGGCCATCATTGATTTAGCCATCGATTCCAGCAGAAGTATTGTGTATAGCTACAACGGCTATGTTCATAAACACGACATCTACCTCATCCCTATTCTGCTTTTGGTAAGCATAGCAGGTACTTTTATTGGAAAAAAAATATTAGAACGTATTTCGGAAACGCAATTCAAATCGATTGTACTGATTTTAATTTTGATTACAGGAATTGTAACGCTTTCTAAAGTGCTATTCAACTAAAAAAAAATGCAAATTAGATGTGCATTCGTATTAAAAAATTTTCACCATAAATTACACAAATAAACACAAATTAAACCCGTTATAATTACACGAATCTGCCAAAGGCAGATAGAAATTTGTGTTATTCAATTTTAATTTTATCAGAATTAGTGACAATTGGTGTAATTTATGTTCAACTTTTTTTAAAAACCAAAAAAAATCGCAAATTAGACACTCAAAAGTTAATGCTAATTTGCGATTTTATTTGAATAGAATAAGCACTATACCGTTTCTTCCTCTTCAGTAACAAATTCCATGTGGTCTTCTACCTCTGAAACAATTTCTGGCTTAGAAGCTTTAAGTGCATTGAACTTTTCTAATTGTTCCAACTCGTCTTCAGCACCACTGAAATAAGGGAAAACATCCAAAACAGCTGATTCAGAAATTGCAGGAATGGTATAATCGCCCATCGTACCTTTCATCGTATGTACCGTATTGTCATAAGCTTCTTTTACATCATTAGCCTGAACTAAAAAATACATATTGGTCTTGCGCTCTTTACCGCTTTCTTCATCATAAGCCAATAATGAAATTTTGGATTTAAACCAGCGATCGGCATTTTCAAAAGGATGAATTTCGGCATAATTAGCCACTTTAATATTGGCTATTTTAAACTCTTCACTCACATAAGCTTTCATCTCTTCATTGATTCTGCTCTCGGCCTCTGTGAAGGAAATTGCGTCAACCAAATAAATTTCGCCTACCATTTTTTGATTTCCTGTCTCGTCAGTTTTTCTATATTTTACTTTGCATTCGTACCAAATTGCGCTCATAATTTCTTTTTTTAAGGATGCCAAAGATAGATTTTAGAGCAAAATAAACATCAAATAAACAAAAATAGATATTCACAATTTTGAATCAAAAAAGCTATCCATTTTACTACGAAGCATTTAGCTTTTATTAAAATAAGCTGCTGAAAAAATCCTTAATTTTGTATTTCACAATAACTTTTCATGGATTTAGTTGCTCATTACAATCAATTGTTTACCGAATCGGCAGAGGCAATTTCGAATAATAATTATGTAATAGACCCTAAAATTGATGCAGAAAACGACAATCGTTTTGGGATTACTTTACTCATTCGCCCCCCGGAATCAATAAAAAATAAGATTCAGTCGTTTTTAAACGAACTTAAGAAAGAGGATACTGCTCAATATTATTATCCCAATTCGGATATGCACATCACCGTTTTATCTATCATTTCCTGTCATGACGGTTTTTCTTTAAGTCAAATCAATCCTTCTGCATATATTGCTGTCATCCATGAAAATTTAATTCACTTGAAGAATTTGGAAATTAATCTAAACGGAATTACAGCTTCCAATTCGACCATTATGATTCAAGGATTTCCAACGAATGAGAGTCTAAATTCATTTCGGGATTCGCTTAGAAAAGCATTCAAAAAAACTAATTTGGAACAAAGTATCGATAGTCGTTATACCTTATTTACTGCTCACATTAGTGTTTGTCGCTTTAGAAAACATATTACCGATACGACAAAACTCGTTTCTTTATTGGAAAAATACCGCAACGAGGATTTTGGAAAATTTGCAGTAAACCAACTCGAATTAGTCTATAATGACTGGTACCAAAGAAAAGAAAAAACGCAACTTTTGCATCAGTTTAGGATTCAAAAATAAAGGTCTTTGTTAGTTTAATGTTTCCTTCCATAATTCTATTTCTCCATAAAAGCCAAGCAACAAAACCAAACAAGCACAACAGAACCAACAACTTACCACATTAAAAACCTCTCAAAAAGACCGAATCAACTTTGTTAATATTACGTTAAAAAATAATTAAACAGCTGTTTAAATTAAACAGTTGTTTAATTTTGTACTGTAATTAAAAACAAATCCAATTGAAAACTGATTTTAACGAAAAGCAAATTCAAATTCTTCTGATAGCAGAAACGCTATTTGCCGAGAATGGATTCGAGGGAACTTCGATTAGAACGATAGCTAAGGAGGCCGAGATTAATGTCGCGATGGTTTCCTATTATTTTGGTTCGAAAGAAAAATTATTAGAAGCATTGATTGTTTATCGAACTTCTGATTTAAAAATTCAAATAGAAAATCTATCTGTTGAAGATTTAGACCCTATTGAAAAAATTGACAAACTGATTGAACTGTACGTCAACCGTATTAGATGCAATAAAGGGATTTACAGAATCTTACATTTTGAATTTGCAACAGAAGAAAAAGAGGATAAATTGAAAGTTCTGAACGAAGTAAGGGATCGAAATTTAAAATCATTGGAAACTATAATTCGGGAAGGACAACAAAAAGGTATTTTCAGAAAAGATGTTATCATTCCACTGATTCCTCCCACAATTATGGGTACATTTTTCCACTTTAGTATGAATAAAGCTTATTTCAAAAAACTGTTGGCTTTAGAAACCGACGAAGATTTCGAAAATTATATCCAAACAAAATTTAAAACGCACATCCAACAAACAATAAAAGCACTTCTAATATATGAAAGCTAGACAATTAATGCTTTTAGGGATTTTATTTCTAGGGATAAGCTCCACAGAAGCACAACAAAGAAAGAGTTTATCACTCAACGATGCCGTTCACTTGGCCTGGGAAAAGAGTAACGAAGTCAACTTAGCTAATGCCAAAGTAGCAACTAAAAAACACGAATTGCAATCGGTAAAAAACAACTTATATCCCGATTTAAAAGCTTCGGCACAATACCAACGATTGACAAAAGCTTCAGTTAATATAAAAAGCAATAGTAGCGACAGCGAATCAGCTAATAAAGCACCAAACGTTGACCAATTGGTTTTGGGACAAATTAATGCCACTTTGCCTATTTTCTCAGGCTTTAAATTAAAGAATAGCATTAAGGTTTCGGATAATTTGTATCAGGCTGAAACGGCTAATGCTTTGCAAACCAAAGAAGAAACAGCAATGAAAGTCATCAACTACTATGCAGCCTTGTACAAAGCACAAAAAACAGTTGAATTGCTGAACGAAAATTACAAAAGTGCCGAACAACGTGTTAAGGATTTTACAGAATTAGAAAAAAACGAAATTGTTCCTAAAAACGATTTGCTAAAAACACAATTACAACTTTCTAAAGTACAACTGTCTTTAGACCAGGCCAAAAGTAATTTAAGTGTTATAAATTATGAATTGACCAATTTCCTGAAACTGGATCCTAAAACTGCAATTGAAATTAAAGAAAGTGATTTCTACAATTTTGAAACAAATAACATTCCCATAGATGAAAATCCGGCATTGGAAAACCGTAAGGATTTAGAAGCAATCCGCCTTCAGGAAAAAGCAAGTCAGGCCAATATTAAAGTAGCTAAAAGTGGCTACTACCCTTCCCTTTCATTAATTGGCGGATACACTACACTTGATTTAAAAAATGTTGTAACGATTCAAAACGCAATGAATTTTGGAGTGGGAATTTCGTATAATTTGAGTGGTATTTTTAAAAATGCAACTGAGGTAAAAGTAGCAAAAAGTCAGGCCGAAGAATTACAGGCTTCGGAAATGATGCTTACCGATTACATCAAAATTGAGGTACAAAAAGCAATTGAAGATTATGATTTGGCAATGAAACAAAAAAATGTTTACGCCCAGGCTGTAGAACAGGCAACTGAAAATTATAGAATTTTAAAAGACAAATACGACAACGGTCTTGCAGACACGAATGATTTACTGGAAGCCGATGTAGAACAACTCAGTGCAAAAATCAACAATACTGTAGCTAAGGCTGATGTAACTCAAAAATATTACAGGCTCCTGGCCGCAACAGGACAACTAAACCAAACCTTCAAGCTTTCTAAAATATAATCGATACCTAAAATGGAAAAGAAAAAAACAAACAAAAAATTTATCGTTATAATAGGTTCCTTAATTCTATTAGGCGTTGTATATGGTTCCTACAAATACATTCACTCTCTATCGCACGAAGGAACAGATGATGCGCAGATAGAAAAATACATGACACCAATAATCCCGAGAGTTTCGGGTTATGTAAAAAAAGTCTATATCAAAGACAATGATTTTGTAAAAAAAGGAGATACGCTGTTTACCATTGATCAGAGAGATTACCAATTAAAGATTGACGAAGCTACAGCTGCATTGGCAGCCGCCGAAGGAAATTTTGAAGTTTCAAAAGCAGATGTGGGTAGTATTCTGGCTAATATTTCGGTATCGGATGCCAATGTAAAATCGGCAGGCGGAAATATTCAATCCGCTAAAATCAAATTAGGTTTGGCAACCAATGATTTCAACCGCTACAGCAATTTATATAAAAACCATACGATTACCAAACAGCAATACGAGCAAGCTTTGGCCGCCAAACAGGAAGCCGAAAATCAGGTGCGTATTTTACAACAACAAGAAAAAGCAAGTGCTTTTCAAAAATCGGTTATTCAGGCAAAATCAGTTGTTTCCAACAAAGAAACCGATGTGGCTGCTGCCAATATAAAAAGAGCACAAGCCTTGTTAGAATCAGCTAAATTAAACTTAAGCTATACCGTAATTACAGCAGCTATTGACGGACAGGTTTCTAAAATTGATATTCAACCGGGACAATTAGTACAACCGGGACAATCTTTGTTTTACATTATCAACAACAACGAAGCATGGGTAATTGCTAATTTCAAAGAAACACAGTTAAACAAAATGGTAGCTGGTCAAAAAGTAGCCCTAAAAGTAGATGCTTATCCTGATTATGAATTCACAGGAACCATTACTTCATTTTCTCCGGCAACAGGATCTCGTTTTTCAATTTTACCTCCGGATAATGCAACCGGAAATTTTGTAAAAACAATCCAACGTTTGCCTGTAAAAATTAGTATTGATGCTGGCAACGACATTGAAAAAGTGAAACTATTACGTCCGGGAATGAATGTGGATGTAGATGTACATATAAAATAAAAATGGTACTAGCAGACGACGATTTAGTAGAATATGGCTTTAGAAGAGTTATCATAACAATTACAGCAGTACTTTGTGCACTGCTGGAAATTGTAGATACCACTATTGTCAATGTGGCTTTGACCAATATGCGAGGAAGCCTTGGAGCCACTTTAACGGATGTTGCCTGGGTGATTACGGCCTATGCCATTGCAAACGTTATTATCATCCCAATGACAAGCTGGCTTTCGCAGCAATTTGGAAGACGTAATTATTTTGCTGTTTCGATTGTAATATTTACGGTTGCTTCTTTTTTATGTGGAAATGCAACGAATATTTGGGAATTAGTAGCCTTCCGATTTGTTCAGGGCTTAGGTGGTGGTGCTTTGCTGGTAACAGCACAAACCATCATTACCGAAAGTTATCCTATTGCCAAACGTGGAATGGCACAGGCTATTTACGGAATGGGTGTAATTGTAGGCCCTACCCTTGGTCCGCCATTAGGAGGTTATTTAGTAGATAATTTTTCATGGCCCTATATTTTTTACATCAATATTCCTCTGGGAATTATTGCTACGCTTTTAACTTTGAGCTTTGTGAGAAGTCCAAAATATGGTGAAAAATTAAAATCGAATCAGGTCGATTGGTACGGAATCATTCTTTTAGCAACTTTTATTGGTTCGTTACAATTTGTTTTGGAACACGGCCAACAAGACGATTGGTTTAACAATAATCTGATTTTAAGCTTAAGTATTATTTCATTATTTGGATTAATCCTTTTTATCTGGCGACAATTGGTTTACAAATATCCAATTGTGAATTTAAGTGTATTAAAAGACAGTAATTTAAGAATTGGAACCATTATGAGTTTTATTCTTGGATTTGGGCTCTATGGTTCTACGTTAATTATTCCTATCTATACCCAATCTCTTTTGGGATGGACTGCTACCGATGCCGGTTTATTATTAATTCCGGGATCGATAACTACAGCCATTATGATGCCGTTTGTGGGTAAAATGATTCAGAAAGGTGTTCCGCAAGGTTATATGGTGGCTGCCGGTTTCTTTGCTTTCTTTATTTTTACCTTGATGATGTATTATAACATGACTCCGGATACAGGAGTAGAACACATGTACTGGCCTTTAATATTGAGAGGAATTGGATTAGGACTACTTTTTGTACCTATTACCACTTTATCACTTTCTACTCTAAAAGGAAAAAACATTGGCGAAGGAGCGGCTTTTACCGGAATGATGCGACAACTGGGAGGATCTTTTGGTATTGCTATTATTACCACTTTTATCACCCGATTAACACAAACACATCGTGTAAATCTGGTTGCCAATTTGGATGGCAGTAAATTAGAAGTACAACAACGTCTGAACCAGTTACAGCAAGGTTTTATGGCTAAAGGCTATTCGATTAACGAATCTTTGAAAAAAGCATACGAAGTACTTGATTTTTCGGTTATCAAACAAAGTACGGTATTGGCTTATATGGATATTTTTCTATATCTCGGATTACTGTTTTTGTGCTGTATTCCTTTTATTTTATTAATTAAAAAAGGAAAAAACAAAATTAATGCAGCCGATGCAATGCACTAAAAAAACTGATACAAAAACAAAACTGCCCCCAAAAAGTCATCACTTATTGGGGGCAGTTTTAATTTAAAGTATTTTATTATAAATTGATATTTAATCCTAATTTAAAGTTTCTTCCTCTAGTACTGAAACCTCTGGCTTCAACAAAATCCTTATTCAAAATATTTTCTGCAGATGCAAAAACATTAAGTCTGTTTTTAATAACAACATAACGAATATTTGCATTTACCAATTGGTAATCTTTCAATATTTCTGAATTAATAATTGTTTCATAATCAGGTGCCGGACCATAAGTACTGTATTCAGTATATCTATCCGAAACAAATTGATAAGTTGCACTAAAAGCTAAACGTTCAGTTGCCTGAATATCCAATCCTGTATTTACTTTGTGTTTAGGATTTAAAATTCTGGACTGTCTTTCCATTTCTGTAAAAGTATAGTTAGCATTCCATTTTATTCTACTATTTAATTGATACGAAAACATAGTTTCAATTCCTCTTGCCTTATTCACACCAGAAACACTAAAATATTTATATGTAACTAAGTCAAAACCTATGGCATCTACTTCATCTCTCAAAAATGCAATTGAAGTAAGTGTTAATTTTTTATTGAATAATTCAGCTTCAAAACCAGCTTCCAATGTTTTATCTTTCTCTGGAGATAAATTTACGTCTCCATAAGAAGAATACAATTGGTACAAACTAGGTGCAATAAAAGCAGTACTGTAAGAGGCTAATAATTTTATTGGCGTATTAGGTATTGAATACGATGGATTCAAATTAAAAACCCAATTATTCCCAAACTTACTATGAATAGTATAACGCAGACCTGCATTAAAATTAAACCCAAAATCAGAATTATAAACCACCGTTGTATAAGGATCAATCATATTAAATTTAGCCAATTCTTTAGGCAAATCAACATAATCACTCTTATTAGACATTTCATGAAATTGAAATTGAGCACCTGTTACAACAAACAGTTCCGGTAGAATACTATATTTATTAAATAAATCAGCATTAATACTTCTGGATTTGTAATACGAAAAACTTCCATAATTAAACAATGCCCTATCCATCACATTCGCACTGGAGTTAAGCACAATTTCGCCATTTGTATATTTATATTTTGGAGAAAAGCCTACTCTATATTGTTCAGAAGTTGCAAAATTATCCGGATTATCTGCAAATGAGCCTGAATCGAATTCATTTTTTATTTTATCATAATTAGCAAAGAAATCCAATGCTAATTTTTTATTTGGTGTAAAACCAAACTTCACAACAGAATTGATTCTGGAAAAACTATCCGCTTCAAAATTTTCTGTATCCAAAGCAGGTTTTGCTTCCGAAATCCCTGATGTCTCTGTACTATTCAAAGAAGCAAAATAATTGAACTTATCTGATTTCCCATTAAATGAAAATCCCTGATTAAAATCCTGAGCCGAATAATCCTTGTCTTTGGCAGCTGTTTGTGTACCCACATTCATATAAACGTTTCCTGCAATAGCATTCTTTGCTGCTTTTTTCAAAGTAATATTGATTACTCCAGTTGCAGCTCCCGAGCCATAAAGTGTACTCGCAGCCCCTTTCATTACCTCAATGCTTTGTACCTGATCAGCAGCAAGTAAACGCAAATCATAAGACAAACTAATTCCTGAGGCATCAGTAACAGGAACACCATCAATTAAAATTAAAACCTGATGTCCTCGTCCACCTCTAATAAAAACACCTAAATCTTTTCCGTTTCGGCTTTGATTTCCGTTAATTTCGACTCCGGCTACAGTACTTAAAACCTGAGCTATGGATTGCCCTGGTCTTTTTTTCAAATCATCGGCTGTAATTTTTACAATTACTTTTCCTGATTTTTCTTTTGGCAATGCAAATTTAGAATCCGAAATAACTACTTCCTCCAGTTCATTGGCTACTGGAAGCACAACTCCTTTTTTTTGCGCAAAAGCACAAGCACCTATTAATACGAATAACGCACTAATACGAACGATTTTTTTGTTCATTTTAAAAAACATTTAATAACAGTTTTTTACTGTTACATTACTAATAAATGGGAGAAAAGCATAGAATGACCCATACCCAAACCTTTTTTCCCGAAAGTTTGATACTCGATGTAGTAGGCAGGTCTCCTGGCTTGCGTCTTGTTGTTGACCTTCTCATCCGCCGCAGCGGACAATGGTTTTGTAGATAACAACAAGCTTTATAGCTTACAGTTGCGGGTACAGCTCAGGTATTTAACCTGATTCCCTTTTAATGTTATTTTTCGAATAGAAAAACAGCAACCTCAATACGGCGGCAAAGATAAAACTTAATTCAGCTAAAAATCAAATTTATTTATAGAACCATTCAAAAGAAAACAAAACAACTAAAAACCAGACAATTAAACTGTTTTTATTGAAGTTATAATTCCAGTTTTATAACATCTCCAAAATCGACTTTATTAGTAAAAGCATCTTTTAAAGGTAAATTAGAAATGGTACATAAGATACTTCTAATTACTCCGGCATGAGTAACAAGCACTATTGGTTTTGAGGTATTTTTAATAAAATCAGCAGTTAAAAAATCACTTACGCGATGATGTAAATCCACGAACGATTCGCCATTGGGAACGGCTACATTTACAAAATCGGTCATCCAGGGTGTAAAATCAGCTTCGGGAATAGCATCCCATTTTTTCATTTCCCAATCGCCAAAATGCATCTCCATCAATCGGGAATCGGTAATTATCGATGGGGCTAAATAATTTGCCAATTGAACACAGCGCAATAACGGACTCGAATAAACAATCGCATCAACAGGAATTTGGCTTTTAATATATTCAAACTGCTCCAAATAAGGTTCTTTCAAAGCCACATCGGTTTGTCCGTAACAAATGCCTTTTTCACAAACTGTTTCGGTATGACGCACTAAATAAACTTCCATAATGCAAAACTTGACAAATAAAAAACTACTTCACATACTTGCTGTGTTGCACCAAGACAATCCCCGGTATAGCCGCCTATCCATTTTTGGAAATAACGAGCCAGAAAAAATCGGAATAAGAAAACAGGAATTACAGCAAACAATATTTGCCAGTAAAAGAAAGAAAGTATCAAAAGAGGTAACAATCCGAAAAAGAAAGCACCAAATACTTCTCTCCAGGTATAACTTTGAGCTATAGGCTTGCTTTTGCTGGTTGCATCTTCTCTTGAATATTGATGGGTAAAAACTATAGAAATAGCTGCCAAGCGACTTAGAGAATGAGCTGTTATAAAGAAAAGTAAAGTTTCAATCCCAAAACTTCTTGACATATTCCAAATTCCAAAACCAAAATCTGGTATTTGAGCTTTATTTGTTAATTGAACCAAACCCTGAAATTTCAACAAGAAAAGTAAAACCAAACCAATAGCTCCATAAGCTCCAATGGCACTGTCTTTCATGATTAAAAGAATCTTTTCTTTAGTCCATCCGCCTCCAAAACCATCACAAACATCAGCAAAACCATCTTCGTGAAAAGCTCCTGTAACCAGAATACCGGCAATGATTGAGAGTATAACAGCAATTTCATTTGAAAAAACCAAAGCTGCAAAATAAAAAAAAACAAAACTAATACTACCTACTAACCAGCCAATTACAGGAAAATATCTCGAAGCTTTATTTAAATAATCGGGATGGTGATCTATATTTTTAGGACAAGGAATACGGGTGTAAAACATCAATGCTGTAAAAAATATATGGAGTTCTTTTTTCATTCTTTTTTTATAAATATTTTTAATCTACTTCTAACTTCCCACCTCTAACTTCTAACTTTTATTTTTCACTCACTCCGGCACTTTCAAAACTGGCCATCTCATTTAAAAAAGCCACAGCTGATTCAATTATTGGAAATACCAGCGCACAGCCCGTTCCTTCGCCCAGGCGCAAATCTAATTGTAAAACAGCCGACACTCCAAGATAATCCAACAATTTTTTATGTGCTTTTTCAGCCGATTGATGGCTAAAAATGGCGTTGTCAATTATGGCAGGATTTTTTTTGAAAGCGATTAAAAAAGCAACACTACAGATAAAACCATCTACCAGAAAAATCATATTCTGTCTGTAAGCCTCCAGCATTCCACCAGCCATTTGCAAAATTTCAAAGCCTCCAAAATAAGCCAAATAACTATCCAAATCCTTTTGTCCGTGATAATTCCCAATGGCTTTTCTTAAAGTATCAATCTTAAATTGCAGCTTTTCATCACTAACTCCTGTACCTCTGCCTACACAATCTTCGATAGAAAAATTACAAATCACACTCATTAAAACGGAAGCGGTAGCTGTGTTGCCAATCCCCATTTCGCCAAAACCAATACAATTACTTCCTTGTTTAGCAATGTTTTCTACAATTTCGCTTCCTTTCCTAAAACACAATTCCATTTGCGCTTTGCCCATAGCCGGACCACTTAAAAACGAATGTGTTCCTTTGTCAATCTTAGCCGAAATTAATGTCGTATTAGACGGAAAATCATAATTTACACCCGCATCAACTACCGAAAGAGCTATTTTATTTTGTTTGCAAAACACATTTATTGCCGCTCCGCCGTCCAGAAAATTAGTCAGCATCTGGCGTGTTACATCCTGCGGATAAGCACTTACACCATGCTGTGCAATGCCATGATCGGCAGCAAAAACTACAATATGAGGCTGTTTTATTTTAGGTTCCATGGTTTGAAAAACAGTTCCTATCTGTTTCGAGATTTTTTCCAAAACACCTAATGAACCTATCGGTTTTGTTTTTTTGTCGATTTTATCTTCTAAGGCTTTCAATGAAAAATCAGCTTTATTGATAGGAACAACATCTTCTTCAAGTTCCTTTGTTACTACTGAATGAAGTTGCCTAATTTCTGAAACAAAAGGCGCCTCGGATTTTTGTTTCCAATGCAACTGTTGCAACATTGGTTGGTTCTCGTAATTTGTCGCTGGTTTGCCTACGCAAAAATACCCCAGCGGTTCAATATGCTCAGGCAAACCCAATATTTTCTTGAATTGGTAATAATTCAAAATCGAAACCCATCCCATTGAATACCCTTGTTCGGTAAGCGAAAGCCAAATGTTTTGAGCCGCACAAACTGCGCTGAATTTTATGGCTTCATTACTTCCCACTGTCCCGATAGTAAAATGATTCAACACCGAACGGTCGTAGCAAATAACTAATCCTAGTGGTGCATCTTCAATTGCCTCGAGCTTTAATTTTTGATATTGTACTTTTTGTAATTCGTCATCCGTACAGGCTGCAGCTTTTTTATCGTATTCCAAAAACAATTCTTTAACTGCTTTTTTAATTTCAGCCGATTTGATTAGATAATATTTGGTTGCCTCAGTCAAACCAACAGAAGGTGCCCAATGCCCCGCCTCTAATGCTTTTTCGATTACGGCATCAGGAACGGCATCATTAGTAAAATGACGGGTATCGCGGCGTGATTTTATTATTTCGTCTAAATTGGTCATCGTCAATTATTACTTTGTTTTTTTATTTCAACGGATTAATCCCGAATGCTTTCGGGACGTTGCTACAATATAAGCCATTACACTGATAATAAACTGAATACTAAATACTGTCCACTGAACACTACTCAGCTATTCCCAAACCACAAAACAATAGTCCTTATAGGTTTTATTCGTAAAAGCAGGCAATTCAATAGCTTCTGAAAATAAGGGACAATTAATTACCATAGTATGAAATTCGCCATTCTCCCCACAAGGATCTATTCCTTTCTCCAATAACTCCAAGGCCAATTCTTTAGTCAAAATCTTCCCTAAATAACTTTCCCCCATCATCGTATTACAGGAAACAATCATGGTTTCGATTCCGTTTTCAATCATTTCATTTACCAATGCAATACGGTCTTGCTGCCACAACGGTAAAATTGCCTTTAAAGAAGCCGCCTGACAAACTTTCTCTTCCCAATATCTGTGAGGCTGCAAATCGATATCTCCAAAAACCGCAGCTTCCAAATCAAAATTTGCTTTAAGTGATTTTAAAATAGCTATGAACTTTTCCTCATAATCGCCCCAGGTCGCTGGAACGGTCTCTATAGGCAATTGCATTTTTTGTGCCTGTTGTTTCAAAATAGCTAATGGCAAACCATGCGAACGGGAAATTTTGCCATTTTCATTCATCATGTTGAGTAAAACCTTGGGTTTAAATCCTTGTTTGACTGCCTGCATCATCGCATAACAGCTGTCTTTTCCACCGGACCAAGAGGTTACAAAATTCATAATCCTCCTTTTATTACTACAGGAATTCCGGAAACCATTAGGATTGCCTTATCCGCTTTTTTAGCTAAATACTGGTTCATCCAACCTTGTAGTTCTGTAAACTTTCTGCCTATATGTGTATCTGCATGAACCCCCATTCCTATTTCGTTAGAAATAATAATGATGGTCGCATTAGGCTGATTGGCTACCGCTTCAAATTCCGCCTTAGCCTGAATCAAACTCAACTCAACATCGTTTTTAGTATCAATAAAAAAATTGGTCAACCATAAAGTTACGCAATCAATTACAGCCACCTGACCTGAAAAATCAATTTCGCTTAAAAATTTTTCTTTTTCTATATTAATCCAACATTCGTCTCTATCTTTTTGATGACGGTCAATTCGTTTTTGAAAATCATCATCCCATTTTCGGGCTGTAGCCACATACATAGGTCTCGTCGATAATTCTTTGGCTATATTTTCGGCATAACTGCTCTTTCCTGAGCGTTCTCCTCCTGTTATGAAATAAATCATTTTTAATTGTAAATTATAAATTGTTGATTATAAATTTTAATTTCTAATTGCATTTTCACTTATACTAAATCCCCCTCTTCTTCACTTCTAACTTCTAACTTCTAACTATTTTTCAGTACGGACAATGACGGCAACCATTACCACAGCAAGAACCTCTTTTTAAATGAAACCAGGCTTTGAAAACATAATTCCCGTTCTCCAAATAATAATCGATTCCTTCAATCAAATAAGTAGTTTTAGGCAAATCTTTAGCTTTATTTTCTAAGGCATTTTCCGGAGAAATAGTGGCTACATATTCTTCAATCTTTATCGCGCAACTATTCTTAAAACAATCAGGACAAAGACAATCTGCTCCTTCCGAAAGAGTAAAAATAGGTGGAAAATCATTGCACCAACATTTCTTTTCCTGAGAAACATCTCCGCAATCAAAGTTTGTCCCGCAATTGGAACATTGTTTTACTTTTATAGCATTCATGAGGTAAAGATAGTACTTGTTGTTTTTTTTATCCTAAAAAACAAAGAAGATATTTTATGGATTTTCTTATACCTTTGCCTTAAATTTTAAAAATTACTATGAAAACCTCTTTGTATAAAATCTTTTTCATTTTGTTTATTAGTTTTTTTGCAAGCTGTAAAAAATCAGAAAACACTAGCTCTAAAACCATTACAGCTGTAAAAAATGAAATTGAATATTCGAGCAATCTAGCCATTTATAAATACAATGGTTTTTCTATTGTTAAGGTACTCAATCCCTGGCCTGATGCTAATAAAAATTTTACTTATATACTGAAAGAAAAAAATGCTACTGTTCCTGACAGTTTACAAAAATATACACAACTATCAGTTCCTTTACAATCTATAGTGGTGACTTCGACTACTAATGTTCCTTTTTTAGAAATGCTGCACGTTGAGAAATCCTTGACCGGGTTCCCGCACACTGACTATGTTTCTTCTGCAAAAACCCGAAAACTGATTGACGCAGGAGTCGTGAAAAATGTGGGACAAAACGAACGCTTAAATATTGAAAAGCTAATTGATTTAGCTCCCGAAGCCATTGTTACTTTTGGCGTTGACAACAACAATCCAATGATTGCTAATCTGGAAAAAAGTGGCTTAAATGTAATTATTCAGGCCGATTGGATGGAGCAATCCCCGCTGGGAAAAGCCGAATGGATTAAACTGTATGCGGCTTTATTTGGCAAAGAAAAAGAAGGTAAAATCCTTTTTGATAATATTGTAAAAAACTACAATGACGCTTTAAAATTAGTAACCAATCAAAAAGCAGAAAAAACTGTTTTATATGGTTCCATGTACCAAAATCAATGGTTTGTAGCCAAAGGACACAGCTGGGTTGCCGAGTTTATGAAAGATGCCAAATCCAATTATTTATGGGCTGATGTTGATGGAAGCGGAAGTTTGGGATTGCCTTTCGAAAAAATATTAGAAAAAGCTAAAAACGCAGAGGTTTGGATTGCTACAGGTTCTTTTAAAAATGCTACTGAACTAGGAAACAGTAATCCGCATTATGAACAATTTGATGCTTTTAAAGCTAATAATGTCTATACTTTTGAAAGCAAACTAGGTGCAACGGGAGGGACAATTTATTATGAATTAGCCCCTAGCCGACCGGATTTGGTTCTGAAAGATTATATCAAGATTTTTCATCCTGAATTATTAGCCAACTATAATTTTACCTTTGCAACGAAACTAAACTAGAAAATAAATTGAAAAACCAAAAACGAAATACAATTCTATTTTCCTACCTCGTTATAGGACTGTTTTTTTTATTTTTTATAAATATCAGTTTAGGATCAATAACCATCCCTTTCAAAGAAGTTTATCATAGCTTAAGCGGAAGTCAGGCCAGCAAATCGACTTGGGAATACATTATTATGGATTACCGATTACCTAAAGCCATCACGGTAGTTTTAGTTGGAATCGGACTTTCGATAAGTGGTTTATTGATGCAAACTTTATTCCGGAATCCACTTGCAGGACCTTATGTTTTAGGACTGAGTTCAGGAGCGAGTTTAGGTGTTGCCTTTACCATTTTAGGAGCAGGTTTACTGCCTGTCTTTTTACAGGAAATAGTGCTTTCGCCATACGGAATCGTTTTAGCTTCCACCCTCGGGAGCACTTGTGTTTTATTGGCTGTCTTATTAGTTTCTATTCGGTTAAGAGACACTATGACCATCCTGATTGTGGGATTGATGTTTGGTAGTTTAAGCGCTGCAATTGTGGGAACTTTAAGCTTCTTTAGCACTGCCGAGCAATTGCAAAAATTCACCTTTTGGTCTTTAGGGAATTTAGGCAATCTTTCGTGGGCATCCATTGTTATTTTATTAGTTTGCGTATCCATTGGTTTATTACTAAGTCTGTGGAGTATTAAGCCATTAAACGCTTTACTTCTTGGAGAAAACTACGCCCGAAGCCTTGGTTTAAACTACAACAAGGCACGATTGATAATTATTCTAGCCACCAGTATTTTAGCCGGAAGTATTACTGCTTTTGCAGGCCCTATAGCCTTTATCGGACTGGCAGTTCCTCATATTGCCAAATTGGTTTTCCAAACCAGTAATCATACTATTTTGTTTTGGAGTACCCTGCTATTTGGAGCCATTATCATGCTTGTTTGCGATACCATTTCGCAAGTTCCGGGTGGCGAAATTACTTTGCCTATCAATGCTGTGACTTCTATTTTTGGTGCACCAATAGTGATTTGGTTATTACTCAGAAAACAGAAAATGGTGGGTTAAAAACGTCTAATTCTAACTAAATATTTAACCGCAAAGGACGCAGTAAAAATCATTTTTTGTCTTTAAAAACGCAAAGAACACAAAGCTTTGCGTTGCTGGCGCAATACTTTTTAATCTTTGCGGTTAAAAAACAGCATTGATGGATTCCTAAAAATATATAAGAAACCAAAGAGATTTTGTTAGATTTTGAAAAATCAACCTTTATAAACAGCATTCTGTTAAAAGTTTGTGCTTTTGTGAGTTTCAAAAACAGAATAAATCCTTAAATTCGCAGTCTCAATTAATTTAGTAATCTACAGAAGATGAAGACCACATTGGCAAACTTCATTTTTTACAACTAAAAATAAAATACATAGAAATGACATGAGCTTGCTCATCGCATTTCACAAATAATAAACAAATAAATACATAGAAATGAAATACGACGTTATTGTTTTAGGAAGTGGTCCCGGCGGATATGTAACTGCCATTAGAGCATCACAATTAGGCTTTAAAGTAGCCGTAGTTGAAAAAGAAAACTTAGGTGGAGTTTGCTTGAACTGGGGATGTATCCCAACAAAAGCATTACTAAAATCGGCTCAGGTTTTTGATTATCTAAAACACGCTTCCGATTACGGATTGACAGTTTCTGAATTTGACAAAGATTTCCCTGCTGTAATTCAACGTAGCCGTAATGTTGCTGACGGAATGAGCAAAGGAATTACTTTCCTGATGAAGAAAAACAAAATCGACGTTATTAATGGTTTTGGAAAATTAAAACCAGGTAAAAAATTAGACGTTACTGATAAAGACGGAAAAGTTACTGAATACAGTGCTGATCATATTATCATTGCTACAGGTGCCCGTTCTCGTGAGTTGCCAAACTTACCTCAGGACGGTGTAAAAGTAATTGGTTACCGTCAGGCAATGACTTTACCTGAACAACCTAAAAAGATGATTATCGTAGGTTCAGGAGCTATCGGAGTGGAATTTGCTCACTTCTACAACTCTATGGGAACTGAAGTTACCATCGTTGAATTCATGCCAAACGTAGTTCCTGTAGAAGACGAAGATATCTCAAAAGAATTTGAAAAATCTTTGAAAAAATCTGGAATTACAGTTATGACTAACTCTTCTGTTGAAAGAATTGACACTTCAGGAAAAGGAGTAAAAGCATTTGTGAAAACAGCTAAAGGAGAAGAAATTTTAGAAGCTGATATTTTACTTTCTGCTGTTGGTATCAAAACTAACATCGAAAACATCGGATTAGAAGAAGTAGGTATTGCTACTGACAGAGATAAAATCTTAGTAAACGCTTACAACGCAACTAATATCCCAGGTTACTACGCTATTGGTGACGTAACTCCGGGACAGGCTTTGGCTCACGTAGCTTCAGCTGAAGGAATCAACTGCGTAGAGAAAATTGCAGGTATGCACGTAGAAGCTATCGATTACGGAAACGTACCAGGTTGTACTTATGCTACTCCAGAAATTGCTTCTGTAGGTCTAACTGAAAAAGCAGCCAGAGAAAAAGGATACGATTTGAAAATTGGAAAATTTCCATTCGTAGCATCTGGAAAAGCAAAAGCATCTGGAAATGCTGACGGATTTGTAAAAGTAATCTTTGATGCTAAATACGGAGAATGGTTAGGATGTCACATGATTGGTGCCGGAGTTACGGATATGATTGCTGAGGCAGTTGTAGCCCGTAAACTGGAAACTACAGGTCACGAAATCCTTAAAGCAATCCACCCACACCCAACAATGAGTGAGGCAGTTATGGAAGCTGTTGCTGCTGCTTATGGTGAAGTAATTCACATCTAGATTTCAGTCCTGATAGTTATCGGGATTAGATTTCAAATTATATACAAAATCCGATTGGTGCAAACCAGTCGGATTTTTTTTATGCTGTTCTTTTTTGATATTGAAATTGTCTTTCTGAATAATTTGTAATACAATTATTATTTTTATATTTGGATAAAAATACGTTATCCAATAGCGACTATACACCCAAAACGGATAGATTCTCGCTATTTTATAGCGAGAATGCACAAATTGGCAGTAATTTAAAACTAAAAAAGAGTGAAAACAATAATTATCATACTCACATTTATTTATACTTTCTCTTCTTACGGACAAAATAAAGAAATTGATAAGAATTGTAGAATCATACAATTTGTAAACAAAGATTCTATAAACAGTATTTCAAAACTAACGCCAATATACAATAAAAGAGGTTTTTATTTAGTCCCAAATGGAGTTTATGATTTTGTAATTGATGGGGAAAAATATTTTCAATCAATATTACTGAAAATTGAAAATGATAAGTTTTATATTTCGAAAAATTGGCAATCAAATGAACAAAGCGAAATAATTTCGGATTCAATTGCAGTATCAATTAATCAAGAAATCCAAATTAGAATGGTATCTATTGATAAAGGAGTTGGAAATATGCCGACTAAAACAAATTTAAAAAAATATAATATGACAATTATCCCAACTGATAAATACTGTAGGTTTGAGAATGTGGAAATATTGAGCAAAGGAAAAAAATATTTGGGTCATTATTATTTTACTGAAATCGGTTTAAAAAAATTAAAAATCGTGAACGAAACTCCATTTTTATGTGAAGAAAACGGAGAATTTATATTAAGAAGAAACTAAACTACTGGTAACATTCACTACAACGGATTTGGGTAATAGGCTTAATGGAAAGATGTTTTTGCATTTGGCAAAAGCCTAAAACAAAGCCTAATTCAGCTACAAACCCGATGATTACCAAAACATCAACAGACACAAAGTCCTTTTCAATCTAAAAACTAAATATTTAAAAAATGGCAAAACAAGTTTTTATCAATTTAGCAGTAAAAGACGTTCAAAAGTCTATGGATTTTTATACTGCATTGGGTTTTACAAATAATCCTCAATTTTCGGACGATGCCGGAAAGTGTATGGTTTGGAGTGAAAACATTTTTGTAATGCTTTTATCGCACGAAAAGTTTGCCAGCTTTGCAACCAAACCCATTGCCGATACAAAATCAGCCGTAGCAGGACTTTTCTCCTTATCGGTTGACAGTGTTGATGAAGTAAACAACATCATGACAAACGGATTAAAAGCAGGGGGAACAGAACCTAACGAAATGAGGGATTACGGTTTTATGCAACAGCGAACCATTGAAGATTTTGACGGACACACCTGGGAAATTTTCTACATGGACATTTCAAAATTCCCAACAGAACAATAATCAAGTAATAACAGCATAGCATTTGATACTTTTCTTTACTTTTATATAGTTGATTTTAATCTAAAAAAATGGATCGTATAACAATTTATCCGAAATACTAAAAGCTAAAATCTTTGCTAAAATTCTTATTGGAAAAAATGAAAGTTCGTTTTGAAATTACAAGATATGATGAGGAAACTTCGCTAAGCGAAAGTGAATTGATCGCTAAAATTGATAAATCTATCTTACAGACTGATTCAGGAAAAACAAAAAAACTCACAAAAGACCAACAAAAGAAATTTTTAGGTTTATGATTTTTTGTGGATTCTAAAATTCAAATTCCATAGAGTATCGTAAAACCAAACAAATTGCTACAATTCAACAAAACTTATTTTACATTTACGGTTTTACTATTTCTGGTAGAAACCTTAATCGCTTTGTTTGTACATGACCAATTGATAAGACCTTATTTTGGGGATGTTTTAATAGTAATCTTGATTTATTGTTTTTTAAAATCCTTTCTCAATTTCTCGGTTTGGACTACTGCAATAATTGTATTTTGTTTTTCTTTTTTCGTTGAATTCACACAATATTTAGATTTAATTGGAAAGCTCGGCTTGGAACATTCAGGAATTGCAAAGGCTATTCTTGGTAATTCCTTTTCTTACTTGGATTTGTTTGCTTACGCTACAGGAATTCTAGTTGTTCTTATTTTCGAAAAAATTTACTCTAAAAATCCTTATTAAGCCAATATCCAGCTCTACACTTCGAATAGCAATTAAAAATACGAAAAATCGTATTTTTAATTGAATTATTTTCTATATTTGATACTGCTCAAAAAAATGCTGTTTTGTTATAACATGCTAAACCAGAATTTTTAGATACAGTGCATCAAACTGATAAACAATTATTTAATCACAAAAATAAGTCTGTCGATATGGAAAAATCACCAAATAAAGATTATAGCAAAATCATCACTATACTTATTTGGTTTTTACTGTTATTTCCACTCCATATTGAGGCACAAGAAAGCGACTTAATTGTTTCCAATACTTCCTTTGCCGAAAAAATATACCTGCAATTAGACCGAAAAGTTTATACTAATAGCGATACGGTGTGGTTTAAATGTATTGTTTCAAATGCTTCCGAACACATTCTTTCACCTTTAAGTGGTGTATTATATGTCGAACTCATTGATGCCGATGAAGTCATACGCCAAAAAAAATTAATCAAAATAGAAAATGGTATCGGTCATGGAAATTTTGAATTAGATAAAAAAATCCCAAAAGGCAATTACCTCATCAGAGCCTATACACAATGGAATCAGAATTTTGATAATGCTTTTGTTTTTGAAGAATACATTCAGGTATTTACAACCGAAACTCAAAATAATGCAGCAATCGAGAACATTAAACTCATCAAGGATGAGGCTACCGGCGATCATTTGGAAGTTTTTTTCAATCCGCAGGTCATTGATTCATTACAAAAAAATAAAATCACCGTATTTGTCACTGTTGATGATAAAAAAGACAGCTTACTGATTAAAAAAGGAAAAAACGACAAATATGTTCTGGATTATTCTCTTGAAAAAGAAAGCCAGTTTGCTACCTTAAAAATACAAACCGAAAACGAAAAAAAATACAGCAAAACATTTGTTTTAAACAAGGATTATCTGGACTTGCAATTCTTTCCCGAAAGTGGTGAATTAGTCCACGGACTCAGTAGCAAAGTGGGTTTTAAAGCTTTAGATGCGAACGGAAAAGGAAAAATTGTAGCAGGTGATATTATTGATGAAAAAGGAAATAATATCTCTTCGTTTAAAAGTAATACATTGGGAATGGGCAGTTTTTTTATTACTAATGCAGACAGTTCTCAAAAATTTTATGCCAGATTAAAAGTTCCTTCTTTAAAAAAATCATTATTATATCCATTACCGAATGTTGCTGCAATCGGAAATACTTTGGCTGTAAATAAACAAGGAGATAAAGTTCTCCTTAAGGTCTTATCTAACTACTTGAAAAACGACAGTATCTTTGTTCGAATTTCATTTAGAGGGATGGATTTATATGAAAAAAAAGTCAGTCTAAATCAGGGGTTTTACCAATCCTTAATCTCTACATCTGAAATTCCGGAAGGCATTATTTGCTTTAGCATTTTGGATAATTCTAAAAATCCCATTGCCAGAAGACTTTATTTTAATGAAAAACCACAAAGCAGAATAAAGATTCAACTTTCCGCCGATAAGAACAAATACAGCAAGCGGGAATTGACTAATCTCAGTATTCAAACCACAAATTACAGCGAAGAACCGATAAAAACCAATACCTCCCTGCTGGTTATCAACAAAGAAGATTTAGGGAATATGCAAAGTTTACGTCAAAACATACTTTCCTACTTTTTAATCAACTCCGAATTAAAAGGAAACATCGAGAATCCGGGCTATTATTTTAACAATAACAGCAACTATGCCGATTTAGAAGCACTGCTGCTCACGCAAGGATGGAGTAAATACAATTATTCTAAATCGTATCCATCCCTTACTGTCAATCCCGAAAAATCACTAACGGTATCCGGTAAAGTAAATAAGCTTTTTTCAGAAAAAAAAGGAGTAAAAGACATCCAATTAACGATGATGACCAATGGAAAAGACAAATCCTTTTATACTCAGGTAACCGACAGCTTAGGTAAATTTAATTTTAGTTTGAATGACGAATATGGAAAGGAAATAGAAATACTGATTCAAACTGCTAAAAAAACAGATAAAAAAGTAAACAATTCAGTTGTTCTGGACCAAAAGAAATCACCTGCTATTCTTTTTGAGCATCATAAATCTATTGAACCAATAGACAGTATTGTAGAGAAATTCATCAAGAAAAGTATTCAGCAAAAAGAAATAGAAGAAAAATTCAAACTGCAATTTGGCGGAATTCTTCTAAATCAAGTTACCATTAGTGGTAAAATGGCTCCTAACAAGCAAAAAGTAACGGAGAAATACGGCAAACCATCTACCATAATTAGTGGTAAAGAGATTCTTTCTAAAGAAAAAAAATGGTCTTATGGATTGTACAGTATATTATTATTTAATTATCCTGATAAAGTCAGGATAGAAAGAATGCCGGATCAAAATTTATACGCCTCTGTCAACAACGAACCTACTCTTGTTCTTGTTGATGGTATTGCTATTCCTTTTTATGATTATGGACATATTCCTAATATTTCGCCAAGTGAAGTAAAAAGTTTTGAAATTATTGAATATGCCAGCGGTTTTTCAACATTATTTTGCGAAGTACATACTGAACTTAATAATTGTGCATTCACAGCTCCGCCTTGGGGAAATGTCATAGCAATCTATACCCATGCTGGAATAGGTCTTGCAGGTGCATACAAACCAACAGGATTAACAAAAACCGCTATTCCTGTCTTTGCTTCGCCTCAGGAATTTTATACTCCAAAATATGAAAACATTCAGCCCGACAGTTGGCAACATCCGGACATCAGAACATTAATTCACTGGCAACCCATCCTAAAAACGGATGATTCAGGCAAAGCATCGGCTTCATATTACAATGCCGATAATAAAGGCGAAATAATGGTAGTTGTAGAAGCTATTTCAGACAAAGGCGAAGTTGGCTATCAGGAACTTAATTACGAAATAAAGGAATAATGAAGTCTAAAGACTAATTAAAAGCAATCCGTTTATAGATTTTAGAATTTTGATGTCTTGTTATTGCTGTAAAACGTCTCGGTAATTTTTAAAATGGACAATGAAATTGACTTTTGATATTGTTATTTTTCCCTTTTCATCACCCTAATCAACTATTCACCTGAAAAACAACAAACTAAAACAAAGATAAAAATCGCTTTCGTTAATTTTATTTAGAATAAGTAAAAATAATTTGTTTAAGAAATATTTAGCATTTACTTTTGCGCAGAATAATTCTAAATAAGAAATAAATGAAAATAGCTCACGTCCAAAAATTCTTATGTTCATTACTACTACTGAGTACAATCAGCGTTATAGGACAACAAGGAAACGGTAAAATAAATGGTAAAATTTCATTAAGTGACAACACCCCTGCCGAAAGTGTTGCCATTGCTCTAAAAGATACTAAATACAGTACCAATGCCAATCATAATGGACAATATGAAATTAAAAACATCAAACCCGGAAATTATACACTAGTTATTAATGGAATAGGAATAAAATCCATTTCAGAAAACATTACAATACGCAACAATCAAACACTTCTAAAAAACTTCAAACTAACGGAAAGCAAAGAAGAACTAAATGAAGTAATTGTTAAAAGAAATAAATACAAACAGGACAAACCTTCCTTATCGCTGCGTTTAAATACACCTGTATTAGAAATACCTCAAAATGTGCAAATTATTAGTGGTCAAACATTAAAAGACCAACAAATTACCAGCATGAGTGATGGTGTAATCCGAAATGTGAGTGGCGCTGTTCGTTTAGAACATTGGGGTGATTTGTACACCAATATCACTATGAGAGGTTCCCAAATACAGGCTTTTCGTAACGGTTTTAATGTAGTATCTTCTTTTTGGGGACCACTTACCGAAGATATGAGTTTTGTAGATCATATCGAATTTGTAAAAGGACCTGCCGGATTTATGCTTTCCAGCGGAGATCCAAGCGGATTATATAATGTAGTTACTAAAAAACCAACCGGAATTACTAAAGGTGAAGTAAATTTAATGGGAGGAAGTTTTGATTTTTACAGAGCCAGTATAGACTTAGATGGCAAACTGGATAAGAAAGGAAAATTATTGTATCGTTTTAATGCCATGGGACAAAACAAAGGTTCTCACAGATCTTTTGAACAAAACGATCGCTACGTTATTGCCCCTGTTATCTCCTATCAATTGGATGATAAAACCAAAATTACAGCTGAATATAACTATCAAAGAGCCAACATGACCGAAGTGGGTTCCTATTATGTATTTGGTAAAGATGGATACGCAACAACACCTAGAAATTTCACAATGACACAACCTGGTTTACCGGATACAAAAATTAACGATCATAGTGCTTACTTTTTGTTTGAACACAATTTTAACAGCAAATGGAAACTTACAGCACAAACATCTTATTTTAAATACATGCAACAAGGTTACAGTTCCTGGCCTGCTGCTGTAGGACCACTTAGTATTGATACTAATAACGATAATATTCCTGATACTCAAGTGTTAGATTCAGGCGAAATAATTAGAGGAGTGAGCATTTGGGATGCCGATAGTAATATGTACTTAGGACAACTATTTGTTAACGGAAAATTCAACACAGGATCAGTAACACACAAAGTATTAGGAGGAATCGATTTAGGAAGTAAAGATTATATGGCCGATTGGGGACAATCGCACGCTTTAGATACTTTTGAAGACCCTTTTAATGTAAACAATCCTGATTATGGAACTCCAGCTAACGGAATGCCTAATTTTGATCGTGAAACACCACTGAAAGAAAGAGCCGGAGGATTATACGGTTCAGAATACGCAGCCGGTTATATTCAGGATGAAATGGGATTTTTTGAAAATAAAATCAGATTGACACTTGCAGCCAGATATACCTGGATAAATCAAACCAGTAGTTATAGTGCTCCTGCTTCAGACAGTCATATTACACCTCGTGCCGGATTAAGTATTTCACTTACACCTAATACTGCAATTTACGGTTTGTACGATCAGGCATTTACTCCTCAAGCTGGAATTGTCAGAGAAGGAAGTGTAAAACCACTGACAGGTAATAATGTCGAATTCGGAATTAAAAGAGATTGGTTTGACGGAGCATGGAGTACCACATTTTCTGCATACAGCATCTTGAAGAAAAATGAGTTAACTGCAGATCCTGCAAACACTCCAGGACAAAATTTTAGTGTGGTTTTAGGTGAAAAAAGAGCGCGTGGTATAGAGGTTGACCTAAGAGGTAAAATTGTAGAAGGCTTGAACTTGATTGCTAATTATGCTTTTACTGAATCTACAGTAAAAAGTTCTAATGTACCTTCTATTGTTGCCGGTTCTACGGTTCCTGGTTTTGCTAAACACACCGCAAATGCCTGGCTAAACTACACTGTTGTAAACGGAAAACTAAAAGGATTAGGTGCCTCTATTGGAGTAACTTATTTGGCAGGTCGTCAAACCGATACCTGGAGTGTAGGACTTGAAAAACTACCTAATTACTTCAAAATGGATGGTGGACTATCCTACGAAACAGGGAAGCTTAAGTTTACAGCCAATATGTTTAATATTCTTGACAAATATCTATACAGTGGTTCTTACTATGCCTGGTTAGGTGCTTACTACTGGCAATCTGAAGCTCCAAGAAATATTAGAGTTGGCGTTACTTACAAATTTTAAAACAGCCACACTTAATACTAAAAAGCCTGCGAAAATCATGATGTCGCAGGCTTTTTTTTATTCCTTTATTTATATCATTCGAAAATAAATTGACACAAAAGCTTTATTGAAATTTACATTTACAGAACTAAAATCCGATACTATTTCCACCATCCACCGGTAAAACCGTTCCGGTTACATATTTAGATTCGGCTGTAGCATAAAAATAAGCAGCATCGGCAATATCATCCGGTTCGCCTAAAAATCCCATTGGAGTTCTTCCTAAAACCTTGTTTTTTCTTTCCGGATCAGTATCTAAAGCTTTGGCAGACATTTTAGTTTTGATAAATCCCGGAGCAATACAGTTTACACGAATTCCAAAAGTAGCCAACTCTACTGCCATAGCGCGGGTCATTGCTTCAATAGCTCCTTTACTTGCACTATAAGCAATTACCTTTGGGATTCCGTATTGAGAAGCCATCGAACTAATGTTTACAATGCTTCCGTTTTTGTGTTCTTTCATGTTTTTTACAACCTCTCTGCTTACAGAAAAAACGCTTAAAAGATTCGTGTGTATCACAGACAGAAAATCCTCATCGGTAACATCAGTAAATTCTTTTTTCAAATTGATACCGGCATTATTAACTAAAATATCAATTGGGGCATCTTTAGCAATTTCGGCAATCATGGCTGGAATTCCTTCTAAATTGTTCAAATCAAAAATTACAGGAATGGCATTACTCCCTATTTCAGCACAGGCTTCCTCCGTTTTATCTTTCGAGCGTCCAATTATATAGGTTTTAACACCGTTGTCGCATAATTTTTTTGCTGTTGCAAATCCTAATCCTGAATTTCCTCCGGTAACAATTGCTGTTTTAGCACTCATAATATATTTTGATTAAATAAGTTGATTGAAAAGCCCAAAAATAGTCATTTTTTTCAGCAGATTAATATCAAAACAGCCGGTTTATTCAACTGTTTTAGAACAAAAACCGAAAACATTGTCAATTTTTCTAAATCTTATTCTGCTTCACATTCAGCGAAATGTACAATGGGAAAATTGCAGGAATTCGCAATAAAACAAAGTTCATTTGCCTTTGTGTGCAAATTTAAAGCTTCCTCTATTTTTTCTTTTTCTTTTATGATTACCTTAGGATATAAACGAATTTCTATAAAACGTCCCGAACCATTTTCAGAAACTTCAAGAGTTGCCTCAGCGTCATCTTGATAAGAAACTACCGTAATATCGTTTTGTGAACAAACGTACAAATAAGACATCATGTGACAAGAAACCACACTGCTCAACAATAAATCTTCCGGATTATACAAAGCAGGATCTCCTTTGAATGCTTTGGCTGCCGAAACATCTAATATTGCTTTTCCTTCAATGGCAATTTGATGTGTTTTACTGTATTTTTTTGAATTTGAATTCGTTTCTTTTGGAACCGAAGTCCAATTTAATTTTGCTTTAAATAAATGTTTAAATCCCATATTTATTTTTTAAGAAGAACCAAATATAGCCAAATAATACCAGCCCTTTAAATTCGAAAAATTAGGATATTATAAACAATGATTGTGTAAATGCTTTTTATCTTTGTATAAACAGTGATGACTGTAAAAGAATCCCAAATTTAATCTCCGCTTAAAAATTCAAAAATGAAACACTACTTAACCACAATTAGTTTATTTTCTTTATCTCTATTATTTACTTCTTGCTGTACCAGCAAAAAATCGATTTCAGAAAACACTGTTTCTCCAAAAGAATCTACTGAAATAGTAGAAAAATACTGGAAATTAATTGAAATTAGAGGTCAAAAAGTAACTGCCGACGATTTTGCTTCCAAAGAACCTCATCTAATTTTGAAATCAGCGGATAATAGAGTCACTGGAAATGGCGGATGTAATTCTTTTTTTGGAACTTATGAACTTCAAGCCAACAAAAACCGAATTTCTTTTTCAAAAATGGGTTCTACAAAAATGGCCTGCATGAAACCTACTGTTGAAGATGCTTTCTTAAACGTATTGGAAACGGTAGATAATTACACTGTAAAAAACGATACCTTACAATTAAACAAAGCCCGAATGGCTCCGATGGCCAAATTTGTAGCTGTATATCTTAAATAAAAAAACTATGCTAAACTGGAACGATCTTATAAAATTTGCCACACATGGCAATCCTACTCCACTAAAAAGAGTAGAGAAAACAGAACTGGAATGGAAATCAGAATTGAGCGATGAAGAATATTATGTGACGCGTCAAAAAGGAACCGAAAGAGCGCATAGTTCTGAAATGTGTAATCTTTTTGAAGCCGGAAAATATGCCTGCAAATGTTGCAAAACGCCCCTTTTTGATTCTACAACTAAATTTCAAAGCGGAACAGGTTGGCCATCCTTTACACAGCCTATAGTTATTGAAAATGTAGCCTATAACAAAGATGTGAGTTATGGAATGATTCGCATTGAATGTGTTTGTAATATTTGTGATGCACATCTAGGACATGTCTTTCCTGATGGACCGGAACCAAGTGGTTTACGCTATTGCATCAACGCTGTTTCTTTAGAAAAAATAAAAGAATAAAAAAATTTTAAACCATTAAGGAATTTAGAAAAATTAAGAGTTAAAAATTCGAAACATTAAAAACAAAGCCGACAGTTTTTAAAAAACTTGTCGGCTTATTTATTTTTAAAGTAAAGTTTAAAACAACACTTAAATTACCTTAATTTCTTAATGGTTTCAACAAACAATTAATTCATCAAAAAAACGGTCAATCCTCTTGCTCCATGAGCTCCCAAAACTAATGATTGCTCAATATCGGCCGTTTTAGAAGGTCCTGCTATAAAAGTTCCAAAACCATAATCTAAATCACCTATACGCTCATAAGCTTGTTGCATAAAGGGAAGAATATCTTTTTTATTGACAATTATGGATAAATATTGAGGAATAAAAGGAGAAACTCTTTGCCCTAAAATAGCATCCGTTACCCAAAGTGCTGAATTCTCAGCCACACCAAAATGTGCTTTCACAATTGCTAATTCTACATTTTGTAAACTATGTGGATCATCATTTGTCCATTCGGTTTCAGCAATATCAGCTAATTCCTGAATTGTAGTAATCTTTCTTTTATCTGATGGATAATGCGCAGCAATGTAGGCTTTGACTTCATCTAAACTACTCACTTCCTCACAAAATCCTCCAATACCTTTTAGTACTGTTTTATAAGTCTCAATTACATCAATTTTGTCTAATCCTAAAAAACTAAGACTAGGCAATTCGTTCACTGATGTAGGCTGATTGTTTTTGATTTTACTTAAAATACTGTCTCTACTGCTCATTATTTTTTGTCTTTAGATTCTTTTGCTTTTCTGGCATACCATTCTCTAAATGATTCTTCTGGCGGTGCTGGCATTTCTCTTTGCTTGTACCAGGCATTAAGATTGTTGTTTACCATAAAAGGCAAATTCTTCATTACAAATCGACCTGCTTTTCCTGCAATTTTAAAAACTGATGGATTAGCTAAAACAGCCGACATTCCTTTCATAGCCATTGTTTTAGAAGATGGCGTATAGCCTTCTTTCACCAATACCTGACGCCATTTGTACAATTGGTCATGAATATCAATTTTTACCGGACATACATTAGTACAAGAACCACATAAGGTACTTGCAAAAGGCAAATCGGCATTCTTTTTCATGTCTAAGTTTGGCGCTAAAATAGAACCAATAGGACCTGCAACCGCATTGTGGTAACTGTGTCCTCCACTTCTTCTGTAAACCGGACAAGTATTCATACAAGCCCCACAACGGATACATTTCAATGAATTTCTAAACTCTTCACGTCCTAATTGTGTACTTCTGCCATTATCAACAATCACAATGTGCATTTCCTGACCTTCTCTTGGTTTTTTAAAATGACTAGAAAAAGTTGTAATTGGCTGACCTGTTGCACTTCGTGCCAAAAGTCTTAGAAATACACCCAGGTGTTTGCGCTCTGGAATTAATTTTTCAAATCCCATACAGGCAATATGAACATCAGCAAGATGCGCGCCCATGTCGGCATTTCCTTCATTGGTACAAACCACAAATTCACCCGTTTCAGCAACTGCAAAATTCACTCCTGTAAGGGCTACTTTTCTAGTTAAGAAAGTATCTCTTAATTCTTTTCGAGCCGCTTCTGTTAAATATTGTGGATTGTTATTTCCTTTTTCTGTTCCAAGATGTTCGTGAAAAGTATTACTTACATCTTCTTTTTTAAGGTGAATAGCAGGCAATACGATATGGCTTGGTGGTTCTTTTCTTAATTGAACAATAAATTCCCCTAAATCGGAATCAATTACTTCAACTCCATTGTCTGCTAAATATTCATTCAAATGACATTCTTCGGTAAGCATTGATTTTGATTTTACCATTTGGGTAACACCATGCTTAGCAATAATCGAATGCACTATTTTATTGTGTTCTGCTCCATCAGCAGCCCAATGCACAATAATTCCGTTTTCTTTTGCTTTGGCCTCAAACTCCTGCAAATAGTGATGCATGTTTGAAAGCACATTGTTTTTAATATTTGAGGCTGTCTCACGAAGCGTTTCCCACTCTGGGATAGCATGAGCTGATTTATCTCTTTTTGAACGAACAAACCAAAGCGTATCATCATGCCAGTTTACACGTTCCACATCTTTATTAAAAATAGCCGCTGCGTGACTATGATCTATTGTATTTTCTTTCATATATGTGAAAGTTTAATTTTTTATTGTCATATATGTTATCGCCTTTAATTCATCGGTATTTGTTTTCAACAAATTTGTTAATAGTGGCGATTTCATATTGAGTTTAAAATTTCTGCAATGTGAATTACTTTAATATTGCTTTTTTGTCTTTTTAGAATTCCTTCTAAGTGCATTAAGCAGGACATATCTCCACCAGTAATGTAATCTACCTGGTGTTTTTTGTGATCTTCTATACGGTCTTGTCCCATTTTTACTGAAACTGCCTCTTCGGTGACACAAAAAGTACCTCCAAAACCACAACATTCATCTTTTCTGCTTAAGGATACTAAATCCAAACCTTTAATTTTACTCAGTAATTGTTCCGGTTTAGAAAAAGGAGCCGCATTTAACTCTGTCATTTGCGATAATTTCAATCCACGTTGACCGTGACAACTTTGGTGCATTCCTACACGATAAGGAAAATTTCCTTCGATAGATTCTACCTTCAATACATCGGTTAGAAATTCTGTAAGTTCGTACACATTATTTCTAATATGTGTAGCAGCAGCTTCATTCTCCTTAGAATGAAGGTGATCCTTCACATGTAGCGTACAACTTCCTGATGGGCAAACGATGTAATCAAATTCAGAAAAATTAGCTACAAAATTACTATCACATCCTCCTGTTAAATGAGCATAACCGCTGTTTGCCATCGGCTGTCCACAGCAGGTTTGATCCATTGGAAAACTCACTTCGCATCCAAATTTTTGTAATAATTCCAAGCTTGCAATACCTATTTGTGGATAAAACTGATCCACATAGCAAGGTATAAAAAGTCCAACTTTCATAGGTTGTTATTTATATTTATGTCAAAAAAAAATTGCCTATCAATATTCGTTTTAAGATTGAATTATGATAGGCAAATTTAGATATTAATGTTTGTAAAATTTTAAATCAATTAAATCATTTTGAATTGGTTTTGTATTCCAATTTTTATGAATGGCTAAGGCAGCTCCTAACGAACTGGCTTGCGCCATTGACGCTGCGTAAACTTCCATTTCAGGGAAAGCTTCGGCTAACAAATTCATATAAATCGAATTTTTACTGAAACCTCCGTCTACAAAAACTTTCTTTACCGGACTGTTATGAATCACTAATTGAGTCGAAACAATTTGTTGGGCAATTAAATCCAACATTAATTGGTGATACCCTTCATCGTAATTTTCAAAATCAGATAGCTCTCTCTCATTGAAAGGACAATCTTTTAGAATATCACTATCTTCCTTAGTATATTGTTTGAATTTAGCTCTCAACTTAGTAATGATGTCTTTATCGTAAAGAACGTGTTTGTAAGAATCAATTGGAGCATTAAAATGCTTTGCCAATTTTACCGATTGAATTTCATGCTCATTTCCTGCAAACAAACGGGAAGCCTTAACCGGTTTTCCTTTGTAATGCAAAAAGCACAAGCAATCGTTTTGCAATTCCTCAAAGGTAAGCTTTTTAGAATTAAATGGATTCATTGTAATTACCCAGGTCCCAGTTGACAACAATACAAACGGATCTTCAAAATTGATAATGTAAGGAATCAAAGCCGAAGAACTGTCATGCAACCCAATCCCTACTGCGATATCACCTTCAACAGTAATAGCGTCTTCAGAATCGTGAATTGGAGGCAGCTTTTCAGTTATCCCTTCTTTTTTAATCCATTTGTGGTATTTCATTTTATTGAAATTCCAAAGATTAGTATGACAACCAATGCTGGTGATATCAGTAAATCCTTCTTTGGTTAAAAGAAAACTCATGTATTGCGGCAAATGCAAACAGTGTTTTACCTTATTGAAAACCTCCGGGTTTTCATATTTCAAACGGTAAATTTGCATTCCTGAATTCAAGCTTCCTAAAACCGGAGAAGCAGTTTTCACTGCGAAAGCTTCTTCCCCTTTGTATTTAGAATAAAACTCATTTTTAAGATTTTCAGGATATGGTCTAAGATAATTGTACAATGGCGTCAAAGGATTTCCTTCTTCGTCAACATATACAAAACTAGCACCATAAGTACTAAAATTAACTGCTTTTAAGTTGTATTGGGTTTGAGATTTCATCTGTTCCCAACATCCCAAAAACCAGTCTTTTAGTGCTACAATATCTTCGCATGGAAATCCGTTTTCATCAACTGTTTCAGGAAGGTTTACTGAATTTTCCCAAACAATTTGATAACTTTCATTGAATAGAAAGGCTTTTTTATTTGTTTTTCCAATATCGAAAATGGCTACTGCATTCATTAATTATGGGTTAATAAGTTATGGGTTATGAGTTTTGGGTTATGAATTATTTTTTTTGCTCGAATAGTTCAATGGCAATAAGCTAAAATCTTTTTGACATCAAATAATCAGCTTTATAACTTATAACCCATAACTCACAACTTATATTAAAACTACAATCCTGTTGCTACAGTTTTCAATCCTCTTGCTCCAATTAAAGCATCACGTACACCTAACTGACGGTATAATGCAACCGGATTAAGCGCAGCTCCTGCACGTAAACGAGCCTCAGCAACTAATGCGCGAACATCTGTACGGAAAGCATTTTGCAAAATTTCCTGAGCTTTAACTACGTCATTTTCGTTTTGAGCAATTTCTAAAGCTTTTCTGTCTACAGAAAGAGCCTGAGCATAAGCAATCATGATAGCCTCAACAGATTGTAATAAATCTTCCATTGGATCTTTTACGTTGTGAGAAGCATCGATCATCCAACCTAAGTCAGTTGCGTGGTTCATTCCTCTTGCATCCATACCTTCAACTAATTCATTGAATATTAAGAATAATTGGTAAGGTTTTAATGCACCTGCAGTTAAATCGTCATCACCGTATTTAGAATCGTTAAAGTGGAAACCTCCTAATTTATCTTCCATCAATAAGATAGAAACAATTTGCTCGATATTAGCATTTGGAAGGTGGTGACCTAAATCAACCAAAGTTTTAGCTCTGTCTCCTAATTTTTTCACATAAGAGTAAGATTGTCCCCAATCTGCAACTGTAGTAGAATAGAAATTAGGCTCAGCACATTTGTACTCTAAGAATAATTTCCAGTTAGAAGGCATAGCCTCGTAGATTTCCTGTAAACTTTCCAATGTATTTTCGTAAGCTTTACGGAAATTCAATTGTCCAGGGAAGCAAGATCCATCAGCTAACCATACAGTTAACGAGTCAGAACCTAACTCAACACCTTGCTGGATAACATCGATATTGTGTTGAACCGCTTGCTTACGGATTGATTTGTTTACGTTTTGTAAAGAACCAAATTTATAAGAATATTGGCTATCAGCCTGATCCTGAAACGTGTTAGAGTTAACAGCGTCAAATTTCAAACCGTGTTGAGCAGCCAAAGCTTTGATAGCATTACGATCAGAAGGGATATCCCAAGGAATGTGTAAAGAGATAGCTCCGGAAGCATTGTTCAAAGCGTGTAACAAACCTACATCTTCGATTTTTTCTTCTAATGAACGAGGCTCTCCACCACCTGGAAAACGTCCAAAACGAGTTCCTCCAGTTCCTAAAGCCCATGAAGGGATAGCGATTTGGAAATCGACTAATTTTTTAATGATCGCTTCAGTTTCAGCTATTTCAGAAGCTGTGAAAACTAATTTATTTTTATGTGCTGTATAAAGCCCATCATTATGAGCAGCAATTTTATTAGAATCTAATATCATGATAATTATAAATTTTTAAGGTAAATAAAAAACTTCTTTGAGTGAAACACTCACTGGCGAATTGTCCGGATTTGCATCCATAATGTCTCCCATATATTTCCACCATTTTTGCATAACTGGATGTTTAGGAAGTTCGTCTAAACGACTTGGGTCTTCGATTTTTAAAACACCAAAAAGGGCATGTGTATCTTCATCAAAAAAAATAGAGTAATCTTCTACTCCTACACTTTTTAACAAATCGGCTAATTCTGGCCACAATTCATCATGTCTTTTTTGGTACTCCTGAACCTGACCTTGATGCAACTGCATTTTAAATGCTACTTTTTTCATAATTTATGGTGATTATAAGCGGTAGACATAAAACAATTTCGAAACCCTAAATTGTTATGAATAATTGTTTTTAAAAAAGGTAAAAAAATTAAAAATGCAGTTATCAGATTAAGAAAAATCTAACGCCCGAAAAGAATCGGACGTTAGATAAATCAATCTAAAAACTAACATCTAAAATTATCTATAGAATCCCATAGCAACACCACCATCAACATTTAATGCGTTTCCTGTTGATTTGCCTAACAAACCTCCAACAAAAGCATAACAAGCGTTAGCGATATCGTCTGGTAATATAATTTCATTTAATAAAGTACGCTTAGCATAGTAAGCCGGCAATTCAGCTACAGTAATACCGTAAGCCTTAGCACGTCCTTCAGCCCATCCACCTGACCAAATGTTTGAATCAGAGATTACAGCATCTGGGTTAACAGTGTTCACACGGATTTTATCAGCACCTAATTCAGCAGCCATCAAACGAGTCAAGTGAGCCTGAGCCGCTTTAGCTGAACCGTATCCAGGGTTGTTTGGTCCTGCAACTACTGCATTTTTAGATACGATGTTTACGATATCCCCACCAAAACCTTGTTTACGCATTACTTCGATTCCTGCTTTAGAAACAATAAATTGTCCTTTAACTAAGATATCATATAATCTGTCCCACTCTTCTAATGAATGCTCAGCGATAGATTTAGAAATACTGATTCCTGCATTGTTAACAATAATATCAGCACCACCAAATGCTAAACAAGCAGCATCTAAAGCTTTTGCTGTACTATCAGAATCAGTTACGTTTAATAAAGTACTGGAAACTGCATCTTTACCAAAAGTTTTGATAAAATCAGCTGTAGCTCCTTGTAAACGCTCTTCGTTAATATCATTGATAACTACACAAGCACCTTCTTCAGCAAATTTCTTAGCGATAGCCTTACCAATTCCACCTGCAGAACCTGTAATTAAAGCGATTCTTCCAGATAAAGCTTTTGGTTTTGGCATACGTTGTAATTTAGCTTCTTCTAACAACCAGTACTCGATGTCAAAAGCTTCCTGACGTGGCAATGAAGTATATTCAGAAACTGCTTCAGCACCTTTCATTACGTTTACAGCATTGATATAATATTCAGACGCTAAACGAGCCATTGTTTTATCTTTTGCAAAAGTAAACATACCTACACCTGGATATAAAATTACAACCGGGTTTGGATCACGCATTGCTGGTGAGTTAGATTTTTTGCAAGTGTTATAGTACTCAGAGTACATTTGACGGTAAGCTTCAAAAGCTGGAGTTAATTTAGCTTTGATAGCATCAACATCAGATAAATCTTCGTTTGGAGCCAATTCAATCACTAAAGGACTGATTTTAGTTCTCAGGAAGTGGTCAGGACAAGAAGTTCCAAGAGGAGCTAATTTTTCCAAATCATTAGAGTTGATGAATTCCAATACTCTTGCATCATCAGTATAGTGACCAATCATTTTACGCTCAGAAGAACAGAAACCTCTCAAGATTGGAGCTACTTTAGCAGCCTGTACTTTACGAGCTTCTTCAGAAAGGCTTTCAATTTTTTGACCTCCAAAAACCGGACGTGTTTTTCCGTAGTTAGACTCTAAAAACTCAGCACATTTCTCGATTACTTCAAGAGTGTTTACATAACTTTCGTAAGCAGTATCTCCCCAGGTAAATAAACCGTGAGATCCTAACATTACACCTTTTAATTTTTTCCCTTTAGCAGCAGCTTCTTCAAGGCAAGCACGCATTTGCAAACCTAAGTCGAAACCTGGACGTTGCCATCCAACCCATCCAATCTCACCGTTGAATAATTCTTCAGTGATTTTTGCACCGTCTTTTGCAGCAGCAATAGCAATAGCAGCATCCGGGTGCAAGTGATCGATGTGAGCAAATGGTAAGAATCCGTGTAATGGAGTATCAATTGAAGGCGCTTTTGAAGCTAAATCAAAAATACAGTGGTTGAATAATTCCACCATTTCGTCTTCAAATTCGATTCCTCTGTATACATTTTCAAGGTTACGTAATCTCTCTAAGTAAAGAGCAGCACAACCTGATTTTGTTAATGTTCCAATATCTCCACCAGAACCTTTAATCCACATTACCTCAGTAGCAGCTCCAGTCAACGGATCTTTATCAGTAATTTTTACAGAAGTATTTCCTCCTCCATAGTTCGTTAATCTCAAATCAGCTCCTAATAAATTAGAGCGATAGATAAAAAGTGCTACTTCATCTCCTGCTAATTCAGCAGCTTTAGCATCATCCCAAAGGTAACTTACGTGTTTAAAAGTCATTGTATTTGTATTTGACATTGTTATATTAAATTTAAATTGTTAATCTTTTTTTAAAGTGAATTCCCTAAACCTACTAATACGATTGACAAGAACATCAGGGAAATACCGAAAAAGAATACTTTGTATGTCTTATCAGACACACCTTTCCATTCTTTTAAATAAAATCCCCAAAAATTAGCTGTCAAAATAATCGTTGACATGTGCAAGATCCAAGAACCTGCTCCATTCCCCATCTTACTTTCCCCCATTCCGTAGAAGAAGAATTGTAAAAACCACATTGTTCCGGCAATTCCGGAAAACAAAACATTTTTAGCAATTGGAGTTTCCGTATTTGTATAATCTCCAAAAGTTTTATTTTTAAAGTTAAGATACATACACCACAAGAAATTGGTTGTAAGACCTCCCCAAAGCAATACTACATAAGTAACGTTATTTTGATACAAAAATTCACCCTGACCCGGATTTAAGACTTTCCAAGCCTCATTAGCTGTATCCGCCATTGGCTTCCCTGCTTCAATTCCGAAATTAAAAAACGAACTTAAAATCCCTGAAATAATTGCAATAATTAGACCTTTTACTAAGTTAAAATCTTTATCCTTATCCTCATGACCTACTGCAAAATCTTTTTCTTTAAGCATTCCTGCTTTTCCTAAGAACACAATTCCTAAGATACAAACCAACACCCCTAACAAAACCAATTGTCCCCCTGAAGTAGAAGCCATTTCAGTAAATGATTCTTTTCCGATAGTAGGATTAAAATTATAATAAATAGGTGGTACCAAAGCTCCAAATGCAGAACAAAATCCTAAAGTGATTGAGTTTCCTAAAGACATTCCTAAATAACGAACTCCTAAACCATATGTTAATCCACCAATTCCCCAAATCAATCCCATTGTATAAGTAACCGTTTTAATAGATGGAGCTGCAGCACTAATAATATCTGCAAAATTTGGAATTGTTAAATAAGCCGCTAAAGGCGGTACAATCAACCATGAAAAAAATCCTCCTATAATCCAGTAGCTTTCCCAAGCCCAACCTCTTACCTTTTTGAAAGGCATATAAAAACTTCCGGAAGAAAAACCTCCTATTGAGTGAAAAAGAATACCAAGAATTGATTCCATAAAATAAATTTGAGTTAAAGGTTAATTAATAGAAGTGTAAAATAAAAAAAAAGGAAAATTAAAACTGTCCTGTACAGTCCTTGTATTGGCATTATTTATACTTTTTTTACACATTTATGACAGATTTTATACTAATTGTTAGAATTTAATTAGAATTAAACCTGGAAAAAGACTACTCTTTTACATTATATCTAATAGAATTATAAGCAGCTGTCTGTTTTTTTAGACATACTCATTTTGCTTACAGATTAAGTCAAAACTAAAATCTTAATTTTTAGTGTATGAAACAAAAAATGAAACTTACGATACAACTTTAAAGATTAAAGCAGTAGAACTAAGCAAGAAAAGAAGTAAGCTTTCTTAATTGACCAGAAAAATCAGTGCAAAGGCATCACTGATTGATTAAATAACACAATGTTTATCAAGAATGCTGACAAGGTAGTTTTCAGGAAAAAGAAATTTAAATTTGTCCTGAATAAAAATGATTTTAAAGAAAGTCTAAACTACAATTGATAGTATAAAATATCATTGAGCCTTAGTTCCTGCTATATACGAATCCAGATAATCTATAATATGTTTTTGATTTTCCATAATCGTTTTAACCAGGTCCCCTATTGAGATGACCCCAACAACCTGATTATCCTGTACAACAGGCAAATGACGGATTCGTTTATTAGTAATCAAATCCATACAATAATCTAATTTGTCAGTTGGTTTTACTGTAACCAAATTAGTATCCATTATTTCATGTACCAAAGTATCTCTCGAAGATTTGTTTTTCAGAGCAATTTTGCGGGCATAATCTCTCTCAGACAAAATTCCTTTTAGGACATTATCCTCTATAACCAAAACTGCTCCAACATTTCTCTCTCCCATTATTCTCAAAGCCTCATATACTGTAATAGTAGAAACTATAGAGTAAACATCGCTTCCTTTTACGCTTAATATTTGATTTACAGTCATAATAGATGTTTTTAAGTATCTATAAATTTAACAAAAAAAAACGAAAACAGAAAAAGACTCGCTAACTATATTCGTTTTGGGTTAGTCTATTATTACTGAAAAACAAGCAATTAAAATTACAGAGATCCTCTGAGAATCAATTTGAACGGATTTTCGATATGGTCTTTGGAATTGTTTAATACCAGATTGGCGGCGGTAATTCCCATGGTTTTAAAATCAGTGGAAATAGTGGTGAGTCCGCTCATAATATAATTCTTAAGAGGAGTTTCATTGTACGAAATCAAACCTACCTGCTTACCTAAAGTTAGATTTAAACTTATAATTTTGTCTAAAATTTTAACCAAATCTTCTTCCATCAAATTAATATAAACCTCACCTTCACTCACTTGCTCTTGATCCAAATTATGAACTATCTTAAAGTTAAAAGCATAGTTGTAGCAAAAATTCTCGAAACCTTTTATAATCTCTTTAGAGAAATAACTATTAACCGGAAAAATCAATTTTAAAGTATGATATTTACTTAAAGGATCCAAAGCTTCGGTTAAGGCATTATAAATGTCCTGTTCAAAATTTTCATAAACCGCAGCGTAATCTCCTGTTATGTCTTTTATTTTTTTGCCTACCAAAACCAATTTCTCTTTTGGAAGTGCCTCAATCAGCAATCTGTAAGCATCTGATTTTTCAATAAAATGGGGAATAATTACATAATGCGTATAATCTGTCTTTTGTTGTTGCAATAATTTTTTAAACAAAGCATAATCGTTGTTATAAATATAAAAATCAATGGCTGCTTTATCTCCTAAGGTTTCAACAAAGGCATCATAAATGATTTTTTTATGTGCACTTAACTTGTTAAACATCAAAAATATTTTAATATCCTGTGAAACGTCAGTATTGGCAATAAAATATCCCTTGCCATGATAGGCTTCCAGAATCCCCATTTTTCTTAGGGTGTTATAGCCTTTTTCGATAGTTACTCTCGAAATTTCGTATTGAAAACTCAATTCGTTAATTGATGGCATCGCATCGCCTTTTTTCAAAACTCCCTGCTTAATGGCATTTAATATCGCATTCACCAATTGTTGGTATTTAGGCGTAGCCGAAAACTCATCAATAGTAAGACTGGCTATTTTAGAAGATTTTTTCATTAATTTATTAAATACTGAAATTAAAAAAACAGACGTCAAATATAGTGATTATAAAAAAAGTAAAGAGACTATTTCAATTTTTTGAAACCGTCTCTTTCTGCTCTTAATTGATTATAAATTCATCAATACTTTCTTTTCAGCCATGCTTCCGGCACCGGAATGATACAGATATTCATACTGCGATTGTCTTCGCTTAACATAGCCGATTGAATTTGGATTTTAGTCCCATCAGGACTCATTGTAGGATGCGGATGATCGGAGGCCGTTTGTTTATGCCCAGTAGAAAGCAATAGCATTTCATTGGTTTTTCTATCAATTAGATAAATACTTCTGGAGAAATCATCGCCTACTGCCCAGCGACCATCAGGAGAACCGCTTACATGCCATAAACCACTTCCTGAATCCGTTTGTCCTGCTATTTTCATTTCTCTTGTTCTTAAATTTACAATAGCCAATCCGGTTGGTTTTTCTCTGGTTCCCGAAACTCCCCAGGCAGCTTCCTGACCTGGATTTGCTCCACTTACTGCCGTTCCAGTAGTATCTAAACCCTGAATTTTTCGATGCCCCATTATAGCCATTGCCACTTCGTCCTTACTAATTACTGCTTCATGCGTTACCCATTCGTATTCTGATTCCGGATACAAAGGTCGAAGTCCTGTTCCGTCACTCAATACAGTCCAGGTACGTTGCGGCGATTTTCCTCCAGTTTCCCAGCAAAAAACAATTTCGCCCGCTACCCAGGGATTCGTTTGTATGTGTCCAATCTGGAAAGGAACTGATATTACATATTTAATTTCTCCACTATTCACATTCATAGCTGCAATTCCGGATGGTCCAGCCCCCATTTTTCTTGGACCATAATTTTCTTCGAGTTTGGTACCAGAAGGTAAATATTTTGCTGCATATTCTTTTCCTACCCGAAAATAAGCCCAGTTTTCATCTCCATCCAAAGCCAAATCACCGCCTGCTCCCATTTCTGGTTGAGTAGAACCACAAACACGCTGATAATAATCGGCTTTTTTAAGTTTTCCAATTTTACTATCTGCAAATAATTTTGCCAAATCTACTTCTACAATTTGCATCGAAGTTGCTTCAGCTTTCGAAGTTTTATCTTTTTTGTTTTTCTTTGAAAAATCTTCACCTACTTTTCTCATAAAGAAAAGTTTCATGCTGTTGCGAGCCACATTTAACATTCCAACATAACCTCCTTCGGTTACCTGAACCATTTCGCCTGTTTTTTCATTTACAGCCATGGCTTCCCCTTCTACTCTATTCGAACGAAAAATAAGCCACTCCCCATCCGATGTCCACTGATTGTGCGTTTGGTAAATTTTATTATCACCATTTGGCGTACTAGTCAAAAAAGTCAACATAGTACCTGTTACTGGATCTTTAAGCTCTTTTCGTTCTGAAGGAAAGCGTTTGCCAATTTGAGCATTTGTACTTTGTATTAAAAGTAGAAAGCTAACCAAAACGATGCTATTAGAAAACTGTTTCATATTTTAGATTTTTACCGGTCTGAGAATAAAATTTACTTTACTAATAACTCTTTGACTTTATCTTTTTATCATTCTTATCTTTTAAAGGCGTACTATCTTTTATCGATAATTCACTCACGTCTTTCATTACAAGCGTTCTGGAATCTGTTCCTTTATCGGTAGAAACATTTCGCAGTTTTAATCCTTTTACATCGTTTACAATCATAGCTGGACGGGTTTCATTGCCTAACAAATGAAGATTAACATTATTCAATTCTATGTTTTTTACATGACGAATGAAAAAGCCATAAGCAGGAATTATTCCGAATTTCTGTGGTTCCGGATATCCTTTCTCAAATTCTGGAACTTCTTGTTGAATAGCATTTTTTGAAATTGAATCCAATGGACGATACCAAATACTAATATTGCTCAAACGCACATCTTCAATATCATGTCCTGGAATTCCGCTAATTAGTGTAGCAAAACGAGAATCGGCATTGTAAATATTGATATTACTGATATTAATACGCCGTAAAGCCCCCACTGCAGTACCTTCAGGCGCACGCATTCGACCTCCGAGACGTAAAAAAATAGGCGAATTGATAATATCACGCATTGTAATATTACTGATAGTCACATCTTCTAACAAACCACCATCAACGGTTTCGAGTGCTAATCCGCGGCAATATTCAAAAACACAACTACTGATTGTAATGTTTTTAAAACCGCCATTCGATTCTGTTCCAAATTTTATTCTTCCTGTTGGTCCTTCTTTATCAGGAACCAAATGAGCTTCATTGCGCAGGTAAGTTCCGTTGTAAAAAGTACCTCGATCAAAACCGCTAACACTGCAATTGGTAATAGTTACGTTTTCGGTTGGTCGGGCATAACCCAAAGCAAATGAACTTTTAAGACAAATAGCATCATCCCACGGAGAATTTACAGTGCAATTTGAAATACGAACGTTTTTACAACAATCGATATCCATTCCATCCCGATTGGTATCAATTTTTAAATTATCTATAGTTAGATTATCTACTCCAGTTGCTAATATTCCAAAATGTCCACCGTATAATATGGTAAAATCTTTTAACGTTACATTACGACAAAGCTTCAAAGCAATGGCTTTATTTCCTATTGGCGCACGATAAGGGCCACTTCTTGACAATCCTTTTCCATGAATTATTCCTGGTCCCAAAATGGATATATCCTCCAAATTTTCGCCCCAGATTAGACTGTTTTGCCAATGGCTATGTCCAAAATCCTGATAAATTTCATTATCTGCTTTTTCGGGAGCATCATAACCTATTTTATCAGAAGGTGTTGCTGCTAAAATAGTAGCACCCTGATCTAGATAAAGTGAAATATGACTTTTAAGTCGGATAGAAAAACTAAGATAAGTTCCCGCTGGAAAATAAACTGTTCCACCACCTGCCTTGGCAGCAGCTTCAATTGTATTATTGATGGCCTGTGTATCTAATGTAGTACTATCTCCTTTGGCACCAAAAGTCTTTACATTAAAAACGGTATCTGGCGCGGCCTGAATAGTATTTAATCCTAAGAATAAAAAACACAGACAAAGTCTATACTGAAATAAAAATGACTTTAAAAAACCAATATTTTTTTTCATCTAATAAATATAAATTGAAGTAATAGAATAGCAATTTACAAATACAATACAAACACTTCATCCTGTAGCATCCTGTATTTTAAAAGCTATATGAATATGGGTTTCTCATACAAATAATTGAGAATGGGACACAGATAAAACTGATTCTATCGGATTATTGCAGATTTTCATTTCCAAAGAACTATAAAAATCCGTTTTTTATCTGTTCAGTCATTGTCATCTGTGGCTTTTTTTAGTCCGCTTAGCGGACATTCATAAAAGTTAAAATCAAAAAACCAGTAAACATTCTTATTTACTGGTTTCGAATTTTATTTGAGAAACTAAACTTTTAAAATTTCACCAACTTCTTTTCTCCATTTGCCAAAGAAACATTGACTGTATTTTCTTTCGAAGAAAAATCAATTTGTTTAACAGCTAATAATTCTTTGTCACTCCATTTTTCTCCTGATTTTTTCCACAACATTAATGTGGCATAAACAGTGGATTGTTCTTTTTGAGGTACATAATTATTCGAAAGATTAATAACCGAACTTTCATTGGCCTCAGGATGCAAGCCTTTAGCCTGAATTACTTCTGATTTGTCCCAGCCTAAAAGCGGAATCATTGCCAATTGGTATTTTCCATTATCAATAATGGTTACTTCGCGGTTTTTTACTTTTCTAATAGTCGTTTTAATTTCACCATTCAATTTTGGCAAAGCATAATGTCCTAAACGCATTGCAAATGGTACTGTACTGTTATTTTTATCAACTCTTAAAATTCCGTTTGCCAAAGGAATATCAGCCAGATTAAATTTCACATTCGAATCGGTTTCTAAAACTACGTCTCGATAATAAATGCCATCTTCAAACTTTTTAAAGTTATACAATCGAAAAGCTTCCCATTTGTCCGATTTATTTTTAATGACATAATTCATCGCCACTTCGCCCTTTTCACCATCAGCCTGCCAAGGGAATGCACTATTATAGGATAATCGGTTGTAGTTTTCTGTCGATCTAAATTTCTGCCAATCGTCTTTTACTTTAGCATTACACCAGGCTCTTACTTCCGAAGCGCCAATATTTGGATAATCGGTAATTAAAATTTCAGAAACGCCCTGAAATTTATTGTACACTTTATTTTTCTCGAATTGGGTTTCCCAATCACCATTATTTTCTTTGGCTGTCCAAAACGGATTATCATCAGGAACTAATAAACCAAAAAATATTTTCCCCATCCAATACACACTGCCACGACAGCTGTAAACTTGCACCGCAGGTTCAAAAGGTCCATAAACCCCAAGCGTAGGAACATTATCCTCCATAAAATCAGGATGTGTGAAAAATTGTTTAATCACTCCCGAAGCTATTCTTCGCATCCAACCATAATTAATCGAGGAATCTTTTTGAAATCCCATTAGCGGAAACGGAATAACAGCTCCCACTCTGTAACTCATGCTTCTGCCCCACACAATCATTTCACCATTTTGACTAAATAAATACGGGTAATTATTGTTTAATTCCTTGAAATTATTTTCAAATCGGGCTGCATATTCCGGATAATTTTTCTTTCCAAAATATTCCGACCACATCATCCCATACATCTGAAAAGCCCACATACTGTAATAATCATAAGCAGGACTGTCATTGTACCAGCCGTTTCCTCTGTAATCTTTTAGCGATTTTTCTAAATATTCAACTAATAATTTTTCGTTTACTGCGTAACCTTGTTGCTTAAAGAAACTCAACACAAAAATGTTGAAAAACTTCCAGTTCGAATCCACCGTTGGTCCATCTCCATAACTCAGCATGGTTTTTGCCAAAGCATCTTTTTGTTGCTGAGTCAAAGGATTCCATAACACTTCAGGATTCGTAATTAACGAAATAGACAAAGCTCCAAACTCCACTAAATTCTGACTTGGCCCACCATTTTTAGAACGAGGAACAATATAAGACGAACTTTGAGGATTTGTTAGTTGAGTAATCTGATGTCGATAATAATCGGCAACTTTTATGTTATTGATAACTAAAGAAGGATTTTCTTTTAAAAGCGGAGCTGCCACAAACAAAGTTCTACACAAACCTTCCAGTTTTTCAGTTGGCACTTTCCCTTCATCTTGCGGATAACTTTTCCCTTCTTGTTTGGGAAATTTCATCGGATCGTCTAAGGAATGGATATAACCAAAAGCGCCTTCCAAAAGATACATTGCCGCATCTTTCCAATGTTGTTTGGTCATTCCTGTTACAGGACTTAATTTAAAATCGGGATTTTTAATTTCGAAAACCGAATTACTATTCGATTTTTCAAGTGCTTTTTTATTTTCTGATTGTTGCGCCCAAACAGGTAAACACAATAGTAATAAAACTAGAAATTGGTAGTTCTTCATAATAGTTATAAAAATTTAAAAGTTCTTTTTTAAAAGAATATTTATATAAAAAAATGGTAATTGGTTATAGTTATTTCAAAGATAAAAAGTCAACTCAACTAACAACACTACACCCTACCAGTTTATGAATTATATAAAAAAAGGAAAGCAACTTTATTAAATAGTGCTTTCCTTTTTTAAGGCAAAATTTATTCTTTAATTCTTCTTCACAGGATTAATTCCTGCATGAGTAGGAACAACTTGCTTAATCGTTCCGTCAGCATTGAATTCGAGTTTATCGATGGCCACTTCACGATGAAAACCGGCTGCATCGCCCATATTGATTCCGGTAGGGTACGAAAAACGGTGATATACAATATACCATTCGTCTTTTTTAGGAACTTTCACTACCGAATTGTGTCCTGTAGCATAGATTCCTTGTTCTTTGTTTCCCTGAATGACAATATTATCTTTTGGCATTTCAATCGGTCCCAAAGGTGATTTTGAAATGCCATATCTCACTTTGTAATTTGGACTTCTGGTGTCGTCTTCACTCCACATAAAGTAATATTTACCATTTCGGTAAATCACATAAGTTCCTTCTCTAAAAGTGTTATCCGCCTTAATTACTTTAGTGCTTCCGGCTTTAATTGAAACCATGTCAGGATTCAATTCGGCAACTCCCATATACATATTTCCCCAATACAAATAACTTTTACCCGTTTTTGGATCAGTAAAAACATCCGGATCAATTTCCTGACCGTCTTTTATACCTTCAGGTCTGGTAGCTACAATTGGTTTTCCGCTGTCTTTAAAAGGACCTGTAGGATTGTCCGAAACCGCTACTCCTACTTTTTGCGCTCCCGTGTAATAATAAAAATACTTATATTTTCCTTTTATTTTTTTCTCCACAATACAAGGTGCCCAGGCATTTCTTCCTGCCCAAGGGACATCTTTTTTAAGATCTAAAATGACTCCTTCCGGTTTCCAGTCTACTAGATTATCCGATGAAAAAGCTTTAAAATAATAACCACCCCATCCATCAAATCCATCACTGGTTGGGTAGATATAATATTTTCCCGTTTTCTCAGCATACAAAACTTCAGGATCGGCATGATAGCCTTCAAGAGCAGGATTATTATTAATTTGAGGATAAGCTGCTGGTTTTCCCCATTTAGCAATCAAAGCTTTCAATTCAGAGCGTGTAATAGGTAAAATCGTTCCGTGACGTGGATGAAAATCCATTGAAATTTCGTTGTCAATTACCGTGAAATGTTCTAAATCTTTTGTTTTAGTAAACTGATATTTTCCTTTCATGTAGACATCATACATCAAGATATATTCGTCAGAATTATTTAATTTGAACACACTGGAACCTTCAACACCATCTTTCGTTTGTTGCAAATAATTATCATTTTCTGTCCAATTTCCAGAAGTTAAATCAGTCGTTGTTGCCACTTTAATTCCTGGTGTATTGGTTTCTGTTTTATAAAAAAGATGGTAAACGCCGTCTTTTTCGATAATATCTCCATCTATACAGGCATTTTTAGCCTTTGGAACAAACAATACTTTTGGCTCAGATTCCAAGGCTGTAAAATCCTTATTAGCATAAGCATAATAAATAATATCAGGACCTCCGGCATGTTGCATGCTAAAATAAATCATGTATTTACCCGCTTTTGCATCATAGATAGTTTGTGGTGCCCAAACTCTTTTTAAATTTTCATTTCCGGGAAAAGTCTTTTGGATATTGACTACGTTGCTTTTCCAATTTACCAAATCGGTACTTTTTAATAATACCATTGCACGATTAGAATCCCAACCTTTAGAAGAAGTCATATCAGTCAACACCATGTAAAATGTTTTACCATCGTCACCTCTTAAAATATGCGGATCACGAACACCGCCTGTAGAACTGATAATTTTACTGTCTAAAACCGGCTTATTATTGTTTAAATGGTAATAATGATATCCATCGGCACTAATAGCATAACGCACCGCTTCTTCTTCGACTGAATTTCCTGTGAAATAAACAAACAGGTAAGATGTTAAATCTTTTTCGGCAATAACTGGCGGAACACCCGATTTATTTTGAGCTTTTAAAAAACTAGTTAATAGTAAAAATAGAACTAAACTGAATTGTAATTTGCGCATTATTTTTTTGCTTTTAATTTATAAAGAACAGAACTATGAGCCGCTAACGAAGCGGAAATTTCATTAGAAACTGAACCTGTTTTTTTTCCTGTCCATAGATTAGTAACATCGGCATTTTTAATTCCTAAATCAGATAAAGAAACAGTAACATTTTCAGTCTTTTTATCTGAGATATTAAACAATGCTAAGTAAATGCTTCCGTCTTTTGGATTTTTTGAAGTCACTGCCACTTTTCCATCTTTTTGAAAAAGTTGTTTTACATCAGTACTTTCACGGTGCATTTTTAGGACTTCTTTATTGGTCAATAATGATAAAGTAAACGCATCATTACTTGGTAAATCTCCACCAAAGAACAACGGTGATTTAAAAATATTAAAGAAGGTAATCAAAGTATATTGTTCGTCTTTTGTTAAACGGGACATTCTGTCTTCGCCACGTTCTCCTCTTAACGAAATTCTTCCTAACGGAATCATGTCACAATCAGGCCAGGTTCCAGGTGCAATATATGGATACCATTTTTGAGCCACATCCATTAAGTGCGTAATGTGTGGCCAGGTATCCCAAACATCATCCACCATTCGCCACATATTAGCATGAGAACTTACGTGAGCAGCAGCCGAAATTGGCGTTTCTCCAGGTGAAGTACTTAAAACTATTTTGCGACCACATTTGTCAATGGCTTTTCTAATCAAATTGATTTCTGCTTCGTGATAAGGTCTTGACAAATCGTCAATTTTGATAAAATCTACTCCCCATTGAGCGTACAATTCGAATAAAGAATCATAATATTCCTGAGCTCCCGGTTTGTCAGCCAAAATAGTATAATTGTCTTTCAACCATTCGCATTGTAAGGCTGTAGTGTAAATTTGGTCAGCAGTAATTCCGTTTGCACCTTTAATCGGTAGCTTTTCTTGTACTGCTTTTTTAGGAATTCCACGCATAATATGGATTCCAAATTTCAATCCTTTTTTATGAATATAATCCGAAAGTGGTTTAAAACCTTGTCCGTCTTTTGCCGAAGGAAATCTATTCAATGCTGGTAAATACCTTCCGTATTGATCCATTACATAACGTGGATCTTTCTGGTTGTAGCCTCCCGCTTTGTCATTTTCTACAAACCATCTAATGTCTACCACAATGTATTCCCAACCTAATTTTTTTAGGTTTTTAACCATATAATCTGCATTGGCTTTTACTTCATGTTCTTCGACTGTTGATCCATAACAATCCCAGCTGTTCCATCCCATTGGAGGTGTTTGAGCCCATTGTTTGAATTCATCTTTTTTGAAAACTGATTTTTGAGCATTGGTAGTGACCGATACCAATACAACTCCTAGTGCCAGAGCAATTTTATTCTTTATTCTCATTTTTTGGTTTTATATGTGTCAATATTACACTTCAAATATAATAAACATTTTTATCATAAGAAATAAGCTGTCTGCTAAAAAACAAACAGCTTATTCTATAGAAATATTTTTATTTTATGACTGTCCGCTAAGCGGACTAAATAAAGAAATAGGCCACAGACCTGTCTGCCGACAGGCAGGTGACACTGATTGAACAGATAAAAACGGATTTTTCATAGTTCTTTATAAATTACAATCTGCGATAATCTGTTAAAATCAGTTTCATCTGTGTGCCATTCTCAATAATTGGTATAAATAACGGATAGTAATACTTTATTTTAAAAATCGTAAATTACTGTATAAAAGCGTGTTATTTTACGTTGATAGTAACTTCAACAGCTTTTAACCATGGACTGGAAAACTGAACTTTAATAGGCTCGTTTGTTCCATTTGCCTGAATGTAAGCTAAAATACGTCCGTGGAAAACACGTTGAACATTATCTGTATAATCAGTCATATCCGAATTATTTCCAGCTTCTAAGCCTAATAAACTCGCTGAACCACTTAGAATTTTACAAGTAATTTCGTTATCAGAAATCATTACCGGAACTCCGTTTTCATCAACTATTTGTAACATGATTTCGGCTACACCTTTGTCTTTATTGATAACTGCATCAGCACTTTTTACAACAATAGCATGAGGTTGTTTGGAAGAAGTAATAGCATAACGACTCACTTCTTTATTATTCTTATCCAATCCTACTGCCTCTAATTTTCCTGATTGAAACGGAATATCCCAAGAAATAATTCCAACTTCCGAATCATAGTTTTTCACTTCACCAACAACTTTTCCGTCTAATTCAAGTCGCACTTTGGCTGCATTTGTATAACAAACCACTTTTACTTTTTGACCTTCGTTATAATTCCATAACGGCCAGGCGTCCATTGACAGGTCTTTTTTGTTTGGATTATTCGAAAGATAAGTTCCAATGTAAATCATTGGTGTATCAGACCAAAGTGATTGACGGAAATAACCCCTAGGCTTAATTTGTCCGGCAAAATCAACCAATCCCGAATAGAATCCTCTTGATGGCCATCTTCCTGATTCTCCTAAATAATCTATTCCTGTCCATAAAAATTGTCCAAAAATATGTTCGTTGTTTTTTACCGCTAACCAGGCTTCGTAATCATGACGGTTTTCACTACCAAAAATTACTCTTTTAGGATATTTTTTATGATCAGATTGGTATTTACTTTCTGTATAATTGTATCCTGTAATATCCAAAGCTCCCGGATATTCCGTTTCATTAGACATCGCAACCCCAGCTAAACCAGCAGTTGTAGGACGGGATTTGTCGTATTTTTTTACAGCAGCAACCAGACGTTTTGCAATAGCTCCCAAACGCATCGCATCCGGAGCATCTTTTTTATAACCTCCATAAGCAGCTTGAGAGAATCCTGTATCGCCACCTCCTGCTAATACCGGGTGAGAATATGGATCATTCGGATAATCTACTTCGTTACCAATACTCCAGGCAAAAACAGACAAATGATTTCTATCACGTCGTACAAAATCTTCCAAATCTTTTTCGGCCCAATCAGCAAAAATATCAAAAGAGCCTTCAAATCCTGGTGTTCCCTGATTCCATCCTTCTAACCACTTGCGTTTTGGGAATTCCCATTCGTCATAAGCTTCATTTAAAACTAACAAACCTAATTGATCACACAATTCATAAAAATCAGGTGCCTGAGGATTATGGCTGGTACGTATTGCATTTACTCCAATATCCTTTAAGGTTTTCAATCTTCCTTCTAAAACTTCGCGAGGAACTGCCGAACCTAAAACTCCCGCATCGTGGTGTAAACAAACTCCTTTTATTTTCATCCATTTGCCGTTTAAAGCAAAACCTTTATTGGCATCAAAAGTAAAATTGCGGAAACCTGTTTGAGTCACCGAATGATCAACTACTTGTCCGTCTTTTAACACGGTAGTTTTTAGTTGGTACAAATTTGGATGCGCTAAATCCCATAATTTAGGATTATTCACTTTTATTTTTGTCGCTATTTTTCCTGATTGATTAGCAGCAATTGCTACAGTATTAGTACTCTTTGCAACTGTTTTTCTATCATTGGAAATCAATTCGTTAACAACAGTTAAATTGGTATTTCCAGCAGAAGCATTTTCTACATCCACTTCAACATTCAAAGTTCCTGTATTTTTACTTACTTCAGGATAAGCATAAACACCCCATTGTGCAATATGCACCGGATTAGCATACACTACCCAAACATTACGGTAAATCCCTGAACCAGTGTACCAACGTGAATCGGCACTTTTACTGTGATCTACTCTAACAGCAATCGTGTTTATTTCTCCATATTTAATGTACGGAGTAGCATCATAAGCAAAAGAAAGATACCCATTAGGACGTTTCCCTAAAGACTTTCCATTAACAAAAACTTCACTTCTGTTGTACACCCCTTCAAAATACAAATATACTTTTTGACCTTTCTTTGCTGAAGGTACATCCATTGATTTTCTATACCATGCAATTCCTCCAGGCAAAAATCCTGTAGCACTCGCTAAAGTAGGACTCAACTGTCCTTTGATACTCCAATCATGAGGGACTGCAATATTTTGCCATTTACCATCATCAAAACTTGAATTCTGAAAGTCTTTATTGTCTTGCAGAATAAATTTCCATTGTTCATTAATTTTTTGAGAATCCCCAAATCCTATTTGGCTAAAAGCAGCCCCATAAGAAAAAGCGAGAATTGCTAGAAAAGTTCTTTTTGTTGTTAACATAATTATATTTTTAATAAAATAAGTGCGCTATATCATTATGGTTTTCTATAAATACAGCTTATAGAAGCAAAGAAATGATTAAATAACTATAATAAAGAGGGACAAATTCGCAAATAATGAGGGTAAATTTATCAAAAGTTAATTTTTTTATTCTTTATACGACAAAAACCCTATTTATAAATACCTACATAAGTAACTACAGCTCTTGCCGGAATTTCAAAACTAGTCGCTGTTACATCAGTACCTTTTTTCAAACTCATGGTTTCTGAAGTAGTATAAGGAGTCAATGCTTTTTTTATCAATACGCTTCCAGAAAGATTCAACTTATACCTTTTCATCGAATCGTTATTGTTGACGGCCACAATTACTACTTTTTTATTAGCTACATCTTTGTAAGCAGTCAGCAATATACCATCTTCAACTTTTTGATTTTCGATTTGTAAACGAATCATTCCGGGACGTACAAAACGAGAATAATTACCAAAAGCCCATAATAATTTTGAATCATGATAGAATCCATCATTTTTACAATAACCGTCAATCATACTTCCGTTGTTTGTTCCATCGTCCAGATAAATTAATCCATCCTTGAAATCAGCCCTACTGAGAGCCGTCCACCATTGCCATGAAGAAGCATTGGCAACAGCAATATCGTTATGAATAATTTGTGCAGCAAAAAGTGCCGTTTTCATTCCAAGGTCTCTTTGATGACCAGAGCTACCCGGAATTACATCTTCACCAAGTTGTTCCAGAATACTATATTCCGTTTGCCAATATTTTAAGTTATCAATTTGTTTTAAACGAGAACTTAATTTCTCACGATAACTTATTTGGTCTTTTACTGGCCAAATCGAAAAATAACTGTGACCTGTAATTACTTTTTTCACATGAGGCAATTGTGAAATATTGGTTGAAGATGAACCAAAAAACGTATTTATTTGATCATCTCTGCTTTCGTCATTTACATTTTCATACAAATAATTTATTATAGCTGCTTCCCCCAGAACAATCTCTGTTTTCAGTGATTTTGAATGTATTCGTTCTGATAAAAGTTTTGTAAAATTAAACATTTCCTGATTGGTTGCAGGAGTTCCTTCCTGGCTTGCCAGCCCGTTTTTTCCAGCCATCCAATCCCATTGCGGTTCGTTTATTGGACTTAAATAATCAAAAGTAATTCCTTCATTGCGTTGCAAATTATCGATAGTTTCTACCAAAAAGTCGGCATAATTAGGAAGCATTCCCTTTTTGATATTCATATTTAATTTCTGAGGCGAAAAGGCTTTTCCGTTTAATGTCATTTGTACTGGCGGACTAATGGTGAAAGCCAGAAATTTTTCAACTCCACGACTTTTAGCTGCCTGTAAAAACCATCTTTGTCCCGCTTGCTTTGTCCAGTCATAACTTCCATCTGGATTTTGAAAACATTCACTTCTACGCCATTCATCAGCAATACCGCTATTTAATCCTTGTTCAGCACTTCCTGCTCCTAGATAGAATCTCCAAATAGATAAGCCAATTCCTTTTGGGTTTCCATCTTTATCCACTTCTTTACTAAAAAGTAAATCGGCAATCCCATTTCTTTTTTCTAAAGGCCAATTTTTACCAACCATCTGACATCTCCAGGCATCTGATGCTCCAAAACCATCCATAGTTTGTAATTCCTGATTCAAATCAATTTTAATTTCGGCAATATTCGAAAGTGTTGGTTCTGATTTCGAATTCATTTTTGATGAACAAGATGCAATCAATAACAAACCTGTAAAAAGTGTACTTGCTGAAATTATTTTTAATATTCTCATAAATAATGCTTAACTGTTTTTCAAAAAAAAACAGCGATGTTTATTACAAAACAAACCTATTACAATAATTTACTGCAAATAGGTTTGTTGTTGTTTTTGTGATTTTGTTATTTACTCTAATAAATACTTGTAGCTCCTTCTTTAGCTTTTTCTTTTTCTTCTTTTAAAATCAATTTTAAAGCATCTGGATTTTTAATAGTATCCGGATTAAATGAAGAACTATTCATATAATCTAGTATCGAAATCAACATCTGTTTTGCAACAGGACGTTTTTCTAAATCCGTACTTAAATCAAAGGATGCAATCATCAATTTTCCAGTTCCTACACTTCCTTCAAAAAGCGAAGCTAACTTGCGGTTGTTAGCAAAATTATCAACCATTTCTACAATAGGATTTCCTCCTACAACACTATCCATGATAAGTGTTGTAGAGTTTACGTTCAGATCCCACCATTGCCAATCGGTATTCATATCTGTTGGGAAATGATCCAAAGCTTTGTGTGAAGGATTACACAGCACTCCCATAGTCCCGGCCTGTTTTGGAAAATGAACCGGACTCCAGAATACAGGAACAAATTTTCCTTCGATACCTTTAATTTTTTTCCAATCCGGATTCAATAATACTTTCTTTCCGGCATTAAGCAATTTATACGCTTCATCAAGATTTCTGGTATAAACTACTTTTCCATAATCAATAGTTTGTTGCTGCGGATAAACCCAAATATTCCATTGGTTTTTATAACTTGTTCCCTTTAAATTTACTTTAACGGTCAATTTTGATGCCTTTGTAATTTTCTGAAGACTTTCGTTTAAATCTAAAACTTTATGATTGTAACCAATAGCGATAGTAGCTTTAGTATTTCCCGAAGCAATTACTGTATTTCCATCAGAAATACTCCATTCAATTTCCTGATTATTCAAATTACTTTCAGCATAATTACTTATATCTAATGAAGCTGTAAAAGATTCATTATTAGTATAAGTTGCTTTAGCAAAACGCATAAGTGGCACCACAGGAGCTGAAAACGCTCTAAATTCTTCTGCCGAAATCAAACCTTTGCTGTCCCAAAAAGCATCCAGCAAACCTACTAAAGCCGTTCCTTGTCCCGGAAAATCATGTAAATCTAATAATTGAAAACCACTAATTCCTGCTGTTTTTAAGGCTCTCTCTATTTCTTCTTTATAAAGTATTACAGCTAATTTACCGGAAGCCTGAGTATAATCAGCGGCTTTATTGATTAATCCTTTTCGTTCTAAATCTTCTTTTACCGATTTAAAATTAATAGGATCTAAGACTCCTGTATATTTCGAAATTTCATCTATTTTAGGATAAACCGCATATTGTCCAATTTCATGTGTAACCAATGGCACCGTCATTCCTTCAACCGAAGCTACATAATCTTTGTTAAAATTTGGCGATTCACTATTAAAAACACCCTGACCACGCACCCATCCTTGTTTAGTCCATTGGGTAATAAAGAAATCATCTTCCGGTTCCGGCCATTTTCCATGTCCATTTTCGAAAGTAAAAGAAGTTGTGGTGTACAAATGTCTAGCATCCTGAGCTTTTAAACTGTTCATTAATTTTGTTAAAACAGTCATATCTCCCTGAAGTTCATTACCCATTGACCACATACAAAAAGAAGGATGATTACCATATTCATCGATCATTCGCTGTGCTTCGGCATATAAAAAATCAGTTGTTTTTTGATCTTCTCCAATTTTAAGAACCCAAACCGGCAATTCAACCTGCAAATAAAATCCCATTTCATCTGCTACTTCAAAAGCAGCCTGAGGCGGACACCAGGAATGAAAACGCAGGTGATTCAATCCCCAGTTTTTAGCTGTTCCAAATACTTTTCTCCATCCTTCTTTGTCCATTGGCGCATAGCCAGTAAGCGGAAAAATATCACATTCTAATGTTCCTCTTAAAAATACAGGACGATTATTTATTGTAAGTACCGATCCTTTTTTAGAAAAACTGCGCATTCCAAAATCGGCTGAAATAGTTAATGTATTTTTAGCTGCGTTTAATTCGGCTTTCAATTCATACAGCTCAGGTGAAAATTCACTCCAAAGCTTTACGTCCTTGCCCATATTATAATCTACTTCAATAACAGATTTTCCCATTTTGACCTGGATATCCTTTTGAAGTGTTGCTACCGGAATATTGCTTTTTTTATTTACCGCAGTAATTTTTAATATTCCCTTAGCAATTTTATTGGTATTGTTATTCAATGCCAATTTTACTTGTGCAGTTCCGCTACTAATTTCAGGTTTAATCTGAAGATTACTAATTCGAACGGCATCAAATGCTTCAATTTCCATTTTGCCAATAACACCATTCCAAATAATTTGTGTATGATTAGTATAAGCATGTGCCATATTATCGACACTAATATCAAATAGTTTGCGATTGTCAATACGAATAGTTATACGATGTGTTTTACCGGCAATAAGATATTTACTAAGATCAAAATAATGTGGGGCAATAAGGCTATTTTGTTCCGTTTCCAGTTCTTTTCCATCAATCCAAACATTAGTTTTCCATAAAACACGCTCCAGTTTTAATAGCATTTCTTTGCCTTTCCAATTTTTAGGAATTGTAATTTCACGGCTGTACCAGGCAGCTCCCAAATAACTGTTTTTACGGGTTAAATGACTCATTTGTGGCTTTTCTATACTTGGTTTTAGTTTATTAGGAACTCCAAGACCTGCATCATCTGTAGTTCCCGGTAATTTCATTGACTGCTTAAAAGCCGTATTTTGCCAGCCGTTTTTAAGTCCAATATCGGTACTGTCTAAGGCAACTGTCCAGTCGCCAGCAATATTTATTACCTTCTTATCTCCGGAATTCCATGAGGAGAGAAAGAACAGCAGAAAAACTGATGTTACTATATATTTGATTTGCATGCTGTTGTTTTTCATTATTAACATTTCTTTTGTGCATTAGATAATTAGTAAGGAACAATCTTGATTACTATCTCATTATTGTTTTAGAGAAAGCTATCCGTTTCATCGTAGAAACAATCAGCCTGCCTGAAAACCACTAACAGACAGGTTGATTGAGAAACTAACCTAATTAACACTTATTTTACATTGATAATCATTTCAACTGGTTTTAACCACTGACTTGTAAATGTCACTTTTATGGGTTGCGCTTCACCAGTAGCCTGAATATAAGCAGCTATCTGACCATGAAATACTCTATGTACATTATCTGTATAATCAGTCATGTCGCTATTGTTTCCAGCTTCCAGGCCTAATAAAACTCCAGGCCCACTGATAGTGCATGTCACTTCATTATCTGACAACATTACTTGTAATCCTTTTTCATCTTTTAACTGAACCATTATTTTTGCCACACCTTTATCTTTAGCAATCGTGATGTTTTTATCAGCAATTGATAACTCAACTGGTTGTGCTGTAGATTTAATTGCATATCTGCTTACTTCTTTGTTATCATTACTTAAACCAATTGCTTCTAATTTTCCTGAAGTAAATGGAATATCCCAGTAAATAATTCCTGTTTTTTCATCGTAAGATTTAGTATCACCTACTACTTTTCCGTTTAATTCCAAACGAGCTTTAGCAGCATTGGTATAACAAACCACACGAATTGTTGCTCCGGAATTATAATTCCAAATTGCCCACGCATCTTTAGAAACTTCTTTTTCATCTTTTAACGGATAAGTACCAATGTAGGTCATCGGTTTATCGGACCACAATGACTGACGAAAATACCCCCTAGGTTTGATAATTCCTGCAAAATCAACCAATCCTGAGTAAAAACCTCTTGAAGGCCAACTTCCTGATTCTCCTAAATAATCGATACCAGTCCAGAGAAATTGCCCAAAAATATGCTTGTTATTTTTTACAGCTAACCAAGGTTCCATATCGTGAACATTTTCACTACCAAAAATGACTCTGTTTGGATATTTCTTATGATCGGATAAGTATTTACTTTCGGTATAATTATATCCCGTAATATCTAAAGCTCCCGGATATTCAGTTTCATTAGACATGGCTACTCCTGCTAATCCTGCTGTAGTTGGACGGGATTTATCGTATTTTTTAACTGCTGCAACCAAACGTTTTGCAATAGCACCTAAGCGCATGGCATCTGGTGCGTCTTTTTTGTAACCGCCGTAAGCTGCCTGTCCAAATCCGTCTTTTCCTTTATCCAAAACCGGATGTGAATAGGGATCATTTGGATAATCTACTTCGTTACCAATACTCCATCCAAAAACAGATAAATGATTTCTGTCACGACGAACAAAATCTTCCAGATCTTTTTCGGCCCAATCAGCAAAAATATCAAAGCTTCCTTGAAATTCCGGTGTGCCTACATTCCAGCCTGTCATCCACTTGCGTTTAGGAAACTCCCATTCGTCATAAGCTTCATTTAAGACTAACAATCCTAATTCGTCACACAATTCATAAAAATCAGGTGCCTGCGGATTATGGCTGGTGCGTATAGCATTTACACCTATTTCTTTCAATGTTTTTAATCTTGATTCCCAAACTTCACGAGGAACTGCTGAACCTAAAACACCTGCGTCATGATGCAAGCAAACCCCTTTCATTTTCATCCATTTATCATTTAATGCAAAACCATTATTAGCATCAAATGTAAATTTTCTAAAACCTGTTTTTGTCAACGTTTGGTCTATTTCCTTACCATCTTTAAAAACAGTTGTTTTCAGTTGGTATAAATTTGGATTATCTAAATCCCATAATTTTGGATTTTTAACTTGCAATTTGGTTGCAATTTTACCGTTTGTATTGGTTGTAACCTCAATCTTATTAGAAGTTTTTGCAACAGATTTTCCATCTTTCGAAATCAATTCGTTAACTACAGTAAGAGTAGATTTTGATGCAGAACCATTTTCAACCTCAACCTCAACATTTAAAGTTCCTGTTCCTTTTTTCACTTCCGGATAAGCATAAACTCCCCATTGTGCAATATGCACCGGATTAGCATACACAACCCAAACATCTCTATAAATACCTGAACCTGAATACCATCTCGAATCGGCACTTTGGCTGTGATCCACACGAACAGCAATTGTGTTTTCTGCTCCAAATTTCACATAAGCAGTTGCATCATAAGCAAAAGAAATATAGCCGTTAGGACGTTTTCCTAAAGAATGTCCGTTAATAAAAACTTCGCTTCTGTTGTAAACACCTTCAAAATACAAATAAACTTTTTCGCCACTTTTACTTTGTGGAATATTGATTGATTTTCTATACCAGGCAATTCCTCCGGGAAGATAACCGGTACAACTAGCCAATGTTGGGCTTAATTGTCCTTTTACACTCCAGTCATGCGGTACATTTACCTTCTGCCAATTACTATCGTCAAATGCTGTGTTTTTAGCATCCGAAATATCCTGAAGATTAAACTTCCAGTTATCATTTATTTTCTTCGAATCACCAAATGACAGCTGACTGAAAGCAGACCAACATGACAAGAAAAAAACAGCTACTAAGATTTTTTTTGTAAACACTATTCTATTTTTTTATTTATGAATTATAAATAAGAGTTTACTGTTTTTTACACAGCAAACTCTTATCAATAAAAATGAGAGTTATTAATTCTCATTTTTTAATTTTTATTAAATTTCTTAATTGTAAGTTCCTACATAGGTTACAATAGATTTAGCCGGAATATCAAAAGCAGTTGCATCAACAGCTGCTCCTTTTTTCAAACTCATTGTTTCAGAAGTAATATAAGGTGTGAATTTATTATCAACTAAAGCACCACCTGCAAGATTTAATTTGTATGTTTTTGCCGAAGCAGAAACATTAACCGCTACAATAATCAGTTTTTTTGCTACTTCATCTTTGTAGGCTGTTAGCATTACATTAGTAGTTGCAGCAGCATTATCTATATTAGGTATTTGAACTCTTTGCATACCCGGCTTTATAAAGAAAGAGAAGTTCCCTAAAGCCCAAAGAATTTTAGTTTCTCTTATATTACCATCATATTTACAATAATTAGCATCACCAGCACCATTTGATAATCCATCATCAACATGAAGTAATCCGTCTTTGTAATCACCACGACTTATAGCCGTCCACCATTGCCATGAAGTAACTCCTCCAATGGAAATATCAGTACTAATAATACGGGCAACCCAAAGTGCGGTTCTAATTCCTAAATCTCTACCTGGGCCTGCTCCACCCGGAAGTTCTGATATTCCCGGATTTTCAAGAATACAATATTCAGAAGCCCAAACACTCAATCCCGGAACTGTTGCTGCTCTGGTTGCAACTGATTGTCTTGATGTAATTAATTCTCTCAATGGCCAAGCTTGCCAATAACTATGTCCAGAAATTGTTTTCTTTACATTGCTTAATCCTGCAATGTTTTTAGCCGAATTAACTCCAAAGAAATAATCAATCTGGTTAGAACGATTTTCTTTTCCACTTACCGTTTTATACAACGGTTCGAAAGCACCAGCTTCACCTACAACAATTTTCGAATTCAATCCTTTTGCCTGTAATTTTGGAGACAAAATGTTCACAAAACTATAAATATTGGCATTTGTAGCCGGAGAACCTTCCTGACTTGAACCATCCCATTCGTACTGTGGTTCATTAAACGGACTTAAATAATCAATTGTTAAATCGTGTTCTGTCTTTAGTTTATCAATAGCATTAACCCAAAAATCAGCTAATTCAGGCATTTTACCATCTTTTAGATTGTAAAAAGTGTTAATACTAGCGTGCGCTTTTCCGTTTTGGGTCAAATAAACAGGAGCACTATTAGTAAAAGCCAACAACTTATCAACTCCACGTTGTTTTGCCGCTTTCATAAACCATACCTGACCTGCTTGCTTATTCATATTATAGCTTACACCGTCAGTAGTAAAACACTCACTGCGTCTCCATTCATCAGTAATACCACTTGCTTCTCCTTGTTCAGCACTTCCTGCTCCAAGGTTGAAACGCCATAATGACAAACCAATTCCTTTAGGATTTCCATCGCTATCCAGTTCTTTACTGAACAACAAATCAGCCATTTTATTTTTTTTATCAAGAGGCCAGTTTTTCCCAATATTGTTAGACTGCCAAGCATCAGAAGCTCCAAAACTTTCCATAGTTTGAAGGTTCATATCGAGATTAATTTTCAACTCTGTTGTAGTTTCAACTCCGGTTTCTGAATCTTTAGTATCATCAGATGAACAGCTAACAAAGGCTGAATTAATGGAAAGTAAACCTACTAACAGTAGGCTTACTTTATATTTTTTTAATAAATTCATATTAATAATTTGGATTTTGAGTAATTACACCGTTACTTAAGTCTCTTTCTATCTGAGGAATTGGCCAAAGCAAATGCTTCGTCGGATCAAAATTAATTCCTTTATCCTGAGCTTCTCTTGTATTAGTAGTTTCATAAGGATCAGTTGAATTCAAATTGTATTGTACAAAAGTTCCGTTAGGTCCCATCAAAGTTTCAATCACTTTTTTTCCTGAGCCAGGATCTTTTTGCCTTCTGATATCAAACAAACGCAATCCTTCAAAAGCTAATTCTAAACGACGTTCTTTATAGATTTTTCTCAAAAGATTTGGCCCGGCCATTCCTTCTACTATAGGTAAATCTACACGATCTCTAATTACATTAATATCGTCCATAGCTCCACCGGCATCATTTAAGTGATAATTAGCCTCAGCTCTTGTAAGATACATTTCGGCCAAACGAATCAATGGAATATTCAATGGTAAGTGTCCGTCTTTCTTGTCTAATGCACGACGTGTAGCGATAGGAATATAATATTTACGACAAATACGTCCTGATTTATTATCATTCAAACTAAACTTATGAGTTGGATTCAAGACTTCGTCTCCATAAGCCGCCTCTCCCCATTTAGTGATAGTACTTCTACGACGAATTACATCACCCTCTGAAATATAAGCGTTTTCTAAGTCACTTGTTGGCATACACCATCCCCATCCGTCAATTACATCGGCAGTACTATTACTTGGGAAATTTTGCTTGTCTTCTCCTCTGGCTCCAGAAAAAGTAGGAAGAGCAGCACCTAAGTTTCTATCTTGTACTGATGAAGTTTGTGCTTCCAAAATGGATTCAATTCCGTTATGGTTATCTACACTCCAAATATCTAAGAAATTTTCTTCTAACTGGAAAGGTCCTTCTGCAATTACTTTAGTTGCATATAATTTTGCATCAGCCCATTTTTCCTGAAACAAAGATACTCGGGCTAATAAAGCATAAGCTGCCCATTTATTGATTCTACCATTTCTTGATACAGTAACGTTTTCCAATTTTTCTGCCGATTCTTTAAGATCAGCTTCAATTTGAGCATAAACTTCAGCAGCTGAACTACGAGACAAATTCAAATCTCCTGTTCCAAGAGATCTTGTGTACAAAGGAACTCCTCCAAAAAGGTTTACCAATTCGTAATAACAATAAGCACGAACGAATAAAGATTCTCCCATGTACTGATTTTTTTGAGCATCAGTAATTGGCGCAACAGCCATTCTCTCTAAACCAATATTGGCTGATTGAATAGTATAATAATGTGCTGTATAGATACTATTCATAGCTCCCATATTTTCGGGAGTTACCACATATTGTGCACAAGGTCTAAACGCACCATTGTCCTGACCTGTGTTACCCATCCAGGCATCATCAGTCGCCGTTTCGTTAATTAATCTTGGCGCAAGTAAAGTGTACCAATCTTTTGCCAACAATAATCGCTGGGTTAATTCATTGGTATAATTTTCACATTCCTGTGCTGTTTGAAAGTAATTTTCTAAAGTTTGAGTTCCTCTTGCTTCTTTCTCTATAAAATCACTACAAGAAACTGCAACAGCAGCAAAAGTTAGTATTGATACTAGTATTTTTTTCATATTCGTTTATTATTAAAATGCTACATTAAGCCCCATTAGAATTGTTGGTTGAACCGGGTAATTCCAGCCTCCAAAACCTGATCCTAAAACACCTCCTCCTACTTCAGGATCTACTCCTGTGTATTTAGTCCATGTCCATAAATTTTGACCTGATAATGAAATTCTTAATTTATCTAATCCAAATTTATTGTACAATGAATATCCTAACTGAAGGTTTTTCATACGTACAAAAGAACCATCTTCAACATAGAAAGAAGAGAATTTTGTAAAGTTTTCGTTGTTATCATCTCTTGACAAACGAGGAACGTAATTAGAAGTTCCCTCACCATGCCAAGCCATGTTGTTTAATCCGCTCACTTTGTTAGTTAAACTGGTACCGTTGTATAAATCTGAAATATTTTGGTTAACCAAATCATTACCGATACTAGAATAGAAATTAGCCACTAAATCGAAATTTTTATAAGCAAAATTCAAATTCAAACCAACATTGTAATCAGCCCAAGGAGAACCAATTTTTGTACGGTCTTTATCATCTAATTTACCGTCACCATTTACATCTTTAAAACGAGTATCTCCTAGTTGTGCATAAGGCTGTAACTTAGTTCCATGTTCGTCAGTATGAGCATTCAATTGGGTTTGATTCTGGAATAAACCATCTGCAACATAACCATAAAAATAACCTGGCTCATCACCTTCAATAGTTATTGTTCTGTTACTCGCACCATATAATTTTTCTCCTTTAGTAGATAATGACAACATCTCAACATCAACAGTGGTAAATGTTACATCTACACCATAAGAGAAATCGCCTTTAGTATCTTTATAAGATAATAATAAATCGATTCCGCTAGATTGCATAGAACCTACATTTGTCCAAATGGTAGAATATCCCGGAAAACCACTATAAGTAGGGAACTGTTTAAGAAACAACATATCGTTTGTTTTCTTTTGATAATATTCTAATGATCCTGAGATTTTATTTTGGAACAATCCAAAATCAAGACCAAAACTGATATCCTCAACTGTTTCCCAACGAATGTCTCTGTTAGCCATTGTTGAAGGATATGAAGTATCTACAACCTGACCATCAATAACATAATAACCTTGTCCTATATTAGACTGATAAACAGAAGCAGGTAAATTTTGATTTCCTACTTTACCCCAACCTGCTCTAAAAGTTAAATTATTAAATACAGAGTTGGCATTAGTCATAAAATCTTCATTCGAAATTCTCCAGGAAACTGATGCTGCCGGGAAATTAGCCCATTTGTTGTTAGCCATAAATTTAGAAGAACCATCACGTCTAAATGAAGCTGTTAAATAGTATTTGCTGTCGAAATTATAAGAAAAACGAGAAATGTATGACAGTAAAGAGTTTGACCATCTGTTTCCCCCACTGTTACGGTTTTTAGTTGCTGCATTTAGCTCTCTCATTGACTCAGAGTTATTAGGAACTCCTTCTCCATAACCCCATACATCATTACCATTGTACTCTTCCATTGTACTACCAACCATCAAAGAGGTATTGTGTTTCTCAGCAAATGCTTTAGAATAAGTTGCTGTAGTTTGCCATGTCCAATCACTATTAGTAGTTGCTCTTCTTTCAATACTGTTAATTTCAGCTTTTTCGTGAGCTGCATCAATCACAAAATCGGGTCTGAATATACTTTGCACTCTATTTCCAACTTCAATCGATCCTTGTGTACGGATTATTAATCCTTTAATTGGTTCGTATTGCAAATAACCATTTGTATTTAAATTGTACTGATCAGTATTATCATCAAATCGGCTAACTGTAGCTACCGGATTCCAAACATACGATGGAGAACGTGCATAGATACTATATTCATTTTCAGTTCCGTTTAATTGACTTGCCGGTTTGTAGATAGGAGTAATTGGATCAATCTTCACAAAATCAGCCCAGTTTCCTGGAGATCCCCAAGTTTCATAACGAGGATTTAAAGTAATCCCTGCCGAAAATTTATCAGTAAATTTAAAATCATTAGCAATTCTGGCAGTTACTCTTTCCCATCCTCCAATATCATAAAATGAATCTGAATTGTAATAGTTCAAACTGATGGCATAAGTATTTTTTTCAGAACCTCCAGTTACTCCAATAGAAGTATTGGTTATTGATGAAGCTTTATTGATTCCTGCTTTCCACCAATCAGTAGTTTTTCCTCTGTATTGTTCAGCATTAGGTAAATATTCAGAATACCCAGAATTAGTATAAGCAGTATTCATTATAGTAGCATAATTTTCGGCATTGGCCATATTGTAAGGCTTCTCCATAATTTGGTAACCTGTACTCATATCAACAGTAAACTTTGTTTTACCGGCTTTACCTTTTTTGGTAGTAATCAAAATAACCCCGTTAGATGCACGAGAACCATAAATAGCACTTGCAGAAGCGTCTTTAAGTACATCCATAGATTCAATTTCGTTATTGCTCAAGAAATTGATGCTGGTTCCCATTGGGATTCCATCTACTACATAAAGCGGATCAGTACTTAAATTTACAGTAGAAATTCCACGAATCAATACTCTTGGCTGAGCTCCTGGACCACCTGCCCCAGTAATTTGAACCCCTGAAACTTTTCCTTGTAGGGATTCAGTAACATTTCCTACTGTCATCGTTTGAAGTTCTTTGCCTTTTACGGATGATATAGAGCTGGTAACATCTTTCTTTTTCACGGTAGCATAACCTACCACTACTACTTCTTCTAATGCCTGATTGTCTTCCAATAATACAACATCAAATGTTGTTTTTTGATCTACTTTAATTGTTTGTGTAGCAAACCCAATAAAAGAAAACTCAATTTGTGCTTCTTTATTAGGTACTACGATTGCAAATTTCCCGTCAAAATCAGTAGAAACTGAAGTTTGAGTTCCTTTTACAAAAACATTTACACCCGGAATAGGAATAGCAGTCTTGTCCTTAACAGTACCTTTTACAGTAATTTGTGCAAAGGCTGCCGAGCTACATAAAATAGCAATTAGTAAGCCTATAAATTTATATTTCATATCAAGATAATTTATTAATTAATGTTATATCAGCTATAACAAACTATTTTTTAGTGATAAATGCTCTTTCTAATTCGGTATCCAAAATCACTTTATAAACACCCGGAGCAGCAGGATATTTAGCATTTCCATTTGAACCCGGCGACATGGTAGCAATACCATTTTTAATCAATCTCCAGGATGGACTCCACCACTGACCTGTAAAAGTTCCTTCCATTGTACCTGTAAGTGTATATTCACCTACTAATTGATATGGATTGTTTGGATTATTAGCCAAATGTAAACTTGTTTGAACCCAAGCATTCCAGGTATCCCAGTTAGCACCTTGAATTCCTCCACCAGCAATACTCACAAAAGGTCTTCTTTGAGTTTCATCATCATGCCATAAACCGTTAGCAATATTTGCCCAAACATAACTTGTAGGAGTATATTTAGTTACCGTATAATCTAAAGTACTTGGATTAACTTTGATTTTATAATAGCCTTTTGTAGGTAAAACAATGGCAGACGAAGCCACATCATCCACTAAATCTCCCGAAGCATTTAAACCAAAACAATGTGGTGCAAAATCAGATTCCTGTCCTAAGAAATAAATTTCTTTATTATCAGTATCCGCATAATATTTGAATTCAAAGTCCTGTCCTACTTTAGTATGGAAATACATAGGCACACCTACTGCATCAGTAGTAAGATTAGTTCCTTTAGGCTGGTCACATAAATAAATAGCTGGATATTCATTAGTTGCCACAATGTTAATGTTCATTGTTCCCATATTAGGAATTGCAAATTTATCTTTTGCTGTAATAGTCAAAACATATTGGGCAGCAGTTACAGGCAAATTATAAGTTTTGTTAAATGTGTATGACTGAGGAGAACCTGTTAACTGGATCAATTCATCAATATTTAAAGCTTCACATTTTACTTGGACATAATCAATTCCTGAATCATCATTCACAACAAAATTAACCGGTAATTCAGTACTGGATGATAATAAAATCACTGCACCTTCTTTAGGAGTAATCATGCTAATTGCAGGAGCACTAAATTCGCCATCCAACCGTAAATCAATCTCCTGATCAATTTCGTTACCGGAAACATCTGTAATTGTTAATTTAATTTTAAAAGCCTCTGATGTTCCTCTATCAGCTGGGACTTCAAAGAAATAACTCAAATCATAGGTAGTCAAAAGAGGTTCCGTGGCAAAATTGATTGTTTTATCTAAACTCAATTCCGGAATTTCAATTCTAACACTCTTTAGACCTAAATCATCATTTAAAGTCGCTTTGATTTCAAATTTTCTATTTGGAGCTCCATAAATTTCATTTGTCAATACTTCAACTGTTGGATTTTCAGATGAAGGAAAACTTGGTTCATCTTCCTGACATCCTGTAAAAAGGAGTGCAAAAAATGTAAATAAAAATAAATACGAGAGTTTTTTCATATCATTGATTTTAGTTTTTGTTGTCGTCTATATAATGCTATAAACAACCTTTTGATTTTAATAGTAGTTCTAATTTTTTATAGTAATACATCATTTTATTGAGTTCCTATACTTTTCATAAGCTTTAGTTTTTGTTAGTCTGGTTAATAATATAGTGTGTGATTATTTTTTATGATAATTTAACTTAAAACAAACCTCAAGTCTGAAATAATAAACTATCATCCTAGCAAAGAAATGACTTAATAGCATTATCAATAGGGGGGATTTTCGAAAAAAAAGAAGGGTAAAATTGAAAACGACAAGGACAAAACGTTCAAAAAAGACAATTCAACAAAAAAATCTGACTTTATTTGACTTATACACAAATTATAAGTTATATAATTTCCATATTAACAAAAAATCCCAACCTTATTATTAATAAGATTAGGATTACCTGAAATATGTTTATTATTTGATTTTAAAAAAGAGAATACTCGAAATTTATTATACAGCAGAACAATAACTACTTAATAACATTCAAATCTTTGTTAAAAGAATCTTTATATTTTTTTACATATAAGGAAGGAGTCATACCAAAAAGTTTGACAAATTGCTGTCTGAAGTATTTTTGATCTTCAAATCCTACTTCGGCACTTGCCTGAGATATATTCATGTTTTCGGTAAGCAACAACATTGCAGCTCTTCGTAAACGAATGGAACGAATAAAAGCATTTAAAGTTTCTCCCGAAATTATCTTGATTTTTGTATATAAAGTACGATGACTCATTCCCATTTCGAGAGCAAAATTCTTAATTGTAAAATCACGATTACCCATATTAGCTTCGATAATATCAATACATCGTTTTAAAAATTCCTGATATTCTGCCGGAACTTTTTGAGAGTTCTCCTTTAAGGTAATACTATCTAAGAAATACCTCCTTAAATTGCCTCTGTTTCTCAATAAAGTATCTACACGTGCCAAAAGCAAATCATCATCAAATGGCTTGGTAATATAATCATCTGCTCCGTCGGTTATTCCTTGCAAATGGGTCTCCGGATTATTAGTAGCTGTTAACAACACAACCGGTATATGTGACAATTGCTCACTTTCTTTTATTTTTCTACACAATTCCAATCCATCCATTACCTCCATCGCAATATCCGAAATAACAATATCTGGCATATGTTTTTCGGTCATTTTTAAACCTTCATGACCATTTACAGCATTATAAACCAAATGAGTTTGGGAAAACAACTGAATTAAATAATTTCGAATTTCGGCATTATCGTCAATAATCAATACCGATTTCTTATCAGTCAGTATTTCTTTATTGAATTCTTCATCTGCATTTTCCTTCTTTAATTCATTTTTATCATCAAAATCATCGACTATAAGCTCTTCTAGTAATTCACTCATTTTGGGAGTACTCGAACTTATTGGCAAATCATCAAAATGCTGCTGCCCTTTTAAAAATGTCAATGTAAAACAACTTCCTTTACCCAATTCGCTTTCACAAACAACAGTTCCCTTGTGTTTATCTACAAAATACTTCACAATATACAATCCAATTCCAAAACCCGTACTTACAGCAACTTTTGAATCTAACTGTTTGAATTTTTCAAAAATGGCTTGAATATTTTGCTGGTCAATTCCGGAACCGGTATCAGCAATAGCAACCGATACTTCTTTTTCTGTTTGAGTCAATTTAACAGTAATACTTCCTCCGTCGGGGGTGTATTTAAAAGCATTGGAAACTAAATTAAACAATGAAATTTCAATCTTTTCATAATCCCCAATAATTTGAAGTGTTTCATCAGGAATTTCAATTGCATAATTGATAGCTTTATCCCTGGCCTGCGTTACAAAACACTGATATACTTCCTGACATAAATCGTTCATATTAATTGCTGACAATCGCAATACATCGGCATCATTTTCAGCCTTACGGAAAAGCAACAATTGATCTACTAAACTTAAAAGTCGTCTTGCATTTCTATAGGCAATTTGCAAATCACCCTTAGAAGAATCATTTTGAACTTCCTCCTTTTTAATTACTTTTTTCAAAGGATTTATAATCAACGAAAGCGGTGTGCGGAATTCATGAGAAATATAAGTAAACATCGACGATTGTTTTTCGGCAATTTCTTTCTCTTTTTCCCTTTCTAATTCGGCTATTCTAACCTTATACTTTAATCTTTCTTTGTATTTACTATACCTTACATAATTGTAAATAATAGTTCCCCCAATCATAAAATATAAAAGATAAGCCCACCAGGTTCTGTACCAAGGTGGCAAAACTACTATTCGAATCAAAGTCTCAGCCTTACTTAATTCATCCTGAAAATTAGAGGTCTTTACTTTAAAAAGATAGGTTCCTTCAGAAAGATGCGGATAATTAGCCTTTCTGTTCTGTCCGGCATTACTCCATTGATCGTCCCAGCCTTCCAGAAAATAAGCATAATTAATTTTATCGGCGCTCGAATAATCCAAAGCCACAAACTCAATCGATAAAGTAGTCTGATCATAAGGTAATCGAATTTCTTTGATTTGGTGCTTAGACGTCCATTCCGAAATTAAATCGGGCTTAGTGGCAATAGGTTCATTATTTACATTCAAATCCGAAAGAAGAATCTTAGTATTGGAAACTTGATCTTTTATCAATTCAGGATAAAACAGGTTAAATCCATTAATTCCTCCAAAGAAAAACTCACCCGAAGTCAATTTTAAAGCGGCATTAAAACTAAACTGATTGCTTTGTAATCCATCATTTTTAGAAAAACTTCTAAAAGTATTCGTTTCAGTATCTAAGCTGCTTAAACCATTATAGGTACTCATCCACAAATCACCTTTTTTATCTTCTAATATTCTCAAAACAGTATTAGAAGCCAATCCATCGGCTGTGGTAAACCTTTTGAAGTTATTGTTTTTTCTGTTAAACAACAATAAACCGCCTTCTTGTGTAGCTACCCAAAGTTGTTTTTTTCTGTCTTCATGAATAGCACGAACAGGATAACCAATATTAACTTTGTAATGTTTTTTACGCGCTTTATCTATGCACACAATAGAAGTATAGTTACCTCCCCACAATTTACCATCACTGGTTTGAGTCAGACACTGTAAATTGTTAATGCTTTTATTGTAGAGTAAAAACGTTTTTTTAATAGGATCAAAAAGATACAAACAACCTTCATTAGTGGCACTTGCCCAAATATTTTTTTGTGCATCCTCATAAACCAACCAAACATTTTTCTCTATCTGTTTTGTAAACGGATTATAACAGGAATAACGACTTATTGAATTGGTCTTAGGATTGATTCGGTTAACTCCGCCAGCCCAGGTTGATAACCAAATTTCCTTATTACTATCACAAATAACACTGGTAATAAAATTACTTGAAATAGCATTTGCCGAATTGGGATTATTGTTATAAACGGTATAAGTATTTGTTTTTCTATTCCAATAACGCAATCCCGCTCCATCAGTTCCAATCCATAAATTTTGTTTTTCATCTTCACAACCCGACAAAATAAAATTTTGAGCCAGATTATTTTCTTTCGCATTGTATTTTACAGTTTTAAAATATTTGGGAGCAGCACTTATCATACTAATTCCACCTCGAAGTGTCCCAAACCATACATTTCCAAAATGATCTTCGTAAACACTCCAAACAGCACTACTCTTAATAATTTGCTGAGAATTACCCTTGCTAAAAGGAACTACTTTTTGATTCGCCCTGTCTAAAACATAAATTCCACAACAATCAGTAGCAAACCAAAATTGATTTTTCTTATCTCTCAGAATATTCGTTATCGAATTTTTATTTGAAAAATAATTTTTTGAAATTAAAAAAGTGCTGGTATTAAACAGAAAAAGACCTTCATCTGTCCCAATCCAAAGATTGCCACTTGTATCATTTTCCATACACTTGACCTCCATAATTAAAGGAGTAATCAATTTTATTTTTTTAGTATTAAAACTATAATAGCAAACCCCTAAATCCCTAACATACAACCATAATCCATTTCCTTTTTTATCTTTTTGAACACCTAATACATCATAATTATAAGGATTTTTCAATTTTGTTATGGGAATAGTTTTGCCAACAAATGAACCATTTTCAAAAACCAATAATCCGGCATTTTGCGTTGCTAACACTACTAAATCAGCCGAAACCGCTTTTATCTGATGCACCGCATTTTTTAAAATAAGAGATGATCCATCTTCCTTTAGTTTGTATTTTACCTGATAAAACAAGGCTTTTGATTTATCATAAACAGATGCTCCTTTATTTCCTCCTATCCAAATATTTCTATTTAAATCTCCGTCTAATGTATAGATTGTGTTATTTGATAGTGAATTCTCATTATTAATTTCGTTTCTAAATATCTTAAAGGTATAGCCATCATACCGATTTAAACCATCGTAAGTACCAAACCACATATAACCTTCCTTATCCTGGTAAATTGTAGTAATGGAATTGTTAGACAATCCATCCGAAATATCAAGAAATCGCACTGAGTAATCTTGTGAAAAACTAATAAATGAAGAAAAAAACAGTGTTAGTACTAAAGTTAAATGTCTCAAAATATAGAATTTAAATATTAAGTCTCTTGATTAAAATTGAACAGCACAAGATATAATAAAATTAGTTAATCTCATAAATTCATCGACTTTTTCAAACGTAGATTTTTACTAAGGAAACCGATTTAGAATATAAAAAAAGTGCGAACTAATAAAAATTAGTTCGCACTTTTTAAAAAATATATTTTATTATTTCTTACCAGAACTTCACGTACAAAGCAGCGATAATTAATAAAGTAATAATAATTAATACTGTAGTTTGAGGTTTTACCTTAAACATTTCAGTATCTAATTCGAATGCTTTAGGATTCACTTTTGGTCCGGCAAAACTGATTCCAATCATTAACAACATTGTAAAGGCAAATGATAATCCCATACAAATGTGAAACGGAATTTCGAAACCACCTTTACCATTTGGCCAGGCTGTGTACAATAACGTTTCATTTCCAAACATAGCCGGAGCGTATTCGTTGAATAAAACTGACAATAAGAAACCTGCAATTACCCCAACAATAGCCGCTGTACCTGTAGTTCTTTTCCAGAACATCCCTAAGAAGAACATAGCAAATACTCCAGGGCTAATAAATCCTGTGTATTTTTGGATATAGGTAAATCCACCAACTCCACCGATTCCCAGAACATCATTCCATGTAAACAATACAGCCAAAACCATAGAAGCAAAAACGGCATAACGACCAATGTTTACCTGAGCTCTGTCGGAAGCATTTTTTTGAATGTACTTTTTGTGAACGTCTAAAGTATAAATAGTCGAAATACTGTTTACTTTACCCGCTAACGATGCCACAATAGCAGCAGTTAAAGCCGCAACTGATAATCCTTTTAATCCTGTTGGCAAGAAAGTCAACATAGCCGAATAAGCTCCGTCTTTTCCACCAACTAATTGTGGTAAGTGTCCTCCCTGGTACAATACATAAGCAGCAATACCCGGTAACATTACAATTACAGGCATTAATAATTTTAATAATCCTGCAAACAAAATACCGGTACGTGCTGTTTGTAAATCAGCACCCAAGGCTCTTTGTGTGATATATTGGTTACATCCCCAATAGTTCAGGTTGATAATCCAGATACCTGCTAAATAAGACAACATTCCCGGGAAAGTAAGGTATTTATCGATCTCTAACTGTGTAGAAGTAGCCGTTGGTCTAGGAATAATCATTTTAAAATGCTCAGGTGCTTTTTCCATCAAAATATTAAAACCTGCAATTGCATCCTGACCTACTCCAAAATATTCTCCTACGGTAGTTAAAGCGATATAAGAAGTTACCAAACCTCCAATGATTAATACAGCCACCTGAATAACGTCGGTATAAGCTACTACTTTCATACCTCCAAGAGAGATAATCAAAGCAAAAACAGCCAATCCTAACATAATAACATGAAGAAAATCTCCTCCTGCTAATCCGTTAATGGCAACAGCTCCTAAATATAAAATAGAGGTTAAGTTTACAAAAACATACAAAAACAACCAGAAAACAGCCATAATCAAAGCTGTAGTTTCGTTGTATCTGGTTTTTAAGAATTGTGGCATGGTGTAAATCTTGTTTTTCAAATAAACAGGAATAAACCAAATAGCGATAATAATCAACGCGATAGCAGCAACCCATTCGTAAGCAGCTACAGCAATTCCTAAGAAGAATCCTTCCCCACTCATTCCGATAAACTGTTCTGCCGAAATATTTGAGGCAATTAACGAAGCTCCAATAGCCCACCAGGTTAATGTTCCTTCGGCTAAGAAATACGCCTTAGCATCATGTTCATTTTTTTCGCGCTTGCGATAAATAATATATCCGTAGATTGAGACTACTAGAAAGTAGACAATAAATACTGCATAATCTGCAAATTCGAGACTTGAGCTCATAAGAAAAAGTTGTTTTTAGTTAGTTATAGATTTTAGTTTTAAATTATTTTTCAGGATCTAAATCTTAACATCAAATGTTTTCTATTCTCAATTTTAAGAATATCCAAACGTTAGGATTTATCACTTCAGAATTTCGCTATAATTCCAATTATAAAATAGTGCATCAATTTTATTTCATCACTTTTTTTACGAAAAACGAAATCCAAAAGTAAAATAAAAATACTTATCTACATCATTTTTTTAAATGTAAATACAACATTTATAACCAAAAAACAATTCAAAACACTAAAAACCAATACATTAAATTTTTAAAACAGACTATATTTTTTTAAACAATTAAACAAAAACATTCTAAATAAGGCAAGAAAAACTACTAAACAGGCAACCAAAGTTGTCTAAAAAAGGTAAAAAAACTCAATAAAGCATTTGAATTTCTTTAAGTCCATACTCAACAACTCGATCATCTTCTAACAAAACAATCAATTTTCCCTTTTTAGAAACTCCTTGTATAATTCCCATAAAAACTTTCTCAGTTTCTAACTTAAAAGCCATCGGAAATTCTTTTTTAAACAAATGATTAGTGTATTGAGCCCATAAATAATCAGGATTTGAACCAATAAATGCTAAATTTACTTTTAATCGCTCAACAATTAAAATAAGTAATTCGTCTTTATCAAAAGTCGAATTGGCAATAACTGCCATTGAAGAAGCTTTAGGAAGATTTTCAAAATTAGTTTGATTAACATTCAAACCTATTCCAATAATTGAAGAAATACTGCCGTTACTTTTAAAATTATTCTCGATTAAAATACCAGCAATTTTAAAATTAGCTGACATAATGTCGTTAGGCCATTTTATACTTAAATTTTGAATTTTATAAGTTTTCAAAACCTCAATTATTGCTAAAGCTGTAGCTACATTAAAATTATAAATCTCCTCTGCACTCACCAACAAATCCTTTATAAAAACACTCATTATTAGGTTTTTAGACTTTTCAGAATTCCACACAGCCCCCATCTGCCCTCGCCCTTTAGTTTGATTTTCGGCTGTAACAACAGTAAAGTTTTCAAGCTCATCAGTTGCCGATAATCCTTTAAGAAAATCGTTTGTAGAATCTATGGCATCGAGTTTGATTAGTTTCATTAGCAATTATTTTTGTAACATTATTTAATATTATGTTAAGGTTCAAAAATAATCACAAAAAATGGTAACTTTACACACTTATTATAAAAATAATTCATGGCAAAAAAGACTGTAAATAATGATGACCTATTGGCAAACATTATCAAAGGAATAGAAGAAGTAAAAGGAAATGATATAGATATTCTCGATCTTAGAGAAATCGACACCGCAGTTTGCGACTATTTTGTTATCTGCAACGGAAATTCAAATACTCAGGTTAACGCAATTGTTAACTCCATTCAAAAAATTGTTTCTAAAGAAATTAAAGACAAGCCTTGGCATGTTGAAGGGACTGACAATGCCGAATGGGTACTTATGGATTATGTTAACATTGTGGTTCATGTTTTTCAAAAACAAATTAGAGAATATTACAACATCGAAAGTTTGTGGGGAGATGCAAAAATTACTACAATTGCAAACAAATACTAAAAGCAAGACAGAATAACTATGGCAAAAGATAACAACCCCAATTCTAATAAATTCAGAATAAGTCCTTGGCTGGTTTATACAAGCATACTGCTTATTTTCTTATTTATTAGCTTCGTAACTGGTAGTTCCAGCTTACAGGAGCCTGCTCAATTAAAATCGTCTAACATAGATAATATGTTGACAAAAGGTCAAATTAAAAACGTCATTATTTTTAACAATAAAGATGCTGAAATCTACCTTTCTGATGCAGGATTAAAAGATCCCGCCAACAAAGCTGTAGCCAAAGACATCTTTGACCGACCTAATAAAGGGCCACATTACACTACAAAATTTGGTGATTTAAAATCATTTCAGGAAAAACTTGACAGAGCTAAAGCTGAAAAAAAATTAGTCGATTACGACTTTAAGGAAGCCAGCAATTGGTCTGATATACTAATCAGCTTACTTCCTGTAATCATCATCATTGGAGTATGGATTTTCATCATGCGCAAGATGTCAGGTGGTGGCGCTGGTGGTGGCGGACAAATCTTTAACATTGGAAAATCAAAAGCCAGACTTTTTGACGAAAAAAACGATGTTAAAACCACATTTAAGGATGTTGCCGGATTAGAAGGTGCCAAAGAAGAAATTCAGGAAATTGTTGAATTCCTTAAAAACCCTGAAAAATTCACCAATCTTGGAGGTAAAATCCCAAAAGGAGCATTACTTGTAGGACCTCCGGGAACAGGAAAAACATTATTAGCTAAGGCTGTAGCCGGTGAAGCTCAGGTTCCGTTTTTCTCTTTATCAGGTTCTGATTTTGTCGAAATGTTTGTAGGTGTAGGAGCTTCCAGAGTTCGTGATTTATTCAAACAAGCCAAAGAAAAATCACCGGCAATCATTTTTATTGACGAAATTGATGCTGTAGGTAGAGCCAGAGGAAAAAACAGCATGTCAGGCGGAAATGACGAAAGAGAAAACACTCTGAACCAATTACTAACCGAAATGGATGGTTTTGGTTCCAACTCTAACGTAATTGTTCTGGCCGCAACAAACAGAGCCGATGTTTTAGACAAAGCTTTAATGCGCGCCGGACGTTTTGACAGACAAATATTTGTCGATTTACCAGACATTCGCGAGCGTGCTGAAATTTTCAAAGTGCACTTAGCTCCTTTGAAAAAAGTAGAAGGCTTAGACTTAGACTTTTTAGCCAAACAAACTCCGGGATTCTCAGGTGCCGATATTGCTAATGTGTGTAACGAAGCGGCCTTGATTGCAGCAAGAAACAATAAAACTGCTGTTGACAAACAAGATTTCCTTGACGCTGTTGACCGTATTGTAGGTGGTTTAGAAAAGAAAAATAAAATCATCACTCCGGAAGAGAAAAAAGCAATTGCCATTCACGAAGCGGGTCACGCTACAGTTAGCTGGATGTTAGAGCACGCAGCTCCATTAATCAAAGTAACTATTGTTCCTCGTGGACAAAGTTTAGGAGCGGCATGGTACTTACCGGAAGAACGCCAAATTGTTCGTCCTGACCAAATGCTGGACGAAATGTGTGCTACTATGGGAGGTAGAGCTGCCGAAAAAGTAACGTTTAACCGTATTTCAACCGGTGCGTTAAGTGATTTGGAAAAAGTAACCAAACAGGCTCGCGCTATGGTTACTATCTATGGTTTGAATGACAAAATAGGAAATGTTACTTATTATGATTCATCAGGTCAAAGCGAATACAGTTTCTCAAAACCATATTCAGATGAAACAGCAAAAGTGATAGATGCTGAAATATCAGCACTTATCGAAAGTCAATACCAGAGAGCGATTCAAATTTTAGAAGAGAATAAAGACAAACTAAATCAGCTTGCTGATATTCTTATCGAAAAAGAAGTCATTTTCAAAGACGATTTAGAAGCTATTTTCGGAAAAAGAAGTTTTGACAAAAATTTGGAAGAAGTAGTCTCTTAATTAGTCAGTTGACATAAATTATTTAAAATCTTAATTCAAAACCGCGTTTTGAATTAAGATTTTTTTATCTTTGGACGGTTACAAATAACATATCAAGTACCCTACAAAATATGAGTCTTTTTAGAAAACTTTTTGGATCTAGTATTTCAGCTTCAGATGAGGAAAAAGAAAGTCAGAATAATAATTTCTTTCCTGATAACAATATCTCTGTTGATGAACGATTTATCTACAATTTTAAAAAAAATGGAGGTAAATTCTTGTACTGTGAAAATGCTCAGGAAGTAAAAGACCAATTTGAGAATATATTAGAAGAAAATGACTGGTTTGAAAGCGAAGTATTATGTTATGATTCAAACTTATTTGGACTTTTGGATGAAAACAAATTAAACTATACCAAACCTGCTAATCCTAAATTTCTATTATCAAGTTGCGAAAATTTGATTGCTGAGGAAGGTTCTATACTTTTTTCATCAAAACAAATCAAACAGCACAAACCAAACGAATTACCTACTAACATTGTAGTTTTAGCAACTACAAGTCAAATTCTCGCTATGAAAAGCGACGGACTTAGTGCTATAAAAAAGAAATACGAAAGAGATTATCCTACCAATATTACGGCTATAAAATATTTTGAAAAAGCAAAAGAAGAGGACTTTACCCAATATGGAAGTTCGGCTAAAAATCTTTATTTATTGCTTTTAGAAGATCTTTAAAATGAATGAAACTCTAAAAAGGTCTATATCAGGAGCTATTTACATCTTATTATTAATAACTTCTATTTTATACTCAACCGAAAGTTTTTTTATACTTTTTGGTGTATTTCTAATGATAGCCATATATGAATTTTGCAATTTAACTCAGGTTAACAAAACCCTGCCGCTAATAGCAGGTTTTTTGCTTTATTCCGGCATTACACTAATTAGTCATTACAATAAAATTACTACTCAAACAATCAATGCCTTTTTGGGCTCTACTATTGAAATCACAATCAATATTCAGCAAATGAATATCATTTTATTAGCAACCACATTAGTTGTATCAGTAAAATGTATTCTTTTTTTATTTTATGATAATATTCAAAAGATAAGTACCTCATCAAAATACCTTTATCTATTTGGTTACATCATTCTTCCATTTGTATTTATAACTAAAATTTCTTTCGGAATAAAAGACTACAATCCTAAAATCATTATTGGTTTATTTATTTTAATCTGGACCAATGACTCTTTTGCTTATGTTGTTGGGAAATCCATTGGAAAAAACAAATTATTCGAACGCATCTCTCCTAAAAAAACTATCGAAGGATTTATAGGCGGAATACTTTTTGCCATTTTAGCCGGTTATTTAATATCAAAATACTACATCAAAGCCAAACCTGAGTTCAGCGCACAATCCATACTGATTTGGACTTCTATTGCAACTATTGTAGGGATATTTGGAACAATAGGCGATTTGATTGAATCTAAATTCAAACGAATTGCAGGAGTAAAAGACAGCGGAAATATCATGCCCGGACACGGAGGCGTACTAGATAGACTAGATAGTGTTATATTTGTAGCACCAATTATATTTTTATTTTATCAAATTTTAAATTATGTTTCATAAAGAAGGAGCTCCATCTATTTTATTAGCAACCGTTTTTACGGTAGTTACACTATTACTTGCGGACAAATTTATTGACATCAATTGGTTAAGAATGTCGGTTGAAATCTTTGTTTTCTTAATTTTAATTATTGTATTGCAATTCTTTAGAAACCCAAAAAGAACTGTAATTATCAATGACAAACAAATTCTGGCTCCTGTTGATGGAAAAGTGGTTGTTATTGAAGAAGTTTACGAAGGAGAATATTTCAAAGACAAACGTCTTCAGGTTTCTATCTTTATGTCCCCAATAAATGTACATGTTACGCGATATGCCATGAGCGGAATTATAAAATTCAGCAAATACCATCCCGGTAAATTCTTAGTAGCCTGGCATCCGAAAGCCAGTGAAGAAAACGAAAGAACTACTGTTGTAATAGAAAACAATAGTTTTGGTGCTGTTTTATACCGTCAAATTGCAGGAGCATTAGCACGCCGAATTGTAAATTATGCACAGGAAGGAATGCAGGTCGTTCAGGGTACTGATGCCGGCTTTATTAAATTTGGTTCCAGAGTAGATTTATTTTTACCTTTAGGTACTCCTGTAAATGTGGTTCTCAATCAAAAAGCCATTGGAGGAAAAACTATTATTGCAACAAAAGAATCATAAATGACTAAAAAAGATTTAGATACTCGATTTAATGAAGCGGTTGAAAAGGCCTCTAAAATGACTCAAGCATCTTTACCTCAAGATGTCCAGTTGCGACTTTATGCCTATTACAAACAAGCTACAATTGGTACTGTAGAAATAAGACAAACTTCTAATTTCCACCTTAGAGATGCCTTTAAAATCAATGCCTGGATGCAAATAAGCCATATCACCGCCGATGAAGCCAAAGAAAATTATATCGAAATCATCAATTCTCTTTGAAATAAACAACATCATCATGAAAAAACTTATTTATACAATCAGCAGCCTATTTTTATTTGTTTTTTTAATTTCCTGCAACAATAAAAAACTAACCGAAGTAGTTGAAGTTCCTCTTCCTACTGCCGAAGAAAAAGTAACTCTGGGATTTCCTGACGATGTAAAAGCAGAACCCGGTTCTTTTTTACTGGATAAATTGCCTTATTCTTATGATGCTTTAGCTCCAGCCATTTCAGCTCTTAACTTAGAAGCTCATTATTCTAAACATTATCTGACATACACTAACAATCTTAACGCCGCCATAGCCGGAACAGAATACGAAAACATGTCTATCGAAGACATCTTAGCCAAACTGGACATCAACGATACCGAATTAAGAAATAGTGCCGGAGGTTTTTACAACCATTCGCTTTACTGGAAATCAATGGCTCCTAATGCCGGCGGAACTCCAAAAGATACGATTGCCGGAGCTATCGACCGGGATTTTGGTTCTTTTAATGAATTTAAAACTGCATTCAAAGAAGAAGCCACTAAACAATTTGGCTCGGCCTGGGTTTGGCTAATTGTGGACAAAGCCGGAAAACTAAAAATTACCAGTTCTCAAAATCAGGACAATCCCTTGATGCGAAATGCTGCTGTTCCCGGAACTCCTATTTTAGCCCTGGATTTATGGGAACACGCTTATTATTTGGGTCACCAATACCGTCGTGCAACCTACATTGATTCGTTTTTTAACGTAATCAATTGGGGAAAAGTAAATGAAAATTATCAAAATTCATTCATCAAAAAATACTAATCTGTTTCTCCGAACAAATAAACAAAAAGCTGATGCACTACTCTCATAGTATTCATCAGCTTTTTTGTTTAAAAATCAACGCAAAATATCCCTTTAAAAATCATAAATAAATAGTAATATTTATTGGGTTTGTTTCCTTTTTCATAAATTTGACAAAAATATACACCCTTGAATAAATCGCTATTTTTCATCTGTTTTTCTCTGTTTTTACTTCTTTCGACAAAAGTAAATGCGCAAACACCTAAAAAAATAATTGTTGAACATTCTGATTTCGCTGATGTCAATCAAGCCGAAATGCCCGATGCTTTTTTACTTACCGGAAATGTGGTTGTCAATCATGACGGAGTGGTGCTGAGTTGCAATAAAGCCTATTTTTTTCAAAAAGAAAATTACATCAAAGCCTTTGGAAATGTCCAACTCGTACAAGGAGACACCCTTTATTTGAACAGTAAATATGCCGAATACAATGGAAATGTAAAAAAAGCATTCGCCACCGGAGAGGCTGTAATGAGTTCGCCTAATGCCACTTTAGCAACAGATACTATCAATTTTGACCGAAATACACAGGAAGTATTTTACAACACCAAAGGAACAATTACCAACAACGAAAACACCTTAGTGAGCAAATCGGGGAGATATTATGTGGCTCAAAAAAAATTCCAATTTCTAACAGAAGTAATTATTACCAATCCAAAATATGTTATCAAATCCAATCATTTAGATTACTATAGCAACTCAGGGCATTCCTATCTTTTTGGTCCGTCAACCATTACCAGCAAAAACAATTACATTTATACCGAAAAAGGTTTTTATGACACTAAGAAAAACCTCTCTCATTTTCTTCGAAAATCCTACATAAAATACGATGACCGACGTATAGAGGGCGATAGTCTATACTATGATCGAAACAAAGAATTTGCATCGGCTACCCGAAATGTAAAAATTACCGACTCCATCAATAAAGGAATCGTAAAAGGACATTATGCCGAAGTTTTCCAGAAAAAAGATTCCATGTATGTAACCAAAAGAGCTGTTGCTGTTAATTTTGTAGAAAACGACTCCGTTTACATTCATGGAAAAAAATTGATGGTAACAGGAAAAGAAGGTGATCGAATTATTCGTGCTTTCAACAACGTTCGATTTTACAAAACCGATATGAGCGGTAAATGCGATTCGATACATTCCAGTACCAAAACTTCACTAACAAAACTCATTGGAAATCCTATTCTTTGGAATGGCGAAAGCCAAATTACAGGAGATGTAATGCACCTCATCGGAAATAGCAAAACTCAAAAACTGGACTCTCTCAAAGTACTCAACAACACCTTTATCATCTCCAAAGATACCTTAGGAACGGGTTTCAATCAGATAAAAGGACTGAATCTCTATGGGAAATTTGAGGAAGGAAAACTCCACGATGTTGATGTTATAAAAAATGCAGAAGTGATTTATTATATGCGCAATGACGACAATGAGCTCATTGGTATCAATAAAAACGTATGCAGTAAAATCAGTATTCTTTTCGACAAAAATGCTATCGAAACCATTACTTTTTTCCAACAAGTAGATGGCGACATTTATCCCGAGGAAGAACTGGATGAACACGACAGGAAATTCAGAGGATTCAAATGGCGTGCTGATGAGAGAATAAAATCAAAAGATGACATTTTTCCCGAAGAAGAAAATCAATACAACGACAAGATGATTGAACAGAGCAAAAAAGAAGAAGCCAAACCTAACGTCCCTATGGAAATCAGGAAAGAAACGCTCGATTACGATAAAAAGAAGAAAAAAAGTAATCAGTAAGCAGTTTTTAGTATTCAGTTCTTATTAATAACTAAATAAAAAACTCCGTTAAATTTGCGTGTCATCCTGTCCCGATGTTTCGGAGATCATAGGACTTTGCAAACTCTGCGGTAAAAGAAAAACGTGGATAACGATTTTATAAAATATCAAGCACAAACTTCTCCCTATCCTTTAGGAATGGAAGTTTCACACGCTATCGGCTCTTACATATACGATACCAATAATAAAAAATATCTGGATTTTGTAGCAGGGGTTTCGGCCTGTACCTTAGGTCATCAACCACCAAGAGTAAATCAGGCTATAAAAGACCAATTAGACAAATATTCGCATGTAATGGTGTATGGCGAATATTCGCAAAGTCCTGCGGTAGAATATTGCAAACTAATGGCTTCACTCCTACCCGCTCCTTTAGACAAAACCTATTTAGTCAATTCAGGAACCGAAGCTATTGAAGGCTCTTTAAAATTAGCCAGAAGAGTTACCGGCAGAAGCCAATTGATTTCTTGTCATAATGCTTACCACGGAAACACTATGGGTTCTATGAGTGTGATGGGATTTGAAGAACGCAAACAGGCTTTTCGTCCTTTAATTCCCGATGTTGATTTCATCACTTTCAACAATGAAGCCGATTTAGAAAAAATAACCACTAAAACTGCAGGGGTTTTACTGGAAACTATTCAAGGCGGAGCTGGTTTTATAGAACCACAGAATGATTTCTTAAAAAAAGTACGCGCCCGTTGTACCGAAGTTGGCGCCATGATGATTCTGGACGAAATCCAGCCTGGTTTTGGAAGAACCGGAACTTTATTTGGTTTCCAAAATTATGATATAGTCCCTGATATTATAGCCATGGGAAAAGGAATGGGCGGCGGAATGCCTGTAGGTGCTTTTACCGCTTCATCAGCTATGATGGATTTATTAACTGAAAATCCTAAATTAGGTCATATCACTACCTTTGGCGGACATCCTGTCATTGCGGCAGCCTGTTTAGCCACTTTGAAAGAAATAACTGAAACCAAGCTAATGCAGGAAGCTTTAGAAAAAGAAAAGCTATTCAGATCACTTTTGGTACATCCTTTGATACAGGAAGTTAGAGGAAAAGGATTGATGCTTGCTGCAATGACAGCAAATGCTGAAATCACGAATGAAGTGATACTAAAATGTCAAGACAAAGGACTGATATTATTCTGGCTACTATTTGAAGGATGCGCCATCAGAATCACACCTCCTTTAACCATTTCTAACGAAGAAATACGTGAAGGATGTTCTATAATACTAACAGTAATGGATGAAGTAATGGCTTCACTAAAAAAATAAGATCAAAACTGAAATTAGCTTAGTTTCCTTTGTTAATTAAATTGTTCACAATAATTCATTTTTTTCTTCTAAAACAAACCGAATGATACCTAACTTTAAGCTAGGTCAAATTCTAAAAACAGAAAGTATGCAACTCAGCAATGAAGAAGAAGATTATAACTTATCTCTATCCAAATTTGAGTCGATGTTGAAGACCAACAAAGTCCTCTTTTTTGACTCCGAAGAATTTGAAGAAATCATACTTCATTATCTTGATACAGGTAAGGCCGCTTTAGCGAAAAAAGCGCTTAAATTAGCATTAGACCAACACCCTAAGTCAACTGGCTTAAAACTCGTTCAGGTTGAAATGCTCGTTTATGATGACAAATTGGATATGGCCGAGAAATTACTCAATGAGCTGTATGCCATAGAACCGAACAATGAAGAAATTTACATTCAAAAGGCCAACATCTACTCCAAAAGAGACCAGCATGAAAAAGCCGTTGAATTACTAAAAATTGCTTTACAATATACCGATGATTATGCCGATGTGTATAATTTAATAGGAATGGAATACCTTTTCATGGATAATCTCGAAGCCGCTAAGGACAGTTTTATCAAATGTTTAGAAGAGGACATCGAAGACCAGTCAGCCTTGTACAATGTAGTGTATTGCTTCGAATTTTTAGACCAAAATGAAGATGCTATCAGCTTTCTTGACAACTATATTGAAAAAAATCCGTACAGCGAAATTGCATGGCACCAAAAAGGAAGATTGCATTATGGTCTAAAAGATTATGAAAAAGCCATTCATGCCTTTGAATATGCTACACTTATAGACGAAGAATTCTTAGGTGCTTTTATGGAAAAAGCCAAAGCTTTGGAACGTTTAGGTAAATATGACGAAGCAATTGAAAGCTACAACAGAACCATCGAATTAGACGATGCTACTTCGTATGCTTTACTTCGAATAGGTAAATGCTACGAAAAATTAGGTAATAAAGTATTAGCTCTTAAGTTCTATAACGAAACCGTACACGAAGATCCTCTATTAGACAAAGGATGGATTGCCATTACCGATTTCTATTTACGTGAAAAAAACTTTCAAAAAGCCTTATTTTACGTAAAAAAAGCCTTAGAAATAGACAATCAAAACCGCTTGTACTGGAAAAGATACGCTTCTATCAACAAACAAATGAACTTTTTTGAAGAAGCTGAATTCGGATACAGAAAAGCGGTTGAATTTGGCGATACCGAATTAGAAACCTGGTTATTCTGGGTGGATATTTTACAATTTCTTGGCGAATTTGAAACCGCTATTCACACCCTCTTGCAGGCTGCCGAATATTTCCCTGAAGAAAATGAAGTAGAATACCGTTTATCCGGACTTTATTTTATGATTCAGGATACCCGAAAAGCCAAATTCCATTTGAGTAATGCCTTGCGATTAAATTTTGACAACTATGTTTTGATTGAAGATTTATTTCCTGTGGTTTGGACAAATAAAATGGTGCAAAATTATATCGAAAAACAGAAAAAACAATAATGACCAAAAATTCAAGAAAACGCTTCGGACTACTGGGGCGCAATATCAGTTATTCCTTTTCTAAAGGACATTTTACGACTAAATTTGAAAAAGAAAAATACCAAGATTACACTTACGAGAATTTCGACATTCAGGAAATCGCTGCATTTCCGGAAATCATTAAAAATACAGAACATTTAAGCGGTTTAAATGTTACTATTCCTTACAAAGAAGAAGTAATTCCTTTTTTGGACAAATTATCTAAAAAAGCCACAAAAATTGGTGCAGTAAACACCATTAAGATTACCAAAAAAGGCAAACTAAAAGGCTACAATACCGATTATTTTGGATTTTTAAAATCCTTAAAACCTTTGCTAAAATCACATCATAAAAAAGCTTTGATTTTAGGAACAGGAGGTGCTTCAAAAGGAGTTGCTTTTGCACTGGAAGAATTAGGTATCAAATATCAATTTGTATCCAGAAAAGCATCTGAAAATGCCATTGACTACAGCCAAATCAATGTCGAAACTTTTCAGAAATATCAAATTATTATTAATTCTACTCCTATTGGAACCAGCCCTAATATAGAAGCTTGTCCTGATATTCCCTATGAATTGTTTACTGAGCAACACATTGCTTACGATTTGATTTACAACCCGGCAGAAACACAATTTCTAAAGAATGCTGCAGCACAAGGTGCACAAATAAAAAACGGTTTGGATATGCTGATTTTTCAGGCCGAAAAAGCCTGGAAAATTTGGAATAAATAAAAAACATTTCAATTGTCAGACTGAGCTTGTCAAAGTCCGAATTAAAAAAACATTATTGTAGCGCAGTCGGGAATCTATTAAAAACTTCCCGACTGTTTCCTTTTTGGCACTATTTGTGAGTTAAAGCAGAAAAAAACTCATTTCCACTATAACTTATGAATCCCAAAAAACTCCTCCTCCTAACTTTAAGTATTTTTATATTCTTTACTTCCAATACTTTTGCCGAAGTAACACTTCCTAAAATTTTAGGGCATAATATGGTTTTACAACGTCATAAAAAAGTCGCAATATGGGGAACTGCAGCTCCAGCCGAAAAAATATCAGTTGCTTTTGCGGGACAAACCAAAACTACAGTTGCTGATAAATCCGGAAAATGGTCTGTGAAACTTAGTCCAATGAAAGCCTCGTTTACGCAACGCGAAATGACCATTAAAGGAATAAATACCATTGTGTTGAAAAACATTTTGGTAGGTGAAGTATGGCTTTGTTCCGGGCAATCCAACATGGAATATGCAATGCGCAAATACAGCAAATTCCAGACAGCCGTAAAAGGAAATAAACCACCTGAAGATGATTTAAACACAGCCAACAACACCAACATTCGTATTTTTTTAGATCGTCGCAAATACATGGCCCCTAGTCCGGAACATCTGGGTTGGGATACAGCCATTGGACGACCTATAGTCGATTTTTCGGCTGTTGGTTATTATTTTGCAAAAGATTTGTATGCTAGATTAAATGTACCTATCGGAATGATTTCGGCAGCAGTTCCGGGTAGCCGTATTGAACCATGGATTGAGGCTTCCAAATTAGAATTTGAACCTAAACTCAAAAACGGAAAAATTCTTGATAAATTGGGTACTGATGATGGTGATGCCGGTAAATTTTACGATACCATGATACAACCGCTCATCCCATACACATTGAAAGGAATGCTATGGTATCAAGGAGAATCGAATTGTTTTTTGAACGAAAACATTCGTTATGCTTATAAATTAAAAACATTGATAGAAAGCTGGCGTAACGACTGGAAAGATAAAAAAATGCCCTTTTATTTTGTACAAATAGCTCCTTACAACTATTCGGCTTCTAAAGACAGACCACTCACCGCCGAACAACTTCCTGAATTTTGGGAAGCACAAAAGCTGGCATTGCATTTAAAAAACACCAATACAATTGCAATTACAGATTTAGTTGATAGCATCGCCGATTTACATCCCGGATACAAATGGGAAGTGGGCCGTCGTTTAAGTCTGCTTGCTCTAAATAAAGCTTACGGAGAAACCAATGTGGTTTACTCCGGACCTACTTATGAAAAAATGAAAATTGTAAACAACAGTATTGAGGTTACTTTTTCAAATATAGGAAGTGGTTTAAGCAGTCGTAATGGCAGATCACTAAGTTGGTTTACTATCGCCGGAGCTGATGGTAAATTTGTAACCGCAAAAGCGGAAATAAAAGGCAATAAAGTAATCGTTTCTGCTCCTGAAGTCCAACACCCCTATTCGGTGCGTTTGGGCTGGAATGAAGCCGCCCAATCCAATTTTATCAATAAAGAAGGTCTTCCGGCCGTTCCTTTTAGAAGCGACAATCCCTGGGATAAGCTTTTTAAATAAAATTATTTCACAATACTAAAAAATCCTATTTTGAACTGATGTTCAAAATAGGATTTTTTAGTTACAAAAAGGAAGTTTTGAAAGCAATTTCGATTTTTTGAATTTTCTAAAATTCCTCAAAATTCAATATACAAAAAAAGCCTCTTCTTTCGAAGGGGCTTTTGCATTTTGGGTGGATGACCGGGTTCGAACCGGCGACCCTCGGCACCACAAACCGATGCTCTAACCAGCTGAGCTACAACCACCATTTGCTTTGCGGTTGCAAATATACAACGTTTATTGACTTCTGCAAACTATTTTTCTAAAAAAAACCAATAAAATTACAGCAAATCCGCTAAACTATTGACAGCCAAACATCTTTCAACTGTAAATCCTTCAGCATAATCTACACCAACGAGCCTTCCTAAGTCTCTGGAACGGTAATTTAAACTCTCAAAGAAGTTTTTTGAGGTAATTGGCGACTCCGGTTCTGTAGAATTCGGATCATAAAACTGAGAACGATAGGCTAAAATGGCTTCAATTTTCTTATCGGTGAATCCTGTAATATCCACTACAAAGTCAGGTTCAATGTTTTTCCACTGGATATAATGGTAAACCAACTTAGGTCGCCAGGCATTTTGCTGCTCTCCTTCCAACTCGGTTTCAATTTTCATCAAACCCGATAAAAAACAAGCGTCAGAAACTAATTTACTTCCCTTTGCATGATCAATATGACGGTCATCTATGGCATTGCATAAAACAATTTCAGGTTTATATTTCCGAATCATTTTGATGATTTCTAATTGGTGTTTTTCATCATTGACAAAAAAACCGTCTCTCATATTCAAATTCTCTCTTACTGAAACTCCTAATATCTTGGCAGCAGCAGCAGCTTCTTCATCTCTAATTTCCGCCGAACCACGGGTTCCTAATTCCCCTCTGGTTAAATCAACAATACCTACCTTTTTCCCTAAGGAAACCTCTTTTAAAATTGTTCCCGCACAACCCAATTCTACATCATCGGGATGAGCTCCAAAAGCTAATATATCTAGTTTCATTATTTTAATATTTTCCCTCCCTCAGCCCCCTCCGAAGGAAGGGGAAACTTTACGGAGTTTTATTGTGTTTTATTTATTCTAATTTCTATTTTTTTTACAGCAAAGAAAAGAAGTCCTTCTACAAGCTCAGGATGACACGCTAACTACACAAAGTTTTTAAATTCTGCCTTCTCTATTCTAAAAACTGCCTTGTCCAAACTCCCAACTCCCAACTCCCAACTTCTAACTTCTAAAGCACACTCTTCATCGTCATGGATTTATTCACACTTTCATTCCACTCTTTTTGCGGAATACTTTCTTTGGTAATACCACAACCCATATACAAATGCGCTGTTTTTTCCTTTATTTGCATGCAACGTAAATTCACATACAAATCAGATTTTTGTTTTTTCTCAGCAAAATCTTTCTTATTCAATTCGCCCAGAAAACCAGTGTAATACTCTCTATCATAAATTTCATTTTCTATAATAAAATCTTTAGCAGCCAGTTTTGGCAAACCACAAACAGCAGGTGTTGGATGCAAAACTGAAACCACCTGATTCAATTTTGATTCTTTATTAATTACTCCTTCAATATCCGTTTTTATATGCAAAACATTTCCGGCCTGAACCGTATATGGACTGGAAATAGCAACTTCAGAAGTCAGTCCTTTCAGGTTTTCTAAGATAAAATCGGTTACAAATTGCTGTTCTTCTATCTCTTTAGATTCCCAAATCACATCTGTTTTTCCTTCAAAATTCTGTGTTCCCGCTAATGCCATAGTACAGAATTTTTTTCGGCTGGCTTTTAGCAATCGTTCCGGTGTTGCTCCCATCCACAAACCTATTTTGGGGTGGTACCAGCAATAACAAAAAACCGCCGGAAAACGATGAATCAGTCTTGTAAAAACAGTGACCAAATCAAAATCAGGCACATCTAAGATTTCTTTTCGGGACAAAACAACCTTGACAAACTCCCCTTTTTCAATAGCTTTAACTGCTTTTTGAATTAGATTTTCAAAATGTGCTTTTTGCTGTTGATTTTCTTCGGTAACTAAACCAACCGTATGATTCTCTTCAAAAGAATCAATTTCTGATTCCCAAATGACCGATTGATTTTTGGGTATCAATATCATCTGATTGCCATTGAAAGGAGCAAAAACAAAACCTGTTTCGTCCAAAGTTTCAGCAAAATACAAATGGTCATTTTTTTGAAAAAAACCTCTCACCTCCGATTTATATGGCTTACTATAAATAACAAAAGGCAATTTTTGAGCTTCTTGTTGCTTTACTTTTATAAAAAAATCAATCATACGTTAATTTTATTAAAGGTTTGTTTCTATTCAAAAAGTTTAATGTGTTTTCTTTCTTTTTGGCAAAACCATATTGGTCAGTTTGCAAAGCGAAATCAGATTATCTCTTTCGTCAACAATGCGAATTTCCCATAAATGAATACTTGCCCCCTGATGAATGATTTTTGCAGTAGCAGTAACTACACCTTCACGCTTGGATTTTAAATGATTGGCCGAAATTTCTATACCACGTACTTCGCTAACTTCCGGATTGATGAATATAAAGGAAGCGGCACTGCCTACACTCTCTGCCAAAGCTACCGTAGCACCTCCGTGTAACAAGCCCATCGGTTGATGAACACTCGAATTTACCGGCATTTTAGCAACTAGAAAACCTTCGCCAGCATCAATATATTCAATATTTAAGGTTTCCATTAAAGTATTTTTTGAAATACGATTACAGTATTCCAATATCTTTTCTTTATCGAATGTCATGAATTTTATTTTAATCGATTGTAAAAATAAAGAAAGAATAGATACTAGCATCCAAATAACAAGCATATTCTGCAATCCATTTTAAAATTAAATCTCAACAAATAAGATTTTTTCTATTTTTACCAAAAAACAAAACGCATGCGTCCTTTTTCGCTATTATTTATCTTCGGAATCTTATTTTCTATCTGTTCTTGCCGTACTGATTTTTCTACTGTACCGAGTAATGGAAAATTAGTTTTTTCAAGAGATACTGTTTTTCTAGATACTGTTTTTTCAACTATCAGTTCGAGTACATATTTATTGAAAGTCTATAATCACAGCAAAAATGATATTAGTATTCCAACGATTAAATTTGGCAAAGGTTTAAATTCTAAATACCGCATGACCGTTGACGGAATGCAGGGTGAAGACAATAAGATTTTTAATAATGTAACTTTATTAGCCAAAGACAGCCTTTATGTTTTTATTGAAACCACTCCAAATAGTTCAGATGCGAATCCTGTCGATTTTTTATATACTGACAACATTGAATTTGACAGCGGTACTAACTTGCAAAAAGTGGCCTTACTGACCTTGGTGAAAGATGCGGTTTTTCTGTATCCAAAGCGCTTCAACGATGGCACCACCGAATCCGTAACTTTTGACAACACAAAACTAAACGGTTTTTACTTAGACGAAAATGATGCTACCAATGGCAACGAATTGCATTTTACCAATCAAAAAGCTTATGTAATTTACGGCTATGCCACCGTTCCTGAAGGCAAAACAGTTATTTTTGATGCAGGAGCCCGCGTTTATTTTCATGCTAATTCGGGTTTGATTGTACCCCAATCGGCTACTTTGGAATGCAACGGAACTGTTTCAACCACTAACAAACAAGAAAACGAAATTATTTTTGAAGGCGACCGTCTCGAAGCAGATTACGCCAATGTTCCCGGGCAATGGGCTACCATCTGGCTTCGTGACGGCAGTACGGCTCACAAAATCAATCACCTTACAATTAAAAACGCTAGCATTGGTTTGCGAATTGACAATCAGGATCAAACTACCGTTTCGATAAAAAATAGCCAAATTTATAATTCGTCCAATTACGGAATTCTGGCTCAAAATGCTAAAATTGAAGGCGAAAATATCGTTATTAATACAGCCGGAAAAGCCACATTGGCATGTACTTACGGAGGGAATTACCTATTTACACATTGTACTTTTAACAACAATTGGAACAACGCCCAACAATTCGCTCTAACGATAAATAATTTCAAAACAGGCGCAAATCCTGAAGCAAAAGATTTAACCAAAGCCACTTTTAACAATTGTATCATTTATGGCACCTATTCAAGCGAATTCAATTTGGACAAAAACAATGCAGCATCTTTTGAATACCAATTCAACAATTGTCTGTTAAAATCGGATGCGAGCAGCTCGAATCCATTATATAATTTCTTAGGTGATGCGACACATTACAAAAACATAATTCTAAACCAAAACCCTCGCTTTTTTGATATTGCAAAAAACAAACTCAACATTGACAATACTTCTGCCGCTTTCGCAAAAGGAAATCCCGCTTATTTAATTCCGCAGGACATCAACGGAAAAACCAGGACTTCTCCTCCTGATTTGGGTGCTTATCAAAGTATGGCGTTTCCTAAATAAGTTTAAAAATTACCGCAGATTCGCAGATTTTTTAGTTTAATTTGCAATTCCGACAAAGGAGGAATCTCATCAATTGACTCACACAACGGAGATTCCTACTTCGTCAGGAATGACAAGATTGAGTAAACACTAAAAATAAAACTCTGTCTGAATTCTACCTTCTACAATCTTAAAAAGAGCACCAAAACATACTAAAAACGACTACTTTAAAAAGTCTTTTTTACACTTGTCGGTACTGTTTTTTTAACCTAAATTTGCATCGCAATTCATCAAATACAAAATAATGATTCATTTCTTTGAAAACCAAAGCAACGCAATTTTTGCCGTACAAACACAAGGCGAAATTTCGGCTCAAGATATTTCTAAACTGAACTGGCTTTTTGCCAATGCAAATAAGATAGAGAAATCCGTATTGACGGATTTTTTTGTTGGTCCTCGCGCCACGATGATTACGCCTTGGAGTACCAATGCCGTAGAAATCACTCAAAATATGGGGATTTCCGGAATCATTCGTATCGAAGAATTTCACAAAGCAACGGAAGATTTCACTGATTTCGACCCTATGCTTTCTCAAAAATATACCGAATTAAATCAGGACATTTTTACCATCAATATACAACCGGAAGCTATTTTGAATATTGATGATATTGACGCTTACAACAAACAGGAAGGTCTGGCTTTAAGCTCAGAAGAAGTTGAATATTTAGATAATTTGGCCACCAAATTAGGAAGAAAACTAACTGATTCTGAAATTTTTGCTTTCTCACAAGCTAATTCGGAGCACTGTCGTCACAAGATTTTCAACGGAACTTTTGTTATTGATGGTATTGAAAAAGAAACTTCTCTTTTCAAATTAATCAAAAAAACATCTCAGGAAAATCCTAACGATATTGTTTCGGCTTACAAAGATAACGTGGCTTTTGTAAAAGGACCAAGAGTACAACAATTTGCTCCAAAAACTGCTGACAAACCTGATTTTTATGAAGTAAAAGAATTTGATTCTGTTATCTCATTAAAAGCAGAAACGCATAATTTCCCAACTACTGTAGAGCCTTTCAACGGTGCTGCAACAGGTTCAGGAGGAGAAATCCGTGACCGTTTGGCTGGTGGACAAGGTTCGTTGCCAATGGCAGGGACTGCGGTTTATATGACTTCATATTCTCGTTTAGAAGCAGAACGTCCTTGGGAAAACGGCGTTGCTGAAAGAAAATGGTTGTATCAAACTCCAATGGATATTTTAATCAAAGCTTCAAACGGAGCTTCTGATTTTGGAAATAAATTTGGACAACCACTTATTACAGGTTCCGTTTTGACTTTCGAACACGAAGAAAACAACCGTAAAATTGGTTACGACAAGGTTATCATGCAAGCTGGTGGAATTGGTTACGGGAAATTAGATCAGGCTATCAAACACAAACCACAAGAAGGCGATAAAATCGTTATCCTTGGTGGAGAAAATTACAGAATCGGAATGGGTGGAGCTGCGGTTTCATCTGCTGACACGGGAGCTTTTGGTTCAGGAATTGAATTAAATGCTATCCAACGTTCGAATCCGGAAATGCAAAAACGTGCTGCTAATGCCATTCGTGGATTGGTAGAAAGCGATAATAACCCAATTGTTTCTATTCACGATCACGGTGCCGGTGGACACTTAAACTGTCTTTCGGAATTGGTGGAAGATACAGGAGGATTAATCGACTTAGACAAATTGCCTGTGGGAGACCCTACCCTTTCGGCAAAAGAAATTATTGGTAACGAATCTCAGGAAAGAATGGGATTGGTTATTGGTAAAAAAGATATTGACACCTTACAAAGAATCGCCGACAGAGAGCGTTCGCCAATGTATCAGGTGGGAGATGTAACTGCTGACCACCGTTTTACTTTCGAATCAAAGACTACTGGGGCAAAACCAATGGATTATGCTTTGGAAGACTTCTTCGGAAGTTCTCCAAAAACAATAATGACAGACAAAACTGTTGATTATAATTATGCAGCATTAGACTATTCAGTAAAAAATATTGCTACTTATTTAGAGCAAGTATTGCAATTAGAGGCTGTAGCCTGTAAAGACTGGTTAACAAACAAAGTAGATCGTTGTGTAGGTGGAAAAGTAGCCAAACAACAAACTGCAGGACCATTGCAATTGCCATTGAACAATTGCGGTGTAATGGCTTTGGATTTTCAGGGAAAAGAAGGAATTGCAACGTCAATAGGACACGCTCCTATTGCTTCACTAATTGATCCTGTTGCTGGAACAAGAACTGCTATTGCCGAATCCTTATCGAATATTGTTTGGGCTCCAATTAAAGACGGATTGAAAGGAATTTCTCTTTCAGCAAACTGGATGTGGGCTTGTAAAAACGAAGGTGAAGACGCTCGTTTGTATGCTGCTGTTGAAGCTTGTTCTGACTTTGCAATCGAATTGGGAATCAATATTCCAACAGGAAAAGATTCGCTTTCGATGAAACAAAAATATCCAAATGATGAAGTAATTGCACCGGGAACGGTAATTATTTCAGCAGCCGGTAACTGTACTGACATTAGAAAAGTAGTAGAACCTGTTTTACAAAAAGACGGTGCTTCTATTTATTATATCAATTTATCTCAGGACGAATTCAAATTAGGAGGATCTTCTTTGGCACAAACTTTAAATGCTATTGGTAACGAAGCGCCTACTATCAAAGATGCTGCGTTCTTTAAAAAGGCTTTCAACACGATTCAGGAATTAATTTTGGATAACCAAATCGTAGCGGGTCACGATATCGGAAGTGGTGGTTTGATTACTACTTTATTAGAAATGTGTTTTGCTGATGTGAATTTAGGAGCAAAAATTGATTTCTCTGTTTTCGAAGAAAAAGACATCATCAAATATTTATTTGCTGAGAACATCGGTATTGTTTTCCAGGCGAAAGAAGATGCTGTTATAGAAAACAAATTGAATGCTAACGGAGTTTCGTTCTACAAACTAGGAACTGCAACTAATGAAGCTACCTTAGACTTTGGTCCTTGTAAATTAGACATTGCTAAATACAGAGACGTTTGGTTTAAAACTTCATTCTTGTTAGACCAAAAACAATCTAAAAACGGAACTGCACAAGAGCGTTACGATAACTATAAAAACCAGGCATTAAACTTTAGTTTCCCTGCTCATTTTACAGGAAAAAAACCTGAAATTGATGCTTCGAAACCAAGACCAAAAGCAGCTATTATCCGTGAAAAAGGAAGTAACTCCGAGCGTGAAATGGCTAATGCGATGTACTTGGCAGGTTTTGATGTAAAAGACGTTCACATGACCGATTTGATTTCTGGTCGTGAGACGCTTGAAGATATTCAGTTCATCGGAGCTGTGGGTGGATTCTCTAACTCAGATGTTTTAGGTTCTGCTAAAGGTTGGGCCGGAGCATTCAAATACAACGAAAAAGCCAATACAGCCCTGAAAAACTTCTTCAAAAGAGAAGACACTTTATCTGTTGGAATCTGTAACGGTTGTCAATTGTTCATGGAATTGGAAGTAATCAATCCGGAGCACGAAGTACACGGAAAAATGCTGCACAACAACAGTCACAAACACGAGAGTATCTTTACTTCGGTAACCGTACAGGAAAACAATTCGGTAATGTTGTCAACTTTAGCTGGTGCAACTCTAGGAGTTTGGGTTTCTCACGGTGAAGGTAAATTTAATTTACCAATGGGTGAAGAAAATTACAACATCGTAGGTAAATACGGTTATGAAGGATATCCTGCAAACCCTAATGGTTCTGATTTCAACACAGCCATGTTATGTGATGCTACAGGACGTCATCTGGTTACCATGCCACACATTGAACGTTCTGTTTTCCAATGGAACTGGGCTAATTATCCAAGCGGCAGAAACGACGAGGTTACTCCTTGGCAGGAAGCCTTTGTAAATGCCAGAAAATGGATTGAAAACAACTAATTTTTAGTTTTAAATAACAGAAAGCGTTCTCGAAAGAGAGCGCTTTTTTTGTGAGATAATTTTTAATTAACAAATTATAAATCCTTACATTTGGTTTTACATTAACTATAAAAACAGCAAATAAAAAACCATGAAAAAATCACTATTAATTTTAAGCTTCTGCGTACTTTCTCTTTCAGCAAACGCACAAAGCACTTCAAAAATCCAAAAAATAAATCAACTACTGGAATTGACCGGTTCGGGAAAAATGGCAATACAAATGATGGATCAAATGATGGGCAGTCTTAAAATTAGTCATTCTAAAACTAGTGAGGATTTTTTGAAAGAATTCAAAAAAGAAGTAAAAGCAGAAGATATAACAAATATGATTATTCCTATTTATGATAAACATTATACTGAAAGTGATATAGACCAATTGATTGCATTTTATAATTCTCCTATTGGAAAAAAAATGATTAGCACCATGCCACAAGTAATGCAAGAATCGATGATTGTGGGGCAAAACTGGGCAAAACAAATTATCGAAAAATCTCAGGCTAAACTTAAAGAAAAAAACAATTTGGAAAAGTAATATAGTATGGATAGTTTTGCTTAAGTCTATCAAAATACCAATATCAATTTATAAAATAAAAAATCATGCCATCACCAGTTTCTGAATGTTTGTATTGCCAGGAAAACGAAACCTTACACAACCTAATGATTAAAATTACCGACCTGAAAGTATCACAATTGTTCTTATTTAAAGAGCAATCATACACTGGCCGTTTAAATGTAGTTTACAAAGATCACGGAGTTGAATTTCATGAACTAAGCGAAGAACAACGCAATGCTTTTATGGATGACGTTGCTACCACTGCAAATGCTATTGCGAAAGTTTTTAATCCTGATAAAATCAATTACGGGGCTTTTTCGGATAAATTATCGCACTTACATTTTCATATCGTACCTAAATATGCAGATGGCTATGGTTTTGGAAGTGTTTTCGAAATGAATCCAAACAAAGTAGCACTTTCTGATGCTGAATACGATGCTATCATTGAAAAATTAAAGCAAACTTATAATAGTCTCCAACTTTACAAAACGAAATCCTCTTTTTAAATCCGTTTAAAAAGAGGATTTTTTTTACCATGTTCTATGAATAACAGGAACACGGACCTGTCTGCCGACAGGCAGGTTAAACTGATTTTAGCAGATTAACTCAGATTAAAATTAAGACAAGTTAATAAAAATCTGGTTTTATCCGTTCAATCCGTTTCATCTGTGGACTATTATTTTAGTCTGCTTAAGCTGACACAATTAACAAACTGTACCCATAAACAACAACATTTCTGTATCTGTACTTATCTTTTTGGAATAGATAATTTTACTTTCTAAATATCAAAGTATGGAAACAATTATCAAACAACAGCAAAATCTAAACTTCAGAGCGGTTACAATCTCTGATATGAATGCAATTGTAAAGCTTTACCAGGAACAAAAAACAACATTAGATTCAGCTTTGACAAAGCAATTTGGACTTCCGTTTTATGTAGCCGAATTGGACAGTAAAATAGTTGGATACTCTTGTGCAACTAAAAATATTCCAAACAATTACCAGATAAATACCTATATTGATTCTCCATTTTCTAATGATTACGTTAACGAAACTTTAGCCCAGGAATCTGCCATTTTTTTCAAAAATGAATGGCAAAATGGTCATTATAAAAATCTATCCACAGCTATAAATCAATTGGTTAATTGGTTAAACAATTCCAATTCCTAAGACTCAAATGGTTACAGTTATAATTTTTACTACTTTTATAGGACACAAATAACACAATCATAAAATGTCGAAAGAAATTTTATATCTAAAGATTGCAAAAATAATCGAAGAGCAAATTGCAACTGGAACCCTCAAAACAGGAGAAAAGCTGCCGTCTATTCGTACCGTACAAAAAATCTACAACGTCAGCATCAACACGGTAAAACAGGCTTTTTTAGAATTAGAAAGCAAATCTTTAATAGAATCCCGACCAAAATCAGGTTATTATGTCAGCAGAGCTTTCAATACCCGACTGGCACTTCCTTCGATAAACAAACTCCATTTATCCGACAAAGAAAAGACTCCTGAAGACTTAATCGGTAAGGTATTCAATACTTTGACCAATAAAGACTTCACACAGTTTTCACTGGGAGTTGTGGATAAAAGTATGCTGCCCATTGCTAAACTCAACAAAGGTATTATAAAAGTATTACGCAATTTAGAAGACAGCGGAACAGGCTACGAACCAGCACAGGGAAACATCAATTTGAGGAGAAATATTGCCAAATGGTCTTTTACCTGGGATGGCCATTTGACAGAAGATGATATTGTAACTACCTCCGGAGCACTAAATGCGCTATTTTATTCTTTAATAACTGTAACTAATCCCGGAGATACGGTTGCCATTGAAAGTCCTGTTTATTTTGGTATTTTGCAAATGATAAAATCACTGGGGTTAAATATTATTGAACTTCCTACGCATCCTGTTACAGGTGTGGCCATCGAAGATTTAAAAAAAGTACTACCTAAAATAAAAGCCTGTTGTTTTGTCACCAATTTCAACAATCCTTTGGGAAGTTGCATGCCTGAAGAAAACAAAAAAGAAGTGGTTCGTTTGCTTACAAAGCATAATATTCCTTTGATAGAAGACGATTTATATGGTGATTTATTTTTTGGTCCCAGCCGACCAAAACCTTGCAAAGCTTTTGACGAAGCTGGGATTGTCATGTGGTGTGGTTCGGTGTCTAAAACCTTAGCTCCGGGTTATCGTGTGGGCTGGGTTTCACCCGGTAAGTTCAAAGAAAAATTAATTCGAAAGAAACTATTGCATACCATGTCGAGTCCGCCTCTTTTTCAGGAAGTAATTGCTGATTTTATGGAATATGGCCGCTACGAACATCATTTAAGAGGATTACGAAATACGTTATATAATAACTATTTGTTTTTTCAACGCACTATTGAAGAATATTTTCCCGAAAATACTAAAATTTCTAAACCACAGGGCGGATTTGTATTATGGCTAGAGCTAGATCCAAAAATTGATACTGCAGTCTTATATGACATTGCTGTACAGCATAAAATAGGTTTTGCTCCGGGAAGAATGTTTACGCAACACGATCAATACAACAATTGTATGCGATTGAATTTTGCCATAAAATGGGATGAAAAAGTCGAGCACAGCCTCAAAAGTCTGGGTACATTAATCAAACAACAACTATAAGATGAAAATATATCAAATTGATGCCTTCACTAAAAGCGTTTTTTCCGGAAATCCAGCTGCCGTTTGTCCACTTGAGGAATGGTTAAGTGATAAAATCATGCAAAAAATTGCCGCCGAAAACAATCTGGCTGAAACTGCTTTTTATGTAAAAAATGGCGATAAATATGATATCAGATGGTTTACTCCTCAAACTGAAGTTGACCTTTGCGGACACGCAACTCTGGCGGCAGCTTTTGTTTTATTCAATTATGAAAATCATAACGATTCGATTATTACATTTCACTCACCCAGAAGCGGAGATTTGACAGTAACCAAGGAAGGCGATTTACTTTCGTTAAACTTTCCCGTTGATGAATTTGAACCAATTCCTTTGACAAATGAAATCTGTGATGCCTTTGACAGTAAACCTCAACTGGCTTATAAGGGAAAAACCGACTACATGCTCGTTTTTAATACTGAAGAAGAAATACTGAACTTAAATCCCAATTTCATTAAGCTTTCAAAACTCCCGGTGCGTGGAATTATTGTTACCGCCAAGGGAAACAACTCCGATTTTGTTTCTCGATTTTTTGCACCTCAATCCGGTATTAATGAAGATCCGGTAACCGGTTCAGCACATACCACTCTTATTCCGTATTGGGCAAAAAAACTGAATAAAACAACATTATCAGCTATCCAACTTTCGGAACGAAAAGGTTATTTAGATTGTGAACTTTTAGAAAACAGAGTTCGCATTAGCGGATACGCTATGTGTTATTTGATTGGGGAATATTTTTTATAAAAAAGAAAAGCCACTTTAAAACTAAAGCGGCTTTCTTTAAAAATTTATCAAACCCTAAAATGACAAATTATATATTTTCTATTTTATATTAATCGATTTCTAATGAAATGTTTTCCATAAAAATTTGTGGTTCTCTTTCATTTTGCCAATAATCAGCAAGAATACTCAAAACAACATCTTTTAATCCACTGAAAGAACTTTCTAATTGATGTTCTTCGTCTTTGATTACTTCAATAAGTAAATCATTTACTTTTCTAATCTTATCTGAATTTGTCATCTTGTCTATAATTAGTTCGTTAATTATTTCCTTTTTTATTCGAAGTAAAAGTATATGAATTCGCTTTTTATAGCAATACCCACTTTTAGTGATTTTTTGATAAGAAATTAAGAAAAAACAACGTATTATCTTACTGCGAATCGAAAAACGTTACAATCATACTTTTAAGCATACTCAAACGCTTTCTCCAAATTCGATATAAACCAAGCAATTGAATTAAAAAAACAATTATAATAAATACCAATAAAAAATACTTAGCGGTGGTAAAATGAATATTGTAACTAAAAAACAGCAACAATCCACACACAAAACCTATTCTACTAATTATGGCAATAAGAGCATATTTTTTTAAGCTATAATAAAGACGTTCTAAAGCGACTTTAATATTCGAACCATTTGCTAAATACTTATTATAATGATAACCATAAATGCTATGTAATATTGGCATTAAAAGAGTGCTTATCAAAACCAAATTAACCCATATAGGTTTTTCTGCTCCATCAAACATTGAATAATACACCATTAAAAATAAACTCCATGCCATAACTTCAATCACAATTTGTTTTCGAATTGATTTCAAAACGGGATGTTTGTTTTCTTGTAACATCAATAATAGTGTTTCCTCGCTTTTGGGAATGGACTGTACCGCATTCCAATCGGATTTTAAATCGTCTATTTCCATGATTATTTCATTAAGGTTTTTATTTTGGCTTTAACGCGATTGAGTTTTACACCAACATAATTTTCATTGATTCCCGTAATTTCAGCTATTTGCTGATAAGACAATTCTTCAAAATACAAGGCTATCAAGGCTTTTTCGCTATCGTCTAATAATTTTAAAACGGCAAACAATCGTTCTTGTCTTAATTCGATTTCATCACTTTTTTGCTCTTCGGCAAAATCAGGCAATTCAGAAGAATAATTAATATTGGTTGTTTTCTTCCTAAAAGAAGCTATTGCTGTATTCAAAGCAATACGATACATCCAGGTACTTATTTTTGCATCTCCTCTAAATTTAGGATAGGATTTCCAGAGTTGAAAAACAATTTCCTGAAATAGATCTTCACAATCTTCATGACTATCACGGTACAACCGACAAAGTTTATGGATCATCGCATTGTATCGGGAAAGTGTGGCTAAAAAATCTTTTTCTATGGATTCCATTTACTATCATTTCATTTCGAAAACCAACTAAGATAAGCTAATCTTATTCATTTTCAATATTTAATTCTTTCTTTATCAAACGAATATCTTCAATAATTTGCTCATTTTGAAGTTTTAAACTATCCAGCTGTTCCTGAAGATTTTTATCTCTAATTTTTGATCTTCCCTCTGGAGATGATTCTTTTCCACAAGACACTACCATAAAAAGTAGCATCATAATAATTGTTTTCATAGGTTTTGATTTTGATACATTAGTTGTCTTTATTTTTAAAAACTTACAACATGCTTCAATTTTTTTCTCAACACAAATAAGCAAGGCTTAAAAACAACACAATCAACTATTAATCAATATCTTAAACAAAACAAACATCCCTGATTTAAAACAAGAGGAAATATTTTTTCGTAAATTTATTTTAAACAATTGCCATAAAAAATGAGTACTGAACTTTGTTACCAACTAACAAAAAAACACATTAAAATAAGGTTTAAAATCTATTTACATCTAAAACAAAAAAGACATGGAAGCACAACTTGAACAAATCCGGGAACAACAAAAAGACTCCTGGAACAAATTTTCACCTGGTTGGAAAAAATGGGACAGCCTGATTATGGAATTCTTACACCCTATAGGTGATGAAATGATAAAACTTCTGAACCCAAAAGAAAATGAAAGCGTACTGGATGTAGCATCAGGAACAGGGGAACCGGGTATTAGCATTGCCCTAAAAATAGGAAACGGTAAAATAATATTCACCGATCTGGCTGCAGGCATGCTTGAAATAGCTGAGGAAAACGCACGTAAAGCAGGAATCCCAAATTTTGAAACCCAGGTTTGCGATGTTTCTGAACTTCCTTTTGCTGACAACAGTTTTGATATTATTAGTTGCCGTCTGGGTTTTATGTTTTTTCCTGATATGCAAATGGCCGCCAAAGAATTAGCCAGAGTACTCAAACCCGGAGGACGAATTACAACTTCGGTGTGGGCTGGTCCTGAAAAAAACTTCTGGGTAACTGCCATTGGTGGAACCATAAACAAAAATATGGGGCTTGAAGCTCCTCCTGAAGGTGCTCCGGGTATGTTTCGCTGTGCCAAACCTGGATTTATTGCCAACATGTTTAAAGAAGCAGGTCTTAGAAACATCTCGGAATCCGAAGTATTAGGAGCGGTAAATTGCGGAACTGATGAAACTTATTGGTCCATGATGACTGAGATTGCAGCTCCATTTGTGGCTGCGCTAAGCAAAGCCGATGACAGCATGAGAGCAAAAATAAAAAAAGAAGTTTCTGAATTAATCAATGAAAAATTTCCCGATGGTAATGTTTCAATTCCTTCAAGTGCATTCGTTATTTATGGAGAAAAATAATATTTAAATATTCCTCTGAGTCATTTTTTTATTATAAATATAAAAAAAAATGCTTCAAAAATTTGCGCAACCAATTAATTGCATTTAAATTTGCAACTAATTGGTTTCTTAATTTAAAATAAAATGAGACGAGATATATTCCAAGCCATTGCCGATCCTACAAGAAGAGCCATTATAAGTCTCATTGCTGTTCAGGCTATGACACCTAATGCCATTGCTGAACATTTTAACACCAGCAGACAAGCCATTTCTAAACATTTGCGGATTCTTTCGGAATGTGAATTAATCCAGCAGGAGCAAAAAGGAAGGGAAATTTATTACCAACTCGAGCTCAATAAAATGAAAGAAATAGACCAATGGTTAGCACAATTTAAAGCCATTTGGGAAAACCGTTTTAACGAACTTGATAACATATTAGCAAACCTTAAAAACAAAACAGATGAAAACGAATCTACAATTTGACTTCATTGTCAACAAAGAAAACAAAACCGTAAACGTAACAAGAGAATTTGCAGCCAAGCTTCCGTTGGTTTGGGATGCCTGGACAAAACCTGAAATATTAGATTTATGGTGGGCACCAAAACCGTATCAAACCAAAACAAAATCGATGGATTTTAGAGAGGGCGGTACTTGGTTGTATTACATGGAAAGTCCTGAAGGAGCAATACACTGGTGTAAAAACGATTATAAAAAAATTGAACTATTAAAAAGCTTTTCTGGTTTGGATGCGTTTTGTGATGAAAACGGCACTACAAACAACGACTTCCCACGTACAGTTTGGAACAATACTTTTACTGAGAACGGAGAAACTACAACAGTAACTATTGTGGCTCAATATGAAAAACTAGAAGACCTGGAACAAATCATTGCTATGGGATTCCAGGAAGGATTTACAATGGCATTGGGCAATCTTGATGACTATTTAAACGAAGCAACTAAATGATTCTATGCAAAAAAGCCCGTCTAGTAGTAGCAATTATTTTTTGTAGCCAAATCAATTTTGGTCAGATCAATTTAAAAATCGAAAAGAATCAAAGCTATTTTACAGAAGGTAAAGACAGTATTTTAACGTACCAAGCCTCAGAAAAATCGATTAATGGGAAATACATCCGTTCGAATTATATTCATCCATTATATACTTTGGATGGTACCGTTTTAACCGAAGATTTCCCTGTCGATCATTTGCATCATCGCGGGATTTTCTGGGCTTGGCATCAATTGTATATTGGCGATAAAAGAATTGGCGACGGCTGGGAAATAGAAAATTTTAAATGGGAAGTTACTTCTGTAAAGGAGAAAAAAACAAAAGACGGCAGCAAGGCCATACAAACTACCGTTCTTTGGAAATCGCCTTTGTGGAAATCCAAAAACGGAAAGGAGAAAGCATTTGTAAAAGAAATGACTACTATCCAAGTCTATCCAAAACAACAGCATTATCGTCTGATTGATATTGAAATTGCACTATTGGCACTCGAACCGAATATAAAAATTGGTGGCTCAGAAGACGAAAAAGGTTATGGTGGCTTTTCTCCCCGAATTCGCCTTAGTGATGATATTGTGTTTACTGATCCAAGCGGAAAAATCACCCCTACTAACCTTCCTATCCCTGCCAGCGAATGGATGGATATTTCGGGGGCTTTAGCTACAAATGGAAATCAAGCCGGACTTACTATTTTATGTAATCCTAAAAACCCGGGAGCTAAAAATCCCTGGATTTTACGGGCTAAAAAAAGTATGCAAAATGCAGTCTATCCGTTTCCCGGAGCAAAAGCAGTTCCGTTATCGAATAAAAAACCAACTGTGTTACGCTATCGATTAATCATTCACGACGGTAATGCCAACAGCATTCCGATTGATGAAATTTATCACGATTATGCTAGTAAATAATATTGGGATGTCTTCCCGAGCGAAGTCGGGGGATTCGTTCTCGACTTCGCTCGAACTGACAATCGAAACATTCCATTCAACTTAAATACTAGTTAGAAACCACTTTATAAGTAGGATCTTCGATAATATTCACCTCAATAATTCCCTGAGCGTTTTGCAATAGTTGGCGACAGTCTTCGCTTAAATGGCGTAGATACAACGTCTTCCCTACTTTAGCATAACGCTCGGTAATTTTGTGCACGGCATCGATAGCACTCATATCGGCAATTTTACTTTCTTTAAAATCAATAATTACTTCATTGGGATCATTCAGCACGTCAAATTTTTCAGCAAATGCGGTAGTTGAAGCAAAAAACAAAGGACCATAAATTTCGTAATGCTTCACTCCTTTATCATCGATATATTTTTTGGCACGAATGCGCTTCGCACTTTCCCAGGCAAAAACCAATGCTGAAATGATAACTCCAATCAATACGGCTAAAGCCAAATTGTGCAACACAATAGTGATAAGTGCGACTGTAATACCCACGAAAATATCGTGTTTTGGCATTTTGTTGATAATTCGAAAACTAATCCATTCAAAAGTACCTATTGCCACCATAAACATTACACCTACTAAGGCTGCCATTGGTAATTTTTCAATTACAGGAGCGCCAAATAACACAATACAAAGTATCGTTAAGGCTGCAACAATTCCGGATAATCGCGCTCTGGAACCTGCCGATAAATTCACCAAAGTTTGTGCAATCATTGGACAACCGCCCATCCCAAAGAAAAAACCGTTTAAAATATTAGCACTTCCCTGAGCCACACATTCCCTGCTTCCATTTCCTTTTGTCCCGGTAATTTCATCCACTAAATTTAAAGTCAACAAACCTTCGGTCAATCCCACACAAGCCATAATCAAAGCATACGGAAGAATCAATTGTAAAGTTTCTAAATTCAAAGGAATATTAGGGATGTGAAAAGGTGGAAATCCACCACTCACCGATGCGATATCGGCAACAGTTTTAGTTTGGATTCCAAAGCCTAAAACCAATGCAAAAACTACCATAATTGCCACCAAAGAAGCTGGAATGGCTTTGGTGATTTTTGGAAAAAACAACACAATTCCAATGGTCAAAGCTACCAAGCCCAACATAATATACAACGGACTTCCTGACAACCAAACACTTTCGCCATTCACTATTGTCTTAAATTGCTCTAATTGCGACATAAATATGACCACCGCCAAGCCATTTACAAAACCAAACATCACGGGCTGAGGCACTAATCGAATGAACTTTCCCAGTTTAAACAAACCTATTAAAATTTGGATTACTCCTGCCAATGCCACAGCGGCAAAAACATAATCCAAACCATGCGATTTCATTAAGGCTATCAACACAATTACGGTTGCTCCTGCTCCTCCGGAAACCAATCCCGGACGTCCGCCAAAAATTGCTGTTACCAAGCCCATTATAAAAGCGGCATACAATCCAACTAAAGGCGGAAATCCTGCCAAAATTGCAAAAGAAAGCGACTCCGGAATCATGGTCATAGCAACCGTTAATCCCGCTAATATTTCGGTTTTATAATTTACTTTTTGCGAAAAATCAAATAAGTTAAAATACTGCTTCATTCTTTTGTGGAAGATTATAATATTAAAGCCTGACAATTAGTGGCTTTTTTCAGGAATTGCAAAAGTAAGTTTTTTAAAAGCTTGTTCAAACTAAATCGGAATTAGCTGCTCTTTGGATTTAAAACTATTTTCAAAAAACAAAAAATTGTATATTTGCCAACTCAAAATACTACATATAAATGTGATAACTAATTTCTTTCAGACTATTTAAAGACGCAAACCTCAACGGGTTTATCTCGTCTATTACTCTTTAAAGAAAGAAATTATGCTTATTTTACAAAACATTAGATACATACATCCTAATAAGGATTTGTTGTTCAGCAACATCAATTTAACTGTAAATCAACACCATAAAATTGCTCTAATTGGCAACAATGGTGTCGGAAAATCAACTTTGTTAAAAATAATTGCTCAGGAGATTCAAGCTTCTGAGGGACAATTAAAAACAGAGACAAAACCCTATTATATTCCGCAAATTGTGGGGCAATACAACCATCTGAGCATTGCAGAGGCTTTGGGCATTGATAAAAAGCTACAGGCTTTACACGAAATCTTAAATGGAAACACTTCAGAAGTAAACTTCAATCTGTTAAACGACGATTGAACTATTGAAGATCGTTGTTTGGAAGCTTTAAAATATTGGCAACTAAACGATTTAGATTTAAATCAGAAAATAGAAAGTTTAAGTGGCGGACAAAAAACGAAAGTTTTCCTCACCGGAATTACCATTCATCAGCCTGAATTGATTTTGCTGGATGAACCGAGTAATCATTTGGATAGCAAAAGTAGAATGTTGTTATATGATTTTATCCAATCTTCTAAAAGTACTTTGATTATAGTCAGTCACGATCGAAAATTACTCAATCATTTAGATACGGTTTGCGAATTAAGTTCAAGCGGCATATCAGTCTATGGAGGAAACTACGATTTTTATCTGGAACAAAAACAAGTTGAAACTGCTGCTTTGCATCACGACATTCACAGCAAGGAAAAAGCGTTGCGAAAAGCCAAGGAAAAAGAACGGGAAACACTGGAAAGACAACAAAAACTGGATTCCCGGGGAAAAGGAAAACAGGAAAAAGCGGGAGTTTCTCGAATAATGATGAACACTTTGCGCAACAATGCCGAAAACAGCACTGCTAAACTAAAAAATGCACATGCTGAAAAAGTAGATTCCATTTCGCAGGATTTACAACAATTGCGTAAAACAATGCCCGATTTTGATAAAATGAAATTTGGGTTTGATAATTCATCCTTACATAAAGGGAAAGTTTTGTTTACTGCAACAGCAATTAATTTTAGTTACGAAGCAAAAAATCTCTGGACAGAAAATTTGAATTTTAAAATCACAAGCGGCGAACGCATTGCCTTGAAAGGTACAAATGGTTCTGGAAAAACTACTTTAATCAAACTTATTTTAGCTAATTTAGAACCGCAATCAGGCATCATTTATAGAGCAGAATGCAAATCGGTTTATATTGACCAGGATTATTCGTTAATCAATAATAGCTTAAAAGTGTATGAACAGGCCCAAACTTTTAACAACTCGGCTTTGTTAGAACACGATATAAAAATGAGGCTCAACCGTTTTTTGTTTTCAAACCAAAGCTGGGATAAAGTTTGCTCCAGCTTAAGTGGTGGCGAGAGAATGCGCTTGATGTTATGTTGCTTAACCATAAATAATCAATCGCCTGATGTTATCATTCTGGACGAACCAACAAATAATTTAGACATTCAAAATATCGAAATTTTAACCCGTGCAATCAATGAATATCAAGGCACATTAATAGTAGTTTCTCATGATGATTATTTTTTAGAACAAATAAATATTCAAAGTACCATTCAACTTTAAATGAATTGACCACAAATTCGCAAATTAATTTAATACTTATATGGGCTTAGCAAACAATTAGTCGTCAACAGATAAGCAAAGACTTAAATGACTTATATGGTTAAAAACTATCATACATTTCAATACTTTTCTTTACATTTAAATAAAACTCACCAAATGGAAACCACCGATTTTTTTAAAGATACTTTCGAATACAATTATCATTTCAACCAGGAACTCATTCAGCTATTCAAAAAAGAGAAACAAAACATTCCCGAAAAATCCATCAAATTATTGAACCACTTGATTAATGCGCAGGAAATTTGGAATGCCCGAATTCTTAATCAAGACATTTCTGTAGCTGTTTGGGAAATCCGACCTTTAGAAAATTTGAAAAATCATAATAAAACCAATTACAACCAAAGTATAAGTATTTTAAACAGCATCGAATTAAGCAAAAAAATAGAGTATAAAAATTCCAAAGGAATCGTCTTTTCTAATACGGTTCAGGATATTATTTTTCATATTATCAATCATTCTACATATCATCGGGCACAAATTGCTAGTGATTTGGCAGCAAATGGCATAGACCCCATCAATACCGATTATATCTTTTACAAAAGAAAATAGCAATTCTAAAAAAATCCTTTTTTAGGATTTAAACCAAAATATGGGATAGATTTTTTAACTTCGTTGCCGCAATGAAAATAAGTACATTCATATTATCCATTTTAATACTTGTTTTATCTTTAAAACCTTGCTCGGACGGAAGTAATGCCGAAGACCTTAAAAAAGATAACATTAGTCTTAGGCACAATCATCAGGAAGATCATGATGATTCCTGCCCTGTGACTTGTATTTGCAGTTGTTGTGGAATGTCAATTACCTTCGAAAGTATTACAAACTATACCTTTAGAGTGCATACTGCCATTTCTAATGTAGTATTATCTTCTTACCAATCTGACTATCAGTTTGATTCTGTTGCTGCTATTTGGCAACCTCCTCAATTAATTAAAATTATCCAGACAAAAAGTCTAATTTTTAATTAATTAAATTTCATTTCTAATGAATAAACTCCTTTTGAGCGCAATGCTCATACTATTATCATGCCTTGCGGTTAAGGCACAAACAACTGATATCCAAATACAAGTAGTTTCTGAAAACGAAGCCGTAATTGGTGCCAACATTTATCTCGAATCAGAACAAAAATCGGCTGTTACGGATGCTGATGGAAAAGCTCAGTTTTCGAATGTTTCCAATGGAAAACAAACGATTATTATTTCTTATCTGGGCTTCGAAACCCTGAAAAAAACAATTCAACTTCCAGACCAAACCGTTTTTGTCTTTCATTTAGAACCCAATGAAAACGAGCTTGAAGAAGTAGTTTTACAAACTTCCCGAACCAGCAGAACGGTTAAAAAAATCCCAACCCGAATTGAATTTATCAATAGCGAAGAATTAGAAGAAAAAGCGACGATGAATCCAACAAATATTTCGATGGTTTTGCGCGAAAGTACCGGAATCCAAATGCAACAAACTTCGTTAAGCAGCGGAAATTCGAATATTAAAATCCAAGGTCTTGACGGACGTTACACCCAACTTTTAAGAGATGGCTTTCCTTTGTATTCCGGTTTTTCCAGCGGATTGAGTATTATGCAAATTCCGCCTTTAGACCTAAAACAATTTGAAATTATCAAAGGAAGTTCGTCCACACTTTATGGTGGTGGCGCCATTGCCGGTTTAGTGAATATGGTTTCGAAAACTCCTGATGAAGATGCTGATTTGGACATCATGCTAACCCAAACACACGCCTTGGGAAGTACTGCCAATGTTTTTTACAGTAAACGAAATCAAAAATTTGGAACAACGCTTTATGGTTCGGCACATTATCAAAAAGCCTATGATCCCGAAGATGATGATTTTAGTAATTTACCCCAAACAAAATCCATTTCTTTTAATCCAAAATTCTTTTATTATCCTTCCGAAAAAACAACTTTTTGGCTGGGCATTAACGGAACTTACGATGACCGAATTGGAGGCGATATGACAAAAATTAAAAGTCAGCAAAACGGCATTCATCAGTACACCGAAGACAACATTTCTAAGCGTTTGAGTTCTCAGGCGGTATACAAAACGCAGCTGGATTCGCTGAGCAATTTCAATATCAAAAACAGTATTTCTTATTTTGACCGTTCGTTGCAAGTGCCTGATTTAAATTTTAGCGGAAAGCAAATCAATACGTTTACCGAAGTAAGTTATGAAAGAGCCAATGCTAAAACCGATTGGATTTTGGGTGCAAATGTGTATTCGGTTAATTTTGATGAAGCCGATAAAGCCGCATTGCAGCGTGATCAAAAAGAACTCACTTATGGATTGTTTGCCAATAGCATTTTTGATATTAGCGAAAACTGGATTCTGGAAACCGGCTTGCGTACCGATTACAATCCCGATTGGGGATTTTTCCCTTTGCCAAGAATTTCCTTGTTGTACAAAAATGAAAATGGTTTTTCCAGCCGAATTGGTGGTGGTTTAGGCTATAAAATCCCGGATATTTTTACCGAAGAAGCTGAATCGATTAATTTCGAAAATGTATTAGGCATTGACAAAGACAATCTAAAAGCCGAACGTTCGTATGGGGTGAATTATGATTTTAATTACCAAACGCGTTTGGGCGAAATTGGATTCTCAGCAAACCAGCTTTTTTATGTTACCGCTATTCAAAATGCCTTATTATTAAATAGCTCCGGAACCAATTTCCAATTTGAAAATGCTGCTGAAGTGATTTTAAGCAAAGGTGCCGAAACCAACATCAAGTTCAATTACAAGGATTTTAAATGGTTTTTAAACTATGCATTTATTGATGCCCGTTTGCATTATCTGGCAGGAAACCCACAAAAACCACTGACTCCAAGGCACAATGCGGGCAGTGTAATTATGTATGAAAGTGAAGCCTGGCGCATTGGTTTTGAAACCTATTACACCGGACAACAATTGTTATCGAATGGAACTAAAACCACTGATTATACCACAATGGGATTTTTACTGATGCGCAATTTTAAATGGGGAGCGCTCTTTACTAATTTTGAAAACTTTACTGACCGAAGACAAAGTCGTTTTTCACCATTGGTTTTACCTACACACGACCGACCTGTTTTTCCAGAAATTTATGCTCCTACCGACGGATTTATTTTCAGTCTGGGAATTATCATAAAGCCTTTTGGGAATAAAGAACATTAATTTAAACGACCCAATTCCCCTCTTGAGAGGGGTTAGGGGTGTGTTTTAATTACTTTTTAAAGCAAACTTTTTATAACAACCTCTTTTATCCTTTTAAAAGAGGTTGTTTTTTTGGGGCGTTCCCTCGTTGAAAAAATTGATTATTAAATTCTGGATTTTTTCAACGAGGTCAGGTTTCCCGATAGCTATCGGGACGCTGTATCTTTTATTTCGCTACGCTTCATAAAAGGATGCCGCTCCCTCCTCAACGCAAATCCTGCTATCAATAAATATTATAAAAAGACAAGTTTTGATTTGTAGGAATATTTTATATATTTGAATGTAATCAAAAGATTATATTAGCTGAGTTCATATTGGTAAAAGTCAACAAAATTTAATTGATAATAACGGAGTACAAGAACCTAATAAAAAATCTATTAAAAAAACAATATTGAAAATATTACATATAATTGGAAATGGTTTTGATTTAAACCTTGGTTTAAAAACAAGCTATAAGGATTTTTATGATTTTTATAAATCTCTTGAATCAACAAAAAATAGTATAAATAATTTAAAGACAAATATTTCAAGTAATTATAATAACTGGTCTGATTTAGAACTTGCATTGGGGCAATATACAGAAGAATTTTCGACAGTTGATGAATTTGATGAAGTCTTTGAAGATATCGGAGAACAACTAGCAAAATATTTGAAATTAGAAGAATCAAAATTTCAATTTGAAGTTGACAAAGAAAAATTTTTTGAAAATCTAGTAAAACCGGAAATTTATCTTCCTGTTGCTGATACAAATAGAATAAATACATTTAAAAGTAGCTTCATAAATAATGCTTGGGTAGTTGATGTTTTCACTTTTAACTATACCTCAATTATTGAAAAAATAATTGAGAATAAAAAAAATATTAAAATTGGAAATCATATAAAAGAAACCAATCCCGTCACTTTAAGAAATGTAGAGCATATTCACGGTTATGTTGACGATAGAATGGTTTTAGGGATAAATGATATTTCTCAATTAAAAAATAAAGAATTCCACAAGAATGTTGATGTATTGGAAGCAATTGTAAAAGAAAAATGTAATATTGCGTATGGTCATACTATAGATAGCTTATTCAAAACAAAAATTTCACAGGCTGAGATAATTTGCATATTTGGTTCTTCTTTGGGCGACACAGACAATATTTGGTGGGAATTAATTGGTAATAGATTAAAAGAAAGAAATATTCCAATAATAATTTTCACTAAAGGGGAAGAAGTTATTTCTCCAAGAATCGGTTATAAAAATAATAGAACAAAAAGAAAAATGATAAACTACTTTTTGAAAAAAACAAATTTATCAAATGAAGAAATTGAAAAAGTAAGTAGTAACATTTTTGTTGCTTTAGATACTGGAATGTTTAAAGAAATATTAAAAAAGTAAAGAACTTATAGGGACCCAACCCCGATCGATAGGATATACGAAAACGTTGGCGCAGAATTGCATTCTGTGCCTACAACAGTGAGTAAATACCACTCTGGCGCTCGTTTGCAAAACGAGTGCCTACTTACCCCACTGGTGCTCGATTGCATCGAGTACCTACTTACATGAATAGATAAATCGTAGCGTTTGCAACGCGGTTCACTAAAAAAATAATTCTTAAACAAATATATCAATGTCTGAAAAATATAAAGTTATTGATAGTACCGTCCCCACTTTTATAACTATAACGGTAGTAGACTGGGTAGATTTATTGGTGAGACCTGTCTATTGCAATATCATAGATGATTCTTTAAATTATTGTATCAAAGAAAAAAGATTAAGTGTACATGCTTATGTTTATATGAGTAGTCATATACATTTAATTGTTACAGCGTTTGATGATGAGCTGCAAAATGTTATTCGGGATTTTAAAAAATTCACTTCCAAAAAACTAATTGAAGCCATCAAAGAACATCCCGAAAGCAGAAGAGAATGGCTATTGCGAAAATTCAGCTATGAAGCACAAAAATCAGGAAAGGCAAAAGATTATAAATTATGGCAGGATGGTTTTCATCCTGTTATATTAGACACTTTAGAAAAAATAGAACAAAGAATAAATTACATTCATTATAATCCTGTAGAAGCCGAAATTGTCTTTCATCAAAGAGATTATGTCAATAGCAGTTATAGAAATTATGAAGAAGACAATACTATTTTTTGTAATGTAAATGTAGAACCTTTATGGTAAGTTGCTAAATTAGCCGCATTGCAAATGCTCTATTTAGTCATCAAACGTAAGTAGGTACTCGATGCAATCGAGCACCAGATATCTTAGGCAAAAATCTACCATTTAAAACCCAAACAGCAACCCGATAGCTATTAAAATCAAAACGAGATAATTTAAACCAATATTAATATTATGAAAAAGTTACAATTCAAAGTAAGCATCAATGCCCCTGTGACCAAGATTTATGATTTTATGCTTGGCATCAACAATAAATCAACTTATGAGCAATGGACTTCTTTGTTTAACCCGACATCGACCTATGAAGGAAGTTGGGACAAAGGAAATAAAATGCTGTTTATTGGAGTAGATGAGAAAAGCGAAAAGGGAGGTATGGTTTCCAGAATAGCTGAAAACATTCCCAACCAATTTGTGTCGATTCAACATTATGGTCTTGTTAAAGCTGACAAGGAAATTACAGCAGGACCGGAAGTGGAAAAATGGGCAAACGGATTTGAAAACTATAGCTTCGAAGAAAATAATGGCACAACAATCGTTACTGTTGACTTAGACACCACTGAAGATTTTGTAGATTATATGAACCAGCACTTCCCAAAAGCACTCGATAAGCTGAAAGAACTTTGTGAAAAATAAGAATTTCACACTGGCTCTCGTTCAATGTCATTAAGTTAAGCTTATTTTGTGTCATTTCGACGAAGGAGAAATCACAAAACGTAAGTAACATGTGCGATTCCTCATTCTTAGAAATGACAAAACAGGCTGTATTTTCAACGCTCGTGCGAATCCTTTCGCGCCAAGCTCGGCGAAGTCTCCTGACTTCGCCAAACAAGCTAAGCAACGCAATAAAGTGGAAATCTTCCATGTTCGCAACATTAAGCAAATAACCTAAACTAATACTTTATCTAGTTAGTGGCGGAGATGCTTCCTTCGTCAGCATGAGAATTTTGTGCATAGCTGGTGTATTAAAAAATTAATTGCAACAGCATAGCACTACTAAGGATGAATTTGAGTTTAACCTGGATTACACATTTGGAAGACACTTAACACAGATGAAGCGAATTCACACGATTATTTAATTGTTTTTAAAGCCTAAAATCTGCAACCATCAGCATAATCTGCGTGACAAAAAAATCAACAAAATACTAATGCGGATTCTGAGTTTAACATAAATATTTCTAAAAAACATATTATTTACAATTGTTAATCCTTTTTTTATTTTTACATTTGCCTTATTTTTATTTATTCTAAATAGAACAAGCAAATTAAACCTAAAAAGAAAAATCCTGTCTAAAATTGTAAAATAATAAAATAATGAAGAAAAATCTATTTGTTTCTCTTGCTTTGGCTACTACTTTCTTTGCTACAGCTCAACAAAAAAATTCACTATTAGAACCGTCTTTTTGGAAAACATCTCCTGATGTTACTGCACTTAAAGCAGAAATTGCAAAAGGAAGTAATCCTTCTGCAAGCAATCCAATGGCTTTTGACGCTGTGGTTTATGCCATTAATAATGAGGCTCCAAATGAAACTATTAAATTTTTATTGGAACAACCAGGAAATACGGTAAGCAAATTAACTCATGATAATCGTATCTATCTGCATTGGGCAGCCAGCAAAGGAAATCTGGAAATAGTAAACTATTTAATTGCTAAAGGTTCAGATATTCATTTTGAAGACAGCCACGGAACTACTCCTATAACATTTGCCATTAATGCCGGTCAAAAAAAAACAGCCCTGTATGACGCTTTTTTCAAAGCCGGATTAGATGTTAAGAAAAAATACAAAGACGGAGCTACTCTCTTACTTTTGGCTATAGCAAATGACAAAGATCTAAGCCTAACTAATTATTTTATTGCTAAAGGACTTTCGTTAAAAGACACAGACAACAATGGTAATACTGCTTTTAATTACGCAGCCAGAACAGGAAATATTGAGCTTTTGAAAACACTTTTACAAAAAGGGGTAAAAGCTACTGACAATGCACTTATTATTGCTGCTCAGGGTTCTCGTCGTGAAGCGAATACCATTGAAGTTTTTCAATATTTAACAGATGATTTAAAGCTAAATCCAGGTGTAGTTTCTAATGAAGGAGAAAACGTATTACACTATTTAGTGCGCAAACCCAATCAATCCGAAATTATCACTTATTTCTTAAACAAAGGAGTTGAGGTTAACAAAGCTGATAACGATGGAAATACGGTGTTAATGAATGCAGCCGCTGCCAGAGATACTCAGGCACTGGAATTATTACTTCCAAAAGTAAAAGACATCAACGTTCAAAATGCAAAAGGGGAATCAGCATTATCTATAGCAATCTTGTCAGGAACTCCGGAAACTGTTGAGCTTTTATTGAGCAAAAAAGCTAATATTGCTGTTTTGGACAAAGACAACAACAACTTAGGCTACTATTTAATCCAATCGTATCGTCCACAAATGATGGGAGGACGTGGTCCAGAATCTAGCAATGCGCCTAAGGCAGACCCTTTTACTACAAAAATAAAATTATTGCAAGATAATGGTTTGAAACTGGCTGAAGCACAAAAAGACGGAAGTACTTTGTATCATTTTGCAGTACTAAAAAATGATTTACTTTTGTTAAAAAAAATAGCCGATTTAAATATTGATATAAATGCCAAAAACAAAGACGGATTAACCGCTTTGCACAAAGCTGTTATGATTGCAGACAATGATACCATTATAAAATACTTATTGTCCATTGGTGCCAAAAAAGATATTAAAACCGACTTTGACGAAAGTGCTTACGACTTAGCCAAAGAAAACGAAACACTAACTAAAAACAACATTTCTGTTGAAATTTTAAAATAATAAAATGAACTCATTAATTAAAACAGCCTTAGCTGGCGCATTTATTTTCCTTATTTCTTTTCAGACTAACGCACAAAGCAGCAAATACAAATGTATGCTTCAAATGTCTAATTATGCTGGCGAAGGCGCTTATGTAGTAGTTTCTTTGATTAATGCCAAAGGTGATTACGAAAAAACACTTTACGTAATGGGAGACGACAAAAAATGGTACAACAGTTTAAAAGAATGGCATAAATTCAACTCTAAAAAACCTTCTAACATTAGTGCTATCACTGGTGCTTCAGTTACTGGTGGAGATCGCAGCATGACAACAATTGAAATTGATGATTCTAAAATTAATAAAGGATATAAATTGCGCTTCGAATCGGCAGTTGAAAATCAAAAATACCATGTTTCCGATGTAGAAATTCCACTTACAACTGCTGGAATTGCAGCAAAATCGGAAGGAAAAGGATACATCCGCTACGTAAGATTAAGCAAAATTTAAAAGCATAGCTAAATGACTCTTTCTTTTTGGCGGTACTCACACCTCGCTTTGGCGGTATTTTCTGCTGCATTTTTAATTATCGCATCCGTTACAGGTACAATACTTGCAGTAGATGCTATACAGCAGAAAATACCTGCCCATCGGGTGGAAAATTTCGATGCTATTACATTGGGGAAAACCCTGCCTGAACTTCGAAAAAGCTATCCCGAAATAACCGAATTAAGTATCGACCACAATCAGTTTGTTACTTTACAAGCGATTGATAATGATGGAAACGATGTCAATGCGTATATCAATCCAGAAACAGCAAAAATCATTGGTACTCCAACTAAGAAAAGTGATTTTATTAATTGGATTACCGGACTTCACCGCTCTTTATTTCTACATGAAACAGGACGATTGTTTATAGGAATTAATTCTTTTTTATTAGTATTAATTGCTATGTCAGGTTTTGCTCTTGTTATCAATAGGCAAAGAGGTTTACGCAACTTCTTCGCTAAAATTATCAAAGAATATTTTGCACAATACTACCACGTTTTATTGGGGCGTTTGGCATTAATTCCCATCTTGATTATAGCACTTTCGGGAACTTATTTATCAATGGAACGATTTCATCTTTTCGAAAATGAAAACCAAACCGAAAACCCAACAACAACTCAAACTAAAAAAACATTCGATTTAAAAAATACTCCTTTAGCCGAGGTTACTAAAATAGAATTTCCTTTTTCAGACGATGAAGAGGATTATTATATTTTCGAACTAAAAGACCGAAAAATAGAAGTCAATCAATATTCTAACGAAATTATTTCAGAAGAACTTTACCCTGCCTCAGCCCTATTAGCCGATTTGAGTTTGGACTTACACACCGGAAGAGCCAATAGTATTTGGGCATTTATTCTCGGATTAGCTTCTTTAAACATTCTGTTTTTTATCTATTCGGGATTTGCTATGACCTTTAAAAGAAGAGCAAGCCGCATTAAAAATAAATTCAAAGCCGAGGAAAGCAAATATATTTTATTAGTAGGCTCAGAAAACGGAAGTTCGTTGCGCTTTGCCAATGCTATTTTGAAACAAATCATTGATAATGACGAAAAAGCACATTTGGCACAACTAAACAATTATACGCTTTACCCAAAAGCGGAACATTTACTCATTTTCACTTCCACTTATGGCTTAGGTGATTCACCTTCTAATGCCAGTAAATTTGTATCGCTTTTAGAAAAAAATTCGCAACATCAAACTATTAATTATTCTGTAATTGGTTTTGGTTCCAAATCCTATCCTGATTTTTGTGGTTATGCCAAAGAAGTTGATGCCCTTTTAGAAACTAAAACCTGGACCAATCGCTTGTTAGAATTACAAACCGTAAATGATAAATCAGCCGAAGAATTTGTCAATTGGGTACAACTATGGAGTGCCAAAACGGGGATTTCATTAAGCACTACTCCATCGGTTTACAATCATATTCCTAAGGGATTGCAACAATTAATGGTTTTAGACAAAACCATCATTTCAGAAACCGACCAAACTTTTTTATTGACTTTAAGAGCCGGAATTCGAAGCAAATTCACATCAGGAGATCTCTTGGCTATTTATCCGGCTAATGACAATCGCGAACGTTTGTACTCTATTGGAAAAAGAAATGGAAATCTTCAATTAGCCGTAAAATTGCATCCTAACGGTTTAGGTTCCGGATTTTTATACAATCTAAAACCAGGAGATACAATCAAATCTCAAATTATAAATAATCACGCTTTTCATTTTCCCAAAAAAGCAAGCCAGGTTGCTCTAATTTCAAATGGAACAGGAATCGCTCCTTTTCTGGGAATGATTGCACAAAATAAGAAAAAAACCTACATTCACTTGTATTCCGGATTTCGCCAAGAAACTGAAATCACGAAGCATTATCAGGATTTTGCTTCAGAAATGATGCAAAAACAATATTTAACACAATTTCATCTGGCATATTCCCGTGAAGCCAACCATCATTATGTGATGGATTTAATCCAAATTGACGCTGATTTCTTTGCTAATTTATTGCAAAATGATGGCGTAATTATGATTTGTGGTGCACTGGCCATGCAGTTTGATGTCGAAAAAGTATTAGACGCTATTTGTATTTCTAAAAATAACACAACACTTTCTGAATACAAAGTCAAAGGGCAAATCCTGACTGATTGTTATTAATTTTATGACTTTCTTATCAATCATTGAGAATGGCACACAGACCTGTCTGCCGACAGGCAGGTGAAGCTGATTTTAACGGATTATCGCTGATTGTAGTTTATAAAGAGCTATAAAAAATCTGTTTTTATCTGTCCAATCAGTCTCATCAGTGGCCTATTTTTTTATTGTGTCCGCTTAAGCGGACTGTTATTAATTTTATTTAATATACGAATGAAAACCAAATCCTTAACAATTATAAGCTTCTTTACTTTTTTGCTATTTGGTTTTTCTTGTCATTCGCAAGTGTTACGAAAAAGATCGACAATGCTCATGGGAGGTCGTTTTGATATTAATATTGTAGCTCAGGATTCTCTTTCTGCCGAACAAAATATTGATGTCATCATTGCCGAAATTGCCCGTATCGAACACCTCATCTCCGACTGGAAACCTACTTCACAAGTTTCAGAAGTCAATCAAAATGCAGGGATTCGTCCTGTAAAAGTGGACAAAGAACTTTTTGAATTAACCAAAAGAGCTTTACACTTTTCTGAAATTACCAATGGCGCTTTTGATATTAGTTTTGCCGCCATGGATCGTATTTGGAAATTTGACGGTTCCATGACCGAAATGCCAACTCCCGAAGCGATTAAAAAATCAGTTGAAAAAGTAGGTTATAAAAACATAATCCTAGACAGTATCAATTCGACTATTTTCTTAAAATTAAAAGGAATGAAAATTGGATTCGGTGCACTTGGCGAAGGTTATGCCACCCACAAATGCCAACAAATGATGCTTGCCAAAGGAATCCAATCCGGAATTGTAAATGCCACAGGCGACATGAGCGTTTGGGGAACACAGCCTGACGGAAAACCTTGGAATATTGGCATCACAAATCCTTTTGATCCAAGCCAAATTTTAGCTACAATTTCCCTGAAACAAGGAGCTGTCACTACTTCTGGCTCTTACGAAAAGTTTGTTGTTTTTAACGAAAAACGTTATTCTCATATTATTAATCCAACTACAGGTTATCCCGCAACGGGATTGTGTAGCGTAAGCGTTTTTGGTCCTAATGCTGAAACTGCTAATGGTTTTAGTACCTCGGCTATGGTTTTAGGTAAAAAAAAAGCTGTAAAACTACTAGATCAGTATCCTGATTATTATTTTATTCTAATTACCGATTCAGGGAAAATGATAAAATCTAAAAACTTCCCTAAGCATTTATTAAAAAGGTATAAATAATCTTAAAATCTTTCCTCTAAAAAAACAGATTTCAGGATTATTATTTTGAAAAACTACCCACTTCTTAAAGTATTAAAAATCTTATTTTAAGTCAAAGCAACGTAAAATAATACTTTCAAAAAAAGCCACCATCAAATAAAATGTACTTTATCGAGATATACGGCCTATCATCGATTAAACTATAATTACCGCGGTTTAATATTTAATTTTACACTATTACTTTAAATAGTAACAATCCAAGAATTGATCCTAGCTGTTTATTGAGAATTTTACTCAAAAAAAACATTCACCTTTTTTCCTAGAAGAGAAACTATTAATCTCTATCAAAAAATATTCAGGCTAAAAAAACATACCCTATTAAAGCTTGATAAAATATTTAAAAATTGTTTTTTGAATTTAAATCGGATTAATCATGAAACAAAAATACTTATTCTTACTATTTATTATATTTAATTTCCTTTCCGCTTACAGTCAGGCAGATGGTGATTTCCAATCAAAAGCTACGGGTAATTGGGAATCTGCTTCTTCATGGGAAATTTACAATGGCACAACACTTAATTGGGAATCTGCTTTGAATTATCCTGGTCAGGCTAATGGAAACTATGCTGTTACGATTAATTCTAGCCATACAATTACGGTTTCCACAAATCTGGTTACAACTTCAATAGGAGATTTAATTGTTAATGGAACTTTAAATTTATTAGCAGGTTCAAATCCGAAACAAGTTGATTTAAAAACACCGCTTTTATACCTAACTGCTACTGGTATTTTAAATTTTACCAACCAAAAAACACAATTGTATTTACCCAACAACGCAGTTATTAAAATCGATGCTGGAGGAACTATTTCAGGGGCCTGTTCCAATAATACCGAAATATACATTGACAACAAATTAATTGCTGTTTGTAATGGATCAGGTAATAGCGACGTATTAACATTTGGAGAAATCGTTGCCGGATCAGGAACACTAAATGCCAACATTATAAACCCTGTTGATTTTTCTTCAACCCTTTGCAATGGAACTAATATAGCACTAACAGGTGGATATACAGGAACTCCAAATGGTAGTGTAACTTATCTTTGGACTGTAAAAGACCCAAATAATAATGCGGTTGCCATTACTAACAGCACCTCAACAACAACCTCATTTACACCTGCGCTTTCAGGACAATACAGTATTTCCTTTAGTGTTACTGATGGAAGCAGTTTTACTAATACAGAAACAAAAACCGTTACAATACAATCAGTGGTTACTCCGGGAACTATTGGTAATACTCAAATGATTTGTAGTGGAACAGTGTCTGACCCACTTACTTCTACAATGGATGGAACCGGAGATGGAACCATTTCTTATCAATGGCAAACCAATGCTAGTGGCAGTTTTCAAACCATTGGAGGAGCAACATTGGCAGCCTACAGTCCTCCTACACTAACTTCCACAACAAGCTACCAAAGAAGAACGGTATCTATTTTAAATGGAGTAGCTTGTTATTCGGCTTACACAACTCCTGTAATAATCACAGTTGGAGACACTACCAATCCTGTTTTAACTGCCGAAGCCAGCCAAAATGCAACTTTAAATGCAAGTTGTTTAGTTACTATTCCAAATTTAGTGGACGGTTCATCAGCAACCGATAATTGTACAGGAACTACCATCACTCAAAGTCCGGCTGCGGGAACGACGCAAGCAGCCGTTCACAACGGAACAATTAACGTTACCGTAACCGCTACCGATACTGCCGGAAATACCGATTCAGAAATTGTGGTGATTACTGCAAAAGATTTGACCGCTCCTGTTTTAACTGCCGAAGCCAGTCAAAATGCAACTTTAAATGCAAGTTGTTTGGTTACCATTCCAAATTTAGTGGACGGTTCTTCAGCAACCGATAATTGTACCGGAACTACCATCACTCAAAGTCCGACTGCGGGAACAACGCAAGCAGCCGTTCACAACGGAACAATCAACGTTACCGTAACCGCTACCGATGCTGCCGGAAATACAGATTCTGAAATTGTGGTGATTACTGCAAAAGATTTGACCGCTCCTGTTTTAACCGCCGAAGCCAATCAAAATGCAACTTTAAATGCAAGTTGTTTAGTTACTATTCCAAATCTAGTTGACGGTTCATCAGCAACCGATAATTGTACAGGAACTACCATCACTCAAAGTCCGGCTGCGGGAACAACGCAAGCAGCCGTTCACAACGGAACAATCAACGTTACCGTAACCGCTACCGATGCTGCCGGAAATACAGATTCTGAAATTGTAGTGATTACTGCAAAAGATTTGACCGCTCCTGCTTTAACTACCGAAGCCAGCCAAAATGCAACTTTAAATGCAAGTTGTTTAGTTACTATTCCAAATCTAGTTGACGGTTCATCAGCAACCGATAATTGTACAGGAACTACCATCACTCAAAGTCCGGCTGCGGGAACAACGCAAGCAGCCGTTCACAACGGAACAATCAACGTTACCGTAACAGCTACTGATGCTGCCGGAAATACAGATTCTGAAATTGTGATAATTACTGCAAAAGATTTGACCGCTCCTGTTTTAACTGCCGAAGCCAACCAAAATGCAACTTTAAATGCAAGTTGTTTGGTTACCATTCCAAATCTAGTTGACGGTTCATCAGCAACCGATAATTGTACCGGAACTACCATCACTCAAAGTCCGGCTGCGGGAACAACACAAGCTGCTGTAAACAATGGAACAATCAACGTTACCGTAACCGCTACTGATGCTGCCGGAAATACAGATTCTGAAATTGTGATAATTACTGCAAAAGATTTGACCGCTCCTGTTTTAACTGCCGAAGCCAACCAAAATGCAACTTTAAATGCAAGTTGTTTGGTTACCATTCCAAATCTAGTTGACGGTTCATCAGCAACCGATAATTGTACAGGAACTACCATCACTCAAAGTCCGGCTGCGGGTTCAACTCAGGCTGCTGTACACAACGGAACAATCAACGTTACCGTAACCGCTACTGATGCTGCCGGAAATAACGATTCTGAAATTGTGGTGATTACTGCAAAAGATTTGACCGCTCCTGTTTTAACTGCCGAAGCCAGTCAAAATGCAACTTTAAATGCAAGTTGTTTGGTTACCATTCCAAATTTAGTGGACGGTTCTTCAGCTACCGATAATTGTACTGGAACTACAATCACTCAAAGTCCGGCTGCGGGTTCAACTCAGGCTGCTGTACACAACGGAACAATCAACGTTACCGTAACCGCTACTGATGCTGCCGGAAATAACGATTCTGAAATTGTGGTGATTACTGCAAAAGATTTGACCGCTCCTGTTTTAACTGCCGAAGCCAGTCAAAATGCAACTTTAAATGCAAGTTGTTTGGTTACCATTCCAAATTTAGTGGACGGTTCTTCAGCAACCGATAATTGTACCGGAACTACCATCACTCAAAGTCCGACTGCGGGAACAACGCAAGCAGCCGTTCACAACGGAACAATCAACGTTACCGTAACCGCTACCGATGCTGCCGGAAATACAGATTCTGAAATTGTGGTGATTACTGCAAAAGATTTGACCGCTCCTGTTTTAACTGCCGAAGCCAACCAAAATGCAACTTTAAATGCCAGTTGTTTGGTTACCATTCCAAATTTAGTGGACGGTTCTTCAGCTACCGATAATTGTACTGGAACTACCATCACTCAAAGCCCTACTGCGGGAACAACTCAGGCTGCCGTTCACAACGGAACAATCAACGTTACCGTAACCGCTACCGATACTGCCGGAAATATAGATTCTGAAATTGTGGTGATTACTGCAAAAGATTTGACCGCTCCTGTTTTAACTGCCGAAGCCAACCAAAATGCAACTTTAAATGCAAGTTGTTTGGTTACCATTCCAAATCTAGTTGACGGTTCATCAGCAACCGATAATTGTACCGGAACTACCATCACTCAAAGTCCGGCTGCGGGAACAACACAAGCTGCTGTAAACAATGGAACAATCAACGTTACCGTAACAGCTACTGATGCTGCCGGAAATACAGATTCTGAAATTGTGATAATTACTGCAAAAGATTTGACCGCTCCTGTTTTAACTGCCGAAGCCAACCAAAATGCAACTTTAAATGCAAGTTGTTTGGTTACCATTCCAAATCTAGTTGACGGTTCATCAGCAACCGATAATTGTACCGGAACTACCATCACTCAAAGTCCGGCTGCGGGAACAACACAAGCTGCTGTAAACAATGGAACAATCAACGTTACCGTAACAGCTACTGATGCTGCCGGAAATACAGATTCTGAAATTGTAGTGATTACGGCTAAAGATTTGACAGCTCCTGTTTTAACTGCCGAAGCCAACCAAAATGCAACTTTAAATGCAAGTTGTTTGGTTACCATTCCAAATCTAGTGGACGGTTCTTCAGCTACCGATAATTGTACAGGAACTACCATCACTCAAAGTCCGGCTGCGGGAACAACGCAAGCAGCCGTTCACAACGGAACAATCAATATTACCGTAACCACTACCGATGCTGCCGGAAATATAGATTCTGAAATTGTGGTGATTACGGCTAAAGATTTGACTAATCCAACCTTAACTGTTGGTGCAAACCAAACTGCAAATACGAATGCTGGTCTTTGTACTGCTTCGGTTGTAGTAACAAACACAACCTTTTCTGACAACTGTAGTGGTTCTTCAATTTCTTATTCGCTAAGCGGAGCTACAAATGCAGCAACTACATCAGGACAAATAGGAACTTATGTCTTTAACAGAGGAGTAACAACTATAAATTATACCGTTACTGATGCTGCCGGAAACACTACCACAGGATCTAAAACAATAACTGTAACTGATAATATCAAACCTACAATAACAGCTCCTCCTACAATTAACACAACTACAAATACCGCTTGTACTGCAACCGGAGTGGCTTTAGGAACTCCTACAACTGCTGATAACTGTGCTGTCGCATCGGTAACTAACAATCATCCATCAACAACTTATCCGTTAGGTAATACTACCGTAATTTGGACCGTAACCGATAGTTCGGGAAACACTGCAACAGCCAATCAAATTGTTACAGTTACAGATAATGTTCCCCCAACAATTACTTGCCCCGGAAATATCAGCGCTAATACTAGTGCAAACGGAACCGGTGACTGTTATACAACGGTAAACATTGGTACACCTACAACAAACGACAACTGTGGGATTGCTTCTGTGGTTGCCAGTGTATCCGGAACTATAATTAATACTGCCACCTATCAATTCCCTATTGGAAATACAACCGTTAACTGGACAGTAACAGACAATGCCGGATTAACAGCTTCTTGTAATCAGACCATTACTGTAATTGATAATGAGAATCCTTCTATAAGTTGTCCTGGAAATCAAAATGTTAATTACAACAACAATTGTCAATTTTCTTTACAGGATTACACCTCACTTGCAACGGCTTCAGACAACTGTGATACTAACCTGACTATTACACAAAGTCCGACTCCGGGAACATTAATTTCTGCTGCCATAACCACAGTAACACTTACAGCAAGAGATGATGCTAACAGAACAAGTACTTGCACATTTACAGTTAGTGCAATAGACAACATTGCACCAACTGCAGTATGTAAAAACTACACTGCTAACTTAAGTGCAGGCGGCACTGTAAATATCGCAGCTTTAAATTTAGATAACGGTTCATCTGATAATTGTGGAATTGTAAATATGACGGTGTCTCCAAATGCTTTTAATTGCAGTAATGTAGGGTCTAACAATGTAGTTTTTACAGTATATGACAATAATGGAAACAGTAATAGCTGTAATGCTGTAATTACAGTAGTTGACAATACACCTCCAACAATGATTTGCAAAAATTTTGTTGTTGTAATTGACCCTATTTCCAGAGTTGCCAACATTAAAGCCTCAGATATTGACAATGGATCAAATGATGCTTGCGGAATTGCCTCTTTGAGTGTATCTCCTAGTACTTTTCCTGATTCCCCTAACCTTTATACCGCCACAACGACATTAACTGCTGTAGATGTTAATGGAAATTCAAATAGCTGTACAGCAACCGTTACTGTCGAACCTCCAAAGAATCTATTTACTTATTTAACTGGAGTTATAATAAACCCTATTCCGGATAACCCGCAACCGCCAAGCGCATTAGTAGAAGTTACAGCCTGTCCTGGTGGAATTACAGTTCCTAAAGACATCCAATTTACATTACAAGCTATTGGGACTTATAATTTGCAAGCTTCACATGTTTTAAATTGGGAATATTCTAATGATAATGGCGAAACCTGGATAAGCATTCCTAATACTGCTGGTTTATTAACTTATACTTTAATTGGGTTAACAAGCGATACTTTTGTCAGACTAAGAATTACCGATGCAGACAATCCTTCTCTTGTTAAAACTTCTGCCGAAGCCTATGCAAGATTCTTACCTCCTGATGAACCGCCTATTATTGTGAGTCATACCGCTTTAGATATTTGTCTGGGAGATTCAGTAACTGTAAATGCCGAAAGTTTTTACGATCAACCCGAAGGACAGTTTGGTAAAGGAGGAAAATTTAATTATGCCCAACCTGACGGATGGCGTGTGGATGGCAAAGATGGCGAATTCCCTGCCAGTGGAAATAATAATGAACAGCCAACTTGGAAAGAAACCAACTCTACCAACAATCCAAATACAACTTTTAGCGGAATTAATTATGACACTTCAGACAACACAAAATTTGCTATTGCACATGCCGCTCAAGCAAACAGAATTACAACATTAGAAACTCCTGTTTTCAGTACTATAGGAATGACTTCCAGTGAAGCAATATTAACATTCTATACCGCTTACTATTTCTGTAATGGTGGTTCTGGAAAAATCGAATTATCTTTTGACGCTGGAAATACTTATACAGTGACATTGAATACGATGCAAAATGACATACTAACAGCTGGAAACACTACAGGTGTTCGTGCTTATAAAGGTTCAGGAGGTTCTGCCTGTACTAAACAATATCTTGTAGCTGATGCGTTTCGATATACCTCAATCAATTTAGGACCTTACGCAGGACTTGCAGGATTGCGTGTTAGATTTACATTTAATTCCGGGCCAAGTGGAGGTAGTTGTAACAATGTAACTTTCCCAAAACATGCTTCTAATAATTGCACCAATAACCAAACTTTTAACGTTGGAAGTGGTTGGGCTATAGACGATGTTGGTTTTACTTTTGGTACTGTTGATGATGAGTTAGAATGGACAGATGAAGACGGAAATGTAATTGCCACTGGAACAACAGCAACTGTTACCCCTGTAACTCCCGGAATTAGAGAATATGGTGTAACTACTTTAGTAAATGGTTGTAGAACTGATAATGATGCCGGAACTAATTATGTTAATATCAACACCAGTTTAGCCTACGCAGGAGAAGACTACATTCCGCTTGCGAGTAATTGTGGCGAAAACACACTGCAATTAAATGCTTATGACAATACCGTTTCTGCCGTAACCAATTACAATAAAGGAGCCTGGAAAAGCAATCTCTATGTAGTTCCTGATACAGCTTCGGGAGACACCGACTATCCTGGAACTGGAATTACAGGAACATGGACTATTATAAGTGCCAGTACTACTTCTTGTGGAAATTCAGCTGTTTTTTCCAGCGCAACAGACCCAAATGCCGTTTTTACCGCTGATCCGGGTAGCTACACTTTGAGATGGACGCTCACTAATGGTTGTTTTGATGAAGTAAACATTACGGTTATTGATTGTAAATCGGTGGATTTTGATGGTAATAATGACTATGTTTCTTTTAAAGACAATTACAATCTCAATGCTGCATTTAGTATCGAAGCCTGGGTAAAACCAAATTCAACTGATGGTACAAGAACTGTTTTCTCCAGAAAAGATAACGGAAGTAATAACAGTGGTTATGATTTAAGCATCGTTAATAGTCAGCTAAGATTCAATTGGTACAATGCTTCCGGAGCTAACAATGTAACATCCGGTTCGTATTCCATTGGTACTGACAGATGGTATCATTTGGCAGTCACTTTTGATGGATCAACTTATAAACTATATGTTGATGGTTTAGAAATAGCTACGAAAAATGGAGCTACTCCTACAGCAACTTCAAATAACATTGAAGCACTTTTGGGTGCTATGGATCAAACAGCAACGAACATTCCAACCAACTATTTTCATGGCTGGATTGACGAACTTAAAATATGGAACAAAGCTATTGGAGTAGAACAAATTAGACAAATGATGAACCAAGAAATTGATATTTCAGGTTCTGATGTGGGAGGTGTTGTTATTCCAATGAAAATTTACGGAACAGATAGTGACCAAAACGGTATAGAAGACAATCCATTATTATGGAATAATCTTTTAGGTTATTATCGAATGAATACCAACTGTGGTGATTTGGCAGCATATAAAGGAATTAGTGGAAGACTGCATAATATAAACTCAAGTCAACAACAAACAGCTCCTATTCCATACACTTCCAGAGTTTCCAATCAAACCTGGAATACTGATAATACATGGACTCATTTTGATGTCTGGAATGTTCCTAATAGTTCTGGAATAAACAACCAACCTATAAATTGGAATATTGTTAGACTCAATCATCAGGTTACATCAAACACCCAAGATCTTACATTATTAGGTCTTATTGTATTGTCTAATGAATTAATAATTACAAATTCAGGTACTCAAAATGAAACTAATCCGGGGCATGGGTTATGGATAACACATTATTTGAAATTAGATGGAAAAATTGATTTAATTGGAGAATCACAATTGGTTCAAAAACGCTATACCCTAGCCCAATACAGCGAAAGTATTTTTGAAGAAAGCAGCACAGGCTTTATCGAAATAGACCAACAAGGCAAGAAAAACAGTTTTAATTACAATTACTGGTCTTCGCCAGTAAGCAATCGCGGAGCTGCTAATAATTCTACTTATGCGATGTTTAATATATTAAGAGACGGTACTGATTCGTCAAACCCAAAAGCGATAACTTTTGGTGATGGTGCTTATTTTGCTGATGGACCACTCTCCAGTCCAATTAAAATTAGTAATCGATGGATTTGGACTTATAGTTCACTAACTCCTGCTTCAAATTCAAATTGGGATAACTACTGGCAATGGCAATATAAAGCCAGTACAGGACTTATAGCCGCTGCTGATGGATTTACCATGAAAGGAACTGGCGGAACGGCTACCATAAACGCTACGCAAAACTATGTCTTTACCGGAAAACCTAATTCAGGAACTATTAACAAGTTCATTGCGATAAACCAAACCTACTTAATAGGAAATCCCTATCCAAGTGCATTAGATGCAGATGAATTTATAAAAGATAACTTAAAAGATTGTACTGGTTGTAAAGGAACAATAAATACTTTTGGTGGTGCACTATATTTCTGGGATCATTTTGGATTATCAAACAATCACGTTTTAGCCCAATACGAAGGAGGTTATGCGGTCTATACCCTAACTGGAGGTGTATCAGCTATTGCTAACGATCCTCTTAATGTAAACAATGGTGCAACAGGTTCAAAAATCCCACAACGTTATATTCCGGTAGGACAGGCTTTCTATATAAATGCTTCTTCAAATGGTGTTGTGCAAGGAGGAACATTTTCATTTAAAAACAGTCAACGTGCTTTTGTTAGAGAAACTTCGGGGAACGCTATTTTTATGAAAGTTGCCAACGACAAAAATTCTTTTGCTGACAAAGAAACTGTTGACAAACGAATGAAAATCAGATTAGGATTTGACTCCCCAATTGCCACTCACAGACAAATACTCGTTGGTACTGATCCTAATACTACCAATCAATTTGATTTTGGTTATGATGCCCGAATGATTGACGTTAACGACAATGATATGTATTGGGAATTAGAAAACACTCCTGTAATAATCCAGGGAATTCCAAGTTTTGGTACTGAACAAATCATACCATTAGGAATTAAAATTGCCAATGAAGGACAATCAACCATAAAAATTGATGCCCTAGAAAATGTTCCTAACAATCTTGATATTTTCCTTTATGACAATGTTACAAAAACATATCATGATTTAAGAATAGCAAATCTGGATATATCATTAGCAGCAGGAGAATATACTGGGCGTTTCTCATTACAATTTGTGAATCGATTAACCAGCATTAACGAAACTACTATCGAAAATGGAATTATAACTTATTATACTAATGAAAATCAAATGCTAAATATTAGAAACTATTTTTCAGATGTAACTATTAAATCAGTTGCTTTATTCAGCATTTTAAAACAAAATATCGATAATTGGAAAATTACAGATAGCGATCAAAATCACATTCAAATCCCTGTTAGAAACCTAAGTTGGGCTGTCTATCTGGTTCTTATTAAAACCAATAAAGGTGAGTTTTACCAAAAAATAATTATCAAATAAGCAAACCCTAATTTCCCCAAAAAACACTTTCAGTAATGGAAGTGTTTTTTTATTTTAACCTAATAGTCCATTCAAAATCCATCTCTGAAACCTGCTCCCCATTTTCATTTGTACCAATAGATTTTAGCCAAAAAGTCTGCCCTTCCCTAGTTGTTATTGCATTTTGTATAGCCATTTCTATCTGATTTGCATTTTGACATTCAAAAGTAATTCTTCCAGTTGCTTTTTTGGTAAACTTACTTTTATTACTAGCAACCAGCATGGCAATATTTCGATTACTGTTTTGAATATGCATCATAACTAAAGCTCCTGTGGTTAATTCGGCTGCCATTGCCTGAACAGCAAAATACATGGAATTGAAAGGATTCTGGTTAATCCATCTGTGTTTTACTGACACTTTACAACTAGTAAAATCGATTTCTTTTACCCGCACACCACAAATGTATGCCGATGGTAATTTGAATAACAAAAAGCGATTGAGTTTTGCGACCGTAAGTTTCATTAAATTGGTTTTGAAACTAATATACAAAATAATTAGTTAGCTCTCCTGAATTCATTTTTGTTAATTATATGTTAATTTTAAGTACTTTGCAATACACAATACCTGTTTTAAGACATATATTTGTATAAGAAATTACTATACACTAAAAATATGGAAACCAAAACCGAAAAAACCACCGCAGCATTAGCTCACCTAAGTGCTCTTTCACAGTACTTTATCCCTTTTGGAAATTTTATTTTTCCAATAATAATTTGGAGTAGTAAAAAAGACAAATCTGAATTTATTGATTATCACGGCAAACAAGTCATCAATTTTCAACTGAGTCTTTTATTATACTCAATAATATTTGCTCTTATTGCCGTTCCCACATTTGCAACAGTAGTTTTTAGCAGTATGGACTGGAACGAACTATTAAACGATCAGGATGTTATTTTCGAAAAAATTAATATGGCTGACAATATTAATCTAATAACCACCGGAATTGTAGCTGTATTATTAATCATTCTATTAAAAATTGCTGAATTTTTCTTAATCATCATTGGGGCTATCAGTGCTTCGAATGGAGAAAAATACAAATATCCTATCACGATAAACTTTATTAAGTAAAACAAAATGACAAATCATGAACATTGAAAACACAAAAGCACAGATGCGTAAAGGTGTTCTCGAGTTTTGCATCTTATCCGTTTTAAAACAACAAGATGCCTATACATCAGAAATATTAGAGACATTAAAAAACGCAAAATTATTAGTCGTCGAAGGCACCATTTATCCTTTGTTAACCCGACTAAAAAACGACGGATTGTTAACCTATCGCTGGGAAGAATCAACCTCCGGACCACCAAGAAAGTATTATGGACTAACCGAAACAGGACAAACTTTCTTAAACGAACTAAATGGCACTTGGACTGAATTGTCAAATGCTGTAAATTTAATAACAAATCAAAAAACAGAGTCATGAACAAAACTGTAAATATAAACCTGGGTGGTGTGTTTTTTCATATAGACGAAGACGCATACCAAAAACTTTCGCGCTATTTTGACGCTATCAAACGTTCTCTTAACAACGCTTCGGGACAGGATGAAGTAATTAAGGATATCGAAATGAGAATTGCCGAATTATTAGGCGAAAAACAAAAAAGTGACAAGCATGTTGTAGGCTTAAAAGAGGTAGATGAAGTGATTGCTATCATGGGACAACCGGAAGACTACATTCTGGAAGACGAACCAAAAACTTTTGAAAACAACTACCAACAAAGCGGAACCGGTAAATCAAAAAAACTATACCGTGATGGCGAAAAAGGAATGATTGGCGGGGTTGCAGCCGGTTTAGGTCATTACTTTAATGTAGATGCCGTATGGATTAGAGTGGTTTTACTTTTATTAGTATTTGCCGGCTTTGGTACAGGAATATTTGCCTACATCATTCTTTGGATTGTAACTCCAGAAGCCAAAACTACATCGGAAAAACTGGAAATGACTGGTGAACCTGTAAATATTTCGAATATCGAAAAAAAAGTAAGACAGGAATTTGAAAATGTTTCTGAAAAAATTAAAAATGCCGATTACGACAAATATGGTAATCAGATAAAAAAAAATGCTTCGAATGTAGGGAATTCATTAGGCAACTTTATTCTAAGCGTTTTCAAAATCATAGCTAAATTTCTGGGAATTATGCTAATAATTGCAGGCATCAGCATATTAGTCATTTTATTGATAGGCGTTTTTACATTAGGAACAAACACCTTTATTGATTTTCCATGGCAGGGATTTGTAGAAACAGGTAATTTTACTGATTATCCTATCTGGACTTTCGGCTTGTTAATGTTTTTTGCAATTGGTATTCCCTTCTTTTTCCTGACATTATTAGGCTTTAAATTATTAGCTCCTAATACAAAATCGATTGGGTCTATTGCCAAATACACTTTGCTGGCGCTTTGGATTATCGCTATTGCTTTAGCCGTTTCGTTGGGATTAAAACAAGCTTCAGCCTTTGCAATGGATGGTCGCGTAGTTAAAAAAGAAGCGTTGAATATTCCGTTACAGGATACTTTGCAAATTAAATTCCAGCACAATGATTATTATGCCAAAGACATTTATGATCGCTCCGAATTTAAAATCACTCAGGATTCAACCAATAATGATATTATTTATTCGAATGAGGTGCGTTTTAGAATACAAAAATCGAACGAAAATTATTCGTATATCCAAATCGAAAAAGAAGCCAAAGGAAAATCATTTTCAGAAGCCAGAGAAAAAGCGGAACAAATTCATTACCAATATAAAATAATTGGAAACCAGCTGATTTTTGATAATTATTTACTAACAGATTTAAAAAATAAATTCAGGAATCAACACATAGAAATCACATTATTTTTAACCGAAGGCACTATATTTAAAATAGATTCCAGCGTTCATGATTACGATCAATCTGATGATGATTTCTTTGATTTAGATTACGATACTGACGAAGCTATCTACAAAGTAAATCATTCAGAAGCTGCATGTTTGAATTGTTCTGATAATGAAAATACGGAAATTAAAACTACTTCTGAAAGTCAAACAACAGACACTATAATCAATTCTGACACACAGATTGAAGAATTAAAAATTGGCAAAGACGGTGTTATCATTAAAACCAAATAATTATGTTAGTAAGCTTAAAAAATAGCCTGATTGTTTTTGCCGCAGCAACATTGATTTCCTGCAACAACAACCATCATCATCATTCAATTAAAGGTAATGGCAATATTGTTACCCAAAAAAGGGATATTGAAGACAATTTTAAAAGTATCGAAGCTAACAGCGGTATCGAAGTAATCGTTGAACAGGCTGACAGAACCCGAATTGCAGTAGAAGCCGATGAAAATATTCAAAATAGTATTACTACCAAAGTTAGAAATGGTGTTTTGATTATCAGTCGAAAAAACGGAAGCTACAGCAGTCATCATGGACAAAAAGTTTTTATAACCGTTCCTGTCATCGAGGAATTGACAGCCAATAGCGCTTCATCAATAAAAACCAAAAACACTTTAAAAGGAGAAAATATTAGTCTAAACACTTCGAGTGCCGCAAAAATAGAAGCGCAATTATCCATTGATAACATCAAAGCCAATAGCAGTAGCGCCAGCAAAATTGACATTAAAGGAATGGCACTCAACCTCGATGCAGAAGCCTCTAGTGCCAGCAAGATAGAGGCCGAAGATTTGCTTGTAAATACTATTACAGTGGAAACTTCAAGCGGATCAAAAGTTAGTGTTCATCCTATCCTAAGTCTAAAAGCTGATGCCAGCAGCGGAAGCCGGATTGAATACCACAATAATCCGAAACAAATTGAAAAAACCTCAAGTTCCGGAGCAAGTATTGAACCGGACTAAACATAAATTCATATAAAAATCGAAATCGCTTACTATTTAAGTAAGCGATTTCTTTATATTTGTAAAGAACCTAAAGAATATTTACATGAAAAAATTTAGCATCCTACTTCTGGCCTTTTTATCCAGCACCATTATTCTAGCTCAGAAAAAAGAAAAAATAAGCGGTTCAAAAACAATCGTAACAAAGCAAAAAAACATCAAAAACTTCAGTGCTATTGAAGTACAAGACAATCTGATTGTTTCATTAGAAAGAGGTGAATATCCTGAAATAAAATTGGAAGCCGATGATAATTTAATTGACATTATAGACATTGATGTTACTGATAGCGTCCTGCATCTTTCTACTTCTAAAAATGTGGTAAAGAGTAAATCTTTAAAAGTAAAAATTACATACACCGAACAACTAAACAGTATTACATCAAAAAATGAAGCTGTAGTTAATGCAATCCAGGAAATCCTTACGGAAAATCTGAACATCAAAACTTTTGACGATTCAAAAATATTCATGAATGCCAAAACAACCCATTTTCTATTACAGGCTGACGGCAGTTCAAAAATTGAGCTGAATCTAAGCAGTGAAAAAATAAAATTCGAATTAACTAAAAATGCAGAACTGAAATCCTTAGTAAAAACCACTGATTTAGCCATAGATATGTATCAAAAAACAAAGGCTAAAATTGAAGGTGAAGCTGATAGTAGTATCATCCGATTAGAAAACAATTCAGAATTAGAAGCCTCTAAATTAGATATAAAAAGCATCGAATTAATTACTGAAGGACAAAGCAAAGCAGCTGTAAATCCTAAAAAAGACATTATTATCAACGCCAGCGAAAAATCGGAAATAGATCTTTATGGTGAGGCTAAAATCGAGATGAATCAATTTATAGACAAAGCCAAAATATCTAAAAAATAATTTTACAAAAAAAAGCCTGTTCCACTCAAAATGAAACAGGCTATTTTTTTATTCTAAAAAAAAATTATCCTTTAGCAGCCAAATATCTTTCGGCATCCAAAGCAGCCATACAACCAGTACCAGCAGCAGTAATCGCCTGACGGTATACATGATCAGCAGCATCTCCGGCTACAAAAACACCTTCAACATTCGTTTTTGAAGTTCCAGGCGTATTAATAATATAACCTGTTTCATCCAGAGTTAAATAATCTTTAAAAATATCAGTATTAGGTTTATGACCAATAGCCACAAAGAAACCTGTCGCTGGAATATCATAAGTTTCATTGGTAGTCTTATTCAATACTTTGATAGCTTCCACTACCTGACCATCTCCTATAACTTCAACCGTGTCGTGGTTTAATAAAATCTCAATATTCTCCGTTTTACGAACTCTTTCTTCCATGATTTTTGAAGCTCTGAATTTCTCACTTCTTACCAGCATAGTTACTTTTTTACAAAGTTTTGACAAATAATGCGCTTCTTCACAAGCTGAATCCCCTGCTCCTACAATCACTACTTCCTGATTTCTATAGAAAAAACCATCACAAACGGCACAAGCCGAAACTCCACCACCCATTTGTAAATAATGTTGTTCTGATGGTAATCCTAAATATTTAGCCGAAGCCCCAGTAGAAATAATTACCGTTTCACAGTGTAATTCGATAGTATCATTAATCCACACCTTATGAATATCTCCTGAAAAATCCACTTTAGTAGCCCATCCATCACGAATATCTGCACCAAAACGTTGCGCTTGTTGCTGCAACTGAATCATCATTTCCGGCCCCGTAACTCCATCAACATATCCCGGAAAATTCTCTACTTCATTAGTAGTAGTCAATTGACCTCCTGGTTGCATTCCTTGGTATAATATTGGATTCATATTAGCTCTGGCCGCATAAATTGCTGCAGTATAACCCGCAGGACCAGAACCTATAATAAGACATTTTATTTTTTCGATTGTATCTGACATAATAATTAAAGGTTTAATTTTAAAAACAGCACAAAAGTAAGTTTTTATTATTTGAAAACGAGACTAGAATTATCAGTTTTTATTATCTTAATATAGAAGAATATGAAAACTTTTCTAATCCTAATAAAGACACCAGTAAAATAATAATGCCACTATCACAAATAAAAAAACCTTCTTGGTTTACAAGAAGGTTTTCGTCGGGGTGGCAGGATTCGAACCTGCGGCCTCCTGCTCCCAAAGCAGGCGCGATAACCGGGCTACGCTACACCCCGTAACGCGGCTGCAAATATACAACTTTTTTTAAGTTTTGCAAACAATTATTGAAAATAAAATAAAAATTATATAATTTGACTAAAATCCAAACCAAAATCCCTCAAAACACCCCAAATCAAGCTTTAACAAATGTTAACAAAATAGATTTTTAGAAACAATAATAAATTGTATTTTTACCGTTCAAAATTATACAAAATAAATGGGCAAAATCATTGCGATTGCTAATCAAAAAGGAGGCGTTGGAAAGACTACAACATCTGTAAATCTTGCAGCTTCCCTAGGTGTTTTAGAGAAAAAAGTATTATTAATAGACGCTGATCCTCAGGCAAATGCCAGTTCCGGATTAGGTATCGATGTGGAAAGTGTAGAAATTGGTACTTACCAAATTCTGGAACACAGCAATACTCCAAAAGAAGCTGTAGTACCATGTACTGCTCCTAATGTTGATGTTATTCCTGCTCACATCGACCTTGTGGCTATCGAAATTGAATTAGTTGACAAGGAAAACAGAGAATACATGCTTAAAAAAGCATTAGAAAGTGTAAAAGACGACTACGATTATATCATTATTGACTGCGCGCCTTCGCTTGGACTGTTGACATTAAATGCCTTAACAGCTGCCGATTCTGTAGTGATTCCTATTCAATGCGAATATTTTGCTTTGGAAGGTTTGGGTAAATTATTAAATACAATAAAAAGTATTCAAAAAATCCACAATCCTGATTTAGACATTGAAGGTTTACTATTGACTATGTACGATTCGAGATTGCGTTTATCAAATCAGGTAGTTGAAGAGGTACAAAAGCATTTTAACGATATGGTTTTTGAAACTATTATCCAACGAAATGTAAAATTGAGTGAAGCACCTAGTTTTGGTGAAAGTATCATTAACTATGATGCTACTAGTAAAGGCGCGACCAATTATTTACATCTTGCTCAGGAAATTATAAAGAAAAACATCCAATAATTATATGACGAAAGCGATAAAAAAACAGGCTTTAGGAAGAGGTTTATCGGCTTTACTAAAAGACCCTGAAAACGATATTAAATCTGTAGAAGATAAAAATGCAGACAAAGTTGTTGGAAATATTATTGAACTTGAAATTGAAGCTATTGAAATCAACCCGTTTCAGCCCAGAAGCAATTTCAACGAAGAATCTTTAAAAGAATTAGCCACTTCCATCAAGGAATTAGGTGTAATCCAACCTATTACTGTTCGAAAATTAGAGTTCAATAAATACCAGTTAATTTCGGGAGAGCGTCGTTTGCGTGCTTCAAAATTAGTTGGATTAACTCATGTTCCGGCTTACATCCGAATTGCGAATGACAATGAATCTCTTGTTATGGCATTGGTTGAAAACATTCAACGTCATGACTTAGATCCTATCGAGATAGCTCTTTCGTACCAACGCTTAATGGATGAAATCCAGCTGACTCAGGAACAAATGAGTGAGCGCGTAGGAAAAAAACGCTCTACAATTGCTAATTATTTGAGACTTTTAAAACTGGATCCAATTATCCAAACGGGAATTCGTGACGGTTTCATCAGTATGGGTCACGGTAGAGCCATCATCAACATTGAGGATCTGGATGCACAAACGGATATTTACCAAAAAATTGTAAGTCAGAATCTTTCGGTTCGCGACACCGAAACTTTGGTAAAAAACTACCACGAAAGTCTAAAACCAAAAGCAGCTGTTGCAAAAACAAAAGCAGCTTCATTTGATGTAAACGAAAGTCAAAAAAGAATTTTTAATGCTTATTTTGGAAACTTAGTTGACATCAAAGTTGCTACTAATGGAAAAGGGAAAATTACTATTCCATTCCAGTCTGAAGACGATTTTAATCGAATTATTGAATTAATTAAGGGATAGTGAACAAAATTATTTCCATAGCACTATTTCTAATTATTTTAAGCAACACTTCTGCATTGGCACAAAAAACAGCCAAAACAGAAGAAGCAGTAGCCAAAGACACTCTGAAGTCAATTGACATCGATCCTTTAACACCGGCAAAAGCAGCATTTTATTCGGCCGTTTTACCGGGTTTGGGTCAGGCTTACAATAAAAAATATTGGAAAATTCCATTGGTTTATGGAGCCATTGGAACCAGTCTGTACTTTTATTTAGACAGCAATAAAAAATACCATCAATTTAGAGATGCTTACAAACGAAGATTAGAAGGATATACCGATGATGAATTTTCGTTTTTGGATGACAGCCGATTGATTGCGGGACAAAAATTTTACCAGCGAAATCGGGATTTCTCTACTTTGTTCATCGTAGGTTTTTATGTTTTAAATATCATCGATGCCAATGTTGATGCGGCATTAATGCAGTTTAATGTTGACGACCGACTGTCGATAAAACCTACTCTTTACAGAAACGATATCAATCTTAAGACAAACGTAGGGCTTAGCCTTAATTATAACTTTTAATCGAATACAAAAGAATTGATTGATTCAATATCTTTTTAATTTAAAATAATACACAAATGAAAATCGCGCTTTTAGGATACGGAAAAATGGGTCAGGTAATTGAAAGAATTGCTCTGGAGAGAGGTCATGAAATTGTTTTGAAAAAAGACGAATTCAACACCTACGACGGACTTGCAACTGCTGATGTTGCAATTGATTTTAGCGTTCCTATGGCTGCTGTAGATAATATTTCGGCCTGTTTCAACAACAATGTACCGGTAGTTTCAGGAACAACCGGCTGGTTAGACCGTTACGACGAAATGATTGCTTTGTGCGCAGCAAAAAACGGTGGTTTTATTTCTAGCTCTAACTTTAGCTTAGGAGTAAATTTGTTTTTTGGTCTAAACGAATATTTAGCTAAAATGATGGCTAACATCGATGGATACAAGGTAACTATGGAAGAAATTCACCATATCCACAAACTGGATGCTCCAAGTGGAACTGCTATTTCATTGGCTCAGGGGGTTATCGAAAACAGCGATTACAAAAACTGGACATTAGAGCAGGCTAAAGAAAACGAAATTCATATTGAAGCGGTTCGTACCGGAGAAGTTCCTGGGACGCACACTGTAACTTATGATTCCGGTATTGACAGCATCGAAATCAAACATACGGCTCACAACCGTGAAGGATTTGCACTTGGAGCTGTAATTGCAGCCGAATGGTTAGCCGGAAAACAGGGGATTTTCAGTATGCGTGATGTTCTTAACATTCAATAATCAAACCCAAATTAACCTTTAATTCAAAAGAACTATGACACTATATCAATGGTTTGTGTTTTTTCTCATTATTCAAGTTGTTCATTTTTTAGGAACTTGGAAATTATATGAAGCAGCAGGAAGAAAAAAATGGGAAGCTGCAATACCTGTATATAACGCTATTGTTCTGATGAAAATCATTAACCGACCTACTTGGTGGACTTTATTGCTTTTTATACCAATTATCAACCTGATTATGTTTCCGGTTATTTGGGTAGAAACATTAAGGAGTTTTGGAAAGCGCTCTCAATTAGATACTATTTTAGGAGTGGTAACTTGCGGATTATATATTTATTACATCAATTACACTCAAAAATTAGACTACATCAAAGAAAGAAGTCTTCATCCTAAAAACAAAACAGCCGATACGGTAAGTTCACTATTATTCGCAATAATTGTTGCTACTTTTGTACATACTTATTTTGTACAACCTTATACCATTCCAACTTCTTCATTAGAAAAATCATTACTCATAGGCGATTTTCTTTTTGTAAGCAAGGTAAATTATGGAGCCAGAGTTCCTATGACAACAGTTGCTTTGCCGATGGTTCATGACTCTATTCCAATGACCAAAAGAAAATCCTACCTGAGTTTTCCGCAATTGCCTTATTTAAGATTACCCGGAATTGAAGACAAAATTGAACGCGCAGACATTGTTGTTTTTAACTGGCCTGTTGACACCGTGCATTACTTTTTTGAGCAAAAAGGAAAACCTGGAGTGATTAAACCTATTGATAAAAAATCCAACTATGTAAAAAGATGCGTAGGTATTCCGGGAGACAGTTTGGCTATAAAAGACGGCACTATCTACATTAACGGAAAAGTATTACAACTGCCTGAACGTGCAAAACCTCAATTTTCTTATGCAGTAGGAATAGACACTAAAAATCCACCTGTTGATTTTGAAAACCTATTAAGAGAATTGGATGTTACCGATGGAGTAGCTATAAACGAAGCAAAAGACACCTTATATTTTAGAGCATTAACTGCTGCAAGTGCCGAAAGATTAAGAAATACAGCCGGAATAACTATTGTAAAACAACAAATCGCAAAGAATGTTGAACCAAGCATTTTTCCAAATATCAACAAATGGAATCAGGATAATTTAGGCCCTATTTATATCCCGGAAGCAGGAAAAACAGTAGCGCTTACTTTAGAGAGTTTGCCCTTTTACAAAAGAATCATTACTGATTATGAAAAAGACGAAAACGGAAACAAAAACGACTTAAAAGTTACCGGGAACGAAATCCGCTTGAATGGGAAAGTCGTAAACAGCTATACTTTCAAACAAAACTACTATTGGATGATGGGTGATAATCGACACAACTCAGAAGATAGCCGTTACTGGGGTTATGTACCCGCAGATCACATTGTAGGGAAACCTGTTTTTATCTGGATGAGTTGGGATGCGAATGGTAAAGGAATCAACAAAGTGCGTTGGGACAGAGTTTTCACTACTGTAAATGGCGAAGGTCAACCACAATCGTATTTCAAAATTTTCTTAATTCTATTGGCAGCGTTCTTCGTTGGAGAATATTTTTGGAAAAAGAGAAAAGAGAAAAACAATATCTAGTTTAAATTCAAAGTTCATAAAGCTGTAATAAAATTATCATGACACTAACCCAGTGGTTTATTTTCTTTCTCGTAATTCAAGTAGTTCATTTTTTAGGAACTTGGAAATTATACAAAGCCGCTGGTAGAAAAAGCTGGGAAGCAGCAATACCAATATATAATGCTATAGTGCTAATGAAAATTATTAAACGTCCAACCTGGTGGACATTATTACTTTTCATTCCCATTATAAACCTGATTATGTTTCCTGTTATTTGGCTAGAAACATTAAGAAATTTTGGAAAACGCAGTCAGTTAGACACTATCTTAGGAATTCTAACATGCGGATTATATATCTATTACATCAATTATACTCAAAAATTAGAGTATAATAAAGAAAGAAGCATACATCCTAAAAGCAAAACTGGAGATACAATAAGCTCTCTATTATTTGCTATTATTGTAGCAACTTTAGTGCATACTTATATTATTCAACCATATACAATTCCTACAGCATCATTAGAAAAAACCCTATTAATAGGCGATTTTTTATTTGTAAGTAAGTTTAATTATGGCGCTAGAGTCCCAATGACAACAGTTGCTGCACCAATGGTTCACGACACTATACCTTTCTTTAACATTAAATCATATTTTTCTAAACCTCAACTTCCCTATTTAAGATTTCCTGGTTATCAAAAAATAAATAATAATGATATTGTTGTTTTTAATTGGCCCACAGATACTTTGTTTAACATGTATCTTCCTGCTGATAAAAAACATTATAAACCTATTGATAAAAAAACAAATTATGTAAAACGCTGTGTAGGAATTCCTGGCGACAGTCTGGAGATAAAAAATGGAATTGTTTTTATCAATGGAAAAGAATTGATTTTACCTGAAAGAGCAAAAACACAGTACTCCTACAAAGCAGTTTATGATGGTAAAACACCAATAGATTTCGAATATTTATTAAAAGAATTAAATGCAACTGACGGAGCCTCTTTTATAAATAGCTCAAGAGACACTTTAATAATATACGCATTAACTTTTTCCGGAGCGGAAAAATTGAAAAAAGTCCCTGGAATTACTTCTGTAAGCAGAGTAATTAACAACGGTTCTGAAGACGGAATATTTCCTGATTTTAAGGACCAAAAACCTTCTGTAACAAACAATTGGTCTAATGATAATTTTGGTCCGATTTACATTCCAAAAGAAGGAGAAACAGTAAATTTAGATTTAAAATCTTTAGTATTCTATAAAAAAATTATTTCTGAATACGAAGGAAACACTCTAAATATAAAAGACAACATAATTTATATAAATAATAAAAAAGTAACGACATATACATTTAAACAAAATTATTACTGGATGATGGGTGACAATCGCCATAATTCACTAGATGCACGTTATTTTGGCTATACACCCGAAGATCATATCGTAGGAAAACCAATATTTATCTGGATGAGTTGGGATTCTAATGCAAAAGGATTAAACAAGATACGGTGGAACAGAATTTTTACAACCGTTAATGGTGAAGGTCAACCACAATCTTATTTTAAAATATTCCTAATTCTATTGACCGTTTTCTTTGTAGGAGAATATTTTTGGAAAAAAAGAAAAGAGAAAAACACAACATATAGCCGAATGTTTAAAAGTTAAAAAGTGCCTATTTTATGGTTCTTTAATACTTATGACTTTGAAAATTTAGACCAATTCACAAATGAAAACCCTATTACATCCCTCCTATTTCCCGTCGATTAGTCATTTTGTTGCCATGCTGCAATCAGAAAGTATCGTCTTTGAAATGGAAGATAATTTCCAAAAACAAACCAATAGAAACCGCACTTATATTTATAGCCCTAACGGAATCCAGCTCCTAAATATCCCTATAAAACATTCCAAAACGAGCCATCAAAAAACCAAAGACATTCAGATAGAAAACGATTTTGACTGGCAGAAACAACATTTTAAATCTCTGGAAGCCGCTTACAGAAGCTCTCCTTTCTTTGAATTTTTCGAAGATGATTTTGTGCCTTTTTTCGAAAAGAAACACACTTTCCTGATGGATTTGAATCTGGAAGCATTCGAGATTATCTCCAAATGTATGCGTACTAAATTCGATTTTGAAACTACTACCGAATATTTTCATGAAGTAGATTCAAATGAAATTCAGGATTATCGTTTTTTAGTAAACGGAAAAAAAGACACTTCTGTATTCGAACCTTACACTCAGGTTTTTGATGATAAATTTGGTTTCATCAACAACTTAAGTATTCTAGATTTACTTTTTAACGAAGGAAAATTTACTGTAGATTATCTAAAAACACAGCATTTAGTTATTCGATAATTTGAGATATTTTTTTTTAACCGTAAAATTTCTCACTAATAATTCGTGCATTCCTGGCTATAAAAACCTAATCCAACGAAAGCTTTGCCATAATCGGATAATGATCGGAATTATCGAATTCAGGGAAGGTTTCAAACTTTTTGACCTTCATTATTCTGTCGGCAAAAATATAGTCTATACGGGCAGGATAATACTTAAAACGATAGGTTTGCCCAAAACCTTTTCCGGCTTCTTCAAATCCATCTTTTAAACTGCCTTTAATGATGCGATACACATAAGAGAAAGCACTATTGTTCATATCCCCACAAATAATAAGCGGATATTTACATTCTCTGATACTTTCTTTTAAAATTTCGGCTTGCTGTTGTTGCTGTTTGAAAGCCTTGCTTATTCGAATAAACAACATTTGGGATTTTTGCTTATTAATCACATCTATATTCTCCGAAATCTCATTAACATCGGGCGAAATCTTGATTGACTGTAGCTGCATATTGTAAACCCTTATAATATCCTTACCTTTCTTAATATCGGCATAAACTACGTTGTTATTCGAATTGGGAAAAGAAATTTTACCCTGCTCAATAATTGGGAATTTCGAAAAAATAGCCTGCCCGGTTTTTATTTGCTTTCCTTCCATAAAAATAGCACGGTGCGGATACACTTTCAAATCAACTTGAGCTGAATTAGAATACTCCTGAACACATAAAATATCGGGGTTTTTATCATTTATAAATTCTAAAATAGTCTCCGGAATATCTGATTTATCTTGCCATTTAAACAAATTAAACAAGCGCACATTGTAGCTCATTACTACAAAATCCTTATCGGTTTCAGGATACTCTTTATTCGAAAATTTATAGAATTTATTAATAAAAGTAATCCCCATTAGCAAAACCAAGCCCGATAGCATCATCCTCTTTTTGAATTGAATGGCCCAATACAGAAAAAAAAGAGTATTAAATATAAAAAACAAAGGCATAAACAAAGTCAGCACCGATAAAAGAGGAAAAATCTTCGGTGACAAAAATGGCAAAACATAAGCGATAAAAGTAAGGGCTATCAAAAGGATATTTAAAGAAAACATTCCCCTGTTAAACCACGAAAGCTTTTTCATTATTTTTTATTTATGCTTAAAGTAAAACTAAGAAACTTCAAACAATTATTTCCCTGATTTGAATAAAAAATCTTTCTCTTCTTTTGTTAAACTATCATAGCCTGACTGACTGATTTTATCCAAAATCTCGTCAATTTGTTGCTGAACTTTATCTTTTGTTACAATTCTGGAAGCACGTTTTTCAACAGGCTGCCTTGAATAATTTTTATGTACTTTTTTAAAAGGTGTCGATGGCGATTTTCTAAAACTATTGACGAAAAAATCAATAATTCTGGTAATTAGCAAACTCATATCGGTTCCGTTTTGTAAAACCTTGATATAAACAAAACCAAAAAAAGCACCCGCCAAATGCGAAATATGACCGCCCATATTTTCCAAACGCAATTGCATCAAATCTAGTATAAGCAAGACTGCTGTAATGTGCCATAATTTTACATTCCCTACCAATAATAAACGTACTTGCATTAAGGGCTGGTAAGTGGTAACAGCAACCAATATTGCCATAATTGCCGCCGAAGCACCTACAATAGGCGCACTAATATTCATCAAATAATAAGTTGTCACAAAAACAATTCCTGCAAAAACAGCACTCAAAAGGTACAAGCCTAAAAACTGTTTCTGATTGAAAAAAGTTAAAAACAACTGACTTGAAAAATTCAAAACAATCATATTAAAAACCAAATGCCAAAATCCATCGTGAAAAAAAGCATAAGTCAAAAATGTCCATGGATTATAAATAAAGTCTTCGGGAGAAGTTGACAACAAAATCCAGGAAGGATAAGCAAACGAACCAGCTTGAAACTGATAGAAAAAAAGCAACGAAATCAAAAAGCAAGCTACATTCCAATAGATTAATCTATTAGCGATTCCTCCAAGTTTGTATTGCAATTTTAAGTCGTCTAGAATATTCATATATCCGGTTTTATCAAAGTTAATTCTCTTTTAAAATATTAATTCCAACGGTTGCTGTTAAACTCATTTTTCTTCCAATACCACATGATTAAGAAACCAAACAAAGCACCTCCTACATGTGCAAAATGAGCAATTCCAGTTCCTCCAAAAATTGATTGTCCGGATACTCCCAAATACAAATCGATTAAAACCAAACCCGGTACAAAATACTTGGCTTTTATTGGTACAGGAATAAATAGCAAAGCCAACTCTGCATTTGGAAACATAAAAGCAAAAGCTACAACAATTCCATAAATAGCACCGGACGCTCCTACAACAGTGCCTACAAAAGCACTAATAAAATTCTGATATTCTGATGCTGTTAAAATCGATTGCCATCGTGTATCAATTTTTCCTTCATTCAACAATTTTAAAATCTCTGTTTTTTGAAAACCCTGTTCTCCTAATATACTGATGGCATCATTAAAATAGTAATAATTAATCCCTGTATGCAATAAAGCAGCTCCTAAACCACAAGAAATATAAAAGAAAAGAAATTTTTGACTTCCCCAAAAATGTTCCAACGCAGAACCAAATGAATACAAGGCAAACATATTGAAGAAAATGTGCATAAAGCTACCGTGCATAAACATGTGCGAGATAACTTGCCAACCATGAAATTCCTGATTTTCGGGAAAATACATTGCCAATATCTCGTAAGCTGGATTACCTACTATTAGAGTTCCTATAAAAAACAGAATATTTATTATCAATAATTGTTTTACTGTTTCGGTAACATTCATCATACTGCAAATTTTTTATCTATATCTTCCACACGCATGGTGATGAAAGTTGGTTTTTGAAAAGGCGATACATTAGGGTCTTTACAGGCAAAAAGACCATTTACTAAATTTTCCTGTTCCTTAACGGTTAAACTTGTTCCTGTTTTCACGGCTAAACTCTTTGCCATAGACTTGGCAATAGTATCATTTTGACTAAAACTATTCTCCGGAATTCCATCCTGCAAATCGTTCAGTAACTGTTCTAAAAGCATTGAAACCTCACTCTCGGTAACATTTACCGGAATTCCTGAAATCACCACATGATCATCATTAGTATCTTCAAAAACAAATCCTGTATTGACAAGGGAAAGCTTCAATTCATCAATTAATTCCATTTCGCTTGACGAAAAATACAAATTCAACGGAAACAACAACTGCTGGCTCGATGCCTGATGCACCGTCATATTCGTCAAAAATTGTTCGTACAAAACCCTCTGATGTGCGCGTTGCTGATCCACAATTACCATTCCAGATTTAATCGGAGAAACAATATATTTTTTATGAATTTGATATACATTCTGAACGGCGTGTTCTACTTCTTCGTCATTAAATAACGAACCCGTAACTTCTTCACTTTCGAATGAAAATTCGGTGCTTTCGGTTTCCGTTGTGAATTCAGGCTCTTGCTTTAACCCCACATATAAACTTTCCCAACTGGCTGTAGCTGCCGGTTTTTTGTATGCAGAAGTCGAAGCTGAACTTAAATTAGAACCAGCATAATGCTTATTGACTTTATCATCCGAAAACGGATTAAAAGTACTATCCACCTGAATGGTAGGCATAGCTCCTTCCATATCTTTATAATGATAAGGCGTATCCAAATTAGCATCTCTTTCGAAATCCAAAACAGGTGCCACATTAAACTGCCCCAAACTGTGTTTTATCGAAGCCCTTAAAATAGCATACAAAGCACTTTCATCATCAAACTTGATTTCAGTTTTGGTAGGATGAATATTGATATCGATAGAGTTCGCAGGAACTGTCAAATACAGGAAATAACTCGGTTGGGTTCCGTCTTTTAAAATTCCGTCATAAGCAGCCATCACCGCATGATGCAAATAACCACTTTTTATAAATCGGTCATTGACAAAGAAAAACTGTTCTCCCCTGTTTTTTTTAGCAAATTCAGGTTTGCTGACAAATCCCTGAACCGTTACAATTTCAGTATCTTCCTGAACGGGAACTAATTTCTCGTTAGTTTTCCCCGAAAAAACATTCACCACACGTTGTCTTAAGGTCGAAATGGGTAAATTATACATTTCACTGCCATTATGATAAAACGTAAAATGAATATTGGAATGTGCCAAAGCCACACGCTGAAATTCATCAATAATATGTCGGTATTCCACCGTATCCGACTTTAAGAAATTACGTCGGGCAGGAATATTGAAAAACAAATTTTTAACGGCAAACGAAGTCCCTTTAGGCAACACAGCCGATTCCTGAGAAACAAATTTACTTCCTTCGATTACAATTTGCGTCCCCAGTTCTTCCTGATCCTGTTTGGTTTTCATTTCCACATGGGCAATCGCCGCAATAGAAGCCAAAGCTTCACCACGAAAACCTTTGGTATGCAAACTAAACAAATCTTCGGCATGGCGAATTTTGGAAGTAGCATGACGCTCAAAACACAACCGTGCATCGGTTACATTCATTCCTTTTCCATTATCAATTACCTGAACCAATGATTTCCCGGCATCTTTTATAATTAACTTAATATCCGTTGCATTAGCATCAACAGCATTTTCAAGCAATTCTTTCACCACCGAAGCCGGTCTTTGAACCACTTCACCCGCAGCGATTTGGTTAGCAACATGATCAGGAAGTAATTGGATGATACTCGACATTTTTTCAGTATTCAGTTTTTAGTAATTAATATTCCGAGGATAACGAAGTCCAGCAAATTTAATAATTTTTGGCTGGCTTTCCTTCATTTGCAAATCATAAATAAAACAAAAAAACCTATACCATTTGGCTAGAATAGTATAGGTTTCATTTTGAATTATTTAGTTTTACTCTTTTAATTCTAAAGGTGTCCCTTCATCGAGCTGAATTGCTCCCGAAGTCAACAAATTTTGCGGTACATAATCATGAGTCAATGAAGCCTGCTGACGGATGTATGCCATTTTTATTGCTGCAATCGCCGCTTCAGTTCCTTTATTTCCGTGAATTCCTCCACTTCTGTCAATGGATTGCTGCATCGTATTATCGGTCAACACACAAAAAATTACCGGAATATCGGTTTGCACATTCAGATCCTTAATTCCTTGTGTTACACCTTCGCAAACAAAATCAAAATGCTTGGTTTGTCCCTGAATCACACAACCTATCGCAATTACAGCATCCACTTTTTGAGTTTGCAACATTTTTTTAGCTCCGTAAATCAACTCAAAACTTCCCGGAACATTCCATCGGATAATATTTGCTGCCGGAACTTCATTGTCTAAAAAAGCGTCTTCCGCTCCTTTGTACAAACCTTCTGTTATAGTGTCATTCCACTCTGAAACTACAACTCCAAAACGAAAATCTTTCGCACTTGGAAGTGTACTCTTATCGTAAACTGATAAATTTTTATTAATCGTTGCCATATCAAATTTATTTTTTTAGACTTTCAATTTATAAATAAAAATTGGTGATTACAAGTATTAATTCCTTGCAATCACCAATTTTTAAATGTGTTTTATATTATTGAGATAAACCTATCAAAGCATCAACTGAAGCAGCTTCAGGTGCATTCTCATAATTATCTTTAATATCTGTAAAATACTTCAAAGCGTCTTCTTTGTTTCCTAATTCCAAAGCTGTTTTTCCGGCTTTCAACAAGAAACGTGGCGTTGTAAAATCATTTTTATTAGATTCAAATGCTTTTATATAATTTTCTAAAGCTTCTTTTGGCTGATTTTTCTCTGCATAAGCGTCACCGATTGCTCCTTTTGCCAAAGCACTCAAAACAACATCATCCGATTTGAATTTCCCTAAATACTCAATAGCCTCTGCAAATTTACCTGTATTCAAATAAGCAATACCAGCACAATAATTCGCTAAATTTCCAGCTGAAGTTCCTGAATATTCGTCAGCTATTTTAATAAAACCAAATTTACCTTCAGAACCGTTTAATGCCAATTTGTACAATGAATCACTTGCAACACCGCTACTGGCCTGTTGAAAATTTTGTTGCGCCACAAACATTTCGCTAGCCGCTTCCTCTTCTTTTGGTTCAGCAATAAATTTTTGATAAGCTACATATCCTACTGTTAATAAAGCAATAGCTCCTACTACACCAATAATGATTTTTTGGTTTTTAGCTACCCAGTCTTCTGTTCTTGATGCAGTTTCATCTAATTTAGAAAAAACCTCAGCCGTTGTGCTGTTTTTTTCGTCGATTACAACTTCTTCAACTGTCTCTTTAACTTCTTTCTCTTTTGGTGCTTTATATCCTCTTTTATTGTACGTAGCCATTTAAAAATAATTTAGTGAACCGCAAAAATAAAATTTTTATTCAAACCCACACATAAAAACTAATATTTTATACCTAAATCGAAAATATTTTTATTTTAACGAATAATCCTCAAATCCTGCGGGATTTTTTTTGGCACAGAAACAAATTCAAAAGCCATTTATATCGATATTTTTCAATAATTTGCAGCCGTTTTTAAACACAGCTACAAAAACAGCAAATACCTCAATAGCAGCAAACCACAAAATGTATTTAAAAAAAATATCTTTATTCAACTATAAAAATTTTTCAGAAGCCAATTTCGAATTTGACGGTAAAATAATCTGCTTTGTTGGAAAAAACGGTATTGGAAAAACCAATGTTCTGGACGCTATTTACCATTTATCTTATGGAAAAAGCTATTTTAATCCGCTGGCAGTTCAAAATATCAAACATGGCGAAGAGTTTTTTGTAATTGATGCCGAATTCATCAAAAATAAAAGAAGCGAACAACTGGTTTGCAGCCTGAAAAAAGGACAAAAAAAAGTACTGAAGCGCAACGGCAAAGCTTATGATAAATTCTCCGATCATATTGGATTTATACCACTCGTGATTATTTCACCAGCCGACAGGGATTTAATTATCGAAGGCAGCGAAACCCGCCGAAAGTTTATTGACAGCATTATATCCCAACTCGATTCGCATTATTTGCAACAACTCATTCAATACCAAAAAGTAATGAGTCAGCGCAACGCTCTGTTGAAATATTTTGCTTTGAATCATGTTTTTGACAACGATACCTTATCTATATATAATGAGCAACTCAACGATTTTGGGAAATACATTTTCGAAAAAAGAAAAGAATTCATTGCCGAGTTTATTCCCATTTTCAACGAACACCATCATGCCATTACGGGTTCGCAGGAATCAGTTCAATTAGTATATGAAAGTCATTTGTTCGAAAATGATTTATTGACACTTTTACAGGAAAACATCAATAAGGACAGAACCTTGCAATATACCAGCATGGGAATCCATAAAGACGATTTATCCTTTAAAATTGACAATCATCCCATCAAAAAATTCGGCTCACAAGGACAACAAAAATCATTTTTGATTGCTTTAAAACTGGCGCAATTTGAATTCCTAAAAAAACAAAGTGGCGTAAAACCCATTTTATTATTTGATGATATTTTTGACAAATTAGACGAGACCCGAGTAGCAAAAATTGTAGAAATGGTTAACTCCGACACTTTTGGTCAACTTTTTATTTCAGATACACATCCGGAACGCACCGAAGCCATTGTAAAATCGACGTTGCAATCTTATAAGATATTCAACTTATAATTTTTTTTAAAACATATAAGTCATATAAGTTATCATCTTAATCAATTATTTAAAGCCTAAACTTTTGAAATATAAGTCCATATAAGAATTTAACATATTAGTAATTTATTATCATATAAAAACACCGCCAAACCTTATATGACCTAATTTACAAAACCATATACCCATTAAGTAAGACACTAACTAAAATAAAACTCATATGACTTATATGTTTTTAAAAACCGACATTATTTCATTCCGATTACTGAACAGCAAATAATTTCAATTACTACTAGATTAATCCGTTTAAATCTGTGTTAATCTGTGGCAAAAAAAATTTACAAACAAAACAAAACCTATACTTTTTAACTATTTTTGAGACTATTAAAATTCAAATCATATGAAATCCAAAATCGTATTCTCGTTAATCTTCTTATTCACACTATTTTCCGGCAAAGCTCAAACGACTACAAATATCAAAACGGTTGAAGTTACTGCTTTCGCAAAAGAAATAAAATCCACTCCAAAACCACAAATTCTGGATGTTCGTACTCCCGAAGAATTTGGCGAAGGACATATCGACAATGCTGTAAATATCGATTGGCAAAACGAAAATTTCGTTAAAAACACTGAAAAACTCAACAAAAACAAAGCCGTTTATGTGTATTGCCGAAGTGGCAAACGAAGTCTGAAAGCATCCGAAAAACTATCAGCATTAGGATTTAAAAAAATATACAATCTGGATGGCGGTTATCTGAAATGGAACGCCGAATCAAAAACTGCAAAATAAAAATTCAAAAAACATCACGAATGCTTACAAAAGAATCACTACAATTCTTAGACGATTTAAGAAACAATAATAACCGAGAATGGTTTCAGGATAACAAAAAACGCTATGAGATTTTTAAAAAAGACTACCATCAACTCGTAGCTGATTTTCTCGATGCAATGAAACCAATGGATTCGGCTCTGGAAATGCTGGAAATCAAAAATTGTACTTTCAGAATCAATCGTGATATTCGATTTTCTAAAGACAAATCGCCTTATAAATCGCATTTGGGAGTTTGGTTGTCTTCCGGTTTAAAAGACGCAAATCGCGCAGGATATTATGTTCATATTGAAAGAGGAGCCAGTTTTATAGCAGGAGGATTTTATTCGCCAGATCCGGATCAACTCAAAAAAATCCGAAAAGAAATTGCTTTTTTCTACGAAGATTTGGAAGCCATTTTGAACGAACCCAATTTCAAAAGGGAATTTGGCGATTTTAGCCGCAATGAAAAAAGCCTGCTTAAAAATCCACCCAGAGGTTACGAAAAAGACCATCCTGCGATTGATTTTTTGAAATTAAAAAGTTTCGAAACCGTTCAAAAATTCGATATTTCCGAAGTATTACAAAAAGATTTTGTTCCTAAAATGAGTCAAAAACTAATCCTTTTAAAACCATTGAACGAATTCATGAATCGCGCTTTAGAAACGGATGAATTTTAGAAAAAGTTAGCCCTTTTTTTTAACCGCTAAGAACACAAAGTATTACGCAAAGCTTTGCGTTCTTTGCGTTTTTATAGACAATGAATAACCTTTCTTTAATCTTTGCGGTTAAACGTATTTTAAAATTCAGGAATTCGATTTAGTTTGTGGTAAAAATTTAAGCTATCTAATGAAAAAAAGAAAAATACTTTTTCTTGGAGAATCCTACCGTGCCGATGCCATCACGTGGACAAATGGCTTAAAGGAATTTGGCGATTTTGAAATTATCAGCTGGGAATTACAAACTCCAAATAATTCGTTGTTGAGCAGAATTCTCAGAACACTGGAATTCAGCTTCGCTCCTTTTACGATTCGAAAAATAATTCGCCAGCAAAAACCCGATATGATTATTGCCGAAAGAACCACCAGTTATGGTTTTTTGGCTGCACTTTCGGGACTAAAACCCAGCGCCATTGCCCAACAAGGCAAAACCGATTTATGGCCTGAAAATTCCATCAGCATTCCTTTCAAAAAGATTTTGCAAAATTACGCATTTAAAAAAGCGACGCTTATTCATGCCTGGGGACCAATTATGGCTGCACACATGGAAAATTCCAGAGTCGATATGACTAAAGTTTTAGTGTTACCAAAAGGAATTGATTTAGACTTATTCGAAAATAAAAACACTGCTAATTCCGATAAAATTTCAGCAATTGTTACGCGTTCACTATTGCCCGAGTACCGTCATGAAGTCATTTTAAAAGCTTTTGGAGTTTTACACCAAAAAGGAATTGATTTTTCTTTAACCATTGTCGGCAGCGGCAAACAACTTCCTTTTTTAAAGGAATTGATCAAAGAATTAAACATTGAAGACAAAGTAATTTTCACGGAAAGAATTTCAAACACCGCCTTACCAAAGTTGCTGCAAGAATCTAATTTTTACATCAGCATGCCCGTAACCGAAGGAGTTTCGGCATCTTTGTTTGAAGCTATGGCTTGCGGTTGTTATCCCATAGTTTCTGATATTCCAGGAAATCAAAGTTGGATTCACCATCGCGAAAACGGACAATTAATTACCGTTGACGATATTGAAATGCTGGCCAATGAAATTCTTTGGGCTTTTGAAAACGAAGCGATTCGAAACGAAGCCATTACAAACAATCGAAAATTCATTGAAAAACATGTGGATTATAGAATTAATATGAAAATCATTGCTCATAAATACCACGAATTGATTAATAATACCATCTGATTTTTTTGACCATTAAGGAATTAAGATTCATTAAATAACTCTAAGTCTTAAATTAGCTTAATTTCTTAATGGTTAAAACAAAAAACCTTACTTTTGAGCCTTCAATTCACGACTAAAAAAGCGCTTTCTTTTATGGAAATTCTAAATAATTTTTCTTTAAAAAACCACAATACTTTTGGCATTGAAGCCAAAGCCAGACAATTTGTTGCTGTTCACAGCATAGCCGATTTGAAAACGATTTTAGAACAACATTCCTCTGAGAAAAAATTCGTTTTGGGCGGTGGAAGCAATATGTTATTGACTCAGGATATTGATGCTTTAGTGATTCACATTGATTTAAAAGGAAAGAAAATCATTAAGGAAGACGAGGATTTTGTTTGGATTGAAAGTCAGGCAGGCGAAAACTGGCACGAATTTGTACTTTGGAACATCGAGCAAGGTTTTGGCGGACTGGAAAACATGTCGCTAATTCCGGGAAATGTGGGCACAACACCGGTTCAAAACATTGGCGCTTACGGTGCCGAAATCAAAGATACTTTCGTTTCCTGTGATGCGATGCGTATTGCCACTCAGGAAATAAAAACCTTCACCAATGCCGAATGCAATTTTGGATACCGCGAAAGTATTTTTAAACACGAGGCAAAAGACCAGTATATTATTACTTCGGTTATTTTTAAATTAACCAAACGCAACCATAAAATCAATACTTCTTACGGAGATATTCTAGGAGAACTAGCTAAAAAAGGCATCGAAAATCCGGGACTAAAAGACGTGAGCAATGCGGTGATTGCCATTAGACAAAGTAAATTACCGGATCCCAAAGAACTGGGAAATAGCGGTAGTTTTTTCAAAAATCCAATTGTTTTAAAAACTGATTTCGAAAAAATCCACCAAAAATTCCCGGAGATGAAATTCTACGAAGTTTCGGAAACCGAAGTAAAAGTTCCTGCGGGCTGGTTGATTGAACAAGCCGGTTTTAAAGGAAAACGCTTTGGCGATGCGGGAGTTCATAAAAACCAGGCCTTGGTTTTAGTGAATTACGGCAATGCAACGGGACAGGAAATTCTGGCTGTTTCTAAAGACATTCAAAAAACGGTTTTTGAGACTTTTGGCATTCACATCGAGGCGGAAGTCAACGTGATATAAACCAAAAAGGGATTGTGAAAATTTTCTTTTAAAATTCATATTTTATCATTTTCAAATCCCTAATTCAATTCATACCTTTGCACTCTCCCGAAAGCTTTCGGGATTAAAAACCTATTAAACTCTGATGCTTATACTGATTCTTTACTTTTTTATTGCTGTTGTTGCTGTTCAAATTGTGTATTATTTAGGCGTTTTTGGGAAATTTACTTTTGCCAAAGCACAAAAAATAACGCCCAAAAGAATCCCTGTTTCAGTGATTGTTTGTGCCAAGAACGAAGAAGAAAATGTAGCCAAATATGTTCCGCTGTTAGCCGAGCAAAACTACCCTGATTTTGAGATTGTTTTAATCGACGATGCTTCGAGCGATAACACTTTGGAACTTTTTGAAGCATTCGAGAAACAATATTCTAACATTCGCCTCGTTAAAGTACAAAACAACGAAGCCTTTTGGGGAAATAAAAAATATGCTTTAACCTTAGGGATTAAAGCCGCTAAAAAAGAATATTTGCTATTTACCGATGCCGATTGTTTTCCTACATCAAAAGATTGGATTACTGCTATGAGTTCGCAATTTACTTTACATAAAACTATTGTTTTAGGATATGGAGGCTATGAAAAAATTGCCAATTCCTTCCTGAATAAAGTTATTCGTTTTGAAACGATATTAACTGCTGTTCAGTATTTTTCATGGGCAAAACTAGGTCATCCTTATATGGGTGTGGGACGAAATTTAGCTTATAAAAAAGAAGAATTTTTTAATGTAAACGGTTTTATCAATCATATTCAGGTGCGCTCCGGTGATGATGATTTATTTATTAACGAAGCGGCAAAGGGTTCTAATACTACCATAGCTTATGCACCGGAAAGTTTCACCTATTCGGCACCAAAAACAACATACAAAGATTGGTTTACCCAAAAAAGAAGACATGTAGCCACTGCAAAGCACTACAAATTCTTTGACAAAATGCAATTAGCAGTGTTTTTCTCTTCGCAATTGCTGTTTCTTGTTTTAGCCACTTTACTGTTAGCTTTCCAATTTCAGTGGATTCTGGTATTGAGTTTAGTCGGTTTCCGCTATTTATGTGCTTGGATTATAGTAGGTATTGCCGCAGGAAAATTAAAAGAAAAGGATATTAAATTTTGGTTTCCATTTGTAGAAATTGCACTTATTTTTACGCAAATCAACGTCTTTATCACTAATATTTTTTCAAAACCAGTCAATTGGAAATAAAAACTCAAATAGAAAAAGCCAAACAAGGAGACCAAACGGCCTTTACTTTTCTATTGAATCATTATTGGAGTGAAGTCTATGGATTCATGCTCAAACGCACCGAAAACGAGACCAATGCCGAAGACATTACCATTGAAACTTTTTCGAAAGCTTTTGACAAAATAGCCACTTACAATCCTGAATTTCAGTTCAACACCTGGCTGATTACGATTGCTAAGAATGTGTATATTGATATGCTTCGCAAAAGAAAATCGAGCCTTTTTGTGGAAATCACCGAGCAGGAAGACCAAAAAGCCTACAATATTGCCGATACTACTCCGTCAAAAGAAGACGAATTGATTACGGAGCAAAATTTATCTCAATTACTGCAATACATTAAAGAATTAAAACCGCATTATCAGGAAGTAATCCAGCTGCGTTATTTTCAGGAAATGAGCTATCAGGAAATAGCCAACAAAATTGACGAACCTCTCAACAACGTCAAAGTAAAACTCCTTAGAGCTAAGAAATTATTAGCTGAGATTATCAACAACCGTAGGTAATTTTTTTTTAAAACCATTAAGGGATTAAGTTATATTAAGATTCTTTTTTAATGTGATAACAAATAATATTGCTTTTACTTTTATAAGTAAGAAAAGTTTTTAAATTTGTATAGAGTGAATAAAATGATTCGCTTAAATTAAAACTTGTGTATAACATGCTGATTTAACATAAAATTAGTGGGATTTATGCGAGTATATATTAATTGCACCTAATTTTAAAACAGAAGATGACGGAAGAATTGAACACATTATTGTCTGATTTAGAAAATGAAGACACCAAGCTTATTGAGATTGGAAAAAACTTAATAAAAACCAATGGAATGACAGAGTTTACATTTTTCTGCAATTCCATTTTGAATAGAACAATAAATTTAAACAGAGGTTATATTACCTTAGTAAAAGACAACAACTACATAGCGGCAGCACCTCTAGTGAGATTAAATCTGGACAGTTTATTAAGATTATTTGCATCTACTCAATCGGAGTTTGATGTTGATACTTTTGCGAAAAATATTCGAAAAGGTGAAATCATTAGAAAAATGAAATATTTCAAGAATAAAAAGGAGAGATTAACAGACAGTAAACTTATTGAAATCATAAAAGAAATCAAAGGTTTTAAATGGACTGAAAAGATATACGAAGCAGGAAGTGGATATATTCACCTTAGCAATCAACATTTCTATTCTTCAGTTAAAATATCTGGCAAAAATACAATTGAAAGTGGAATAAGAAAAACAGATGAATTTGTGCCTATTAAAGAAAAAATTGCAGGAACTTATTATATGCAACAAGCTTCAAAAGGGATTAGAATTTTTATCGGAGATTGGATTGAAGAAAGAAAAAAAAGCTTTCCCGACCGCTCAGATATATCAACACAACAATAGCGCAGAATTTCATTTTGTGCCCGTAATAATGAGCAAATTCCTTTTGGAGTTACTGGATGAGATTCCTCGTTGCTCGGAATGACAAGATTGCGGCTAACCCCCCCCTCTGGTTCTCGTTTGCAACGAGGACCTAACTTCTTTTTAAAACAAAACATAGCGTTTGCAACGCGGCTCATTAAAGAACACATCTCACCATTCGGATATATCAACGCAACGATCGCGTGAAAATGTTTTCCGTGCCCACAACAGTGAGCAACTTTGTGGAATTAATAGATGAGATTGCTTCGCCAGTTCGCTATCGCTCGTGTCCTCCTGCGTCGGAATGACAGGATTGTGTATATGCGGAAATGTTTTCAGTTCCCACAACAATAACAATCAGCAACTTTGTCGAGTTACTGAATGAGATTGCTTCGTTCCTCTCGCAATGACAGGATTGCGGATAATAATATAAAAAATGAATTGGAACAGGCTTTAGCCTGTTTATAAAATAGAAATCCAATATTGGCTTTAGCCAAATCAAAACAATTTTGGCTAAAGCCTTATTCATTATTACTTCCATCATCTGGCTAAAGCCAGACGCTATTGAATCCCGTATACTTTCAATATTTTTTTGATTTACTTATCCACAGCTTTACAATAGGTGTAAGCTGTTTTTTTTTATGTATAAAATGATTGTTGAAAGACACTTAAACAAAATACTTACGTATAAATACTTAATTATTTTTCAAAAGCTGCGTTTTAGCAACTTTTAATCCAAAAAAAGCAAATAATTTTGCCTTGTAAATAAGTAATACACTTAGACATAAGTTTGATACTTAGAAAAAAATAGTGCTAAACAATTAATTTTTTTAAAGATGAGTTCAATTTCAACAAATCAACCGCTTTCTAGTTTAAACATTTTTAGTGGCAAAGGCGTTCAAATGCGTACCTTCCACATTACCTGGTTAACTTTTTTCTTTTCATTTTTTGCATGGTTCGGTATGGCATCACTTATGCCAATTGCTAAAGAACAATTGCACCTGACAAAAGACCAATTAGGTAACATTCAAATTGCATCTGTATCGGCAACTATCATCGCCCGATTATTAATAGGCCGATTAGTCGATAAATTTGGTCCAAGATTAACTTACACTTGGTTATTAATAATATGTTCTGTACCGGTATTATTAATTGGTACTTCACAATCTTATGAAAGTTTCCTTCTTTTTAGATTGGCTATCGGTGTTATTGGTGCTTCTTTTGTTATCACGCAGTTTCATACTTCGGTAATGTTTGCTCCGTCTATTAAAGGAACTGCCAATGCTACAGCAGGTGGTTTTGGAAACGCAGGTGCCGGTTTAGCTAATATTACAATGCCACTTATTGCATCAGGATTCGTAGGATTAGGTTTTTGTACACAGGAAGACAGCTGGAGATATGCAATGATTGTTCCAGGGGTAATGTTGTTGGTTTTTGCTTTTGTATATTTCAGATATACTAAAGATTTACCAAATGGTAACTATAAAGAACTTGGAATTGAAAATGAGAATAAGGAAAACACCTTTATGCTGGCTGTTAAAGATTACCGTACCTGGGTTTTAACCATTGCTTATGCTGCTTGTTTTGGTGTTGAAATCACTATTGACAATTTTGCGCCTATTTATTTCACGGACACTTTTGGTGCCAGTTTAGCAACAGCAGGACTTTGTGCTGGTATTTTTGGATTAATCAACCTTTTTGCCAGACCATTAGGAGGTATTGTTGCTGACAAAGTGGGTAAAAGTTATGGCTTTTCAGGTAAAAATTTATTACTGGCATTGCTGCTTGTTATTGAAGGTATCGGAATTATTTTCTTTGGTATGACGGATCAATTAGGTGTTGCTATCTTTTTAATGTTCCTATTCGGAATGAGTTTAAAAATGGCAAACGGTGCAACGTATAGTTTAGTTCCTTTCGTAAATCCAAAAGCAGTAGGAAGTGTTGCCGGGATTGTGGGTGCAGGTGGAAATATTGGAGCAATGTTAATAGCTTTCTTGTTCAAAGCCAAAGCGGTTAAATTTACTAAAGATGTAATTGATGAAACAGGTGTTTCTCAAACTAAAGATTTAATCGACTATACCAATGCTTTTTACATATTAGGACTTATCATTCTGATAACCGGAGTAATTGTTTTAGCTGTAAAATTTGCAGTTAAAGACAGAGAAGATGAAATTGAAGTAAGCGGCGAAGTAATACCTGCTGTATCTTATGTAAAATCAAAATAAAATAATTTAACATCCACAAAGGATATTTAGGAATAAATCAAAAGTTCTCATTATTGTTTAAAAAGTAAGGCTGTCCGATAAAGACAGCCTTAACTTTTTTTTTAGGTATTATGACCAAAAACAGCTCATTTACAACCCAACTCATCAAAGAGTACATCTCACTTTTAAAACCGGAAACGACTTATTTTATAACTATTCTAAATTATTTTCAAAAAACTAAGAATTTTACATATTAAATCCGTAACTTAATCGTTCTAAATAAAAATACCACATACGCATACGATTTAACAGAACCTTTAACCATTAAATCTATACATTATGTCAAAACTAAGTCTTTATGAAAGCAACTGGATTAATCTGGTATTCGAAAACAGAAACAAAGAGTACGGCGCTTTTCAGCTTCGTCAGGAAACAACCAAAACTTCTTTTCATGCCCTTTGCATCGGAATTTTGCTATGCACCGCACTGGCAATTCTGCCCAATTTATTAAATCTTATTCATCCCAAAGATGTTACTGAATCAACAATTCCGATAAATTCAGAAACGGTAATCGAACTAACAGATATTTATTCGGAACAAGAAAAAGAGAAGGCTGCAGCGGCGGCTCTTCCTGAACTCCAACAACAAACAGTCACTGAGGCAATAGAAACTAAACAACTCATTAATCCAATAGTGGTCAATGCCACGCAAGCTCCAGATGTCGAATTTAGCTTAGTAAAAAATAATCCTGTTGACAAACCAACCGATGGAGTTCTAAGTACCGGATTAGGCAACGGATCTTCGGAAGGAATTGCTAACGGAACCGGAACAGGCAACGGTACCGAAACCACAAACACCAATGGTAACGAGATTATTATCACTGAATTGTTAGATAGTAAACCGCAATATCCGGGAGGAATAGAAAAATTCTACCGCTATATTATCAATCATTTTAATAGTCCAACAGTTGATGCAAGTGGTAACATTCGCATTTTTGTTTCTTTTGTAGTCGAAAAAGACGGAAGTATGAGCAACATCAAAGTTCTAAACAAACCGGGAGCACTTTTAGAAAAAGAAGCCATTAGGGTATTACAATCCATGAAAGCCAAATGGACTCCGGGGATGTTACATTCTAAACCTGTGAGAACCGCTTACAACCTACCTATTACAATACAAATTGATTAACAACGTATCTCCATACAAACAAACAGCAGCCTTAGTGCTGCTTTTTGTTTGTGTTATTTTTAACAAATCTATACCAAAGCTTCACAACTTAAAACAACTCTTTTTAAATCAACATTGCGTATATTTGTAGCCTTAAAATTGATTTATGGAAACTGTTGTAGATAACACCACTCCCGTAGTAGCAACCCGAGGCGCAGCCGAACAGAGCGTAGCTAAACCAAAATGGCTAAAAGTAAAATTACCTATTGGAAAAAAATACACTGAACTTCGTGGTCTAGTTGATAAATACAGCTTAAATACCATTTGTACTTCAGGAAGTTGCCCTAATATGGGCGAATGCTGGGGCGAAGGTACGGCGACCTTTATGATTTTAGGAAATACCTGTACGCGTTCTTGCGGTTTTTGTGGTGTAAAAACAGGACGCCCGGAAACGGTAGATTGGGATGAACCCGAAAAAGTAGCCCGTTCCATCAAAATCATGAATATCAAACACGCCGTAATTACAAGCGTGGACAGAGACGATTTGAAAGACGGTGGTTCTATTATTTGGATAGAAACGGTAAAAGCAATTCGCCGTATGAACCCAAATACGACTCTTGAAACTTTAATCCCTGACTTTCAGGGAATCGAAAGAAATATAGACAGAATCGTAGAAGCCAATCCGGAAGTGGTATCGCACAATATGGAAACCGTTCGCCGACTGACTCGTGAAGTGCGTATTCAGGCCAAGTACGACCGAAGTTTAGAAGTATTGCGTTACTTAAAAGAGAAAGGAATCAACAGAACAAAATCCGGAATCATGTTGGGACTTGGTGAGCAGGAAGAAGAAGTATTCCAAACCATGAGAGACCTTCGTGCTGCCAATGTAGATGTGGTAACTATTGGTCAATATTTGCAACCCAGCAAAAAACATTTACCGGTTAAGGAATTTATTACTCCTGAACAATTTGCTAAATACGAGCAATTTGGTTTGGAATTAGGTTTCCGCCATGTTGAAAGCGGCCCATTGGTTCGTTCATCATACAAAGCACAAAAACACATTCTTTAATTCTCTAAGGTTTACATAAAATTTGAAAACAAGAATTGCCATCAATGGTTTTGGTCGAATTGGTCGAAATCTGTTTCGCCTACTTTTAAATCATCCCGAAATAGAAGTGGTTGCCATCAATGATATTGCCGATACCCAAACTATGGCACATTTGATAAAATACGATAGCATTCACGGTGTTTTGCCTCAAACAGTTATTGCTGACGAAAAAGGCTTTACAATTGACGAAACACATTTTTTATTTTTTCACGAAAAAAATATTTCGAATCTAAACTGGAAAAATTTAGACATTGATTTTGTAATTGAATCCACAGGGAAATACAAAACGTACGAAGACCTCAACAAACACATTATTGCCGGAGCAAAAAAAGTAATTCTTTCAGCACCTTCAGAAGTTGACACCATCAAAACAGTAGTTTTGGGAGTTAACGAACATATACTGGACGGAACCGAAAAAATCATTTCAAATGCGAGTTGCACCACCAATAATGCCGCTCCAATGATTAAAATAATTGATAAACTTTGCGGGATTGAGCAAGCTTACATTACTACTATTCACTCTTTTACAACCGACCAAAGTTTACACGACCAGCCACACAAGGACTTGCGTAGAGCCCGTGGTGCCAGCCAGTCGATTGTTCCTACAACAACCGGAGCAGCTAAAGCATTGACAAAAATTTTCCCTATCTTAGAGGGCAAAATTGGCGGATGCGGTATTCGTGTTCCTGTTCCTGATGGTTCTTTGACCGATATTACTTTTAATGTAAAAAAAGCGGTATCTATAAAAGAAATCAATGAGGCTTTCAAATTAGCTTCGCAAAATGAATTCAAAGGAATACTCGATTACACCGAAGACCCAATAGTTTCAGTGGATATTTTAGGAAACAGAAATTCCTGTTTATTTGATGCTCAACTTACTTCGGTGATTGACAAAATGGTGAAAGTTGTAGGTTGGTATGACAATGAAATTGGCTATTCATCGCGATTAATAGATTTAATACTTTTGACAAAAAACTAATGTACTGAATGAAATTGCAAATCAAATGCTACCTAATTTTAGTTATTTTATTTAATTCAGTTCTGTATTCTCAAATAGCAGAAACAGACAGCATTAGCTATTACAATAGTTTAGCCAATACCAATATAAAAACCAACAGCTACAAAGACGTTTTTTTATACACTCAAAAAGCAATTAATTACGCTCAGGAACATTCTAAAACAAAAGAAGAAGCAATACAACTTGCTAAATTAGGACGTTTATATTATAATCTGGAAAAATACAGTGATGCTATCGACAAACTTAGCGAAAGTATCCAGCTTTTTAAAACCTTAAGCCCTTCAGCCGAATATGCCGAAGCTAATTATTATCTTGCATTAGCTTACATTAAAAATAACAACTTTAAAGCAGCTAAAACCTACAACGAGAAAACAATTGCACTTTCGAAAGCACTACAAATTAAAGACAATGATGATTTAATTAACCTTCAAAAAGCAATTATCTACCGATCTACTCAAAAGCAAAATGTTGCAGCAACGATTCTCAATAGCATTATTTCAAAGCCCAATAAACCAGAAATATTAGACACTAAAGCGGAAGCTTTGTACCAAATGGGATTAATTGAAGCTGAGAATAACAGGAATAATTTGGCTTTAAATTATTTCAACAAAGCCTTAGACTTAAATGCAAAAAATCAAAACCTAACGCAAAAATCCAATATTCTTCTTGCAATAAGTCTTGTTTATGATAAAATGCTGGACAAAAGCAATGCTTATGCCTTTTTAAAGTTACACCTGAATCTAAAAGAAAGTATCGCCATTTCCAACAATGAAAAATTAGGAATTAACGACTACGAAACTTTCAAAGAAAACCAAAGAAAACACCATTTGGCTCTTATTGCTAAAAAGAAAAAAGAACAGGAAAAAACCGAAAGATTCTCCCGATTAATCAATTATCTGTCCATTGCATTAATTGCCATTTTATCCCTGTTAAGTTTTTCGTTGTATCGAAATAATATCATTCGAAAAAAGTCAAATCTTTTATTAAAAGAAAAAAATAACGAACTAATAAAAGCCAAAGAAAAAGCAGAAAAAGCCTCCAATGCAAGAGCTGATTTTTTATCGACAGTAAGTCACGAACTAAGAACACCTCTTAACGCAATTAACGGAATTACACATCTTTTATTAGAAGAAAAACCTAAAAAATCACAGTTACACTACCTTAATTCCTTACAATATTCCGGAAATTACTTAACTGCTTTTATCAATGATATTTTAGAAATCAATAAAATCGATTCCAATAAAATAGAATTAGAGCGTATCAATTTTGATTTAAAACAATTACTCGAAGACATTAAAAACTCTCTAATAGAAGTAGCTACAAAAAACAAAAATGCTTTTGTACTGGACATAGATCCAAAGATTCCTAATCATTTAATTGGTGATCCTATCAAGCTTTCTCAAATTTTTATGAATTTAATTAATAATGCACTTAAATTTACTAAAAACGGAAAAGTCTCTATTGTAGCCAAATTGCAAGATTTACAGGAACAAAAAGCCATTATTCAATTTAAAATAATTGATACCGGAATTGGGATTCCTCCTGAAAAACTAGACAGTGTTTTTGATAGTTTCTCACAAGGTTCAATAGAAATTAACCGAAAATATGGCGGAACCGGTCTGGGCCTAACCATCGTAAAAAAACTATTAAACTTATTAGGCAGCGACATTCATTTAGAAAGCCACTTAGGAGAAGGCTCTTGTTTTTCATTTGAATTAGCCTTAACTGTAAACAATAATTTTGCTACAACAGAACCAAAAAAAGAAATCAGTTTTGATTTATCTAAAATTAAAGGCAAGAATATTTTAGTAGTGGAAGACAACGCAATTAACCAAATGATTACTAAAAGAATGCTCGAAAACAAGGAAATTCTTTGCGAAGTAATTGATAATGGTGAAGATGCAATTGAAGCCCTTAAAAACAACAACTACGATTTAGTGCTAATGGACGTGCATTTACCCGGAATAAACGGAACTATTGCTACTCAGGAAATCCGAAAATTCAATTCAGGAACTCCCATTATTGCCATGACAGCTATTTCGCTGAATGAAAACAGAGAAATGCTGCTTTCTTTTGGAATGAACGATGTGATAACCAAACCTTTTATTCCTAAGGATTTTTACAATCTGCTATCTAAATACCTTGAAAATTAATAACTCAAAATTAATTCTCTGATTAATTTTCGAACCTTAGGCTCTGCATTTCTGGCAGCTTCCAAAACCTCATCATGAGAAATGGTTTCGATACTGTTTTCATCACCCATATCAGTAATCACCGAAACTCCAAAAGTTTCTAAATCCATGTGACGTGCCACAATAACCTCAGGAACGGTGGACATTCCCACGCAATCGGCACCCAGAATTTTAACCATTTTATATTCAGCCAAAGTTTCAAATGTTGGTCCTTGTAAACCCAGATAGATTCCATCTTTGACTTCTATATTGTTTTTTTGAGCCAATTCTTTTGCCTGAGTAATCATTTTTTTCGAATAAGGCTCACTCATATTAACAAATCGAGGACCAAAACGTTCGTCATTCTTCCCTCGCAAAGGATGCTCCGGAACCAGATTGATATGATCCTTGATAATAACAATATCTCCTACTTTGTAATTTGGATTTACTCCGCCCGAAGCATTAGAAACAATCAATTTTTCAACTCCTAAATATTTCATCACCCGTACCGGAAAAGTAACTTCTTGCATCGAATAACCTTCATAATAATGGAAACGACCTTGCATAGCCACCACTTTTTTATCACCAATAGTCCCAAAAACTAAAGCTCCTTTATGTCCTTCAACTGTAGAAACCGGAAAATTAGGTATTTCGGCATAAGGCAAGGTAAATTCTATTTGAATATCAGCAGTAAAATTCCCTAATCCTGAACCTAAAATTACGCCATACTCAGGAACAAAATTTGTTTTCCCTTTGATATAATTAACTGTTTCTTGTACCAGTTCCCACATAATTTTTAATTTTTTTATCAAATTCAATTCCTTTCGAAAGAAACGAACTCTGTATTGGTAAGTAAAAAAGTTGCTCGACAGGCAAACTTCCTTTTAATCGTACATAATCTTTTTCGGTAGTAATAATGATGGAATCCTGAGCTTTAATCAAAATTTCCTGGATATCATTTTCAGAAAAATGATGATGATCCGGATAAGTTAAACAAACATCATTTGGATTTTTTAAATACGAAAAGAATGGCTCCGGCTTAGCAATTCCAGCTAAAAGCAGCTTAGCTTCACCCTGAAGCTCACCTATTTCTATCTTACTGTTTTCTGAATAAATACAATCATCATAAGCAATACAACTAAAATACAATTCTTGATTTATCCCCTTGTCATTCCGACGAAGGAGGAATCTCTTAATTCTATTTTGTTCGTCAAGCGAAAGATCTACAGGGCATTTTGTGACAATAATTACATCGGCTCTTTGCGCTCCGCTTCTACTCTCTCTCAAATTTCCTGTTGGTAGCATAAAATCATCAGCATAAATATCACCATAAGCAGTCAATAGAATATAAAATCCGGCTTTTACTTTTCGGTGCTGGTAAGCATCATCAAGTAAAATCACATCCGGTTTTGGAGTTTTTGAAAGTAACTGTTCTATTCCATTTTTACGATTGGCATCAACGGCAACCTGAATATTTGGGAATTTTTGAAAAAACTGGAAAGGTTCATCACCCAGAATTTCAGCATTGGCATTGGCATCAGCCAAAACAAACCCTTCTGATTTTCTTTTGTAACCACGACTTAAAGTAGCCACTTTGTAATCACCGGAAAGCAATCGAATCAAGTATTCAATCTGAGGCGTTTTTCCGGTTCCGCCCACACTTAGATTTCCCACAGCAATTATGGGCAAATCAAAAGAATAGGATTTTAAAATTCCTTTATCAAAAAGAAAATTTCTAATAGCGGTTATCAAACCATATAAAATGGCAAAAGGAAAGAGTATTTTTCGAAGAATATTCATAATACGAAAGTAGAATATTTTATCTTTGAATTGAAATCAAAAAATGTTTTTGTTCATTTGGTTTTATAGCTATTCGAAAAACCAAGTCTTTAAAAATCCCTTTTCAAATGAAAATAAAAGAAATTCTTTCTGTTCTCGAAGAAATGGCGCCTCTAGCCTATGCCGAAGATTTTGACAACGTTGGTCTATTAGTTGGTGACCAAAATGCAGAGGCTACAGGCGTTTTAGTTTGTCATGATGCTTTAGAAAATGTCATCGACGAAGCCATTGACAAGAATTGCAATTTGGTGGTTTGCTTCCACCCTATTTTATTTTCGGGTTTAAAGAAAATAACGGGCAAGAACTATGTAGAACGGGCGATTATTAAAGCCATAAAAAATGATATTGCCATCTATGCCGTTCATACTGCATTAGACAATCATCAGGATGGAGTCAATAAAATATTTTGTGATGCCCTGGGATTGAAAAAAACAAAAGTATTGATTCCGAAACCGAATTTTATTCGAAAATTAATTACCTACACCATTCCTGAAAATGCCGAGAAGGTTCGCAATGCACTATTTGATGCCGGAGCCGGAAACATTGGCAATTATGAAGATTGCAGTTTCAATTCAAAAGGAATTGGAACTTATATGGGCAACGAACACAGCAATCCCGAAATAGGTGAGCGCTTTGAATTTGTAGAAAGCGAAGAAATAAAAATCGAAGTCACATTCGAGAAATATTTGGAACCCAAAATCCTAAAAGCACTTTTTAAAAACCATGTTTACGAAGAAGTGGCTTATGAAATCTATGATTTGCAAAACCTGCATCAAAATATCGGTTTGGGGATGATCGGTGAATTTGAAAGTCCCATGGACGAAAAAGACTTTCTGGCCTTGGTAAAAGATAAAATGCAAGCCGATGGAATCCGTCATTCGGCATTTTTAGGGAAATCCATAAAAAAAGTTGCCGTCTTGGGAGGCTCGGGAAGTTTTGCCATAAAAAACGCTATTCAGTCCGGTGCCGATGCTTTTTTAACAGCCGATTTGAAATACCATCAGTTTTATGAAGCCGAAAACAGCTTACTTTTAGCCGATATTGGACATTTTGAGAGTGAACGCTATACAAAAAATTATATTGTTGATTTTCTTAGGAAAAAAATCCTTAATTTTGCCATCATTTTATCAGAAGAAAATACAAATCCAGTTAAGTACTTATAGAATATGACTAATACAAAAGAATTAAGTGTAGAGGACAAGTTAAGAGCCATTTACGATTTACAATTGATTGACTCTAGAATTGACGAAATTAGAAACGTTAGAGGGGAACTTCCTCTTGAAGTGGAAGATTTAGAAGATGAAGTTGCTGGTTTAAGCACACGTTCTGAGAAATTGAAAAGTGAACTTGAAGTTATCGAAGAGCAAATAAAAGCTAAAAAGAATAGTATTGATGAGCACAAAGAAACCATCAAAAAATATACTAAACAACAAGAAAGCGTTCGTAACAATCGTGAATTCAACTCTTTGACTAAAGAAATCGAATTCCAGGAACTTGAAATTCAATTAGCCGAAAAACAGGTGAAAGAAATGAAAGCTTCTATCGAACATAAAAAAGAAGTTATTGCTCAGTCTAAAGAAAAATTAGAACTGAAATCAAATCACTTAAAGCATAAAAAATTAGAGTTAAACGACATCATGGCAGAAACTGCTAAAGAAGAAGAATTTTTAACTCAAAAATCGGCTGAATTTCAAGAGCAAATCGAAGACAGATTATTAGCCGCTTACCACAGAATTCGTTCTAGTGTTCGTAACGGATTAGCTGTTGTTTCTATCGAAAGAGGAGCTTCTGCAGGATCATTCTTCACTATTCCACCACAAACACAGGTTGAAATTGCTTCCCGAAAGAAAATCATCATCGATGAGCATTCAGGAAGAATTTTAGTTGACAGCAGTTTAGCTGAAGAAGAAAAAGAAAAAATGGAAAACTTGTTTGCAAGTATCTAAATAAAAAAAATCCCGTCTCGAAATAGACGGGATTTTTTTTTGCATTCAAAAATTAAGATTGACTAATTCAAAAAATCGTATGTAACTTTTCGATACGTTCTTTAGAATTTACTTTTTTAGCTGTAAATTCGGTACTATTATAATGTTCAACATTACCGTTATATTCCATAGAAAAATCAACATTCTCCTGAGTTGATGTCAGTTTACCGTTAGTATAATTACTGGCTGTACCTTTTCCAGAGAAATTCACTTTGTAAGTTTTAGCATTTTCAGTTACAGTAAAAACACCTTCTGTAGGCTTAATACTAATACCATTGGCAACCATCAAACCTTTATCGGTCGATGTAATATTGATACCTAATAAGGATTGTCCCCATTGCGTATAAGTATTGGGTAAAGCTGACGAATAATTGCCCAAACTGTAATTTCCTTTAGCTAATTTTTTCTCTTGAGAAGAAAACAATTCAAAATACACCGCGGCAGCAGCATTGCTATTTCCTGAAAGCGTTTCGGAACGGGCTGAAAAATCGATATTATAGGAATCTCCTTTTTTACCATAATTTTCCAAATAAGCTTGTGCCAAAGTAACGGTTTGATCTCCTATTTTAAGAAAACCTTGATTGTTGGTATTTTGGTTATTCACTTCATCATTTGAACATGAAATGAATAAACTAGCAAAAACCAACGAAAATAATTTGATTATAGTATTCATAATTATTACGTTTTAATTGTGTTTAGTTTCAAAAAAGCAGGAGGCAAAGCCCATGAGTTTTACCTCCTTATTTTAAAACTTATTTAATAATAATTTTGGTTGTCAAACCTGATTTTGCACTTTGAATCAGATAATAACCCGTAGGTAAATCACTTACCGAAATTTCGGTTTCAAGACTGCTGGTATTAATTTGTTTTACAACAACACCCGTTGCCGAAACAATATTCACAGTATCATTTTCAAGTGATGATTTTAAGGTCACACTATGTTTAGCTACCGACGGATAAGCATAAAACGCCTCTAATTTTTTCCAACGGGCATAAACCGTAGTATTTTGGGACTGCGAAACATCAAAAGATGTAATTTCATCTGAATATGCCGCATCCGAATACCAACCCATAAATCGATACCCTCTACACTGTGCTTCCAATAAGTGATAAACAGTACCAATCGATACCGTTTTAGCATTTGGATTGATTACCAATTTAGGCAGGTTTAAATACGAAATGGTATAAGTTGTAGGTGTGTTTACAATTGGTTTATTATTACCTCCTTCGCCCCAAAAAGCATAAAACACCTGAGTTCCTGTTGCAGTTGAAGGAATTGACTTAATTACATTAGGCACAGTAGCTGAATTTGACCAACCAAAAAACACATAACCATCTAACACAGGAGTTGGCAATACTGTTGTGCTTCCTACTCTATATTCTAAAGGAGAAAGTGTTGTAATTGTTCGTCCATCAATTGCATTCATAAAGCTAATTGGCGAAAAAATAGCCGTTGGTTTTAGCCATCTAGGATCTCCTAGGGCAACTCCTCCTATTCCTGCTGTAGCCAAAGGTGAAAATTTAGAAAAACTAAAATCCCCAGCTGCCGGATTTGGAAACGAAAGCATTGGCATAGCTAAACCACTTAGTGTTTTAACATTAGTTTCAGCCACCGAAACCGTTCCCTTTACCGACTGAGATACAACTCCTAACACAAGATTATTATCTAAAACCGTAGTTCCGGCACCGGCAACGTTAGTTGAACGGAACATGAAAATGGCTTTAGGATTTTCTCGTACATCCTGCATGATGTTGTTTTTAAAAGTAAAGCTTGAAGCACTACTATAACGATTATCAACTGTCACAAAAGCATTGTTATCCTGACTACCAATATTGAAAATGGTGTTATTCTCAACCGTAACTTTGATAGCTTGATCTATCGCATCTTTATTTTGAAGAAGAATAAAATGATTCCCTTTATCAAAATTATAAATGGTCGAATTTTTAACTGCAACCTCGGTAACAATACGCAAATCGGGTTGAATAAAATTATACCCGTTAACTGATGTTCCATCGATAATACAATTATCAAATGAAATTTTAGAAATTGGATGTTCACTAACTCCTTCAGTAACTAATAAACTTTGTTTAACCCCTTTGATTGTTGCATTTTTAATTTCTATAGCAGAAATAGAAGCTCCATTTTTCAATTGGATAAGATTAGCATTGGCATTTGATAAATCAAAATCAACACCATTAAAATCAAAGCTACCAGAATTTACCGCTGTATTATCAGCATAAAAAGAAGCTGCAAAAACTGGTTTTGCATTCGCATCAGGAACAAATCTATATTTATGGTTTTTAACTGAAAGCGCATTAGGAGCTGTATAAGTACCTGTTGCCATAATAAACTTGGTACCGTCTTCGGCTTTATTGTATTTTTCAATAAAATCCTGAGGATTTACATAAACATCCAGACTACCATTTTGATTAGTTGTAATGTGATTTACAATGCTGTTGATATAAACTTCTATATTAGTATATCCTCCATCAAGTGTCTTCAAATTACCATCGGTAGCATTTGCAGGATTCAAACCTTTCTCTGTTTCCCAAGTATTTGGCATACCGTCACCGTCAGTATCAACTGGTGCTTCAGCAGTAGGCAATTCTGGCCATCCACCGGCAGCAGTTTGGGTATCAATATACCCATTTGTACTTCCGTTACCACCATTCATAATAGTTGCAGTACCAGATCGTGTATCATCAATCGCTCTTTTATCGACTGCATCTCTATATAAACTTGCACCTACATGATCTAAAACCAGCTCATACGCTTTTGTTGCACTGTGAGTAGTTATCTCTCCTGGATTGTGAGGCACATCAATTTTGAATGCTTTTTTATCTGCATCACTAACAGGAAGCTGACTACCATGAAACTGATTATAAACACCATAAGTCCAGTTATCTTGTGTTGTTCGTGGTGAACCATTTACAAAATTTCCATCAACATAGAATTTACCCCAAATTCCGTAAAGTGGTGATGTAGAATCTAAACTTCTTCCTGTTGACAAAATACGTTCTTTAGTAGAATTAGAAGTTCCTGGTCCTGGTTTCCAATAATTATTTACCAAATTTACATTCATAGCGTCTCCACCGTAACAGCTGTTACCTCCCCAATTGTAAATAACGTTATTACGGATATCAACCAAATCAGTTAAGGCAAAAGGATCATTAGCATATTCACCTAATCTTGGGTTACGGCTATCATGATGTGCTAACAAATTATGATGAAAGGAAGCATTTTTACCTCCCCAAACACCGCCATAACCATGAGCTCCTTTACCATGAACCGAATTTCGGAGACTCTCTGAAATAACACACCATTGCAATGTGAAATTTTCATTTTGATAAAAAGAAACACATTCATCCGTTGACCAGCTCATAGAGCAGTGATCCACTATAATGTTTTTCTGGAAACGTCCTCCCAAAGCATCATTCTCCACATTTTTAGCATCTCCCATTCTAAAGCGTAAATAACGAAGAATAACATTATCACCTCTTACTTTTACATTATAATCTCTCAGGGTAATCCCACCACCAGGTGCCGTTTGACCCGCAATAGTAATATTATCAGTTATATTTAATTCACTTTCTAATTTAATAGTTCCCGATACTTTAAACATAACAATTCTAGGCCCACTTTGATTGATGGCATCACGAAGAGAACCTGCTCCTGAATCATTCAAATTGGTAACATAAATTACTTTACCGCCACGACCACCAGTTACATATTTACCATAACCTTCAGCTCCCGGAAAAGCTGGAGTTCCTTTATCATTTGCTCCTGCTGTTCCCCAAAAAGCATAAAAAGTTTGTGCTCCTTTAGTAGTTGATGCAATTTCTTTTATCGAATTAGGTACTGTGGCAGAGGTTGACCATCCATAGAAAGTATATCCCTGTAAAGTTGGAATAGGCAATGTTAATACTGTTCCTTCGGTATATTCTTTCGGAGTTACATTTGTTAATGCCACACCACCTATTGAATTCATATAAGTTATCCCTGATTTAATAATAGGATCTGGCTGATTATTACCATTAACACCCCAAAACGCATACAACACTTGATTGCCCGTTGCAGTAGCACTAATTTCTTTCATCGAATTTGGCACTGTTGCAGAAGTTGACCATCCAAAAAAAGTATAACCCTGTAAAGATGGTATAGGCAATGTTAGTGCTGTACCTTCGGTATATTGTATTGGAGTCAAATTAGACATCGCTATATTTCCAATAGAATTATTATAAGTTATCGAAGAAGTTACTACTCCTCCCACAGTTACAGTACTCACCTTACTCAAACCTCCGTAAGCATTAGCCGACTGTACTGCATATTCATGAGTACCACTAGCTGTTGCTGTATCTACATAAGTAGGATTGGTTGTAATAGCGACCACTTTACCATCTTTGCAAATTACATAACAAATAGCATATTGATTCGCATCCCAATTAAGAGTATTATTACTGATAACCAAATTAGCCGGAGCTGCAATTTGTTCGACTATTTCAAGAGGATTCCATTTATCAGTTCCGCTTAATACATTTTCTATTGTATAAGCATCCGCCTGCTCCTTAGTTAATACCGGATTGTAATTTCCTGTTTGAGGAACTCCGTTTACATTAAAAATATTGGTTCTGTTATCGGTATTTACTTTTACACCACTCCCGTTAACGCTATTGTATTCGGCAAAAAGTGCCGGTACAGTTCCCATAGAAGCCCAACCCTGAGTATGAGGCTCATTTATCATTTTGGTATTCAAATACACCGCTCTGGGTGCATTTTGCCAAGGGCGACCTAAATAATAACTTCCAGTAGCCGTAATAGTGTTGTTATTAAAAATATAACCATACTGAACATTGGCATCATGATTTGGTGCTACAAGATAGCCATCTGCAACCGAAACTAATTTACATTCCTCAAACCAGTGAGTTCCGCCTCCGCAAATAAAATCCACATCACCTTCGATGGTCGATTTATAGTAAAAACTTCTGTTACCTCCTGTTACCTGAGTATCCTGCTTACTTCTCAGTCTCACTCCGTTATAAACGTTTCTGTCTCCTGCAGGATTTAATGCAGGTCGCTGACCAGATGTTGTGATTCCGTCTTTGTGCTCAATGGTTACATTCTCCATGTATAAATCATTGGCTTCAATTGAAAGTACGGCATTTTTAATACCCCAACCCGGATTTCCCTGAAGAATAACCTTATCCTTTGATTGCGCAATTAAAGAAACATTATTTTTTCCCGAAGGAAGTTGCAAAACGATTCCTTGCGGATTGGTACCATCACCACCCAAATTATAAGTCCCATTGGTAATCAATACAAGAAATTTTGTTGAAGAATTAGAAGGTGCTTTATTAAATGCTTCGGCTATGGTTTTCACATATTTTCCCGAAGTAACTTGCTCATCGGTTGCATTAGCATCCACAATCAAATCAAAAGTACGCTTAGCAGGAATTGGTTTTGCCATTGTTGTGAAAGTCAACTCAAATGCGGCAGCATTATTACCCGAAATATCTTTAATGTATCCTGCCGGAAAACTGAAAGTATATTGTTTATTATATTCCAATCCAAAATAACTGAATTTCACCGTTTTGTTTACAAACTCAGCATTTAGATTTTTACCGTTAAGAGTGGCTTGTCCTGCGCCAAATTGAACTGATTCATCATAAGTCAATATAATATTACCGCTCGCTCCTGCAGATGTAGCTGCAGCTGCCGGAATACTCGATTGAAGAATAGGTGCGGTTGTATCAACAACTAAAACTTCATCCGCTTTAACCATCACATTAGATAAAACTGTAGCAGTTACATCAGTTGCGCTTCCGTGTTTTGTACCATTTACATTAGGAAACCATCTAATATAAACTTTTTCTTTTCCTTCGGCTTCAACTGGTAATAATCCTCCAATAGGCGTAATCGAACTGGTATTAATAGTTGTTAAACTAGAAATATTTTGAAAGTTTACACCATCTAATGAATATTGAAAAGTCCATTCGTCACAGCCGTAATAATACCCAATAAGCCCTGATGAAATATTAATGTTTTTGTATCCAACTGTCGAGAAAGAAGTCATAAAATAGAAAAACTGTCCTCTGGTAGTATTCCATACACCTACTCCATTTGCTCCTCCCCGATTTAATAGTCGAATGTTTGGTGTAAAAACATTGTCAGCAATATTATAGGCAAATAACTGTGGTCTGTTTTCTACTTTAGAATACAATTCGGCAACTCTAGGGTTAGCATATTGATCGTTCTTAAAAGTCCAGCCGGCTATGAACGATACATTGTCAAAAGTTCCTATAACATTCGTATCATTATTTATAGTCACAGCAGTACTTAGTGCTGTAGATCCATTAGACCAATTATTGAATTTTATAACATCATTTTCAATTGCCGTTATCGTAACATTCGTTCCTTTTTCGTAAACCGAAAAAGCACCATCTTTACCTGCGGGTACAATAGAAAATTCACCTAGACCATAGGCTCCTTGAGAACTTGCTGTTAGAGTGTATGTTTCAATTGTTTCGTACTCCGCCACCAATGTAGTATTGGCATTAATTGTAAATGTATAAGGGTTTGCTGTTGAAACTAAGGCTCCATTAGCATCTACCCATCGTGTAAATTTATATCCGAAATTTTTATTAGCTGTCAATGTAACTTCCGTTCCCTGATTAAGTGTAGTTCCGGCTGGATTAGCACTAATAGTTCCCGCAGCTGCAGGAGCTACCGAAGTTGTTAAAGTATAAGTAACTGCATTAGGATTATTCGTTACTTTTTCAAAATAATCTAAATTGAATAAATATCCTGTATTTGTTGGGTGTTTAAAAACAAGATATAAATCATGCGTCCCTGTTGTGGGTGTAAGTGCTGCTGAGAAAATTTTATAATCAGTCCAGCCTGTACTTCCGGATACTGTTGCGGTACCAATTAAAGTACCATCGGCGGCATCTAACCTATATTCTATAGTACCTCCTGTAGTTCCTGAAGCTTTTGCATCAAAACGAATGTCATATTCACTAAATACATGGGCTGTAAATTTAATCCAAGTATTATTTTTAATGTAACCTACATTTCCCGTACCCGAAAGAGTTGCATTCGTTTCTGCTCTTGCTCCCGAAGCGGTATTAAAAGTTTCTGCTTCAATTCGCTGAATTGTCTGCGAAAATCCCATTGCTGAAAAGAGTAACAGCAATAGAAACATAAAGTATTTTTTTTTCATTTTTTGGTTTAGTTTAGTTAAATAGTTTATTATCAACCCTTAATTAAAAATTTCAATCATTTCAAATCAATTCTGAAGGTTCATTAACTTGATTCAAGAATTCTTTTATTTCATATTTTTTTCAGATTTAAGTGTTAGTATTTTTTGATTATAAAAAACCTTCTAAAAGCAATCCGACAGGAATGTTTTATTGGATTATTTTTACCTGACTTTTAACTGATTCTGTTAATTTCACCTTATCAAAAACTATTTTCTTAGTATTTGATTGCAACGAAATCGCTTTTGTTTCGACACCTCCCACCCAGAACATTTGGTTTTCTCCGCTAGCTTTAAAACTTGCAACAGTTACATTCTGACTATTAGAAAAACTTGCAGCTATACCCGGTTTGTCCAGTCTTAAATCAATATTTTGAAAATCAATTTTACTGGCATAATTCATTTGGATACCCAAATCCGAGCGAATAATCATATTTGTAAATTGAAGATTTTCAACAGGCATTTCGGGGATTCCCATAATTTTCAAAGCTTGTTTGGCTCCGTTGACATAAATATTTTTGAAATACATATTTCTAAATGCAGGAGTTGTTTCTGAAACCGGCATTTTAGCAACAGTTACTTCGCCTGTTTGCGGATCTTCTTTAATCGCTTTTTCAAAATAGTACAGGTTAAAATTGATGGCATCGGTAGGGATATTGTTCATTCGGATATCTTCCATCCAAATATTTTCAACCACACCACCACGACCTCGGACAGATTTAAAACGCAAACCACAATCGGTACCATTAAACGTTAGGTTTTTAGCAAATATATTTTTAACACCGCCCGACATTTCGCTACCAATGGTAAAACCTCCATGAGCGTGATACACCACACAGTCGGTAATAACAAATAATTCGGTTGGTTTTCCTCTATCACGTCCTTCTTTGTCTTTTCCTGATTTGATACAGATTGCATCGTCACCCACATCAAAACGACAATTGCTTACTGTACCTATCCGGCAGGATTCTATATCGAGTCCGTCACCATTTTGAGAATACCATGGATTACGGATTGTTAAATTTCTTAAAGTCAAATGTTCGCATAGCAACGGATTGACATTCCAGGCTGGTGAATTTTGAAAAGTAACTCCGTCCAACAGTAGTTTTTTACAATTCACTAAACTTATCATCACCGGACGAAGCGCCTGCTTGTATGGTTCCATATTTTCAGCCGTAGCAATTTTTGGAAGTTTATCTTTTTCTTCATTGCCAATTAATGCTCCCTGAGAAGGATACCAAATTTTACCATCCTTAGACAAAACGCCTCCTGATTTAATTAATTCCTGCCATTGTCCAGCGGTCATTTTACCAATTTTAACCGGACGCCAAGCCGAACCATTTCCGTCAAAAATCCCTTCTCCTGTTATGGCAATATTTTCTAAGTCCACTCCCATAATAGGAGATTCACAGCGAAGCACCTTGTTTCCTTCAAAATAAGATTCTATCAGTTTGTATTGATTTAAATCGCTGGTAAAGGATACAAAAGCACCGTTTTTAGTATGCAGATTAACGTTACTTTTCATTTTTATAGGACCTGTAGTCCACAATCCAGCAGGAATAACAACTACTCCTCCACCGGACTCAGAACATTTTATAATTGCCGCGTTAATCGCTTTGGTGCATAGCTCTTCTGTGTTTGGAACCGCTCCAAAATCAACAATATTCAAAGTATCAGCTTTAAATATTGGAATCTGCACCTCTGGCATTTTGAAAGGAAGATTACTTTTTACAGCTGGCTTATTTTGAGCAAAAACTATATTACTACAAGAAATAGCTGAGAACATTAGCGCAGCAATAAGAAAGTTGGTTTTAATTTTTATCATCATTAATCTCTATTTTACTTTTTATGACTATCCGTTTCTTATACCAATTATTGAGAATGGTACAGAGATCAAACTGATTTTAATGGATTATCACAGATTGTGATTTACCAAAGAGCTATGAAAAATCCGTTTTTATCTGTTCAATCAGTGTCACCTGCCTGTCGGCAGACAGGTCTGTGGCCTATTTTTTTATTTAGTCCGCTAGGCGGACAGTCATTTTTATTTTTTGTCTAAAATCCGTTGTAATTCAATCCCTGCCATAATAAATGGTCCAACCGCTTTAGCATCATCGTTCCTGATAGGTTCTGAAATATAATATTCGAATGAGCCGTCACGATCTTGAGGATTTTTTCCTCCTAAACCTGCAACAGCACAACATTTTGTTATCGAAATAGTATTATCGGGATTTTCTTTGATGAATTGTTTCAGAATTCCGTTAAAACCTTTTTTAGCTGATTTCAGATAAGCTTTACTCACATATCCATTGCGATATGCTTTGGCAAACGAATAGACAAACATCGTTGAACAGGTTGATTCCAGATAATTGCCTTTACGCCCCGGTAAATCCATCACCTGCCACCAAACTCCGGAATCTTTCTCCTGAGCTTTGAGAACAGCCGTGAATACTTTTTGAACAATTTGTATCAGCTCCTTGCGTTTCGGATGATTTTTTGGAACAAAATCTAAAATATCAACCAAAGCCATGCAATACCAGCCCTGAGCGCGTCCCCATACGTGAGAAGATTGACCGGTTTGTTTGTTCGCCCAAAACTGTTCCCGCTTTTCATCATAACCATGAAAATTCAATCCTGTTTTTGAATCAAAAGTGTGTTTCTGAATCAATTCTGCCTGTAAAATAGCATCATCAATTGCTTTTGGGGCATTGAAAACCGCTCCATATTCTGCCGAAAAAGGATCAGCCATATACACACCGTCCAACCACATTTGCCACGGATAAGATTTCTTATGCCAATAACCGCCGTCTGAATTTCTTGGATGGGTTTCCAACTGTTTGTGGAGTACATCCATCGCTATTTTATAGCGTTTATCGTCTGTTTTCTTATAAATTTCAAAAAGTATCTTTCCAGAATTTATTAAATCCAGACTATACTTTTCCAGTTCATAACCTCCCAATATTTTTCCTTCCTTATCAATCAGTTGCTCAACATAAGCAAGGGAGTAATCCCAGTATTTTTGCCCTTTGGTATAATCATATAGTTTTTGATTCGCAAGCGTAACCAATCCGTTGGTGTAATTCCATTTTGGAAATTTTACCCCATCCAGAAATACCGGATTCGGAGTACGTTTTTGGTCAGAATCGGCCATTTTTTTAGACCATTCAATCGGCGAAACTCCTTCAAAATCACTTTTAACTTTTGATTGTCCAAATGAGACCCAATGGCAAACCAACAAAGAGAAAATGTAATATTTGATTTTATTTTTCATAGCCATGTTTATTTTTTAGTGGTCAACTTATTTATTGTTTTGCAATTGCAAATTTGTTGACAATGCTATTTTCTTAACATCATTATTACTTTCTACCCTAAACCAATCGTAATCAGCATAACTGCTATCATTAACAGCCTTAGTACCCGTTGCAAACAATCCGATTTTTGCTCCTACCCAACGACCTGCACGTGGCGTGAATGCTTTTCCAAATACTTTAAAACTCTTACCATCAGTACTATAATAAAAAGTAACTTTTGCATCAAAAGGTTCAATGTTTTGCACCATCTCCACCTTAGTTCGGAAATAGATGTTTTTTTGATCAATAGCTATAGATGCGATTTCAGTCTCCAAATCCTTAGAAGTACGAGCATCTTTAAGTGTGCGTTGTACTAATTTCAATTTACCTTCTTTGTCTTGCTCAATAGCGATGTATGAATAGTCTTCGCCAAAAACGATCAAACCAGTACTGCATTCTCCTGCATCGGGATTATGTTCAAAAGTAAGTTTGGCAGTAGCTGTAAAATTATCAGCAGGAAATTTTTGCAATAAAAGATTAGGCATCATCCACATGGTTTTCATTTCTTCCGGACGTGGAATACAATTTAGGCGCATGAATCCCAAATTGGCTGATAACCATCCCCACTGCTCACTAGGATTTTGATTGGCTTGCCATTGCCACTGTAATCCAAATTGATGACCATTAAATTCATCCGAAGAAACTAATGGCGTTGCAGGGTAATTTTTCCCTACATTGGGTTTTGTCCATTCCATTATTGGTTCTCCAATTCCATCTTTGTTAGTATCTTTCCCAATAATTGGCCAACCTTCTTTCCAGATAACAGGTTGTAAATTAACAATACGCCCATAAGCCCAACGATCCTGAAAATGTATAAACCATCCGTCACCATTAGGAGTTTCAACATAACCTCCCTGATGTGGTCCGTTCATTTCGGTATCACCCTGATGCAAAACCACTCTGGACTCATAAGGCCCCCAAACATTCTTAGAACGCATTGCCAACTGCCATCCCGGTTTTACTCCTCCTGCTGGAGCCATAATCCAATAATAACCATCACGTTTGTACATTTTAGAACCTTCAACGGTAGTATGTCCATTATGTCCGTCAAAAACCATCGCCGGATTACCAATTAATTTAGTACCATCGGGAGCCAATTCAGATAACATTAAAACTGTTTTTACATTGGCACGACTACCCGCAAAAGCATAAGACAGATAGGCTTTTCCATCCTGATCCCAAAACGGACAGGTATCAATAATTCCTTTAGCCTCTTTTACCAATACCGGTTCATCCCAAATCCCCGCAGGATTTTTGGTTTTCACAATATAAATTCCAAAATCAGGATCACCCCAATAAATATAATATTCGCCTTTATGGTAGCGAATGGAAGGAGCCCAAACACCATCGCCGTGACGAACAGTTCTATAGTACTCAACAGGAACCTGATTTTGCAACGCATACCCAATTAATTCCCAGTTAACCAAATCCTTTGAATGAAGAATAGGCAGTCCAGGAGAACTATTAAAACTGGAAGCAGTCATATAATAGCCATCCTCGCCTGCGCATACATCCGGATCTGAATAATCAACATGTAGAATTGGATTTTTGTACTTTCCATTTCCTAAATCGGCATTCCATACCTGAGCATTTGCTCCTAGCGTAAAAACTGTCAAACTTATGGACAGTAATAATTGTTTTAATCTCATTTTAAATGGTTTTCAGTCAAATAGGTCTAAAGAAGTATCCATTGCGGATACTCCTTTTTAAACCTATTCTATTTAGAAATTATTAATAGTTCTTTTTAAGGAAGCCATCTGGTATCTCCCACTCTATTAGTAACAATTGGAGAATTGGAATCTTTAATCATTAGATTTCCTTGAGCAGGATTCACAAATAAATCCTGAGCACTGATTCCTAATTCAGTTCCCTGAATGGCCGATGCCCCAAGTAAGAAGTCGGTAGTGGTGTAATTGTTGCCAAATGTTGTAGTCGAATTAGCCGCAATAGCCTGAACAACTCTACCGGTAGCCGAAGCCAACAACACATTTTTGAAAATCAAAGTAGATCCTACCGCAGCCGGAATATTGATCAGTGCTCTGTTATAAGCATAATCATAAATAGTAATATTTTGATATTCCAAATGAATTGGATAAGTTGATGTTCCATAATCAAATAAATGTCTGAAGTTCAATGTCAAATTAGTAGTTTGATAATGATCTCTCATAAAAGTACAATTAGAGAAAACAGCTCTTTTAATATTATCGGCTCCACCTGAAGCAATAGCAAAAGTTCCATAAGGTCCTGAATGTCCACCAACTTCATCAAGTGTACAATAACTCATTTCTAAACTTCCAATCTCTTTGTATTTCCCATTACCCTGATGTCTCCAAAAACCGCGTTTAAAATGATTGAATACGCAGTTGTAGAATGTAATTTCGCCTATTGTCCATGAAGTTCCACTATTAAAGAAGTAACTGGCATCAATAGTTTGGTAAAAACGAATGTTTTCAAAAGCTAAAGCAGACAGAAAAGATCCTTCGGCAATATTCCAGTTTCCGGTCATTTCAATTTGAGGACGTTCACCTTGAGTTCCTCCGATAAGTTTAAAGCCTTTTAATATGGTAAAAGGAGTAATTTTAAATAAAGAACCTGCTTCAAGGAAATATTCAGTCCCTTCAGGAATAGTTGGATCGGAATTATTAGCTCGCAATAAGGCATCCAGGTCAGTTCCTTTTTCCACCAAAATAGTCTCAGCCGACGGTCCTGCCGAGCGGAAAGTTACCTGATTATAAGGTTTATCATAACGTCTTGTCTTATTATTGTCATAGACATTTACATTGTATAAGGTGTTTTTTTCTAAACCTGTAATTGTAGCTTCTCCACTACTGATTTCTTCAGCTGTCAGGTAGCGACCTATAGCAGGAAGTTCCTTAGCCAATGCCGGTACCACCGAAATACTATCAACCGGATTTTGAGCATCAATTGTCCAACTTACCTTAACCGATGTTTCAGAAATATTGATCTTTTCCACCCTTTGTAAAATTGGCTCAAAAGCCGGACGATCTTCGGTCAAAGCACTGGTATAAGCCCATTGTGAATTATGTGCTGCATCAGCATGATTGGCTCTAAGCCTGATATAAAACTGCGTCTTGTATGGAATATCATCCATAAAAATCTGCGTATCAGTAACTGTATATTCTTTGTATAAACTTTTATAATAGTTATCGGTATGCAATTCTACCGTATATGAATCGGCATCATTGACTTTGTACCACACTAATGCAATCGAATTACTTTCGACCAACGGGGCGGGTAATAGAAATTTGGGTTGAAATAAATCCTTTACATCACTGTAAATCAAATTATCAGCCTGACAGGATTTTAACATTCCTCCTAAAACTATAAAGCCTATGAATGATAAAATACAAATTGTAATCTTTTTAATTTTTTTCATGATCTATTCAGTTTAATAATTAAAACCATAATAATTTTGAATAGCTCCACGGTGATCTGTAATTACTTTTGACGGATATGGACATAAATAACGTACAGGGTCATTAGGCGACACACTTGAAGCATTGTTGAAATTGATGAATCCTCTGAAACTCCATTTGATGTCATTACGAGGTTCGTAAGCTGCAGTCTCACTGTTTAGTGAATACCAACTGGTTGCAAAAACCTGCTCGGTATAACCTGCCGGACGGGCTTGCAGAATTTCGTCAATACCCTGAATATCTAAAATTGTTCTGGACGCATTATTTGGATCCGGAATATTTTTCCAATAAATACTACCCGGTGCTTCGTCAATTCCCGGAACAAAGGCACCATTAGCTACACGTCCCCAGTTAATCAAGGTGTGGTATTGATTGTAAATTACCTCACCAAATTTATTCCAACGTGCCAAATCAAACTTACGCTTACTCTCTCCTCCAAATTCCCAGGCACGCTCATCCATAATGGCTTTAAAAAACGCCTCTGAAGTTGTTTTAGAATCCACATAATTTTCTACTTTTTCTGACCAGCTTGTCTCAGTAAACGCTCTGCGACGCACACGTTTTAAGCATTCTCGAGCATCATTACGAGGGCCAAAACGCTCATTAACCGCTTCGGCATACATTAACAATACGTCAGCAAATCGCATCCAGGAATAATTTACTCCGGTTCCTTTTCCGCTGGTGCTTCCCAGAGGATCATCCATATACAATTTTGACCATTTGGCTACAGCCAAGCGAGCTAAATCCAGACGAATAACCTGATTCAAATTTTCATTATAAGAAAAAGGCGCGCAAGTCATATCACGACGTAAATCGTCTTTATCAAAAGAATACAAATAAGTTCCGCATAAACTAAGATTTCCTGAAGCTCCTCCAAAAGGATGATTCCCTTCGGTAATTGGCACACCAATATAAAAAGCATATTCACCTGAAGAATTTTTCAACAAAGGCAAAGAGAAAAGCACATCATCATCAACAGGCGTTTCCCAATTGTTTTGTTTAATCCAAAAATCGCGATAGCTCAATTTCAAATCATGTTTTTGCTCCTGAATTACTTTTCCTAAATATTCAATCGCTATGTCATAATACAATTCATGGTTTGTTCCGCGTACCATCTGCCCAATGCTGGCAGGATTGTTAGTATCAGGACGCAAAGTCCATCCTCCACGGGTCAATGCCAATAAACCAATCAATCCCTGATTGAAACTTTTTGAAGCACGTTCTACACCATAATCCAATTCATTGGCGTATTGCATTAAAGGCTCTACCGACTTCAAATCGTCAATTAAAAATTCCAGAATTTCGTTTCTGTCTGTGACTCCTACAGCAAAATTTTCTCCTCCAGATGATGATTGCGTACGAAACACCACATCTCCCCAAATACGAATCATATCCAGATACACCATGGCACGAAGTGTTTTCACTTCGCCATACAATTGCGTTACATCGGAAGCAGTGTTTTTGCTGGCCGCCTTATACACATCCGATTTTTCGATTCCTTCGATAACATCATTAGAGAGATTAATAATTTTATACATCGAATTCCAGGTTGAATTTAATGTTGTCCAATAAGGTTTTGGCTCATAACAGGCCAAATCCGAACCGTTAACATTGACCGTATTAGTCGAAACTCCCGTCATTTCCACATCAGTATTCATATTGAAAACAAAAGCAAGACGGTTAGAATAGGCATCTTCACTCAGCATAAGCGTATAAACACCGGCTACGGCAGATTGTATCTCTTTCTCCGATTTGAAAACATCTCCCTGAGTAAAACCTGTTGCCGGCTCCACTTCCAAATAGTCTTCGCAGGCTGTAAAAACCATTACGAAACTTAACAGCAGACTTAATAATATCGTTTTATTCATATATGTAAATTTTATTCGATTAAAATGAAAACTGCGCTCCAAAAGTGTAGTTTCTTGATCTTGGATAAGCGTTATAATCAATGTTTGGTGTTAATCCTGTTTCTAAATTAACCTCAGGGTCATATCCTGAATAATTAGTCCAAACAAATAAGTTAGTACCTGTTGTATATAAACGCACTCTGTTGAATCCAATTTTTCTGGTAATTTTTTGAGGAATTGTATATCCAATACTTAGAGTATTCAATCGTAAGAAAGAACCATTTTCAATAGCATAAGACATTGCAATAGGACGACCTATTGAAGTAGGATTCCACATGGTGGCGTTTTTATTGAATTCGGCTAACAACTCTGGTTGGTAACGGATTTCGTTCCCCATATCATCATAGTTTCTCCAACGATTATCTAATGAAACTTCCATTCCTAAATTGTTTTGATTGTTTTGATACCAGGAAGTCATCATGATTTTATTAGCATTGTAAACATCAAATCCAACCATGAAATTGAAGAAAGCAGTAAGATCAAAGTTTTTCCATACGGTATTCACTCCAAAACCTCCTGAAAAGTCAGGGTTAGTATCTCCAATTACCTTTCTGTCCTGATCTCCAATTACAAAAGTGTTAGGATCGGTTAAATCAATCGGAGTCAGTTTTTTGAACTTTGCATTCCCCGGACGAGGATCTCCTGAAAGATTTTTGGAATTCACTACACCTTCTTTTAATTTCCAGGTTCTGGTTTGCGAATCAAAAGATTCAAAATCATCCATAGTATAGAAGCCATCATTAACAAAACCATAAATCAAACCTTTTGTACCTCCTACATAAGCACGGTAATCATCATCATTCAGCAACTGGTTTCCCGCCCAGCCGGAACTCAAAATCCATTCTTTTTCGCCACTGGCCAGGTTGTCAATTTTGTTTTTGTTATGTCCGATGTTGAATGACAAATCCAATTGCCAGTCTTTTCTCTGAACCACACTGGCGTTCATAGCAAACTCCAATCCTTTATTAGTGGTTTGTCCCACATTGGTCATAATTTTATTAAAACCTGCCACACCCGGAATATCAGATGGTACTAATAAATCTTTCACCGTATTTTTATAGAAATCAATATTTCCTGTAATACGCTCTTTAAAGAAACCAAAATCAATCCCCAGATTTCGCGTATAAGTTGTTTCCCATTTTACATTAGGATTACTTAAAAAATTGGTGTTGTAAAAATTATAATAGTAATGATCAGTCTCTCCCCATCCCACTGAACGGTTTCGGGAAACACCATAATATTTAGCATACAAATCCCCGCTAATTCTGTCATTACCGGAAACACCGTAACTCAAACGTACTTTTAAGTTAGAAACCGTTTTACTATCCTTAAGAAAATCTTCGTTTGACATTCTCCAGGCAAAAGCAGCTGCCGGGAAAACTCCCCAACGATTGCCGGGACCAAACTTTGTAGAACCATCGGTACGTGCTGTAAAAGTAGCCAGGTATTTATCATCGAAACCGTAATTTACACGCCCGAAGAAAGAAGAAATTCTATTAGGCGAACCGGCAGAAGAACCATTTTCAAAAGGAGTTCCCAAGGCTAAATTATCCAAGGCTTTAGATCCTGAAATATCCTCCGGAAAATAACGCGTTCGAAAAAACTTGCCGGCGCTTTTTTGCTCTTTCATTTCCTGCCCCGCCATCAATTGGAAATCATGAACATCTTTTAACTTAAATGAATAATTCAATACATTGTTCAACTGCCAACGCGGACTTTGGGTCATTCCCCAATATACCACCGGCTGATTGTTATTGGCATTAGCCGTACCGGTGTCAGTTCCCCAGAAACGACCGTCTTCGCTGTATTTGTACTCATAACCGTAAGAACTGCGCAGGCTTAAACCATCAATGATATGCCAGGTTAAAGCTCCGACCGTATTAAATGTTCTGGTGTTGCGTTTGCGGTAATTTTTTGCGGCCTCTTGTATAGGATTAAAACGTACAGTTACCTGATAATCCTCCGGATCAAAATAAGTATCATCCTCCGGCAAAGTCATATAATCTTCTAACCCCAGAGTAGGTGCCTGACGCAGGGCATCAAGTAAATTAACTCCATCAGTTCCCGAACCATTAATGGTTTGATTAGAAAAACGCGTCTGAAATTCGAAAGTAAATTTATCAGACAATTTAGTATTCATTATTAAGTTTAAATTGTTTTGTTTTAAACCTGTTCCTAACAAAACTCCCGGTTGATCCTGATTGATATAAGCAAATTTGTACTTTGTATTCTCATTACCGCCGTTCATACTAAAATCCATGTATTTAGCCACCGGGTTAGTTCCAAAAATTTCATCCTGCCAGTCAACTCCTTTGTTTCCCTGATAGATATACAATTCATTGGCACGACCATAACGATTGAAAAAAGCTGTTGGATTTGAATTACGCTGACGTTCAAACTCATATTGTATCATCACAAATTCGTAAGGATCCATTACATCCAGACGGTTAGCCAGTGTTTTCATCTGAGCATAACTATGTATATTTATTGAAACCTTACCTGCTTTTGGTTTTTTAGTAGTTACTAAAACTACCCCATTAGCTCCACGGGCTCCATAAATAGCCGTTGATGCAGCATCTTTTAACACCTCGACCGATTCGATATCTGTAGGTGGAATATCATTTAGATTTGCCACCTCAAAACCATCTACTAAAATTAAAGGTGAATTATCCTCTGTAATAGAACCACCACCACGCACCCTAATCATTACCTCAGCACCCGGTGACCCATCTGATGAAGTAACCTGAACCCCCGGAAGTCTTCCTACCATGGCTTCGGCTACCGAAGCGGTCGGAACTTTGGCTAATTCAGAACCTTTTATACTGGCAATAGCTCCGGTTAAATTTCCACGTTTTTGTGTACCATAACCTATCACAACTACTTCATTTAACTCACTGGTAGATTCTTTCATCTGGACATCAATTCCTGATGTACGCCCTTTAAGAGGCACTGTTACATCATTCATTCCTATGAATTTAATCAATAAAACAGCGGTTTTAGGATCGCTTACTTTTATCGAAAACTTTCCGTCTATATCAGTAGCTGTATTTGCGTTTTGATTCACTACAATAACTGTTGCCGAAGGAATCACCCCCATATTATCTCGTACTACCCCTGTCACAGTTACACGTTCCTGAGCATAACTGTTCAATGCCAAAAGCAAAACAGCCCAAACGCCCACGATATGTTTTTTTATCGTCATAACTAGAATATTTTATTTAAAATTGTTTTTAAAGTCTAAGCACTATTTGGTTAGTTGATTTTTTGCCGTTGGAGCCTCACCATTAATAAGCAGTTCATAATTCTCAATAATTGGGGTATCGGCATCGTTCAAATTAAAACTGATTTGTGTTACTCCATCAGCTAAAATTGGAAAAGAACCCGAAATCTCTTTTGTTTTTACAACCGCCAAATCATCGGTCATAAAATCAATACGGATACTCACTTCATTTGCCTCTTCATCGGTTTGAAATACAATAAAATCATCGGTGTAATTCACTCCTCCGGAAGTTGTTTTCTTCGTTCTGGAAACTTCCATGTCTTCCTGAATAAATGTTTCATCAACTACTTTGTAACCGCTGCGTTTGACCTCAACAGTTACTTTAATATTTGTATAACTTGGATCGGGAGTAATGTCTTTAGCCTTTAGACGCAATATTCCCGTTCTGGTAAGAATGTTCATTGTAAGTGGTTCTTCAAAAGGAGAGTCATAAGGTATAGCGGCAGAAAGATTGACCTTTTGATCAGCAAGAACGGGTTGCGGAATAATTAAATCATTTAGATTTACAGGAGATTTAATCATTTGCTCAGGAATATCGGTAGCTACAAATTTGTATTTTCCATTTTCTAACGCAAAAGAAAAATGCGAACTATAGTTGGCAAAAAATTCACCGTCGTTTTCATAAATAAAAATCGGTTTGGTTGAAATCCCGGTATTCAGACTCCAAGGTTCGCCATTTAACTGAATCTCAAAATTCTTAACAACCGATGTGTCATATTGTAATACATCCTTGCTGCAAGCGGTTACTAACAAAAGTAACATTACACCAAAAAGGATACTATTGATGCTATTTTTCATGCACTGTAATTTTAAAATTGAAATTGGTTAAAGAAGATAACAGCGGCTACATAAACTTTAGGCACTGTTGTTGAGGCTAATTTTAAACTGAAGTTTTGCTTTCTTAATAATGGAATCAATTGCCTCAATTTATCATTGTGATAGCAATACACTATAAACATCCCAGGCAGGATGAAAGTGCTCATTTGTTTCATAAGCTTAATTTTTTAGTTAGTTAAATAGTTTTATAATCCTGAGAGATTACTTTGGTTCGGATGTAAAACTAGAAATAGCATATTGCAATGCGGTGGATAAATTGCTTTTCGAAAAGGGTGAAATTGCTAATAAAGCAACTAAGTCTTTCAAGCGGCTGAAAGAGGTAGAAAAATTGATAAACAACAGGGGGTATTTGTCTAAATTGAGAGAAAAAGACATTGATTTTTTAGCTGCACAAAATCACAATAAACACTAAAAACCAAACATTTACACACACAAACCAACACTCATTCCTAAAAAACAATATAATATCCCAATCATATCAGAAACTTACTAATGTAGTTTTTTAAATCCCCCTAAAAAACATCATTTGAATATTGAAAAATGAACTGAAAATAAAAAGGTCAATATACAAGATGAAAGATTATTTCTTCATGTATATTGACCTAAAGGCTATCTATTTTCGAATAACTATTTAACGATACAAACGACGGTATTCGGCTGGGGTATAATTAAATTTTGCTTTGAAACATTTTCCAAAATATTTCAGGTCGCTAAAACCAACCTCAAAGCAAATTTCCTTGATAAGCATATCTTCATTTTTAAGCATCTCGGCAGCCTCATTCAATCGGATATCACGAATGAAAACTACTGGCGATACTCCTGTCAAATCTTTTAATTTATTAAAAAAACTAGCTCGAGACATGTACATTAGTTTTCCTAATTCTTCCACCGAAAAATCAGTTTTAGACACATTATCCTTAACTAATTTAATTACCTGAAACATAAACTTATGATCCTGATTTGAAATTTGTAAAGGCTCTTCGACTGAAATCTCAGCTATATTTCCGCTGGAATATAAGAGTTGTAATCTTTTACGCTGTTCTAAAACATTTTTTACTCGGGCTCTTAAATAACTCACATTAAAAGGCTTAACCATATATTCATCGGCACCATATTCCATTCCTTCTAATTTGTTTTCTATTGCAGTTTTAGCACTAAGTAAAATTACCGGAATGTGACTTGTGGCAATATTTTTCCGAATTAACTTAAGCATTTCTATCCCATCCATTTGCGGCATCATAATATCACTAATGATAAAATCAGGACACAATCTGGCTGTTTTTAAATGACCTTCGATACCGTTCTCTGCAACATGAATGGTATAATCTTCTTCTAAAACTGAAACTATAAAATCCCTTAATTCAGGATCATCTTCAACGAGTAAGCCTAGGGGTTTTCCTTTGCTATTCTCTTCCGTTTTGGGTATAACAACTTCATTTTCTAATCCTGTAGTGGTTGTTAGATCTTCATCGGCTTCCTCAAATAAAATATCCACATCTTCATCAAAATGATGAAAACCTTTTAAAAAGCAAAGCTGGAAACTACTGCCTTTACCGGCTACACTATCCACCATTATAGTTGCCCCGTGTTTATCGGCTAAGTCCTTCACTATCGAAAGCCCGATTCCCGTACTAGGATTATTTGGATTTTCATTGTAGTTAGAAAAACGTATGAACAATCGTTTTTGAATCACAGGATTGATTCCCGGTCCATTATCACTAACCTTTAATAAAACTTGTTTTTCAGATTCCTCAATAATTACTTCTATTGTATCTCCTTTATGACAGTATTTAAAAGCATTTGAAATTAGATTGACCAAAATTTTGTCCAGACTATCGGCATCGGCCCAAACAATGGGAGTTGTAGCATTCACTTTTAGATCTAAACGGATCTTACTCTGCAAGCTTATTTCTCTGAAGTTTTCACATACTTTAGCGGCAAATTGACCTAAATTAATCGCTTTAACTTCTAATTTTCTATTTTGAATTTTCCTTAAATCTAAAATTTGATTGACTAAATTCAGCAAACGATTACTGTTTCTTTCAATTCCCTGAAGTTGAATTTTTATTGATTCCGGTATATTGTTATCCGATAGCATTTTTTCAACCGGAGCAGTAATCATGGTCAGCGGCGTTCTGATTTCATGTGAAATATCAGTAAAAAACTTCATCTTCAAATCAGATACCTGTTTCTCAATTTGAACATCATTTCGCAATTTCAGGATGGTAGAAAATGTACGCCTGATGAAACTAAAAAGAGCTATAGCCAGTAAAATATAGCAGATTATTGCCAAATTAGTCCACCAAATCGAAGGAAGAATCGTGATTTTAATTTTTCGTTCATTGTTCACCCACAAATTATGATCGTTAGTAGAGGCTATCAAAAGCGTGTATTTTCCTCTGCTTAAATTCGTATAATTGATAGACTGCCCCCCTTTTATATAATTCCACTGATTGTCAACTCCTTCTAATTTATAACGGTAAACAATATTTTCGTTTTTCACATAATCCAATGCCGAAAACTGTACCCTGAAAAAATTCTGGTCGTGTTCCAGCCTGACTTCCTGCAACAAATCAGGATTGCTGGGAGTTTCAGGATTTATTTCGTGCAACTCCTTATTATTAACGGTGAAACTGGTAATAGCCAAATAAGGTCTGAATCGAAAAGGTTTAATGTTTTCAGGCTTAAAAACCACTGCCCCACTGGAATAACCTAAAACAATTTCGCCATCAGGAAGACGACATTTAGTAGCTTCAGAGAATATTTCGTTTCCTATAAGCGATTTCAATTCAGGAAAAGTTTCAGAGGTAGCGTTCTTAGAATCAAATCGCACAATTTGATTGCTTCCCATAAGCCATATTTTACCTAATTTATCCTCCTGTATAGACACAACCCCATCAATAGGGAAACCAATAGTTTCTTCTCCAAAAGATTGTACTTTTAGCTCCTTTTTTTGATTCAAATCAACTAATAGCATCCCTTTTCCATTCGTTGCCAATGCTAATTTATTTTCTGAAGTTACCAGTATGTCCAAAATATCATTGCCTGAAACCTGCGGGTATTCCTTAAATTTTAATGCGTTTGGGGATTGTTTTTTTCCGGAAAAAGAAAACAGTTTATAGGACGAAATAAAAAACAGTTGATGATCCTTACTTTCAACAATAGACCGCACCCTATCAGCCGATTTTATTGGGTAATTTTTCAATTCATTTCGATAATTAATGAACTGAATTTTAGAATTGGATTCCCTGATTAAATTGACTCCTCCGCCCCAGGTAGCCAGATAAATTTGCCCTGAAGCAGCCTGAAAAACCCTGTAAATATCATTAGAACTAATACTGTATCGATTAGCCTCATTGTACTTATAATGAATTACTTTATAATGGAAAGGCTTTGCCGTTGGCAACAAACAATACAATCCATTACCTCTGGTAGCTACCCAAATTCGACTTTTATTATCCTCTAACATGTGGTAAATATCGGCACCCCAGCCCGGACTGCCGGCAGACAAAGTTCCATCGGATCCTAACACGCCTATCTTCCTTTTTTTGGAATCAAACAATGTAATTTTATCGGTACGACTGGCTAGCCAAAGATTGCCTTTTCTATCGGCCATTAAACCTCTGACATTATTTTTTTTTCTGCCTGAAGACACATCTAATTTTAAAGCTGAAAAATGCTTGTTGTCAAAAGTCATCAAATCCAGCCCTTGTCTATATGAACAAAACCATAAATTTCCGAGGCGGTCAAATGTAGCGGCGTGCATCACATCAGAAACAACTTCTGCTGATTCTTTCATAGCATACGATATAGACACCAGCTTATCCTGTTTTTTATCCCAATAAGCCAATGCACCTCCTCGGGGTTGTGTCCAAATAGTTCCATCAGGAGCAGTAATTAAAATGGTTTTTCTGGAAATTCCCTCCGCCGTAGGATCAGTTGAATCGACCTGCAAATGCTTCAACTTTCTGCTAAGCAAATCAAATCGATATATTCCTAAAGCATTGGTTTCAAACCAAAAATATCTGGAATGGGTCAAGCCCAAATACTTACTATTCGCATCCGGAAATCCTGCTGTGGTTTTACTGTTATACACATCCAATTTGGCTGTTTTCATATCATAATAACCAATGCCCTGAGTCTTAGTTACAATAAGTACTTTGCCGCCTCTCACATATTTTATTCGGTCAATATCAGCATTTATTCCTAATTGAACATCAAAAAAAGCATTGGACTGTTTAGAATAACGGGTTAATTTACCGGCAGTTCCTGCAAACCATAACTCGTCTTTAGTTTCCATAACCGAATTATAGGAATACGACCTGCCCGAAGGTCTGGACATATTGAAAAAGAAATATTCAGGCACTTCAGCCGATTTCTTTAACCTGCAAATCCCTTTGCTGGTCAAAAACCAGGTTGTACCCATAGTATCTTCAAATACTTCCTGGATTTTTCCTCCCTGAAGTTTAGCCTTTTCAAAAGAAATTTCACTTAAACTGTTATCCGTTTCAAAAACAACTGCTGTATTTTTATCTTGCGAAAACAACCACACCCTACCCGAAGACATCAGTCTGAATTCTCGAAATGAATTATTGGAATATTTTTTAGAATAAGACTCTAAAGGCGAGTGATAATTTAGATTCTTAGTGTCAAAATAATAGATTTCGTCCTGTTCTGACTTAATCCAGATTCGTCCGTTTTTATCAAATTTAAAACTCGAAACCCGATTAGACAACAAATTTAGCCTTCCTCTTTGCAGTACTTCAAAATTTTGAAAAGTATTGCCATCATATCTTATTAATCCGATATAAGTACCTAACCAAATGAATCCTTTTTCATCTTGTTGAATATCCAGAATACGGGACTGACTTAAATTAGCATCAGCTGAAAACCGCTTTAAAACTCCAAATGGCTGTGCCAGAGAGAATGCAGATAGCAGACAAAAAAAGGCAATAATTATATTTTGCTTCAAAATATTTTTTTTTTTTTAAATCTTAATCATTACAAAAGTATCAAAATTACAGTCTGAACCTAAAACAACGGCTCTTCCTGGCTAAATACCCCTACTTAAATAGCAATTTGTCCACCCTTTCACTATCCTGAAAATTAAAAAATTACAACTTCAAGCTGTACGACATCCCCCAAATAGCAATATGCCCTAAGCTAAAAAGGCTTAAAAATCTAATTTTGTTTTAATTGTAGCTGATCACGTAAAATCTTTTATAAATTAGAAACAACTATTAAAATAAATCAACCTAAAATATTAATCAATAATATGAAAACAATAAACTCTTTAGTGTTTATTATTAGTCTGACAACAATAACCACTTTTGCACAGCATGATTTCAAGTTTACCAATACTGCATTGCCTGTTGAAGAACGCGTAAATGATTTGGTATCCAGAATGACTGTTGACGAAAAAATAAGCCAATTAATGGATTCCTCACCGGCTATAGAACGTCTTGGTGTACCGGAATACAACTGGTGGAACGAATCCTTACACGGTGTTGCCCGTGCCGGATATGCCACAGTCTTTCCGCAATCCATTTCCATCGCCTCTTCCTGGGACAGAAAATTAATATTTGATGTGGCCTCTGCCATTTCTGACGAAGCCCGTGCCAAACACCACGAATTTTTAAGACGAGGACAACACGGTATGTACCAGGGATTGACCTTCTGGTCTCCTAATGTCAACATTTTCCGTGATCCTCGTTGGGGTCGTGGTCATGAAACTTATGGGGAAGATCCTTTTCTGACCTCGCAATTAGGACTTAATTATGTTAATGGTCTTCAGGGAACCGATAAAAAATACCTGAAAGTGATTGCCACCGCAAAACATTATGCTGTGCATTCAGGTCCGGAACCATCCCGTCATCAATTTAATGCCGAAACCAGCGATATTGATCTATACGAAACCTATCTTCCTGCCTTTCGAACTTTAGTCAAAGAGGGACAGGTTTACTCGGTAATGGGGGCTTATAACCGTTTTAGAGGTGAATCGGCCAGTGCCAGTCCCTTTTTATTTGATATTCTTAGAAACAAATGGGGGTTTAATGGCTATATCGTATCCGATTGTGGTGCTGTAACTGATATTTGGAAATGGCACAAAATTACACCTGATGCGGCAACGGCTTCTGCTTTAGCTGTAAAAACAGGACTGGATTTGGAATGTGGCAGCAGTTACAAATCATTGAAAGAAGCATTGGAACGCAAATTGCTGACCGAAGCCGACATTGACATCACTTTAAAACGTTTGTTTACAGCTCGTTTTAAACTGGGCATGTTTGACCCGGAAGAAATTGTACCTTATGCCCAAATTCCATTTTCGGTAAACAATAATTCGTCTCATGACTATTTGGCCAGGGTAGCTTCGCAAAAAAGTATTGTTCTTTTGAAAAATCAGAATCATACACTTCCGCTTTCCAAAAACATTAAAACAATTGCTGTAATTGGACCTAATGCCAATGATATACAATCCTTATGGGGAAATTACAGCGGAATTCCAAGCAATCCTGTCACAGTATTAAAAGGAATCCAAAACAAATTAGAGCCAAACACAAAAGTGTTGTATGCCAAAGGTACCGATTTGGCCAAAGGTGTTCCTGAAATGAAAATTATTCCATCTGTTTATTTTCAAAATGAAAATGGTACACAAGGCTTAACAGCAGAATACTTTGATAATACCAAATGGGAAGGGAAACCGCTTTTTAGCCGAATTGACGACAATATCAATTTTCAATGGGACATCAACACTCCGGATTCCCGATTGAAAATGGGGAATTACAGTGTGAAATGGACGGGTTATCTTGTGGCTCCAAAAACAGGAACTTACAGTATTTCAGAATGGTCAAAACCATTTATGACGGTGGAAATTGAAGGCGGAAAAAATACCGGTGGAAAAAACAACCACCATCCACGTTTTCGCCCGCAAAAAGTAGAACTGGAAGCTGGAAAAAGATACAAAATAGAGGTAAAATACCAAAACTTCTATGGCGATGCCATAGCCCAACTTTTATGGGCTGAACCACAGGAAAATGTATTACAGCAAGCTGTTCAAACGGCTAATCAGGCGGATGCTGTAGTTCTGGTATTAGGATTAAATGAACGTCTGGAAGGCGAAGAAATGAAAGTAGAAGCAGATGGTTTTGATGGTGGAGACCGCACCAGTCTTAACCTGCCGTCTAATCAGGAAGAATTGATAAAAACTATGGTAGCCACGGGAAAACCTGTTATTCTGGTTTTAATAAACGGAAGTGCGCTTTCTGTTAACTGGGCTAACAATAACGTTCCTGCTATTCTAACTGCCGGATATCCGGGGCAACAGGGAGGTAATGCCATTGCTGATGTCCTTTTTGGCGATTACAATCCAGCGGGTCGATTACCAGTTACTTACTACAAATCAGTTGATCAACTTCCAGATTTTGAAAATTATGATATGAAAGGTCGTACCTATCGTTATTTTGATAAAAAGCCATTATATCCGTTTGGATTTGGTTTAAGTTATACCAAATTTAAATACAGTAACCTTCAAATCCCTGCCATTGTTAATGCTGAAAAAGATTTTGAAGTATCTGTTGATGTAAGCAATATTGGCGACCGTGACGGAGATGAAGTAGTAGAATTATATCTAAAAGACGAAAAAGCTTCTACTCCACGCCCTATTGTGCAACTAGAAGGTTTTGAACGCATTCATTTAAAAAAGGGAGAGACTAAAACGGTTCGTTTTACAATAACACCAAGGCAACTTTCTTTAATCAATAACAAAAAACAACGCGTTGTAGAACCCGGATGGTTTACCATCTCAGTAGGAGGAAAACAACCCGATGATTCAAAAGACAACCAAAGTGGTCGTTTTAACATCAACGGCAAAACGCTTCAACTCGAAAAATAGTTTTCTTATACTTCAAACCGTCTCACAAGCTGAGGCGGTTTTTTTATAACCAAAAAGTGGCTTTTTACAACTATTAAAATATAAATAGTTTATAGCTGGTAAAATCGTAAATTTGCCGTTATAGTTACCACATAAAATGGCAGTCAGCATCAAGTGTATTTTGCCTTATCATTTTAAATTTTGTAAAATGAAAATTGAAGTAGCTAACGTTTTTTTGATTATGAAAAAAGCCCTTTATTTTTTATTCACTAAGTCTATAGGTTTATACATCAACCTCTTGAGTTTTATATTTCCTAAAAAAGCAAACCAGCTGGCTTATGCGCTTTTTAGTGAACCAAGAGACGGAAAATTACTCAAAGAAAAACTTCCTAATGTACTTAAAGAAACAGATCAGGAAATTTACCAACATGAAGGCGAATATTTTCAAACCTACACCTGGAAAGGCAACGAGAATGTCATTTTGCTGGTACACGGTTGGGAAAGCAATGCTTCGCGTTGGGAAAATTTATTGACCTACCTAAAAAAATCCAACAGCACCATTGTTGCTCTGGATGCTCCGGGACACGGATTATCGAGTGGAAAAGAATTCAATATTCCGCAATATGCTGCCTTTATTGATATTCTGGTTCAAAAATACCAACCCAAACATCTTATTGGTCATTCTCTGGGCGGGAAAACCTGTCTTTACTACCAATCGACTTATCAAAGTAACAGCATCGAAAAAATGGTGATTCTGGGCTCTCCAAGTGATTTTAAAATTATCCTTAATAATTACATCAATTTGTTGAGCTTAAATTCTAAAATATCCAAAGGACTCGAAAATTATTATCTCCATCATTTTAATCTTCAATTAGAACATTTTTCAGGGAAAGTTTTTGCTTCGAAAATAAAAACCAAAGGACTCATTGCTCATGATACCGATGACAGCATTGTACTATTTGAAGAAGCAAAAAAAATAGCCAGTAGCTGGCAAGATGCTATTTTTATAGAAACCAAAGGTCTTGGTCACAGCCTGCATGGCGAAGAATTATATCAGAAAATTTACGCATTCTTATTCGAATAATTTTTAAAAATTACTGTTTCGCAAAAATTCGCAAAGTAAAAGACAAAGTCTCGCTAAGTTTTTTTTTAAAATCCATGTAAAACTATCAGATTAGGTTTCCCCCTATTCTAATGACGTCAGTAAATTAAATATTTCTTTGAGTCTCTCTGTGATTTACTTTGCGAATCTTTGCGTAATAACCAATTTTCACATTCTCAAATTACTTACTTTTGCACTATGGAAGAAAATCTAAAACGTCTCAACAAATTCATAGCCGAAACCGGTTTTTGCTCCCGTCGTGAGGCCGACAAATATATTGAAGAAGGTCGTGTAACCATCAATGATGTCGTTCCGGAACTTGGGACAAAAGTGGGTATAAATGACGAAGTGCGCATTGATGGCAAACTAATTCATGAGAAAAACGAAAAACCTGTTTATCTTGCTTTCAATAAACCTGTTGGGATTGAATGTACTACTAACCTGGAAGTCCGCAACAACATTGTGGATTACATCAACTATCCCAAACGTATTTTCCCTATTGGACGTTTAGACAAAGCTTCGGAAGGATTGATTTTTATGACCAATGATGGTGATATTGTCAATAAAATATTGCGTGCCCGAAACAATCACGAAAAAGAATATACTGTAACAGTAAACAAACCTATCACCGATCGTTTTATCCAACGAATGGGAAATGGTGTTCCTATTTTAGACACCGTAACCCGAAAATGTAAGGTAGAGCAAATTAGCAAGTACATTTTCAAAATCATACTTACCCAAGGTTTGAACCGTCAAATTCGCAGAATGTGCGAATATTTAGGCTATGAAGTAACTGCTTTGAAACGTATTCGAATTATCAATATTTCGCTTGATGTTCCTGTGGGACGCTACCGCGATTTGACCGATGCTGAAATTAAAGAATTAAATGAATTGATTGAACCTTCGAGCAAAACCGAAGAAGCGAGCTTACCTAAAGTGGAAGCACCAAAACGCCAAACGGAATTCATCAAAAAAAATGATCCCCGATTTAGAAAACGCGGGGATTATTAACTAAAAATCATATACAACAACAAAAAGGGGAAATTCATTTCCTCTTTTTTGTTTATTTCTCTATTCCTAAAGATAGAAAACAAAACAATTCGTTAACCTTTTCTTCGAACTATAGTAAACTACAATTTGGATGAAGCCCTTAATTTTGCGATATAATCCAATATAATACCATTGAAATTTTCATTCCCCAACGTTCGCAATTTTAGAACTCAAATCTTTTTATCATTTTCAGTAATGATTCTTTTAATCATTATCTGGTTTCTAACCTACCTCACTATTGATCGAAAAATAGACCATCTGAATAATTTCAGCTATAAATCGTATCAGGTTTCTCAGGACTTTAGTACTAATATCAAACGGTTTCAAACCTTTTTACTATACGGTTACAAGGAGAAAGATTTTTACATCCATCATAATCAGAAAGATTTAAGCCAATATATTTCTAATTTAAATAGACAAAGAGCAACTATTAATTCGATTTATAAGGAATCCCGGGAACTCCAAATCGAAATTAACGAAAAACAGATGCTCAGGCTTTTTAACAAAATTGATCTGCTTATTGCAAATGTCAATCAGTACAAAAAGATTGCTTTAATTAGAGGATTTAAAGATTATGGTATTGAAGGCAAAATGCGTAACAAAGCACATTTTTTAGAAGAAAAAAAATATTTAAAAGCTTTTACCATTCTCCAGTTTCGCCGCCACGAAAAAGACTATATGCTGCGATCTGAAAAAAACTATCTTCAAAAATTTCAAAATTTATACAACAACACCATACAATCTAACGAAATCAGCCCAGTTTCAAAACAAATTCTTAAAGATTATAAACGCTATTTTGACACCTTGGTAATGCTAACAAACCAATTAGGTCATGCTCAAAATCTGGGATTGAACGGCAAAATAAACCAATCCAACGAAGAAATTGAAAACCTATTCAACCTTATTATTTCTTACAACGAAATCAGGATTAACCAATTAAAAGCCAATTTATTTTATTTCCAAATTGGACAAACCTTGTTAATGATTGCCATTGCTTTGTTTTTATGTGTTTATATCTCCAAATATTTTACCAAAGACATCAAATTACTTTCATTGGACATTTCGAATTTCATTTTTTCGAATTTTAAAAACACTAATTCTAACTTGCTCCAACAATCATCTATCAAAGAAGTTAATTTTTTATTGAACAGTTATAAAATACTAAAAGAAAAACTCAATGAAAACCTGGTTGCTCTTGAAAAAAACAATGAAACAGCTAACAATACTGCCAAATTTAAAACCCAGTTTCTGGCAAATATGAGCCACGAAATCCGCTCGCCCCTAAATGGTGTTATCGGTATGTTGAATATCCTTAAAACAAGTCCTTTAAACAGCGACCAATCGGAATATATTGAAATTGCCGAACACAGTGCCAATCATCTTTTAGGTATTGTCAACATGATTTTAGATCATTCTAAAATGGAAGCCGGAAAGATCAAACTGGAACAACATCCAACGCATCTTAAAAATGAACTTTCAAAATTAATCCGATTATTCGAATACCGCATCAAAGACAAAAACATCGCCTTGCATTTTAATTTTGATGAACGCATTGAAAGCAATATTCTTTGTGATAACTTAAGACTCCTGCAGGTTTTAATCAATCTTTTGGACAACGCCATTAAGTTTACAACTGTAGGCGATGTCAAACTGGAAGTAAATCATATTGAAGAACATGACAATATTCAAAAAATCAATTTTAGGGTGATGGATTCCGGAATAGGTATTGATGTTAATAAAACCGAACAACTGCTACTGGCCTTTGAACAGGCCGATTTAACAACTACCCGAAAATACGGAGGAACGGGTCTGGGACTCACCATTTCAAACCAATTAATCAGTTTGATGGGAGGCTCTAAATTAAACATCATCGCTTTAAAAGAAGGAGGATCCAGTTTTAGTTTTGATATTCCATTCAAAATAAATAAGACTTCGTTAGCTGTCGAAAATACAGCTAATGCATCGATAAGTTCAAACAAAAATAGCGTTAATAAAGCCTTAATTGTTGAAGATAATTTAATCAATCAAAAGGTATTAAGAAAACTCCTGGACAAAATAAATATCCCTGCCGACATAGCTAACAACGGAATAGAAGCCGTTGCCCTTTTCGAAAAAAACGATTACGACATCATTTTTATGGACTTACACATGCCGGAAATGGACGGTTTTGAGGCTACTAAAAAAATCCATTCGTTAGCCAAATACAAAGCTAAAAACATTCCAATTATTGCCGTTACCGCCAGTGCTTTTGATGAAGATAAAATCAAAGCCATAGCCAATGGAATGGATGATTTTGTAAGCAAACCTATTGTACTAAAAAATCTGGAAGAAACTATTGTAAAACAAATGAAACTGCATTATAGCGTATAAAAAAACAAACCCAAAACTTTTCAGCTTGGGTTTAATTTTTTTTTATCATTTCAAATCCAGTGTTTCATAATACAAAACTTTAGATATAAAATTCACATTTTGATATTCTGATAATTCTTCCGTTTTGCCATTATCTAAATCATTAGATTCCTCCGGATACAAACCATAATATATTTCATCATTATAATTTAAACTTCCAAGAAATTCCTTGTCAATTCCCTTGTTTACCGAAATATTATAATTCGTAATCAAATTTCCCCAATTGACATAGCTGCACAAAAGAATTAAACCATAGAAATACCATAGCATTTGGTTAAAAAGAAAGGCATTGGTTTTCTGTTTTACAATTTTTAAAAAAGAATACCACAATCCAACAATTGCCAATCCTAAAAACGCATACACTCCTAACCTTTTATAGGTCAATCCAAAATGAGAGATGTATTCGGTATTTTTAATCACAGCACTTACAATCAAAACTGCGTTCAGAATAATCCACATTTTAGCTAATTGTTTCAGATTTTTTGCTTTCTCATCAAAATTAAATCCGCCTTTAAAATAAAATAAGATAACACCAATAGCCATAACAATGGAGAAAATAACTGCATTGACACGCTCATGTGTATCTGCACTTAGTTTCGATTTTTCGACAACTTCAAAAAATTGCTCATAATTATAAGTCACTATAAAAATCAAAAGCAGTACATTGAGAAAAAACAAAGTGATTTCGCCACTCCTTCTTTCAAAATCAATATCAAGGAATGAAAAAGTGCTTTGATTTTGAAGTTTAGCCTCATCGTTGAAATTATTAGCCAGTAGTTTATTTTTTTCATAGCAAACTTCAGGAATCCAATAATTCCAAAAAGTAAACGAGATATAAAATCCTAAACTTGAAATCACAAAAAGTATCCAAAGATTAATATCGAAATAATAATCGGTAAAAAGCGAAGAAAAATGATTGCTCCCGAAAGAATAAACTATAAAAAACAAGGCTAAAAACACGGCCGGAATAACAAAATAGGCGATTAACTTCTTGGCAAAATTGTTATTGATTTCTCTTTTTGGCAAATACTGACTAAACATCAATACACGCCCCAAAGACGTAATTCCGTTTAAAAATAGCAATGGAATCACCTGAATGATTTTAAGTTCCTGATTTTGTACCCGGAATTGTAAAAAAACCAAAGACAGGAATAATGCCAGAAAAGAAGCAAAATCAGCATACCAGGCAAAAGCCACGCAAGATAGAAATGAAGTTCCAAATAACATCCTATTCAAGCTGTCTTTGAATTTACTCCTGTTATTATAACTTACTAATCCTAAAAGAAATAGACCAAAAACCCCCACATTCAGGCCTATTGTTTCCTTGTAAAAAAGCAGTATAAAAACAAGACTGCTCACTAAAATCAAATGGTATTTTTTCATGATTTAAAATTTTAAAGTACTTTGTATTTCAAAGCTTAAGGTTAAAAAAAAGGATTATTTAGAATTGATTAATTTTTCGAGAAAATTCAAATGCTCTTTGAAGGCCAATCTGCCAATATTAGTAACACGATAAGAGGTTTTCGGCTTTTTACCCACAAACTCTTTCTTAATTTCTATGTATTCTGATTTTTCCAATGCCGTGGAATGACTTGCCAAATTACCATCGGTAATATTCAACAAGGCCTTCATTTCGGTAAAATCCACCCAGTCATTAACCATTAGGATTGACATAATACCTAATCGCACCCGACTTTCGAAATTTTTATTTAATTTATCAATAATTCCCATGAACTATTTGTATTTTTTTAAAAGGAGTAATCCATAAAAAATATGCAAAACACCAAATCCAATCATCCAGAAAACAAAACCACTTCCCAGAAAAAACAAAGCGATAATGCCCAAAATCACTTCCGATATTCCCAAATATTTGATGTCCGAAAAAGTATAATGTGCTGCATTAATCAAAGCTAAACCATAAAAAATAAGGGTTGAAGGAGCCACTAACACAAACATACCGTGGTAAATCAAAGCAATACAAAATAACCCTCCTGCCAGAAGCGGTATCAACAAACCCAACAACATCTTTTTGGTTGTAGCAGTCCAAATAGCCAGATTATTTTTTCTGCTTTTTCTAACAGTGAACAGGATTCCAAAAAACAAAGCCAGCAACAATATTAAACTCGCAATGGTAATGAGCTGTTGGATTAATTCGGGACTATACTCCTGATTCTTTCCGTCTAAATAATCAATTCCATTAGCTTCTAATAATTTAAAAGCAAAACCACCTCCTATTAATGCCGAAATTCCGGCAAAAACACCTGATAATCCGCTTAAGGATATAAATCGGGAAGAACGCTCCATCATGGAACGTATGTGTAACAAATCTTCTTGATGCTTCTGAACCATATTTAAAGTACTTTGAAATACAAAGTTATATTTTATTTTTGAAACGAAACAATAAAAATTGATTTTTTTTTAATCCTTTTCAAAATACAAAATCCCCAGTAAAAGCAGCAGTTACAATTGCTTTTACTGAGGATATTTGTGTTTTTTTATAAAAGTTATTACAGCTGTTTTTCTAAAATCTTTTTTAAAGATTCATTGGAATGGTGTCCTAATTCTGGATTTACTACCTCTCCTTTTTTATTCACCAAAACATAATGTGGAATTCCGGAAATATTAAATTTTTGGGTTAAATAATTCCATTCATCTTCTGAAACTCTGTAGTGTTCGCCTTTTATATTTGGAATGCTGTTATTCCATGTTTTTTCAGGAGAACTTTGGTTTGTTATATACAAAAAGACAACTTCTTGATCTTTCATCTCGTCTTTTAGTGGTGCAATTTCTTTAATTCCTTGCATACATGGGCCACACCAGGTTGCCCAAAAATCGACATAAATTACTTTTCCTTTGAACTTAGCTAACATCAAATCAAATAGTTCATCACTTTCGGTTTTCTTAACCGTATTAACTACAAAACCTGTTTGTTTCTTATTCATTTCTATCTTAGCTTTAATTCTATCATTTTCTCTAACAATAGAATTAGACAAAAAAGGATTCTTTATTTTTCCTTGTATCCATTTTAATTGAGTATCAGTATATGGAGTAAAATTGCTTTCTAAGTCACCTGCTTTATCCTGTAAAGTAAATACATCATATACAAAAGCCTCTTTGATACCAAAAATTTTATTTAGCTTATCATTCAACTTTTCAAATTCTTTTTCATCAGCAATCACCTGAATATTTTCCTTGTATTTTTCATTAAATAACTTTAAACTTTCTCCATATTGGTCATAATATTGTTTTTGGATAGCCAATTCCTCTTTGGTTAATTGAGATAATTTAAATTTTTTCAGCAATTCATTTTCTTCAACTGTAAGTGTTATACCCTGAGTTTTCAAATAAGCTGCCAGAGCTTCAACCGAAACTCCAATCTTTGGATTGTCTTTTTGCAATTTACTGTACGCTTCTTTATGATTGGTTTGGAATTTTTGAATTTCAGTTCTATTAGTGTCAAAAAAACCAATAGTTCTCATCATATTCTTTTCTACTTTTCTACTGGCAGCAGCCATCTGCAACTCGTCTGTAGATAAAGTAACCCCTAATTTTTGAAGCGATTCAGCTGTTTCAGAAGTTAAATTATAAAAAGAACTAACAACATTGTTTCTAAAAATATTAGCAAACCTTAACCTATTTATAAAAATATAGTAACTATTAGTTACTACTGCTGTTACATTATTTAAAACCGATGGAGTTAAAAAATCATAATAGGATTTATCTAACTTAAAATCTTCTGTTTCTGAATCAAATTGATTATTTTCTGACAATTTACTTCTTTTAAAATCTTCTCTGTACATATCATAACTTAGAATATTCTCCAAAGCCATATATTCAATATCAAGCTTTTTAATTTGAAGTGCTTTCTGGCTAATAAATTGCTTTTTAGTAATAGACTCTATAATTTGAAGTTGATTATTTTTTATATCCAGACAAGCCTTTTTATAATCCTCAGGACTTATCTCTAAAATTTTGCCCGATAGTTTTCTATATTCTTCATAATGACTATAAGGTTCACCAAAACTTAGAAGATCAGAATTTATTCTTGCACAATCTCCCATAAACAATGGAGTGTCCCTATCGACAACCATAAAGGTTTCTTTCCCAGGTTCTACAAAAACAGAAGATCTATTCCCAAGAATATTTACATAAATAGATTGCGGATGATTAATTGGAAACTTGACCGAAAAACTGCCATCATCTGCAATTTTAACCAAATGCGAATCTTGATTTCCTGTCAAAACATTACTTACATGTATCGTTCCTGTTTTTCTAGCTGCTCTGGCAGTATAACCTTTTATAAAACCGGAAAAAGTAGCGGAATCTGATTTAAAAATAGCAGAAGTATAGACTTCATCATTAGTTAGTTTATAGTTTGGATTATCTATTTTTTCGGTACTATAAGTTGCTAATTTTTCTTTATTGTCTCCAAACTTAACTCCTTCTTTTTTATCTATTTGAGCATAAATAGTCTTTTCTTTTCCAGCGTTTTCTAGCACAATAGTATAATTGTTTTTTTTGCTTTCTACAGTTTTATATTTCCAGACTCTTTTATCAACCACTGCCTGATTGGCATAAAATCCGTAATCCCATTGATTACTTCCATCGGTTTGAAACCAATTTCCCTGTAAAACTTTAGGCATTAACGATTCAACATCTTTTTCATTAATTACAATATCGTAAACAGACCAATTATTAGGATTATTATTGCCTTCACCAAAATCTATTTTATCTATTCCATTTTTCAACTTAGGGAAGAAAACCTTATAGTTTGCCTCTCCTGTTTCAGGCATCGTATATCTTTCTCCAAATGGGATTCCTTCGGTTTGGGTTGCCAAGTATTTTACACCTCCATTGATATCCTGTATATAGGTATCCTTAGGAACTTGAATCCATTGTCCGGGTTGGTATTTAATATAGAAATGAATGATTGTTGCCGAATCGGTCAATTCAATTTTAGTTAATTTCCCAGGAAGATTACTCAAACCATAGTCTGGTTTGTCAATTGTTTTCTGCGAAAAAGCACTACCGCTTACGAGAATCGCAACAAGAAGAATAAAGATTTTTTTCATGTTTTTTTTTGGTTGGTTAAATTGGTTTAATAAAAAAGCTTACAGCTTTTTTAGCTTAAAACTCTTCAAACTTAATTATTAATTCAGAAAAAGATTATAATTATTTGTTAAAAGAAAGAAAAAACTGTAGCATCTACTATAGTTTTCCAAAAGCAAGATAAAGGCAAATTAATTTTAAATTTATCGAAGTTAAATTCTAAAAGAACAATTGACTCGACTTATCTTTTTGCAAATTTAATTTTCCATCGATAGAACAATTAAGCATTGATTTATTTTTTAAACTCCCTAATACATTTTCAATACTTTTATCCGAATCAATGTTAAGATCTGTTTTATCCAATTGCAATTGTAATTTTTTAATATTATCACCTCTAAAACGCACATAAGAATCTTGGGAAGTAAGACTGACAAATACTGTTTCATTTAATTCTCCTGTTAATTCAGATTTATTCATAGTAATACTCAAAGAGTCAGCTTTAAATTTCTCCATTCGAACATTTGAGCTTTCTTTAATTATAATACTTTTTACGTTTAAACAAGAAACATAAGTTAGATTTCGGGTATGTCTTACTTGATCTTTTTTTAATTGAACCGAAGAAATGAAAAGAGTATCATTCCGAACCACAAAAGAACCAATATCAGGAAGAGTATTTTTCAAATAGGTCTGCGTTATTTTATTTTCCTTTTCACTTCTTAAACTAAAAATTGTACTAGGCTCAGCTACGACAACTGAAAAAGGAGGTAGTAGTTTTTCTTGCTTCATAAAATCAGCTTTATAATCAACTCCTTTATAGTATTTCGAACCGATAAATAATAAAGTAATCCCTCCGAAAAGAAAGGTTAAAAATGAAATTAATATAATGTTAGATATTTTCATGATCGTTATTTTTTATAGCCGTTAATAATTCGTTTAAATCGGCAGAGTTTAGTTGGAGTAATTTTACTTTAAGAAGAAAATCAGGTAAATCCTGACTGAAAAAATTGGCTTTTTCATTGGCTTTAATGAGTTCGAAAGCTTTTTCGGAAACAAAAAATCCAATGCCCCGTTTGTTGTCAAAAATCCCGGATTCCTGCAAATTAGCATAAGCACGCATGACCGTGTTGTGATTCACTTCAAACTCGGCAGCTAAATCCCGCACTGAAGCCACTCGGTCTCCAGCTTGCAATTGTCCTTCTAAAATTTGCCTACAGAGATTATCTACTATTTGCAAATAAATCCCTTTGGTTGATTTAAAATCCATATTAAGCCTCCTTTTCTTTTAATTTAAAATAGGCGATTGGTAAAAAGAATACCCAAGAAAGTAACGACAAGGATAACAAGGAAAATTCAGTACTGTCAAAATTCTCAGTCACTTGAAAAGCATAAAATTGTATATCAAAAAATCGAGGTGCTGAATAAATAATTTTGGATAGTAACATAGAAAACAAAATGCAACTAAAGAATAAAATACCCGAAATCACAACGGTTTTAACCAAAGCATATCTTTTAAAGAAAGTTGTTCCAGCAAAGAGATAAGTTCCGTAGGAGAAAAAACCAAAAATCATAAGCAGTATTTGCCAAGTATCCCACAACTTACCCTCTCTGGTTACTAAAAGGCGATATTCAAAATATGGAACTACAGCCGGATTAAAAAATTGATTTCCATTAATCATTTCTGGAATTAAAGAAGCTTTGGCTAAACGAATGGCAATCCAAAAAATTCCCAAAGCTAAAGGAATAAAAAATCCTATTCTCAATAAAAACTGCACTAAAAATTTTTCGAAAGTTGAGCCTGGAGCAAGCAAATAATTTGCGGTTTTAATTTTATCGATCAAATCAGGGAATGCAGTCCCTACAATCACACCAACTCCCATCATAAAAAACACAAAACAAACCATATAAAGATTATTGATATTTTCAGCATAATTCATTATGCTACTTTTACTCGAACTAAGAAACCAATAGGTCAATAAATAAGTTATCAATCCTAATCCAAGAATAGCCAAAAGGTATTTTGTTCTATTAATTAACAAATCCTGCTGAAATAAACGAACAAATCGGTTGAAATTAAAATGGTTATTAAACGACATGATTTATAGATTTTAAAGTTACTTTATTGATAATGGCATTAAAAAGCAATTCAATGTCAATTTCGGTTTCTTCTAATTCATTTACTGCTGTAATGATTCGGTAACCGCCCAGGCATTTCTCTTGGTAAATTGGATTTTCTATCCCTGCTAAACTAGTCACGGTTTTAAATTGCCATTGTTTACTGATATCAAGAATCGTTTCGTTGTAAACCATCTTACCTTCGTCTAAAACCACAATGGTATCAATTATGGTTTCAATATCTTTTACCTGATGGGTTGAAATCAAAACCAATTGTTCATCAGAAACTGAGCTCACTAATATTTTTCGAAACAAACTCTTAGACGGAATATCTAAACCATTTGTGGGTTCGTCCAGAATAAGCAAACTACAATTAGTCGATAAAGCAAAAGCAATTAAGAATTTCTTGCGTTGTCCGTGCGAAAGTCCGTTCAGATTTTTTTTGGATTCTAATTCGAATTCCTGCAAAATGTGATTCATTTTTTCGTAATCGAATTTAGGATACAAAGGAGCTGTTGCCTTTATATACAAACCAATAGTTATGGAAGGAAACGAAAACTCCTCAGAAACCATATAGACATCAGACAAGAAATCAGGCAATCGATCAAAAGGTTTAAAACCATTAATGTTTAATGCTCCTATTTGAGGTTTTAGTAAGCCTGTAATTAACTTCAAAAAAGTTGATTTACCAGCTCCATTTTTCCCAAGCAGCCCTACAATGCTTCCATTGTACTGCTCAAAAGATAAATCAGTAAATAAAGCGTCCTGCTTTTTATACTGAAACGTTAAGTGTTGAATGCTTATCATAATATATTTTATTAGTGTACTAGTTTTCTAGTACACAAAAGAATAAAAAAAGTAAATACAAAACAAGTGTTTCGATAAAAAATCTTACTTATTTAAATCTAAATCTCTGAAAAAGCCATATATAGCTAGAAAAAAGCAACTAAAAAAATGTATTAATTGATATAAAAAATCAAAACCATCGCTTTCTTTTAAACAGAAACACACCAAAAAGAGACAACAAAAATGAAATAGAGATTACAATTCCTATTCCGTAAGGATTATTTTCTAAATTATTAGGCACGTTCATTCCGTATAAACTCGCAATCAAAGTAGGAATCATCAAAATTATCGAAATAGAAGTCATTTGCTTCATGATAGTATTCATATTATTCGAAATCACAGAGGCATAAGCATCCATAGTCCCTGTTAAAATGTCGCTGTAAATATTAGTGGTTTCCTGTGCCTGACGCAATTCAATTTCTACGTCTTCTAACAACTCCGGATCAAAATGTCCTCTTTGGGATTTTATATTTCGAATGCGCTGTAGCAAAATATCATTTCCTTTCAAGGATGTCATAAAGAAAACCAAGCATTTTTCTATTTGCAAAAGTGCTTGTAATTCTTCGTTTTTGATGGATTTCTCCAGATTATTTTCGGCCAGTTTGATTTTTTGATTGACTTGTTTCAAATATTTCAAATACCACACACTGGAAGACAAGAGCAACTTTAAAACCAAATCAAAATTGTCTTTGATATTAATTCGTTTTCGTTTGGTATAAGCCACAAAATCAGTAAGCATCTCCGTTTGCTGAAAACTTACCGTAACACAAATTTCTTCCTTAAACACAATACCCACAGGAATAGTTTGAAAAGGTAATTTGATATCCTGACTCTTCACCGGAATCCGCAGAATAATTAACGTCCAGCCGTTTTCTATTTCAATACGCGGTCTTTCGTCGATATCTTCGATATCATTAAAGAATGCTTCGGGAATCTGAAGCTCACCAAGCAGGTATTTTTTTTCTGATTTAGTGGGACATTCCACATTAATCCAGCAGTTGGGAGTCCATGTTTCAACCTGAGTTAATCCGTCATTATTTTTATAAAAAGCTCTCATTATAAAATGCTATAAAAGGGTGAATAGCATTTTGAATAATGTTTCAAATGCTATATTAAAATACTATTTCCGAATAATAATCGTCCATCGCTAAGGATTGTTTTTAAAAGTGCTGCAAAAGTATTCTTTAAATTCAGTTTCGATACGAATTCTAAAAAACTTTAAGCAATTTTTAAGACATAAAAAAAGCCCTAAACTTTCGTTCAAGGCTTTCATATAAAAACTAATTTTATTTATTTACGACTTCTGATTTTTCGGGCCAAAAGCGTATTTTTCAGTAACATTGCAATCGTCATTGGTCCTACACCACCCGGAACCGGAGTGATAAAAGATGATTTTTTACTTACACCATCAAAATCTACATCTCCTTTAATCACATATCCTTTTGAATTAGAAGCATCTTCCACACGGGTAATTCCCACATCAATAATAACTACACCGTCTTTTACCATATCAGCCTTTAAAAACTCAGGCACACCTAAAGCCGTGATAATGATATCAGCATTTTTAGTGTATTCTTCTAAATTTTTAGTTCTACTGTGCGTCAAAGTAACGGTTGAATCACCTGGATTTCCTTTACGGCTCATCAAAATACTCATTGGGCGACCTACAATATGACTACGACCAATTACTACTGTATGTTTTCCTGAAGTTTCCACTTTGTAACGCTCTAATAATTCCATAATTCCAAATGGAGTAGCCGGCAAAAAAGTTTCCATTTCTAAAGCCATACGCCCAAAATTTGTTGGATGAAAACCATCAACATCTTTTTGAGGGTCAATAGCTAAAAGGATTTTTTCCTCATCGATATGTTTTGGCAAAGGCAACTGAACTATATAACCATCTAAATTATCATCTTCGTTCAATTCTTTGATTTTTGCTAATAATTCTGCCTCAGTAGTTTCTTCAGGCAAAGCAACTAATGTAGAATCGAAACCTATTTGCTCGCAAGAGCGAACTTTACTCCCTACATAAGTTAAACTCGCTCCATTGTTTCCAACAATTACAGCAGCTAAGTGAGGTACTTTTTCCCCATTGGCTTTCATTTGTTGTACTTCGGCAGCGATTTCGTTTTTAATGTCTTCCGAAGTTTTTTTTCCGTCTAGTATTTGCATAAAACTGTTTATTGTTTTAGTTTATTATTTTTAGTTTGCTTCGCCAGTTCGCTGACGCTCGTGTGTGGTTCGTAACGCTATCGCAAATCTGCCACCTGAAATCTGAAGTCTTTTATTTCATTCCCGGCATACCACCTGGCATTCCTTTCATTCCGCCCATCATTTTCATCAGATTTTTTCCGCCTGGTCCCTGCATCATTTTCATCATTTTGCTCATTTGATCAAACTGCTTCATCAACTGATTTATCTGCTCCACTTTTGTTCCGGAACCTTTAGCAATTCTTGCTTTTCTTTTTACATCAATCAAAGCCGGTTTTTTTCTTTCTAAAGGCGTCATTGAATAAATGATAGCTTCAATGTGTTTAAAAGCGTCGTCTTCAATTTCTACATCTTTCATCGCTTTTGAAGCACCTGGTATCATTCCTACCAAATCCTTCATATTACCCATTTTCTTTACTTGTTGAATTTGAGTCAGGAAATCATCAAAACCAAATTCATTCTTCGCGATTTTCTTTTGTAATTTTCTGGCTTCTTCCTCATTGAATTGCTCTTGCGCTCTTTCAACCAAAGAAACCACGTCTCCCATTCCAAGAATACGCTCCGCCATACGATCCGGATAGAAAACATCAATAGCTTCCATTTTCTCACCAGTTCCAACAAATTTAATTGGCTTGTTTACTACTGATTTAATAGATAATGCAGCTCCACCACGGGTATCTCCATCTAATTTAGTCAGGATAACACCATCAAAATTTAAAATATCATTGAAAGCTTTGGCTGTATTTACCGCATCTTGTCCTGTCATCGAATCCACAACAAATAAAGTTTCCTGTGGTTTGATAGCATCGTGAACACGGGCAATTTCGTCCATCATTTCCTGATCTACAGCCAAACGTCCGGCAGTATCGACAATAACTACATTGAAACCATTAGCCTTAGCGTGTTTGATTGCATTTTGAGCAATTTCAACAGGATTTTTATTCTCCGGTTCTGAATACACTTCAACACCAATCGAGTCTCCTACCACATGCAGCTGATTAATCGCCGCTGGACGGTAAATATCACAGGCTACTAAAAGTGGTTTTTTATTCTTTTTTGTTTGAAGATAATTAGCCAATTTTCCGGAAAAAGTAGTCTTTCCAGAACCTTGTAAACCGGACATCAAAATCACTGAAGGTGTTCCCTGCAAATTAACTCCAGCAACGTCACCTCCCATTAATTCAGTCAACTCGTCTTTAACCAACTTCACCAATAATTGTCCTGGTTGTAAAGTTGTTAATACGTCCTGACCTATTGCTTTGTCTTTTACACGAGCGGTAAAATCTTTGGCAATTTTAAAATTCACATCGGCATCCAATAATGCTCTACGAACTTCTTTTAAGGTATCAGCAACGTTTACTTCGGTAATTTTACCGTGACCTTTTAGTATATGAAAAGCTTTATCTAATTTTTCGCTTAAATTATCGAACATAGTATTGATTTTTTTGAAGTTGCAAATATAAGATAAACGGTTAAAGTTAAAAAGTTTAAAGTTTAAAGTTTTGCTGACTAAGCTTATTTTTTTCGCTTTAGCATAAAACTAAAAAGAGGCTGGAAAAACCCAACCTCTTTCAACAAAAAAAAAATAAAAAAAACCAAGTAATTAAAGTTAATGAGTATCGGCCATTAATTTAATATATCGTATAAAATGTCAAATCAATCCCTTTTGCTATTACTAAAACCCAGCTATTAAATGACTTTATTTACAAAAATCAATTTTATTATCCGGACATCTGGATTTTTTTTACTGCTTCAGTGCAGAAAGTCCAGAATCGGAAAAAATCACTCGGACTGAAATTTTTAACAATTTCACCTTATGAGCTAAAACTACAATAAAGAACAACGATGCAAATATAAAATTATTTTTATTTATTCTAAATAAAAACATATATTTGTCGAAAATAAAAAAGAAAAAAATATTTTACATATATGCGATTAGTCCAAAGCAATTAATTATAAAACAAAAAGCCATCCGATTGGATAGCTTTTGAATAAAATTTGTGTGTTAGTTTGTTTGAAAAGAGTTGATAATCCTAGATTATCGGCTCTTTTCTTTTTATAAGTATCTTAAAAAAGTACGAAAATAAAAATCAGACGGATCTGTAAAATCTGCGTGCTATAATTTTATTTAATCTGCCAAACAGATTATCAATTACATTCTCTCAGGAACATTAATACCTAATAAACTAAATGCAGCAGCAATAGTATCGGCTACTTTTTTAGACAATTGTACTCTGAATATTTTGGTATCCAAATCGGCTTCACCCAAAATTGGCACTGCCTGATAAAATGAATTGTATTCTTTTACCAAATCATAAGTGTAATTCGCAACTAAAGCCGGACTGTGATTTTGTGCTGCATTCTGAATTACTTCGGGGAATAACTCCAATTGTTTTATCAATTCTTTTTCTTTTTCGTGCATTTCAACTACTGTCGATGTAACAGCAAAATCAAAATCAGCCTTTCTTATAATCGATTGGATTCGGGCATAAGTATATTGAATAAACGGCCCTGTATTTCCGGCAAAATCAACTGATTCTTCAGGATTAAACAAAATACGCTTTTTAGGATCTACTTTTAGAATGTAATATTTCAAAGCCCCAAGACCAATCGTCTTGAACAATTTGGCCTTTTCTTCTTCTGAATAACCGTCTAATTTCCCTAATTCTTCAGAGATTTTTTGCGCTGTATCGGTCATTTCCTGCATCAAATCATCGGCATCCACTACAGTTCCTTCACGGGATTTCATTTTTCCGGAAGGCAAATCGACCATTCCATAAGACAAATGAAACAAATTAGCTGACCAATCAAAACCTAATTTTTTCAAGATTAAGAACAACACTTTAAAATGATAATCCTGCTCATTCCCAACAGTATATACCATTCCGCCAACATCCGGGTAATCTTTTACACGCTGAATTGCTGTTCCAATATCCTGCGTCATATACACTGCTGTTCCGTCAGAACGCAAGACAATTTTTCTATCTAAACCTTCCCCCGTCAAGTCAATCCAAACCGAACCGTCAGGATCTTTTTCGAAAATCCCTTTTTCCAATCCCATTTGAACCACATCTTTCCCTAATAAATAGGTGTCACTTTCGTAATAATAAGCATCAAAATCAACACCTAATTTTTTATAAGTAGCAGCAAATCCATCATAAACCCATTGGTTCATGGTTTTCCAAAGAGCGATTACTTCTGAATCTCCGGCTTCCCATTTACGCAACATTTCCTGTGCTTCCAGTATAATAGGCGCTTGTTTTTTAGCTTCCTCTTCTGTTTTTCCTTCCGCTATTAATTGGTTAATTTCTTCTTTGTAAGCCTTATCAAAAGCCACATAGAAATTCCCAACCACCTTATCACCTTTCAATCCCGTTGACTCAGGTGTTTGATCCTGACCAAATTTTTGCCAGGCCAACATCGACTTACAAATATGAATTCCCCTATCGTTGATAATTTGGGTTTTATAAACTTTTTTACCCGATGCTTTGATGATTTCAGCTACCGAATAACCTAACAAATTATTACGAACATGACCTAAATGCAAAGGTTTATTGGTATTTGGTGAAGAATATTCCACCATTACAGCCTTATCTTCCTGACTTGGAGTCACAAAACCATATTTGACATCATCTTTAATCGAATTGAAAAAATTCAAATAATGAGCATCTGAAATAACAATATTTAAAAATCCGGAAACTACATTGAATTGACGCACCTCAGCAACATTTTCAACTAAATAATTCCCTATTTTATTTCCTAATTCTACAGGATTACTCTTTATGATTTTCAACAATGGAAAAATCACCATGGTAATATCTCCTTCAAATTCCTTACGCGTGGCTTGAAATTCAATTTTTTCTACGCTTACTTCAAAAAGATTTTGAATCGCTTTGGTTATAGATGGTGTAAGAATCTGTTGTAATGACATGTAAACTTTATTTTTTAGGTTGGCAAAGATAATCCTAATTCATTAATTAGAAATAGTAAAACACACAATATATCGAATTCAATTCGATATTTTAGTCATTATCATAATAAAATGCTAAGAAAATCTCCTTTAGCTGAAAAGTTTTTACTTTTGCCTTATGTTAGCTACAATTAGAAAAAACAAAGCCCTTCGCTTATTTTGTGCTTTTATGGCACTCTATCTACTCAATTGTAGTGTTGACACCAGTGACATAACTCCCAATTACATTCCCGAAGATTTAGGTTTTAACGAGCAGGAAACGATTATCGAAATTGTTGTCGAAAAGGTTTTGGGCTTTGAAAATGCAATCCCTGAAAATGAAGATCCGGACAGCGAAAATCATAGAATTTTCAAAAAAACAATTTCGGTGGCTTTTTATATTTTACCTGATTTTGACAGCAAAATCAAAGAAATCAAATTCGATAAAAATCCCGTGAACAATCGATTTAATAAAACCGATGTACTGAAAACCTATTTCGAAATTCACTCTCCTCCTCCTGAAGTTTAGTCTGTTTTTTTTTAGTCTTTATTCGATTTTGTTTCTTTTCCAAGAAACAAAACGCATTTACACATCACAAAATCAAACAATTAAACATGAAGAATAATAGTTTAAAAACAGCTTTTTTCACAACAATTACAATGTTGTGGATGACTCAAAATACCAAAGCTCAAACAGAAAAAGAGCAAAGAAACAGTATTATTGACAGTCTTTACATTCAGGAAACAGAAAACAAACACCAGCGATCTAAGGTTTTACATGCCGAACCGCTTTACATTGATTTAATACGGGATCTTGGTGCCCGAAAAGGAGAAAGAGAATGGAATGTAGGTCTTGGACTTACCGATAAAAACAAATACGACGAATATATAGCTCTAGTAGAATATGAATGGGCTCCCATTGACCGTTTAGGGCTTGAAGTCGAATTGCCTTTTACTTTTTATCCTTCTGCCAACGCTACTACTCCGGGCAGTAAACTCAACGGACTGAAATTAGCTACTCAATATTCCTTTTTTGTATCCGAAAAACTAAAAACATCAATGGCTATTGGATATATTCACGAATTTGGGCTCACTTCCTTTAACAGCTATGGCAATGAAAAACTATTTACCGGAAACACCTATAATCCGTTTTTTATAGTGGCTAAACGCTGGGGAAACAATTTTCATACTCTTTTATATACCGGGCCATCCATAGAACATCATTTTGAAACTAATAGTACTCATACTACATGGCAAATCAACAGCAATTTCCATTATATGATTCCCGGAACTAGAAATTTTATTGGAATTGAATTCAACAAAGAAATACAACCCAAAGATTTTGACATTACTATAAGACCTCAGATGAGAGTAGAAATCACAGAGCATCTTTTAGTGGGCATCGTTACAGGAATTCCTGTTAACAGAGAAAACGAGCGATTTAGTTCGTTCTTGCGATTAATTTACGAACCCAAACATTAAGCAAAAAATCCCAACTTTGAAAAACTCAAAATTGGGATTTTCTTTTTAAAAACAAACTATTTTTCTGCCTTCCATCTCCCATCTTCCATCTCCCATCTTCTAACTTCCATCTTCTAACTTCCATCTTCTAACTTCCATCTTCTAACTTCCATCTTCTAACTTCTAACTTCACAACCTACCACTTAATAATAGCACTTGCCCAGGTAAATCCACTGCCAAAGGCCGCTAAAACTACAGTATCTCCTGATTTAATTTTCCCTTGTTCCCAGGCTTCGGTCAATGCAATAGGAATCGAAGCTGCAGTAGTATTACCGTATTTTTGCACATTATTATGAACCTGATTGTCATTCAAATTGAATTTCTTCTGAATATACTGAGAAATCCTCAAATTAGCCTGATGCGGAATTAGCATATCAATATCAGCAACCGATAAATTATTGGTTTCCAAAGCTTCGTTAATAACTTCTGTAAAACGGACTACAGCGTTTTTAAACACAAATTGTCCGTTCATATAAGGAAAATAACTTTCGTCATCAGCATTAGTATCGGCTAGAATATCCGTCACCCAGCGTCCGCCCATTCCCGGAGCTTTTAAAACCAATTCTTCGGCATGAATTCCCTCTGAATGCAAATGAGTCGAAAGAATCCCTTTCGACAAATCTTCTTCTCTGCTTAACACCGCTGCACCAGCTCCGTCACCAAAAATTACCGAAACCGAACGTCCACGGGTAGTCATGTCTAATCCTGCAGAATGTACTTCGGAACCTATGACCAAAACATTTTTATACATACCTGTTTTAATGTATTGATCGGCTACCGAAAGCGCATACACAAATCCCGAACACTGATTTCTGACATCTAAGGCACCTACGGTTTTCAATCCCAAATCTCTTTGTACTAAAACTCCCGGTCCCGGAAAATAGTAATCAGGGCTTAAGGTAGCAAAAACAATAAAATCAATATCCGCTTTGGCAATTCCGGAACGTTCAATAGCAATTTGAGCTGCTTTTACCCCCATTGAAGTAGTGGTATCTTTTCCTTTTTCGATATGTCGGCGCTCCTGAATTCCGGTTCTTTCCTGAATCCATTCGTCATTAGTATCCATAATTTTTGACAAATCGTCATTGGTAACCACATTGGAAGGTACATAAAAGCCCAAGCCCGAAATTTTTGAATGATACATATTTTAGTTTTTAATAACGTCTACTATAAATGTAATAAAAAAACCAGTCTAAAAACTGGTTTTCTCTATTCAATTCTGCTTATTTTAATTAAGCTGTCTGATCCTCTACAACTGCATCAGCTGCATTTTTCTTTACGGATTCAATACCGTTTTCCATGGATGCAAGCGATTCATACATTTCGCTATTACCAATAATCTGACCATTACTGGCTTTTAAATTAAAATAAAATTTGCCGTTTGAAGATTCTTTACGGTCAAATCGACCGTCTTCCTGAGCATTTTTTCTAACCGATTCAATTCCGTTTTCACAAGCGGCTTTGGTTGCATAACCTTCGCTTGCCAAAATGGTCTGACCATTACCCGCTTTCAGATTAAACTGAAATTCGCCATTAACTCTTTTTGTAATTACAAATTTTCCCATTCTTAATTATCTTTTAAATTAATAATCATCTAAAAATCAGAACCTCTACAAAAATTTATCTGATTAGTTAAGCTAAAAATAATAAAAAATAAAACGGAAATCTTTAATTAAATATTAAAATTCAAACAAACTACTGTATCAGTTGCTAATGCTGAGTTGTGTTCGAAAAAAATAACTTTTCTGTCAAAAACCGCTTTTATAAGATAATGACTTCCCTTAAAATAAGATTGCTTGACCAATACATTCATCACTCCGTTTTCGGTTACTTTTAACTGATGCGGATACAGCAAAACCAATTCGTCTTCACCTTCCACATTGATCAATTGGGACAATCTCAATTCATTTACTTCACCAAAAAGAGAAGCCACATACTTATTTATTGGATTGTTGTACAAATCATGTGAATTGGCTTTGGCTAACATTTTTCCGTTTTGCAACACAATAGTTTCATCGGCAAAAGAAAGCGCATCGGTACTATCATGAGTAGCAACAATAACCGTAATTCCCTGTGCTTTTAAGTAAGCAAACAAATTGCGACGCAGTGCATTTTTCCTGAAATTATCAATATGACTAAAAGGTTCATCAAGCAATAAAACTTCGGGTTCTAAGGCTAAAACCCTGGCTAGCGCCACACGTTGCTGCTGCCCGCCACTCAGGTATTTTGCCTTTACATCGGCATATTCGGTCATTTCTACAATTTCCAATAACTCCTGAATGCGTGCTTTTTTCTTTTCAGGAAAAATATTCGACAAATATTTCCCCACATTTTCAGCCACCGTAATATAAGGCATCAGATCAAAATCCTGCGACAAGTATTTCATAAATGGCATTCCGGGAACCAGATTAAAACTCGTACCTAAAACCTCGGTTTCATTCCAAAAAATATTCCCTTCGTTTAAATCATACAACCCATAAATCAATTTCAACAAAGTACTTTTACCACAACCACTTTCGCCAATTACAGCAATATTTTGTCCTTTTTTTACAGAGAAATGAATGTTTTGAACCACTGGTTTTTCGGTATAACCAAAGGAGATATTTTGAACTTGAAGCATTTTTAAAAGAATGTTTTTTTGAGATTGCAAAGATAGATTTCTTTGGTATAAAAAAAGAGGAGAATTTAGAAATATCTATAAAAAAATCAGCCACGGACAACATCCATTTAACGGATAAAAAACAGATTTTATTTTCATAATAAAAATTCTGTCAGGGCAGCGCTTAAGAAGGATTTTTAAAAATTACCACAGATTCGCAGATTGTTTTATAATAATCAGCAAATCTGCGGTAAAGAAACAAAAAAACCGCTTCGCTATAATAACGAAACGGCTTTTGATATTTTAAAAAAACTAAAAAAAAACTACTTCCCTGCTTCTTTTTCAGCGTCAGCTTTCATTTTAGCATTGGCAACAATCGCAAATTCTACACGACGGTTTTGAGCTCTTCCTTCAACAGTTCCATTATCTGCAATTGGATCAGCAATTCCCATCCCCTGAATAGTAAATCTGCTTGCTAAAATTCCTTTGCTTGCTAAATAATTTTTAACCGATGTAGCACGCTCACCTGAAAGTTTCAGGTTGTAATCAGCCGGTCCTGTACTGTCAGTATATCCAAAAATAGTAATATCAGTATCCGGATATTCATTGAAAACAGTTACTAACTTGTCTAAATTTGCTTTTGCAGCAGCTGTCAAAGTTGATTTATTCGTATCAAAACGAATCGCATTTTCATTTAAAACTAATTTAATTCCTTCACCTACACGCTCTACGTCAGCACCCGGAATAGCCTGATCAATTTGACGGGCTTGTTTGTCCATTTTATTACCAATAACACCACCGGCAACTCCACCTACAACACCACCAATAACTGCTCCCATAGCTCCTTTTCCACCTTTTCCAAGGTTGTTTCCAAGGATTCCTCCAAGGATAGCTCCACCGGCAGCTCCAATAGCAGCTCCTCTTTGCGTTTTATTTGTATTTTTTACGGCCTCACAGCTTGTGAAAAGCGAACCTAAAACCATCACAAAAGCTAATGCTAATACTGATATATTTTTCATAATTATTTTTTTTTTGTTATTTATTAAACTTCTTAGGATTAATTCACACGTTGAAACTGGTAAACTACAGCTGTTAATTTTCCGCCCACATCAATTCTATCTACTAATTGGAAAGAACTTTCTGTTTGATTAGCTACCTGCAAAACGTAACCATCTCTCACCTTTCTGGCTTTTTCACCAGCATCTAAAATTTTCAATACAAATTCTCCATTAGAATTCACAAACCAGGTAATAGGCGAACTAAAAACAGGACAATCGTACTTAGTCAAAGCCATTGTTCCCTTGTTGTTATTAGAAACAAACTTCCAGGTACTTCCTTCAAAACATTTTGAATCGGCTAATTGAAAAGAATTTACCTTAATGTACTCTGAACCCGGATAAGAAACAGAACTAATAACCCAATTTCCTTTAATCCCGGTTTGAATCCCCCTGTCTAATTTAGTGGCAGTAACTGAAGATGTTTTACAAGAAAACAACGCTAATGCAATTGCTGTAACAAAAAATATTTTTTTCATCGTTTATCATTTTTAATATTAAACTTAGGCAAAGATACAATCTAACTTACGGATTTTATTTCAAAATGATATTATTTTATTACAAAATTTACGAGTAAGACATTTTGTCACCCCGAATCGAATTGGTACTTTATTTGAATAAGCTGTAACCGATTGTAAAACACTATTAAAAAATTTTAAATATGACAACTGGAAAAATTAATGTTTCGGTGGAAAATATCTTTCCGCTAATTAAAAAGTTCTTATACAGCGATCACGAGATCTTTTTACGTGAGTTAATTTCAAATGGAACAGATGCAACATTAAAATTAAAACACCTGACTAACATCGGTGAGGCCAAAGTAGAATATGGCAATCCAATTCTTGAAGTAAAGATTGACAAAGAGGGTAAAAAACTGCACATTATTGACCAGGGTATCGGTATGACAGCCGACGAGGTGGAGAAATACATCAACCAACTGGCTTTTTCAGGTGCCGAAGAATTCCTTGAAAAATACAAAGACAGCGCTAAAGATTCAGGAATTATTGGTCATTTTGGTCTTGGTTTCTACTCGGCTTTTATGGTCGCTTCTAAGGTGGAAATTATCACTAAATCATACAAAGACGAACCGGCAGCACACTGGATTTGCGACGGAAGTCCTGAATTCTCTCTGGAACCAGCTGACAAAACCGATCGTGGTACTGAAATTATTCTTCACATTGCCGAAGATTCTTTAGAATTCTTAGAAGATTCTAAAATCACTGGATTATTGAATAAGTACAATAAGTTCATGCCTATTCCAATTAAATTTGGAACCAGAACTGAAACTTTACCAAAACCAGAAGATGCTCCTGAAGATTACGTTAATGAAACTGTTGAAACTGACAACATCATCAACAACCCAAATCCGGCTTGGACTAAACAACCGGCTGATTTAAACGAAGAAGATTATAAAACCTTCTACCACGAATTGTATCCAATGCAATTTGAGGAACCATTATTCAACATTCACTTAAATGTAGATTATCCGTTCAACCTTACCGGAATTTTGTATTTCCCTAAATTAGGTTCGGATATGCAAATTCAAAAAGACAAAATCCAGCTGTACCAAAATCAGGTTTTTGTTACTGATAACGTAGAAGGAATTGTACCTGAATTCCTGATGATGCTTCGCGGAGTCGTGGATTCTCCGGATATTCCTTTGAATGTTTCCCGTTCAGGATTACAGGCTGATGGTGCAGTGAAGAAAATTTCGAACTACATCACTCGTAAAGTAGCTGATAAATTGAAATCATTGTTCAACGAAAACAGAGCTGATTTCGAATCAAAATGGAACGACATCAAAATCGTTTTAGAATACGGAATGCTTTCGGAAGATAAATTCTATGAAAAAGCAGGTGCTTTTGTATTGTACCCAACGGTAAATGACAAATATTACACGCTTGAAGAATTAAAAGAAAACCTAAAAGACAAGCAAACTGACAAAGACGGAAAACTGGTAGTTCTTTATGCAGGAAACAAAGAAGCGCAACACGCTTACATTGAAACTGCCGAAGCAAAAGGATACGAAGTACTATTGTTAGACTCTCCAATTATTTCGCATTTAATTCAAAAATTAGAAAACGACAATCAAAACCTGACTTTTGTTCGTGTAGATTCTGATCATATTGATAACTTAATCAAGAAAGACGAAACTACTATTTCTAAACTTTCTGATGAAGAAAAAGAAAGCTTAAAAACATCTTTAGAATCGTTTATCCCAAAAACATATACCGTACAACTAGAATCTTTAGACAGTCAGGCAGCTCCATTTATCATCACGCAACCGGAATTCATGCGTAGAATGAAAGAAATGAGCCAAACTGGCGGTGGCGGAATGTTCGGAATGGGTAACATGCCAGAAATGTACAATTTGGTGGTAAACACTAATTCACCTTTGGCATCAACAATTTTAACAACTGCCGACAAAACAGCTCAGGAAAGCCTTGTAAAACAAGCTTTAGACTTAGCTAAATTGTCACAAAACTTATTAAAAGGAGAAGCTTTAACTGCTTTTGTAAAACGTAGCTTTGAGTTGATAAAGTAGTATCACGTAAATAGAATTAGGTATCAAGACCTGCAAGTTTTTCACTTGCAGGTCTTTTTCGTTTAGGAGTAAATCCGAATATTTATTTTGTAAGAATATTTTAATATATTTGAGAATAAAATAATTACTAAATCAAGAATCATATGAAAAAAGTCGCTGTCTTTTTGATTTTGATTATGACCATAAGTTGTAACAATAGAGAAAATTGTAATACTAATGTAAAAATAAGAGAAATTGAAACTAACAATATAATATTAACTCTTATCGACACTACATCAAAAAATATATTCCCGATTTGTACAAGTTTAAAAAAACTCAATATTAGGATTGATTTCAATGTTAAAAAGAAAAAAGTAATTATAAAACTTCCACCTAAAAAAGATTTAATATCTGAAAAATCGGATGTTTTCATAGAAACACTTCTACAAACGAATTATAATGGCAAAGCATTCTTCGATAAAAATGATTCTTTAAATTTTGTTGAACAAAATTACTGTTTAAGCAGTAATTTGATTTCTAAGGAAATATCAAAAAAAATTAAGACAGTTTCTTTAACTAAACTTGAATACAAAAATTCAAATTTTGAATATATCATTATTTCAAATCCAATATTCTCAAGTAACAATAAAAAAGCATACATAGAAGTTGATATAAATAATAAGAGATGTAAATCTCAAAACTCATATTTCTTGGAAAACATGGAGAAACATGGAAAATAATTCAAATTTAAACAGCCAATACGGATTTACAATCAATACCCAAAATGATAAACAACTTTGTCGAATTACTAAATGAGATTGCTTCGTTCCTCGCAATGACATACTAGACGGTTTAAGTCATTGCGAGCGATAGCGAAGCAACCTCACTAAAAAGAGTAAATCTAGTATGTAAAATACAATTACATCGCTAACCTCTCAATAAAACTAAAAAAAATGAAACCAGGATTTGTGTATATCATTACCAATAAATACCAAACGGTAGTTTATGTTGGTGTCACATCAAATCTTCCAGAAAGAATTTTAGAGCATAAAAACAAGAAATACCCAACATCCTTTTCAGCCCGGTACGATGTAAACATATTAGTTTACTATGAGCAATTTCAATGGATTGAAGATGCTATAGCTCGTGAAAAACAAATAAAAGCAGGTTCAAGGGCTGCCAAAAACAAATTGATTCAATCTATCAATCCAACATGGAAAGATTTATTTGACGAAATTAAAGATATAATGACTGAATAATACTTATTTATAAATTTAAAACCATGTTCACAACAATAAACAACTTTGCCGAGTTACTCGATAAGATTGCTTCGTTCCTCGCAATGACAAAATTGTGGATCATTATATAAATAACACCATGAACGAAAAACCAATACTCTATTTTAAAAATGCTTCCGAATGGAGAGTCTGGCTACATGAAAACCACAGCAGCTATAAGGCGGTGTATTTGATTTTTTATAAAGTAGCACACGAGGCAGAAAGTATGCGTTGGGAAGAAGCGGTAAAAGTCGCTATTTGTTATGGCTGGATTGATTCAACAGTTAGAAAACTGGATGAACACCGCAGACAACAGCTTTTTACGCCTAGAAAAGACAAAAGTATTTGGAGCAAAATAAACAAAGGGTATATCGAAGATTTAATTGCTGCCAATTTAATGCACGAAAGCGGTTTGAAAAAAATTGAAACGGCTAAGAAAAATGGTTCTTGGGAGAGTTTAGATGCAATCGAAAACCTAGAAATCCCGGAAGACTTACAACAGGCTTTTGCTGAAAACCCAGTTGCTTTTTCTAATTATGAAGCCTTCAGTAAATCCTATAAAAAAAATTATTTATATTGGGTAAGCCAAGCTAAACGTCAAGAAACAAGACAATCCAGAATCAGTCAAGTCATCGATTTGTGCGAACGAAATTGTAAAATGAGATAGAATTACTTAATTGTACATCTGCCAGTCTGAGCTTGTCGAAGACCTCGTTAAAACAACACTTCGACAAAGCTAGTATCACAACAAAAACAATCATCACTATGGAAAAGAAATTGTCATCATCAGAATCCGAAGCACTTTTAAAAACACTGAAAGAACGATTTGAAAAAAACCAAAATCGCCATGAAGGTTTGGAATGGGATAAAGTTCAAGTTAAATTGGAAGCAAATCCTGAAAAACTATGGTCACTGAACGAAATGGAAAGAACAGGCGGCGAACCCGATGTTGTCCATTATGATAAAACCACAGACGAATATACATTTTATGATTGCGCTGCCGAAAGTCCTAAAGAACGCCGAAGCCTTTGTTACGATCGTCAGGCATTGGATGCCAGAAAAGAAAACAAACCAAAAAACAGCGTTATTGATTTAGCTACCACTATGGGAATCTCACTTTTATCAGAAGAACAATACCGTGAGTTACAAAAATTAGGAAAATTCGATACCAAAACATCAAGCTGGATTGAAACTCCTGCCGAAATTAGAAAATTAGGCGGAGCTATTTTTGCTGATTTCCGTTACGAAACCGTATTTGTATATCACAATGGTGCTGAATCCTATTATGCTGCCAGAGGATTTCGCGGAGCGTTAAAAGTTTAAATTATTCAAGTCTTACTAACAAATAAACCCAAGTAAAATGATGTTTACATTAATTGGAATGAGTTTGCTTTTTATCGCCATCGGATTTATTGTAAACGAGCATAATGCCAAATACCTGCTTTCAGGATACAATACGATGAGTGAAGAAGAGCGAAAGAAAGTAAACATTAAAGCTTACATTCAGTATTTTAGAAGATTTCATCTCTTTCTGGGCATTTCATTTTTCCCGATTGGAACCTTATTAACTTATTTTATTGATGAAAATGCTACTGGAGTTTTTATTGGAATCTACCCTATTCTAGCCTACACTTTTTTTATTGCCACTAGCTTTAAATATTTTAACTCCCAAAAAAACAAAATTGGAGTTTTTATTCTTTTGGGAGCTTTAATTCTGATTATTGGATTTCTTGGGCGAGACCTTCAGGAAAACAAAATGTTTATCAATTCTGAAACTATTGAATTTCAAGGCAGTTATGGTGAAATTGTACCTTTAAAAACCATAAAAAGTATCGAATTAGTTAGTGACAAACCAAAAATCACTCTAAGAACCAATGGTTTTTCTCTTGGAAGCGTTAAAAAAGGCTATTTCAAAACCGATAAAGGCGAAATTGTGAAACTGATTTTAAACGGGGATAACAAACCCTATATTCTTCTCACAAAATTAGACGGAAAGAAAATTTATTACTCTGCAAAAGAAGAATCGAATGAGAAATTATTTGAGGAAATTAAATCTACACCTGCCAAATAAGTAAAATCCGTCTCGTTTTTTAAAACAAGACGGATTTTAGCGATCTTCAAAAATATTAAAGACCTAATCGCACGCTGGGGGTACGTACACCTATTTGAGTATTGATTCTGGCACCGCTGGCTGGAGTTCTCTGATAATAAGTCGGTTGATTGTATTGGTAATAATAAAATCGGGCGTGGGTATAAAAATAATCATCATGATGACAATGCCTGTCGCAATGATAATAATGTTCGGAATAAACATCTTTCTTGCTGGCAATATAGGCGCGATAAGCTTTTCGATCTCTTTCCTTCAGCTCTTTTTCATAGGCTTTTTGTTCTTTCCAAAAAGCTTTTTCCTCAGCCTTGGTTTTAGCCTCAAAGCGCAATTCATATTGAGCGTCTTCAGTACCTCTTTTTTGATAATAGGAAAGTTTATCAGAGCTATTACTCACACTTACTCTACTTTCCACTCTGGCTTCCTGCGCGTATGTAATTGTCATTGTTCCTAAAAAAAGCAATGCAAATACTGTTTTTATCGTTTTCATAATTTTCAATTTTAATTATCGTTAGTATTACTACTTTCAATTATAAGACAACTATAAGCCGGTTTACCCTACCCTGATGAATAAAAAAATAATCCATTAAACCTTTTTTATTATTTAACATCTTAATTAACAACCATAAAAAAATAAACCAATCCCGATACCGAAGTCTCTCGGTACGGAACTAAAACCTACTCACTATGAATCCTAATACGCTTTGGTCTCTCCGTTTAGGCTTTTCAAACCAGCAAGCTGCTGCAATCGAAAAAATGGGAATTGCTAAATTTCTGGACGCTTCTTTTAAAAGCAATTTTGATAAAAGTATTCCCGATTTTTTAAAAGACAGCCCCAAAACATTGTCGGATTATCGGGAACTCCGAAAAAAATCAAAAGCACTTACCGATGATCAAAAAAAAGATTTTCAAAAACAGGAAGTACTTACCTCATTAGACATGAAAGCCTGGTGGCTGGACAAGATGATGCACAATGATTATCCTCTCCAGGAAAAAATGACCTTGTTTTTACACAATCATTTTGTATCAACCTACCAAAAAGTAAAAGTCAACTACTGGATTTTTGAACACAATCAATTGCTTCGAAAACATGCCTTTGGCAATTTCAAAGAATTGACTAAAGCCATTTTAAAATCCAATGCTATGTTGCGGTACTTAGACAATGTTGATAATCGAAAAGGTAAAATCAACGAAAACCTAAGTCGGGAATTACTGGAACTTTTTACACTAGGTATTGGCAACTACACCGAAGACGACATCAAAAACGGTGCGAAAGCATTGGCAGGATTAGGTGTTGGAGAAAACGGCGGTGTTTACAGGGACAAATTAGCCGACGATTCGGAGATTATTTATTTTGGAAAAAAAGGACATTTTAAAGCTGATGATATTGTTGATATTATTTTTAAGCAAAAAAACAGTCCGTACCTTTTTACCCGAAAGATATTGCAATGGTTCATTTATGATAATCCCGACGAGAAACTGGTGACTTACTATGGTGATTATTTCAGAAAGCAAAATTTTGAAATCAAACCGCTATTGGAAAAAATTTTCACCGAAGAATTTGATAAAAAAACGGCTGGTTCTAAGATTAAAAACCCATTGGAATACAGTGTACAACTACTGTCCGAATTGCATATTAGCCCTAAAAACAATAGACCAATAGTAGTTTTTTTAAAAAATCAGGGTATGGATTTATTCAATCAGCCCAATGTAAAAGGCTGGGAAGGCGGAAAATCCTGGCTAACTTCTCAAATCTATTTGCAACGCAACAATCTGGCCGATTTGTACTGTAGCGGAAGAGAATATTTCAATCAGAGAACGATGACCAACATGATGGAAGAAAACCCAAACAACAATCGGGCTGCACTTAGAAAAACAATAGTTCAACTAAATTGGAACAAAGGAACTAACAAAGAAATCATCAGTGAATTATCAGACCGATTATTATTTCAGGTAGATAATGATGCCCGAAAAGATTTCGAAAATATCTTAAAATACGATTTTGATTTTAATGCTCAAAATGCTAATCAGGCTGTTTTAAGACTCTTTAACGCTATGATCAAAGAACCTGAATTTCAACTAATTTAAACAGAACCTTCTAACAATACCTATTATGAACAGAAGAAATTTTCTATCGCTTACAGGAACATTGACAGGAGGAGCCCTGTTACTACCTGATTTTTTATTTTCTTATGGATCTCAAAAAAACCTAATCATAGGTCAACAATGTCTTGTTTTTGTACAATTGAATGGCGGAAATGACGGTTTGAACACTTTTATTCCTTTTGAAGATCCTTTGTATTATGATTTACGTCCTAAAATTGCTATTTCAAAAAATGAGGTTATCTCTACAACCAAAGGCATGGGATTTCATCCTGCCTTAAAAGGGTTTGCCCAAATGCAACAAAATGGAGATTTATCAGTCATTCAAAATGTAGGTTATCCGGAACCCAATCGTTCGCATTTTAGAAGTCAGGAAATTTGGCAAACCGCTTCAGATTCCAATAAATACGTAAACGAAGGCTGGCTGGGACGTTACCTTGATTTACAATGCGTAAATCACACACCTACTGCGGGAATTAACATCGATTCTATCGATAATTTATCATTAAAAGGAGAAAGCCCTAATTCGATTACGGTAAAAGACCCGGATCGATTTAAAATAAAAAACATCAAAGAAACAGACGTTTTGTCAGAGAACCCTTCATTGGATTTTGTTAGAAAAGTAGCCAATTCGGTCTTAGAAGGCTCGGAAGAAATTCAAAAAGCCCTAACCCAATCGACTACTCAAACCAGCTATCCTAAAAATGCACTGGGTAAAAATCTGGAATGGATTGCCCGATTAATCAAAGGAAATCTGAATTCGAAAGTATATTATACCTCGCAGGGAGGCTATGATACTCACGATAACCAATTGGTGATTCAAAAAAACAAATTCAATGAACTGGATAGTGCTATTTTTAGCTTTTATCAGGATTTAAAACAGGCCAATTTGCTTCAAAATGTAACCATAGTGGTGTTTTCTGAATTTGGACGAAGAGTTAAAGACAACGGTAATGGAACCGATCACGGAACTGCGGCTCCTATGTTTGTCATTGGAGGACAAAATCAGGGAAGAGTCATTGGTTCTAACCCTAATCTAGCCGATTTATCACAAGGGGATTTAAAACATCAAATTGATTTTAGATCGGTATATGCCAGTTTACTAAAAGAAAAAATGGATTTTGATTACACAAAGATTGGTATAAAAAATCAGGCTTTACAAGGTTTATTTTAACAGTATAATAGGACTTTTTATTCTTGTTTCATTTTGCTATAGCGTACTTTTACCGCCATTAAAAAACACAGGAATGATTAAAAATAAAACCTTAAAAGGAGTACTATTTGTAGCATTAGGAGCCAGCAGTTACGGCATGCTGGCTAGTTTTGTAAAAATGGCCTATCAGGAAGGTTATACCACTGCCGAAGTGAGTGGAGCACAATTTTCTTTAGGTCTTTTTACGGTTTTGCTCCTAAATATTTTTCGGAAAATTAAAAAGAATACTGACGATGTAAAAATAACCAAACATCAGATTCTCCAGCTCATTTTAGCGGGAACTTCCATGGGGTTCACCAGTGTGTTTTACTATTTATCTGTTAAATACATCTCGGTTTCCATTGGTATCGTCTTATTGATGCAAACAGTTTGGATGGGGGTTTTACTCGAAATGTTCTTAGACAAAAAAAGACCTTCAACACAAAAAATAATTTCAGTTGTTATTACTTTAATAGGTACAGTCCTGGCAACTAATTTACTTCATGACGAAATTAGTTTAGACTGGCGTGGTTTCTTTTGGGGGATATTAGCCGCTGCGGCATTTACAACTACCATGTTTGGAGCAAATAAAGTTGCTGTAGAAGTTCCTTCGATACAACGCAGCTTTTTTATGCTCATTGGCGGAACATTAATCGTAGTATTATTTGGTTTTATTACACAAATCACTCCTTTTAATTATTCGATTTTCCTGAAATGGGGTATTATACTGTCTTTATTTGGCACCATCATTCCTCCTTTTCTGCTCAATACCGGTTTTCCGCTTACAGGCATTGGACTGGGCAGCATCGTTTCGGCTTTAGAATTACCCGTTTCGGTAACAATGGCTTATTTTTTATTAGCTGAAGAAGTAAATTGGGTACAATGGCTGGGTATTTTGTTAATTCTTACAGCAATTATTCTAATGAATATTCGTTTAAATAAATAATTGGAATTGTTTTTTAATACGCTAAAAACAGCTGAAAAAAGAACGCAAAAACAGCTAAAAAAACAGCAGGAGTCGTAGCTAAAGAGAATTTCATAAAAAGTAAATAATCACACAAAAAAAACTGACTTTTGAATTGAAGTAATTATTTTTTTTATTAATATTGGAATCTATTACAATATCATTTTTTAATTTAAAAAACTATTTAGAATAAATTTTCACCTGATGAAAAAGAGTAACCGTAAAGAACTGACTTGGGAACAAACTGAAAAACTTGTTACATTGGCCTTAGAGGAAAAGAATCCTTTTGAAATAATAAAAAAAGAATTTGGATTGGCTGAAAAAGAAGTTCTGGAAATCATGAAGAAAAAAATGCCTCTGGAAAAATTTGAGATGTGGAAAAAGAAAGCTACGGCTACTAAACCGAAACCTAAGCCGCTTAAAATTGATGATTTTGACGACGATTTAGATGGAAAATATTATATCAAAAATAAATTAGATTAACCTATCGTAAAAGCACTCTCAACCCGAAGTGCTTTTTTTAATTTTCATAAGTTGTAAAATCATTACAGCATTAAAAACTATTGCACCCAAACATCCCATTAAACATGAAAAAAACTTTTTTTGTTCTCGCCATTGCCTCACTATTTTTAAATTATCAAACGCTCCAAGCACAAACTACTAAAGGGGCAATTATTCAGGTGGGTATCAATTTGAATGAGGTTACAAACGACCAGGTTTTAGTAACCGTAAATGCTCCAAAAAGCAATAGTGACGAAATAACCTATCGCATCCCTAAAACAGTTCCGGGAACTTACTCTGAAGACAATTATGGGAAATACATCGAAAATTTGAAAGCTTTTGATAAAAAAGGAAATTTGTTAACTGTTAAAAAAGCAGACGAAAATTCATGGACAATCAGTAAAGCGAAAACTTTGAGCAAAATTACGTATCTGGTTAACGATACTTTTGATAGTGAAAAAGGAACAGGTTTTGGACAAGACGATGTTTTTTCGCCAGCCGGATCTAATATTAATGCAGGCGAAAATTTTATGATTAACACCCATTGCTTTGTGGGCTATTTTGACAATTTTATGACTACTCCTTACGAAATTTCGGTAAGTCATCCTGCAAATTTATGGGGAAGCACATCCATGATTGATAAAGACAGTAGCACTACAAAAGATGTTTTTATTACCTCACGCTATGCCGAATTAGTAGAAAATCCTATCATGTATGCTAAACCGGATTACACCACATTTAATGTGGACGGTATGGACATTCAAATTTGTGTTTACTCGCCTACAGCAAAATATACAGCCGAAAGCATTACCGCTGAGATGAAAACCATGATGACGGCTCAAAAACATTTTTTAGGAAAAATTAATGCTACCAAAAAATATACCGTTCTTTTGTATCTATCGAGTTTAAAACCGGATGATGCCCGTGGTTTTGGTGCTCTTGAACATCCTACTGCAACAACGGTGGTATTGCCTGAAATGATGGAAAAAGAAGAATTAGTAAAATCGATGATGGATGTGGTTTCGCACGAATTTTTCCACATTGTAACGCCATTAACCATTCATTCGAAAGAAATCCATTTTTTTGATTACAATGCACCAAAAATGTCCCAACATTTATGGATGTATGAGGGAGTTACCGAATATTTTGCCAATTTGTTCCAAATCAATCAGGGCTTGATTTCAGAAGAAGATTTCTACAATAGAATTGCCGAAAAAATCGAAGAAGCCAAAACTCTGAATGACACCATGCCTTTTACCGAAATGAGTACTAATGTATTGAAACAACCCTACAAAGACCAATACCTGAATGTGTATCAAAAAGGGGCTTTGATAGGAATGTGTATCGATATTATTATCAGAGAAAAAAGCAACGGACAGAGAGGAATTCTGGATTTAATGCAAAAATTATCTAATGAATACGGAGTAAGTAAACCATTTAATGATGCTGAACTTTTTGACAAAATTACGGCTTTGACATATCCTGAGGTAGGCGATTTTTTAAAGACTTATGTTGCAGGACCAACACCTATTCCGTACGAAGTTTATTTAGCCAAAGTAGGACTGGCAAAATCAATTGTACAGGAACCGGCAGCCGTTTTCCTTAAAGGTCAGACACCTTATGTAATGGTAAATCCTAATAATAATGAAATTAGTGTTGTACCCAATATGGATTTGAATGTATTTTTCACGCATCTGGGATTAAAAGGAGATGATGTTATTTTAGAAATCAACAACGTAGCCTATTCGTATGACAACATTTACGACATGATTAATCAAAGTGACAAATGGAAAGAAAACGAAGAAATCACTCTAAAAATAAGACGCAACGGCAAAGAAGAATTACTAAAAGGAACCGTAAAACTACCTCATGAAGACAAAGAAAAAATAAACGTTGCAGATGATTCTAAAAAACAATTAAAAGAAGCCTGGCTAAAAGCATAATCTAAAAATCAAAACGCAAATAAAGAATCGCTCATTAATTTGTTCAACAATTTTCTTTATTTTGCACAAAATCTATTCATCAATGAAAAAACCAATTCTCGCATTAATTGCCCTAATCCTTATTGTTTCTTGTAACAAAAAAGAACTTAAAGGAAATCTAAACATCACTGGAAATGTAAAAGGACTAAAAGAAGGAACTTTATACATACAAAAATTTGTTGACACCGCCTTAGTTGCCATCGACACCATTAAAATTGACGGAAACTCTCATTTTGAAAGTAATCTTGACTTGAAATCGCCTGAAATGTTGTATTTGTTTTTAGATCGTGGAGTTAGCAATTCCTTAGACAACAATTTGATGTTTTTTGCTGAACCGGGAATTATCAACATCGAAACTAATTTAGATGCTTTCCTGTCTGGAGCTAAAATTACAGGTTCAAAAAATCAGGATTTGTACGAAGATTATAAAAAAACCACTTCTAGATATAAGGATGAAAACTTAGAGCTTATTGAAAAGAAATTCAAAGCCATTAAAAGAAAAGATCTTAAAGCTATTGACAGTCTGACTAAGTTGCAAGACTTAAATCTAAAACGCAAATACTTGTTTGCTGTTAATTTTGCAATGAACAATAAAGATTACGAAATAGCTCCTTACATTGCTCTGGCCGAAGTCTATGATATTAACGTTAAATATTTAGATACTATTAAAAACGCTATGTCGCCTAAGGTAGCCCAATCTTTATACGGTAAAAAACTAACCGAATATGTGGCTAATATAAAAAAAGCTAATTAAGAAAATCGGAATAATTCCAATTCTAAAAAAGCATTTCAACTAATAACTGAAATGCTTTTTTGTTTTTTTAACAAATCGAATGCTAGCTGCTCATTTTAATCTCAAAAAATAAAATGTCACAAAAAAAATAAATATCTTAGCTATCTAACCTACTAATTGCTATGTGGAAAAATTTATCCTTCAAAACACAATTAATATTAATTCTCTTAATACCAGTTACCGGATTACTGTATTTTACAATTACCAATATTAATAATACCTACCAAAAGCATCTCAGAATTGAGAACAGCAGCGAACGAATTGAGAATATCGCTACTTTTTCTGAAGGTATAATGCTAATTAATAACGAAAGAACATTAAGTGAATATTCAAAGTTTAATCCCAATAAAAAAGCGGAATTAAAACTCAATAGAACAAAAACACTGGAATGGTTTTCTAAAATAAATACTACCGATAGCGTTGTTCTAAAAAATATTGATGAAGCTCAAAAAATCATCAATCGCATTCATTTTGATGCTGAGGATAATGCTTCAACATTAACCAACTTTGAGGAATATTCCTCTTTAAACAATATTCTAAACAATTTAATTGACCGGGAAATTGTCAATTCAAACAATGCCAATCTAACCAAACTGGCAAATAATTTTAAATCTTATATCGATTCTAAATCGGCTGCAAACTTAATCAGAGCGGTCGTTTTTATTAAATTGACTGACAAAACAATGCAGTCTAATTTATATGCTTATTTTGAAAACATAAAAAATCAAAATAAAAATGCCGATTTTAAATTAGAAAACTACAACGAACTTCATATCAATGATGCCATTATTCAATTAAAAAAATCAGCCGAATTTCAATCTTTTTTAACTACAGCCGAAGCGGTACTTAACAACAATTCTAAAATTACTCCCGAAATATGGTGGGAGCAATCAACTGCTGTAAACAACAAACTCAACGCCTTAAAAATTAAAAAACTCAATTACATTATTCAGGCTACTCAGCAAGAAAAAAATACAACGGTTTTAAATACTATTCTTGCATTAGCATCATTTTCATTACTGCTGTTAATAACCGGAATTTTAGTCTTTAAATTAATTCAGAATACTTCAAATTCACTCAATACAATTGCTTTTAAAATCAGTAAAATTGCTATTGGATATACTGAATTTGAACATAAACTTACGGGAAACATCGAATTAGATTCCATTAGAGAATCTATAAAAAAACTAACTTCTGCAATTAAAGAACAAATTGATTTAGCTACAAAAATCAGCTCCGGAAATCTGGGCGACACGATTAAAGTTAGAAGTGAATCTGACACTTTGAACCAGTCATTAAACACCATGTCTTTAGAATTAAAACGACTAAAAGATCAGGCAGAAGCCAATAGCTTACTGGAAAAAAACATTAGCGAAATAAACAACGTTATTATAACTTCTAAAAAAATAAATGATTTTGGTACCAATATCAGTAAAATTCTAAGCCAGCAAACCAATGCGTGTCAGGCTACTTTTTACACCACCGATTACATTGACAACAAAGACAATCTAATAAAAATTGGCAGTTATGCTGACGATGATAATAGTCCAAAAACGATTGCTTTTGGAGAAGGGTTAATTGGCGAAGCTGTCAAAAATAACGAACAAAAATGCCTGAACAATCTAAGCAAAGAATACTCCTTCCTTACTTCTTCATTAGGAAAAGCAGCCATTTACAATGTTTTAATCACTCCTATTGCTTATAAAAATACAATTATAGGTGTTATCGAAATTGGCTCTTTGAACAACTTTACCGATACAGATCAAAAACTATTAAACAGCTTAAAAAACTCCTTAGGCAATGCAACGGCTGTTTTTATCAGAAATGAAGAATTAAAAATTTCAATCGAAGAAATCAATCGCAAAAACAATATTTTACAAGTACAGGAAGAAGAACTAAGACAAAACAACGAAGAACTTAACAAACACAGTTTGCTACTGCAACAATCGGAAGAAGAACTAAAAAGTCAAGCCGCAGAATTAGAACAAACCAATGCCTATCTTGAAGAAAAAAGCCGCGAACTGGAAACTAAAAACTACGAAATTGAGAAGAAAAACAGCGACCTCATTATTGCTCAGGAAGAACTCAATATAAAATCAGAAGAAATTGCTCAGGCCAGCAAATACAAATCGGAGTTTTTAGCCAATATGTCACACGAATTAAGAACGCCTTTGAACAGTATTTTAATTCTTTCGGATATTTTAAAAGACAATACATCGGGCAATTTGACTAATGCCCAATTAGAAAACTTATCGGTAATCAACACCTCCGGAAAAGATTTACTAGACTTAATTAATGATATTTTAGATATTTCAAAAATTGAAGCCGGTAAAGTAGAAATCTATCCCGAAAATACCGTCACAGAACGCATTTTCTCGGATATGGAAGGGCTATTCAAAACACAAATGCAGAAAAAGAACATTCGTTTTGAATCCAAAATTACCGAAAAATGTCCCCGAGAAATTTACAGCGATGTAGGCAAAATCGAACAGATTCTTAAAAACTTTCTATCAAATGCTTTGAAATTCACTCCCGATGGAGGAACAGTTTCAATGACTTTTGACCGTCCGGCAGAAAATTGGAACTACAGCAATCCTCAATTGGCATCATTAGACAAAAACGAAGTGCTATTCATTGCAATCAAAGATAATGGTATTGGAATTTCCGAAGAGAACAAGAAAAAATTGTTCCAGAGTTTCCAGCAAGCCGATAGCTCAACCAGTAGAAAATATGGTGGAACAGGCTTAGGATTGTCCATCTCTAAACAATTAGCACAATTACTTAACGGAGAGGTATTTTTTGACAGCCAACTCAATAATGGAAGTACTTTTGGGGTTTTGATTCCAATAAAATATCAAGAAAATAGCAATATTGCTAAAACCGAACCAATTGTTACAGCAATTCCTGAAACTGTAGTTGTGAAGGAAGAACAAATAGAATCCGAATATCCAAAAGCAAATGAAGAATTTGTGGATCTTTCGGCAAACATAAATGATGATCGAAACCTAGCCGATTTTGATGATAAAACAGTTTTAATTATCGAAGATGATCCATCATTTGCCGAGGTATTACTTCAGGTAGCTCACAATAACGGATTTAAAGCCATTATTGCCCATCAAGGTGAAACCGGTTTTCAATATGCTAAAAAGTACAATCCTAAAGCCATTATTCTGGATATGAAATTACCCGGAATTGACGGATGGACGGTTTTAAAATGGCTCAAAGAAGATACCGAATTAAAACACATTCCGGTACACGTCATGTCAGGGATGAAACGAGAAAAATTAGCCAAAGAAATGGGTGCTTTTGATTTCTTAGTAAAACCTATTACGCCCGAAAAACTTAAAAATGCCTTTCTCTCTATCGATGAGGAAATCAACAAAGTGTTTAAAAAAGTACTGATTTTAGAAGATGACGAAAAATTAAACTATTCGATAAAACAATTGCTGCATGCCAATGACAAAAACACCATTTGCATTCAGGCTTATTCCCGATTAGAAGCAGAAAACATACTTACTAATGTTGACATCGATTGTGCCATTATCGATTTAGGCTTACCTGATTCTGACAATGTAAAAGCTATTTCTGAATTAAAAAGCATCTCTAAGAATAAGAATATCAAAATCATTATCAATACCGGAAAATCATTATCGGAAGTTGAACAACTAGAGCTTGAAAAAAGTGTGGACAGCATTGTAATCAAAACTAATAATGCCACCGAAAGACTAAAAGATGAAATTTTATTATTCCTGAACAAAATAGAAACTACCGAAAATACCGAGTACAAAACGGCTCCAAATTTAGCCGGAGGCGAAATTTTAAAAAACAAAAATATCCTGATTGTAGATGACGATATCCGAAATATTTATGCCCTATCAGCAGCTTTAACCGGCAAAGGAGCGGTAATAACCACTGCATTTAACGGAATTGAAGCCCTAAATGCCTTAGAAGAACATCAAAGCTTTGATATTATTCTGATGGATATTATGATGCCTGAAATGGACGGATTTGAAGCCACTAAAAAAATCAGAGAAAATGCAAAATGGAAAAATCTGCCTATTATTGCCTTAACTGCCAAAGCAATGAAAGGCGATCGTGACGAAATTTTAAAAGCCGGCGCATCAGATTACCAGTCAAAACCTATTGATATTCAAAAACTTATTTCACTAATCAGCATTTGGATTTATAAATGATAACTTTAAACGAATTAGACGAATTGCTCTACACAATAAAAAGACAATTTGATTATGACTTTAGTGATTACTCTAAAGCATCGATGCTTAGGAGAATAAATCGTTTTATGGCTATCAACAACATGAAAAATACTGTTGACTTAAAATTTGAACTCATCAACAATCCCTCTATTTTTCAGGATTTCATTAACGAAATTGTGGTTAATGTGAGTGAATTTTTCAGGGATCCCAGCTTTTTTAAATCCTTACAGCAAAAAGTTTTTCCGTATTTAGAAAGTTATCCTAAAATCAATATTTGGAGTGCCGGCTGTTCTTTTGGAGAAGAAACTTATTCGTTAAATATTCTTTTGAAAGAGAATAATCTGTATGCTAAAAGCAGAATTTATGCTACAGACATCAGTACTAATGCCATAGAACGTTCCCGAAAAGGAATTTACGATAACAGCAATTTTAAAGATTATGTTAAAAATTATTACGAATGCGGAGGCAAAGAATCCTTAAAAAACTATTTTGTTTCTGACGAAAAACATTCGATGATACAATCGGAATTGAAACAAAATATTCTATTTTCTAATCATAATTTAGTTGCCGATGGTGTTTTTAAAGAATGCCAGTTGATACTTTGTAGAAATGTATTGATTTATTTCAACAACAATCTACAAAACAAAGCGTTAGAGCTTTTTTACGAAAGTTTACCTGTTCATGGTTTTCTGGCTATTGGAAAAAAAGAATCCTTGCGTTTTAGTTCAGTATATGAAAACTTTAAGGAAATTGACCGCGAAGAAAAAATTTATCAAAAAATAAGATGAAACCGGAGTTAATTGTAATAGGTGGTTCGGCGGGAGCTTTTGATGCCATTTTGTCTATTTTAAATCATTTAGACAAAAGCATCAACGTACCTATTGTTATTGTTTTGCATCGGTTAAAAAATACAAATTCTTCATTTGAGGATATTTTGCAAAGAAATACGCACTATTCGGTCAAAGAAATTGAAGACAAGGAAAAAATAGAAAAAGGATTTATTTATACAGCACCAGCCGATTATCATTTACTCTTAGAAGAAGATCTTTGTTTTTCGCTGGATGTATCAGAAACAGTCAATTTTAGTCGCCCTTCAATTGATGTGACATTTGAGTCATTTTCGAACATATTAAAAGAGAAATGTTGCGCCATCTTATTATCAGGATCTAACCATGATGGTGCAAATGGCTTAAAAATAATTGCCCAAAACAACGGAACAACAATCATTCAGGATTGTGACGAAGCCGAATTTGCCATTATGCCAAAAGCAGCAAAAAACATTTGTAATCAACATCAGGAATTAAATACCACAAACATCATAAATACATTGAATAATGAATTCTGTTAAAAAGCATACCTTATTATTAATAGACGATAAACCTGCCAATCTAATTGCATTAAAAAGTATTCTGGAAAGTCCAGACAGAGAAATAATATGCTGTAATTCGGGAAACGAAGGACTACAAATACTTTTGAAAGAAAAGATTTCGCTTATTTTGGTCGATGTTCAAATGCCCGAGATGGACGGCTATGAATTTGTAGAAATAACAAAACAGCATCCAAATACGGCTAATATTCCAACCCTTTTTGTAACCGCCATAAGCAACGAAGAAAAATACATAAATAAAGCTTATGAATTAGGCGCAATTGATTTTCTATTCAAACCCTTAAACATTGAAATCACGAGGAATAAAGTAGAATCTTTCTTGAAAATATGGGATTACGATCAGGAATTAAAGAGATTGAACGAAAAATTAGTAGCTAAAAATGGTGAGTTAGAACAATTTGCCAATATCATTGCTCATGATTTAAAAACACCTTTAAACAACATTAAATCCCTGGTTGAATTCATCGAAGAAGAACATCTGTTGGACTTAAAAGAAGAAGCTACCGACTTATTTGAGATGGTAAAATCATCTGCTATGACTATGTCTAAACTAATTGATGACTTATTGTATTATTCCAAAAATGTTGAAAACAACGAAGGAAAAGAAAGCATTAATATCCTTAGCGAGGTCAACGCAGTCCTAAAATTAATTAATCCCGGCAATAACATCCAAATTACAAAAGAAAACCTGAATCACACTATTCGTTTTCAATCGGTAGCATTCAAGCAAATTATTCAAAATTTATTATCGAACGCCATAAAATACAATGATAAAGAAATGACCGAGATACGCATTTCGTACAATGATGCACTACAACAAATAGCAGTAACAGACAATGGCCCCGGAATTCCAGAAAGTCAGGCAGAAAAAATATTTCAAATGTTTTATACTCTGGGACAATCCTCAAGAGGAGATTCGGGAACAGGAATAGGATTGAATTTAGTTCGAAAACTAGCAGAAAGAAACGATGCGAAAGTCTCTATCAACAGCCAATTTAAACGTGGTTCTGAATTTATCCTCTCAGCATTAGAATCAGCATAAAAAAAAGGAATTGTAGCGATGCTACAATTCCTTTTTTAGTTTTTTATCTCTTCAATGAAAAATGAGATTTGAACTCTTTTACAATATTATTTTCAAGATAATGAATTACAAACCAGTAATCATCGGCCGGCATGTAATAACCATTATAAGTTCCGTTCCAGCCCGTTCCATTAGGACTTATTTGTTTTAAAAATTTACCATAACGGTCAAATATTCGAATGTAAGCATAAGGCTGCGAACTCAATTCGGATATGTTCCACGAATCATTATAACCATCATTGTTAGGGGTGAAATATTTTGGATAATTCACCACCATAACATCTGTTTTAGTAATAGGTGCACTACATCCTGTTTGGTCAGCAACTGTTATCGAATGCGTACCCGAAGCTACATATTCAAAAACATTACTCGATTGAAAAGGACCATCATCCAATTGATAAAGATAATCGCCTCCCGGATTAATTGCAGTAACTGTCACTTTTTGATTCTCGGCAAAAGCTTCAGTAACTGTCCAGGTAAAATCGACTAAGACATTACTTGGCAAAACTGTTACATCAATTGTTTGTTGAGTGGCACATTGACCGATATCAGGAGTAAAAGTATAGGAATCACTATTAAATTCATCAACCGTAGGCGGATCCCAAGTTCCTGTAACACCACTAGGAGAAGTTGTATCTAATATTGGCGGAGTACTTCCTGAACAGATAGAAAAATCGCTAAAACCAGGGCTAATTGGCTGGTTTACCGTTATGTTCATTGTTTGTGTTGTGGCACATTCATTAGTATTTGGAGTAAATAAATAAGAAGCACTCGCAAAATTATCTACATTAGCAGGAAACCAAGTTCCTGAAACCCCGTTAGGTGATGTCGTAGCTAATATTGGTGCTGGATCTCCTGCACAAAAAGGAGCAATCTGGGCAAAATTTGTTACTGTTTTAGGAATTATAGTCACACTTAAAGGTTGCGGATTGGCACATTGATTCGGATTTGGAGTAAATGTATAAGTTGTTGTACCTAAAGAATTAGTATTAATCACTAAAGGAGACCAGATTCCTGTTACTCCTGATGGAGAAGTAGTATTTAAAGTAGGTGGAGTACTTCCAATACATATTGGAGCGATGGGTGTAAAACCAGGACTTACAACATTTGGTATAATTGAAATTGTAGCTGTTGTAGGAGTAGCCACAACACATTGTCCGGGATTTGGCGTAAAAGTATAAGTAACAGTTCCTAAAACAGAAGTATCGACTGTACTAGGACTCCAGGTTCCAGAAACCGGAGTCGTATTATTTGAATTTGAAGGTAAAATAGGAGCTATCGCATTTTGACATACCGTTAAAGGAATGGAATTAAATGTTGGAGTCTGTCTTGGAAGCACAGTAATATTCATTGTTTGAGGATTCGCACAAGGAAAGCTAGTAGAATTAGGAGTAAAACTATAAGTAACAGTTCCAGAAGTTGCAGTATTAATCACAGATGGAGACCAAGTTCCAGTTATACCGTTATTTGAAGTTGCTGGTAATATTGGAGGTGTATCTCCTTGACAAATAGGTGGTATTTGGGTAAAATTAGGGGTCGTTATAGTTGCTGAACATCTAGTTGAACAACTTGCAGTCTCTTGAGTTACACAAGCCTTTGCCCCTACAGCAGTTAGTGTAAAGACTACTGTTTGACCTTCATTTAATCCAGAAACCGTAAAATTACTTGGAGCATTATGTGTACCTGTTATAGGTAATCCTCCATCAACAGTATAACTATAATTGTAACTACTTTGTCCTGTATTAGCAAAATCAAATCTAATAGAATTTGTAGTTCTTACATCACAAAACAAATTTAATTTTTGATCAACATATACTGTTATTGGAGTTCGCGGAGTACTCTCAACCCCTCCAATGACTTGAGTCACATAATAAATTAGCGGGGTACTTCCTGTTGCAGCAACATTGGTTGGTGGTGTTGGAGCAGTACTAGAAAAAGTCCCACCTGTTGCAACTGTGTACCATCTTAAAGTTCCTCCTCCAGAAGGAGTTGCGTTTAAAGGTACAGCTGCTTCGTTTAAACAATAATATAAAAAGGCTGGATTTGGTGTAGGTGGAGCAGTTTGTGCAAAAGCACTAGTACTAAATAACATATTAGCCAGACAAACAAAGACAAATAAAAGTAGATTCTTTTTCATTGTTCTAATTTTTAAAATAGATTAAGATTTGGGGGAATCCTATTATTAGGTAAATATATTAAAAAACCAAGTTTTATTAAAAGCTTTTGAGAAATATAAAACAGATTTTAAAAAAAGTCGAATTAATTTCAAAAAAAAAAGACCCAACTAAAAAGCCGGGTCTCAATTATATAATAGCAAGCAAATTAGGCTGCTTCGTGTTGCTTTTCAACAGTAGTTTTCTCTTCTCTGGAAATAGTATCCACTAGTACCGGAGTAGCAATGAACAATGAAGAATAAGTTCCTACAATAATACCTACAAGCATTGCAAAAATAAATCCTCTGATAGATTCACCACCAAAAAGAAACATTGTCAATAATACCAGAATCATCGTCAATGAAGTATTTAAGGTTCTTGACAAAGTAGTATTAATAGAAGCATTTACAATATCTTCAAAACTTCCTTTACGTTTTCCTAGTATAAACTCTCTAATTCTATCAAATACAATTACTGTATCATTCATCGAATAACCAATAACAGTCAAAATAGCCGCTATGAAGTGCTGATCCATTTCCATGTGGAAAGGCATAAATTTATAACATAAAGAGTAAATTCCTAATACAAAGATTACGTCATGCGCTACAGCAGCAATAGCACCTAATGAATATTGCCATTTACGGAATGAAATCATTAAGTATAAGAAAATAACAGCTAATGCTCCTAATACCGCCCAGTAAGAATTTGTTTTAATATCTTCAGAGATTGAAGCTCCAACTTTAGACGCTTGTAAAACTCCTACTTTTTTACCATCAAAAGTGTTGATAAATTTATCATAAGAAGTATTTGGATAATACTTAGCTAAAGCGGCATATAACTTCTCATTTACTTCCTTATCAACAGCAATACCATCTTCTTTGATTTTGTATTTAGTTGTAATTTTCAACTGATCTTCATCTCCTAAAACCTTAGCTTCTACCGGAGTTCCAAAAGCTGTAGATAATTCTTCTGAAATCACAACTGCATCTACTGGTTTTTCAAATTTAACCTGAAAAGTTCTTCCCCCTACAAAGTCAACCCCCTGATCCAATCCGTTACCGAAGAAAATGGAAACCAAACTCACAATTACTACAATTGAAGAGAAGATATAAGTGATTTTCTTAATCTTGATAAAATCATAGTTAAAATTAGTAAACCAATTTTTAGTAATATTTGTACAGAAAGTTAAATTAGCCTTTCCAACAATATTTTTATCAATAAAAATTCGGGCAATAAAAATAGACGTAAACAAAGATGTTACAATACCAATAAGTAATGTTAAAGCAAAACCTTTGATTGGTCCTGTTCCAAAAATAAACAAAATCGCTCCAGTCAAAACGTGTGTAACATTAGCATCAATAATAGAACGCATTGCTCCGTGCCATCCGTAAGATGAAGTTACTGCTTCCAGTAAAGATTTACCATCACGCAATTCTTCTTTTGCTCTTTCATAGATAATAATGTTAGCATCAACAGCAGTACCCAATGTTAATACAATACCTGCAATTCCCGGTAATGTTAATACAAAACCAAAACTTGCCATAATTCCGAATAAGAACAATAAGTTCAATAATAAAGCAAGGTTTGCATACCAACCTGCTCTGCCATAATAGAACACCATCCATATACACACCAATAAGAATCCAACAATTGAAGACAGCATACCAGCATCAATAGAAGCCTGTCCTAAGGATGGTCCTACAACTGTTGACTGAATAATATCAGCAGAAGCAGGTAATTTACCAGCATTTAATACATTGGCTAAATCCTGAGTTTCAGTAATATCAAATGAACCTGTAATTTCAGATCTTCCACCTGAAATAGGACCACTGGAAACTCCCGGTGCAGAATATACCACGTTATCCAAAACAATGGCAATATTAGTTTTTTGAGTATAAGCTCTACCTGTTAATTCTTCCCAAGCTTTAGCTCCTTGCGGACTCATTTGCATAGAAACTGCCGGTTTACCGAATTGGTCAAAAGTATCTTTTGCATCAGTAACCACAGCACCAAGCATAGCTGGAGTATTGTCTCTGTTTCCTCTTAAAGCATACAGCTCAACTGCTTCTACTTCTTTTTCTTTAGCATCTTTTAATTTAGTAGCTTTTCCCCAAACAAATTTAGCATAACGTTGATCCGGAGACAACAAAGCTTTAATGTCGGCTCTTTTTAAATAACCATTGATTACAGCAGTATCTTTTGGAGCATAGAAACCTAAACCTCCTCCACTTTGAGATAACATCTTATCAAATAGTGGATTATTTCCTTTTTTAGTCTCTGTTGAATCTTTAGTATCGGTCAATAAGGCGCTTAATGAATCCTTAACTACTGCTTTTTTCTCAACTTTAGCAATTTCAGTCTTTTTCAATGCCTCATTAGCAGCCATTAAGAAATTTCCAATTTCTTCAACTTTATAAGTTTCCCAAAACTCAAGTTGTGCTTTTCCACCTAATAATTTTTTAATCCTATCTACATCTTTAGCCCCCGGAAGTTCTACAAGAATTCTTCCCGTTTCTCCTAATTTTTGGATATTAGGTTGTGTAACACCAAATTTGTCGATACGCTCTCTTAGCACTTTAAAAGCACTTTCGATTGATTCATCAACTTTTCTTTTGATTACTTTTTGAACTTGAGCGTCTGTCATTTGAAAATCAACACCACCTTCTCCTTGCAAAGATCTGTTTGCAAAAATGTCTGGCGAAGCTAATTTTACGCTTCCTTTTGAATTAGCTTCAAAAGCTTCAAAAAACTTATTTAAATACGTTTTATTTCCTTCTAAATTTGCAGTTGCATCAGCTAATGACTTATTAAATACAGGATTTTTAGAATTATTAGATAATCCTTTTAAAACATCTTTAATAGAAATTTGAAGAATCACGTTGATTCCTCCTTCTAAGTCAAGACCTTTATTAAGTTGCTTATTTTTTACTTCATCATAAGTGAATTCAGTAAAACCAAGATTCAACACACTTTCTTTACTAATAGAATCTAAATACTTTAACTCTTTATCAGGATTATCTCCTGCAAAAGCCTTGGCTTCACTTTTGACATTATTGGCCACAAAAGTGAATGTGAGTTGGTAAATACTTACCAATGCAAATAGAATTGCGAAAAATTTAATAAGTCCTTTATTCTGCATTATTACTAAAAATTAATTATTTTAAATTTATTATTTTGTGTTAACCTCTTATAAACAACACTTTAGCTTTTATTTATTCTAATCTAAAAAACTTCAAAAGCCAACGGTCATTTTTTAAACCGAGCAAATATATAATTCTGGTTATGATTAACCAATTTATTTATGAATTAATCTCAAAAAAAAGACTGCAAAATTGCAGTCTTCACTTTATATGTGAAAAAAACTTAAGCTAAAATAGTCTTCAAAGCATCATTCATTGCTCTAACTGCATCAGCACTTTTTGCAAACAATGCTTTTTCCTTATCATTTAATTGAATATCCAAAATCTCTTCTACTCCATTTTTTCCAATGATACAAGGCACCCCGATACAAATATCACTCTGACCATACTCCCCTTCAACATAAACAGAACAAGCAATCATTCTTTTTTGATCATTCAAAATACTATCAACCAAAAAAGCTACCGAAGCTCCAGGCGCATACCAGGCTGATGTTCCTAAAAGCCCTGTAAGCGTTGCCCCTCCTACCATGGTGTCAGCAGCTACTTTTTGCAACACCTCTTCTGACAGAAACTGTGAAACAGGAATTCCATTATAAGAAGCCAAACGCGTTAACGGAATCATCGTGGTATCACCATGACCTCCAATAACCATCCCCGATACATCATTTGCCGGTTTATCTAAAGCCAAAGATAAATAGGTTCTAAAACGGGAACTATCTAAAATTCCTCCCATTCCAATAATCCTGTTTTTTGGCAAACCAGTAGATTTCAACGCCAAATAAGTCATTGTATCCATTGGATTCGAAACCATAACAATTATAGTATCCGGAGAATATTTTAAAATATTTTCAACTACCGATTTTACTATTCCAGCATTAATTCCTATCAATTCCTCGCGAGTCATCCCTGGTTTTCTGGGAATCCCTGAAGTCACCACCACCACATCACTGTTGGCAGTTTTTGAATAATCATTAGTAACTCCTATCACTCGGGTATTAAATCCTGTATCGGTAGCACATTGCATAATATCCAAAGCTTTCCCTTCGGCAAAACCTTCTTTGATATCTAACAATACTACTTCACTGGCAATTCCTCTATAAGAAATAACATCTGCACAGGTTGCTCCTACGTTTCCTGCTCCTACAATAGTAACTTTCATATTTTAATGTTTATTCGGGTTAAGTAAAAAATTGGTTAACTCCCGCTAATCTACAATTTATTGCTTAAAATAACCACCGAATAAACTATTTTTTACGCATCAATATTAGCGTAAACTGCATTTTTCTCGATAAATTCTCTACGTGGCGGAACTTCATCACCCATTAACATAGAGAAAACACGATCAGCCTCGGCTAAACTCTCAATTGTTACCTGACGTAAAGTTCTGAAATTTGGATCCATAGTCGTTTCCCACAACTGCTCTGCGTTCATCTCTCCAAGACCTTTATAACGTTGAATAGCTGCACTCCCACCCATTCTTTCGTTAGCCTGATCACGTTGAACATCATTCCATGCGTACTCTTTTTTGTTTCCTTTTTTAACCAAATACAAAGGCGGAGCCGCAATATATACGTGACCTTCCTCGATTAATTCTTTCATAAAACGGAAGAAGAATGTCAAAATCAAAGTAGAAATATGACTACCATCGACATCGGCATCACACATGATGATTACTTTATGGTAACGCAGTTTCGAAATATTCAAAGCCTTACTATCCTCTTCGGTACCAACAGTTACACCAAGAGCGGTAAAAATATTTCGAATCTCTTCGTTTTCAAAAACTTTGTGATGCATTGCTTTTTCCACATTCAAAATTTTACCACGCAATGGCAAAATAGCCTGAAAATTTCTATCACGACCTTGTTTAGCAGTTCCACCCGCCGAATCTCCCTCGACAAGATACACTTCACATTTTGCAGGATCCTGCTCCGAACAGTCAGATAATTTTCCTGGCAATCCACCACCACCCATCACGGTTTTGCGCTGTACCATTTCACGCGCTTTTTTAGCCGCATGACGAGCCTGAGCTGCAAGAATTACTTTTTGAACTATGATTTTAGCATCATTTGGATTTTCTTCCAAATAAGTTTCCACCATCTCACTCACCGCCTGACTTACTGGAGAAACCACTTCTCTGTTTCCAAGTTTGGTTTTTGTTTGCCCCTCAAATTGAGGTTCAGCTACTTTTACCGAAATAATAGCCGTCAATCCCTCACGGAAATCATCCCCGGAAATATCAAATTTTAATTTATCCAACATACCGGAAGCGTCAGCATATTTCTTAAGAGAACGGGTTAATCCCATTCTGAAACCTTGCAAATGCGTTCCTCCTTCGTGAGTATTAATATTGTTTACATAAGAGAAGATATTCTCAGAGTAACTCGTATTATAAATCAATGCAACCTCAACCGGAATCTCTGCTTTTTGATTATCCATTGAAATCACATGACCAATAATTGGCTCACGATTTCCATCTAAATAACGAATATATTCTTTTAATCCTTCCTGAGAATGAAATACTTCACCCACAGGATTTCCATCTTTGTCTAATTCTCTTTTATCGCAAAAATTAATTGTAATTCCTTTATTCAGGTAAGCCAACTCACGCATACGAGCTGACAAAGTATCATAAGAAAACTCAATAGTTTGCTGAAAAATAGTCGGATCAGGATAAAAAGTAACAATCGTACCTCTTTTATCAGTATCACCAATTTGCTTTACCGGATAAAGTGCTTTTCCTCTTTCATACTCCTGCTGATAAACTTTTCCATCACTACTATGAACCGTGGCAATTAAGTGATTCGACAAAGCGTTCACACAAGAAACTCCAACACCGTGCAATCCTCCGGAAACCTTATACGAATCTTTATCAAATTTACCTCCGGCTCCAATTTTAGTCATTACAACCTCAAGCGCCGAAACTCCTTCTTTTTTATGAATTCCTACCGGAATACCACGTCCATTATCTTCAACTGTAATAGAACCATCTTCATTTATCGCTACACTTATGGCATCACAATGACCACCCATTGCTTCATCAATGGAGTTATCAACAACCTCATAAACCAAGTGATGAAGTCCACGAACCCCAACATCACCTATATACATGGAAGGACGCATTCTTACATGCTCCATTCCTTCTAATGCCTGAATACTATCCGCTGAATAATTGTTCTTAATTTCTTCGCTCATATGTTCTATTCTAAATGTATTTTTTTGTATAACACGCAAATATATAAAAACGCAATTTATATACCGTTAAAAATAGCCTTCAACAGCCTTAAGTTATCAACAAAATAAGAAGATTTCGACAACAAACAGCTATTTTTTTTCAGCATAAATTAAAAACTTGGCAATACTACCAACTGTTCGTATTTTTGCGCCATGAACGATAATTTTACAACCGAATTTTTCGGAATAGGAATACAGAATGGTAAAACCCCTGAAAACTTAGGCGTTTTATGGAGAACTGCCCAAAATCTGGGAGCAAGTTATATTTTCACAATAGGAAACAGATACGCCAAACAGGCTTGCGACACAGAAAATGCCGTAAAATCAATGCCTTATTTTCACTACGAAACCTTTGAAGATTTCTACCAAAACTTACCCAAAGGCGCACGCTTAGTAGGAGTCGAACTTGACGAACGAGCAGCCGATTTGGAAACATTTGAACACCCTAGGCGATGTGTTTACTTATTAGGCGCCGAAGACAATGGTTTATCTAAAAAAGCAATTGCAAAATGCCATCATCTGATCAAATTCAAATCTGAAAAAAGCTTGAATGTATCAGTAGCAGGAAGCATTGTCATGTACGACAGAGGGCTTAATAAACCGAGATCCTGATTCAATTGCAATTAAAAAAAAGCCCTAAAAAAACAAATTCCCAAAACAAACATTAAAAAATGCTGTTTTGGAAATTTATTATTTTCAATTTGCAATTAGCATTGCCATTGAAATTGATTTTTGATATTGTGATTAAAATCAAACTAGGGTTTTAATTGATAACTACCAACTAATACTGAAGCTGAAATATTTAAAACCCTTTCAAGCTCCCGAATCATATCAACAGTTAGTTTTTTTTTCTTGTTCAAAACCTCAGAAACACTACTTTTTCCACCAATTATCCCAACCAGATCTTTTTGCCTAATATTCATTTCTTCCATTCTGATTTTAATAGCTTCAATTGGATCAGGTGCATCAATAGAAAAGAATTGATTTTCATAATTATCTATCAACATTGACAAAATTTCAGCCTCATCACCTTCAACTGAATTTGGCGCAGCATCAAAAATCACCTCCAATCTTTCAAGTGCTTCTAAGTAATCTTTTTCTGTTTTAATAGGTGTAATTTTCATAATTCTACTTTTAAATTGTGTCGGCATTTATTTTATCATACTCAGCATGAGTTCCCACAAATCGAATAAATGCCCATTGTCTTTCAAAATTAAATTTTACAATCAGTCGATAAGAATTTCCTTTTATATTAAAAACAATCCTCCCATCTTTTAAGACACTCGCATTAATAAAAGTTTGCTTAACATCATTAGGTGATTTCCAATTTGAATTTTTTGCTGTTTCATACCATGTTTTTAGATACTGCTCGGCATCTGCATGATTTTCCCAGAAATCTTTCAAAGTCTTTTTCGCAATTATTCTTTTCATATCTCTCAAAACTACACAAAGATACATAAAAAGTTCTTGATACACGAACCTTTGTGTTGATAAATAGAATTTACCCCAAACACCATTTTTCATAAAAAAACAAAATTTCCAAAACAAGCATTTAAAATGTCGTTTTGGAAATTTGAAAATTGAATCATTTCAATCAACTCAATTAATCATTGAAATTGATTTTTGATATTTTTATTTAATAATTCTCACATTCATTTCTTCTACCTTTTTATCTGATAAAAGCGATGGTGCCCCAAATAATAAATCTTCACTAGTTCCTGTTTTCGGGAAAGCCATAACTTCACGAATAGATGCTTTTTTCTCTAAAATCATCATTAAACGGTCAATTCCCCAGGCAATTCCTCCGTGTGGTGGCGCACCGTATTGGAAAGCTTTATACATAGTCCCTACACTCTTAATCATTTCTTCTTTGTTGTAACCCATATTTCTATAAGTCGCTTCCAGAATTTCCGATTTATGCGCACGAACTGATCCTCCTCCAATTTCGTAACCGTTCAGGATTATATCGTATTGCTGCGCGATGATGCTTCCGATTTCCTCTTCTTTACCATCCATGTGTTTTTTCAAATCATAAATAGCCGGCATCGAGAACGGATTGTGCGTAAATGTCCATCTTCCTTCATCTGTTTTTTCAAACATTGGAAAATCAACTACCCAGGCTGGACGTAATTCCTTAGGATTAATCAAATGCAACATTCTACCCAATTCCTGACGAACAGCATCCAAAGCCTTGTTAGCCGTAGCATAATCGGCAGCTGAGAAGAATACAATATCCCCAACCTGCGCATCCGTAGCTTTTATGATTCCTGCTGCAATTTCTTCCCCTAAAAACTTAATAATAGGCGATTGCAACTCTTCTTCATTCACAATAATATAAGCCAATCCACCTAAACCGTGTTGCTGAGCAATAGCAGTTAAAGCTTCGATTTGACCTTTAGACATACGCTTATTTCCTTGCTCCTGAGCCGAAACCTTGATACATTTTACAATTCCGCCTTCTTCAATCGGTTTACTGAATACTTGGAAAGTAGTATCTTTTACAATAGCTGTAATGTCTTGCATTTTCAGACCGTAACGCAAATCAGGTCGGTCACAGCCATAGAAATCCATCGCATCTTTATAGGTAATCACTTCAAATGGTTTCAATATCCATTTGTTACCATATACTTTCTTCACTACTTCATTAAATAGTTTGGTATTCAAATCGATAATCTGCTGCATGCTGGCATAAGCCAACTCCATATCCAATTGCGTAAATTCTGGCTGACGATCTCCACGGGAATCCTCATCCCTGAAACAACGTGCCACCTGGAAATATTTCTCATAACCACTCACCATCAACATCTGTTTGAACTGCTGTGGCGCTTGTGGTAAGGTATAAAACAAACCAGCTTGTTTACGAGTAGGAACAATAAATTCACGTGCTCCTTCATCAGTCCCTGCACTTAAAATTGGTGTTTCAATTTCTAAGAACTCTTCCTCATCTAAGATGTCACGAATTAACTTAATTACTTTATGACGATTTACGATTGCTCGCCTTACTTCTTCGTTTCTGTGATCCAAAAACTTGTATTGAAAACGAATCGCTTCGTTTGTTTTAGCCGCTCTCTTAATTTCGAAAGGCAATGTTTTAGATAAATTTAAAATTTCTAAAACCGAAGTTTCTAATTCTATTTTACCCGTACGCAATCCTGCATTATAATCATCTTCATTACGTCCTACTACAATACCTTTTACCGAAATTACCGATTCCGGTTTCAATTTCACTAACTCGTCGATATTAGGAAAAGTTTCTCTACTGATATTAACCTGGAAAATCTCATAACTTGAATCACGCAAATCAATAAAAATCAATTCACCGTGGTCACGAACACTCGCTACCCAGCCTGACAACATCACCTCTTCGCCGATATTTGCCTCTGATAATTGTGAAATCTTATGAGTTCTGTAGGTATCTTTTACAACAATAGGAATTTCAGGAAGTGCTTCTTCTTGAACTTCTTTAGATTCAGCAATTGCTTCTTTAGAAACTTTTTCCTGCGCTTCTTTTTTCTCCAAAACAGCAGCAGCACCTAATTTGTCTAATATAATCTGACGAATTACTTTTCCATTCGCTCCTTTTCCAATAACACCTAAAACCTTACCAACTAAAATACCTGCTTTTCCTTGGTCACCTGCTTTAATATCATTAGCCACAGCAGCGTTTTCAGCAATTACGGTAGCAATAACTTCCTGAATTTTATCTTCAGAAATCGTATTATCTGCAAAATATTTATTGTAATCGAAATTTTGATCTTTTAAATAACCAGCAATCGCATTTTGAACTAAAACAGCTGTGATTTTTTCCGCTTTGAATAATACAAAAATGGTTATTAAATGCTCAATATTATGAATCTTATCATAATCTTCAGCCTTGATGTTATTCGCTAAAGTTTTAGCAACAAACGATGGATCTTTAATTTCGTTATTTAAAGTCACAAATGTTCTCGAACGCAAAGCATCTGCCGTGAAAAATTTAGCATCTTGTGGCAAAACACCTCCATTAATCAAAATAGATTCAACAGCATAAGGCAAAGCACTAGTATCTACTTTAATCGCTTCAATTTCAGCTTTAATATTTACAAAAGGTAAATCCGGCTCTGATATAAAACGGTAATCCGCTTCAAATTCTTTTTTACGCATGGTTTTGGTTTGCTTTAAATCAGCATCCCACAACACAGTCGTTTGATCAGGTCTAAATTCTTTGTTTTCGATAAAATAATTGAACTGTTTCTCTACTTCTTCTTTCAAAGCTTCGATCATAAACTTAAACGAGTTCAAGTTTTTGATTTCCGTTCTTGGGTTTAAAACGTCTGAATTTATTTTGCGTAAAGAAACCGAAACATCCGATTTGAATTCTCCTTTCTCCAAATTGGCTTCAGAGATTCCTAAATTCTGAACAATACGCTGAATGTATTGCGCATAAGTTGAAGCATCTTCAATATTACGAACACAAGGCTCCGTAACAATTTCAATCAACGGAACTCCCGCTTTGTTAAAATCGACTAACGAAATCTTCTTTTCGTGCATCAATTTCGCAGCATCTTCTTCAATATGCACCTGGGTTAAATTCACGGTAAATTGAGAACCGTCATTTCGGTAACAAGAAACCTGTCCGTCAGGAATTATTGGATTATGAAATTGCGTTATCTGAATATTTTTCGGGTTATCCGGATATTCGTAATGCTTTCTATCCCAGGAAATCACTTCATTACTAAATGTCGAATTTACTGCTTTTCCAAAATAAATAGCTTTTGTAATCGCTTCTTTATTTATGGCTGGCAAAACGCCCATTTGTCCCGTACAAACGGAACATATATTTTCATTAGGTGTTTCTATTTCTTGATTTGGACAAGAACAAAACAACTTGGTTTTGGTATTCAATCGAACATGAGTTTCCAGTCCGATTACCAATTCTAAATCGTGGGCTTTTAATGCCGCCGTTAATTGTTCCAATTCCATTATAGTGTATCTTTTAAGAAGTTAGCAAATTGCATAACTAATTCATCATTATTTTTTGCTGCAGTAATTTGCAATCCGGTACTTGTTCCTTGTGGCACAGTTAAAGTTGGTAATTGCCCTAAACTAAAACCAACCGTATAAGCATCCGACAAATACATCGCCAACGGATCTTTTAAACTGTCTCCGATTTTTGGAGGTGTGCTTGGTGTAACCGGCGATAAAATCACATCTACTTCCTCGAAATCTTTACTGAAGTTCTCCGAAATCTGATCTCTCAAAGCCAATCCTTTTAAATAGATTTCATCTGAAAATCCCTGAGACAACACCTGGTTTCCACCAACAATTCTGCGTTTAGTTTCTTCCGAAAAATTTTCAGAACGCGTTACGGCATACGAATCAATCAAATTATCTCCTTCGATACGGTTTCCATAATTGGTTCCGTCCAAACGGGATAAATTCGAAGCCGTTTCGGCCATAGCCAAAGTATAATAGGTAGAAACTAAAATATCGGATTTGAAGAAATCTAATTCCTTTACTTCAATTCCTTTGGCTTTTATTTTTTCGATACTTGCCAAGAAATCAGCTTTTATTTGGGCATCAATGGCATCACTTTCGATGAAGTTTTTAAAATAACCAACAGCTTTTACAGCAGAAGTTGCAATTTCCTCTTCACTAATTTCCGCTGAAGCGACTGAAGTTTGATCTTTTGGATCTTTCCCGCTCATTACATTCAACACAATTCGGATATCTTCAATAGATTTTGCCAATGGACCAACGCAATCTGTAGAAGATGCATAAGCCATCAATCCGTATCTTGAAATTCTTCCGTAAGTTGGTTTTAAACCGTAAATATGGTTGTACCCGGCAGGCTGACGAATCGAACCTCCTGTATCTCCACCAATAGAAAAAACAGTGTAATCTTTTGCAACGTTAACCGCTGATCCACCACTGGAACCACCTGCAACTAATTCCGGATTTATTGCATTTTTTACTGCTCCAAAAATGGTGTTTTCACTAGAAGATCCATGACCAAAACTGTCACAGTTTTCTTTCACTAGCGGAATAGCACCGGCATCCAATAATTTTTGAATAGCGGTAGCCGTGTAAGGCGATTTATAATTTTTCAACAATTCAGAACTTGCCGTAGTGTAAGTTCCCTGCAACATATATACATCTTTAATCCCGAAAGGAATTCCTTCCAGCAAACCGATTGTTTCTCCGTTTGCAATTTTAGTATCTACTTTAGCCGCTAATTCCAGAGCCAAAGTGTCCAATAAAGAATTAACCGAGTTGTATGTATTTTGTTTAAGTAAGTCTAATTTTTCCTGTACTAAAGCTGTACAAGTGATTTGTTTTGACACCAATTGTTGGTGTATTTCTTTTATTTTAGAATCCATTTTATCCTTCTATAACTTTAGCAACAACTAAAAAACCATTTTTTTTGTTCGGGAAATTTTCTAAAATAAGTTGTTTTTCCATAGCCGAACTCTCTATCACAACATCTTCTCTTAAATCACTTACTGACACACAATTATGATTGACATTATTCAAGGAATTATTATTTGATGGATGTGCATTCTTGATTACATCAAATAATTTGTTCACGCTCTCGGAAGGCTGTGCTCCTTTAATACTCGACAAGATGTCGACTGTCATTATTTTACTCATAATTTTAATTCGTTTTAAAGTCAAACTTTTAAGCTGGCGAATTTACGAAAGTTTTTTTTAGGGAATCCCATTTTTTTAAATGATTTCAAATGCATAAAAACCATTGGGTGTACGTCAGTTCGAGTGTTTTTTGTGCAGTAAAACGGAACAAAAAATGTATCGAGAACCGTTTTTAATGAAATTTTTCTTGTTCTCGATACGGTTTTCTATCGAAATTCACTCGAACTGACGAAAAATTATCATCAAAAACTAATATAACTGTAGACAACTACTCAACACTCTCAATCAAATATTTTGTTCCATTAATTTCGAAAGTAAAACCAACAGCATTTCCCATCAACTTGCTTCCCAATGGAGATTGCGGCGATAACGCAATAACATTTATTCCGTCGATAGTTATTTTTGGCAAAGCCAAAGACAGATACAAATAAATCCCATTGGCTTTTACCAAACTTCCTAAAACAATTGTTTTTGCAATTACCGAAGCATCAATTTTGTCCAAAATTGCTTTTTGCTCTAAAACTTCCCTTAGTTTGGTATTGAATTTTTCCTGTTCCAAGTGCATCATCGATAAAGCCGTTTCGTGTTTATCACCAGCGGAACCTTTGGCATCATTTTTAGAATCCTCGGTCAAAGCCGAAATCATATCCCGGAAAGCATCGATTCTATCTTCTACTAATCGGCAATAATAATCATATATTTTTTGTTTGAAAGTCATTTTATTGAAGCACTACAATTCTTAAACTACAAAGATGTTCTTTTTTTTAAAGTGTAAAAAACATTTTTTCTGTAACTTCGTAAAGAATCTTATTAATCTTATTCTTTTTAAAATCTACTATGAAAAAATTAAAATTCATTTCCGCAATTGCTTTTGGCTCACTATTAATGCTAGCTACCAACGTACAAGCTCAAAAATTCCCTGGCTTAGACAAAAGCCCATTAGACCAAGCTTTATTTCCTGCCGACAATAAAATCCCGGTTAAAACCGCTAAAATTGTTTACAGCCGTCCACAACTTAAAGGACGTACGTTAAGCGAATTAGCTCCAGCTGGAAAAGTATGGAGAACCGGCGCTAACGAAGCAACTGAGATCACTTTTTACAAAGATGTTATGCTTGGTAAAACCAAAATCAAATCAGGAACTTATTCATTATACACTATTCCTGAACAAGAAAACTACACCATTATCATTAATAAAAGTGTTAATGTTTGGGGAGCTTACAACTATAAAGCCGAAAATGATGTTGCCAGATTAGTTGTTCCTGTAACCCAGGCGGAAGAATCTCTGGAAGCTCTTTCAATGGTTTTTACTCCAGCTGACAAAGGTATGATTCTCAACATTGGATGGGACAAAATGCGTATTGCGATTCCTTTTACAGAATAATATATTTTTTTACCACAAAGGACACAAAGTTTTCACAGAGACCACAAATTTTTTTTAAACAATCTGTAAAAGTCTTTAACAAAAAAAGAGCACTAAGATTTCGAAAGTAAAAACAAAGGATTAAAACTTTGTGGACTTAGCGAAAATCTTAGTGCTCTTTGTGGTTAACTAAAAAACTTAAAAATCAAATTTATAATTCGCCCCCAGCATCACCTGAAAACCTTGTACAGGATAATTCATCCATTTTTGATAGGACTTATTGGTCATATTATTCAACTTCAAAAATGCGGTTAGCTGAGAATTGTATTTGTAACCAACATGCGAATTCAAATCTATATAGCTTCCTAATTTCACAGGAGTCCCCACAGGATTTAAATCAATATTCGTTTGCATATCTTTTCTTTCTCCAACATAAAACAGTTTAGCTCCCGCATACCACTTTGGTGTAATATTAAAATCAATAGCCGAATTCAACTCTATTTCAGGCAAATTCCACGCTTCTTGCTGAACGCTATTTTTATAACTGCTAAAAGTTCCTCCAATTCCAAAACTTACATTTTCAGAAAAATCAGCTTTCAAATCTCCTGAAAAACGAAAAGTTCTTACATCATCATAAACTACCTGAAATGAGTTCCCAAAAGCATAATCTTCATTCGAACTATTCTCAGTATAATCATTACTTCTAAACAAAGCCTTATTTCTTTCGTTAATATAAGAACCACGAATGTTATAACTCACACTGGAAGCTAATTTCCCCTTCAAACCGGCAAAAACATCATACTGTTTATCCATAGGTGCAATGGCTAATGTTGGAGATAAAAACGGGTTTTCTTTTACAAAATCCATATACGAGTTTTGCTCTAAACTTCCTTCGGCTCCTGCATAAAAAATCATCAAATCATCCACAACAGAATAAGAAACGCTCACACTTGGGTATATTAAAAATTTATTATCGGCTCCTGTTTTATCTATACTATAAAATAACGAAGCTCCTAATTTTACGTCCCAACCGTTTTCCTGAATGTTCAGACTAGGCGAAAGTCCTAAATTAGTAAAACCATATTTTATTGCTTCCAAATTGTCATTCGCATAATTTTTATCGAAAGTTCCGCCTACATAATCCACAATAATATCGGTTTTTACCAATTGATCAGCAACATCAAATTGCAACTTTGGTTTAATATAAAATCGGTTTTCGGCCGAACCAAAACTATCCGTAAAATGACTGAATTTCATTGCCATTTCTTTAAAAGCTCCTTCGGAAAAATCCAGTTTTCCACCTAAAGAAATTCCATTGTACGCATGCTTAGAATCGATACTTCCTATTAAATTATTTCTATCAGAAGCACTTAATGTACTCCCAAAATCCATTGGCAAACCATACCAATTATACACTTGATTTTGATACCCTAAATCAATATTCCAGGACATTTTATCATAATTAGCTCCGTAAGTTATATCCAAAGCGGTATCATAATACCAATCGTCTAATTTTACATTATTAATACCTCCCTGAGAAGAAAAATGACGAAACATTCCTCCTACATAATCATTCTTTGCTAATTCCTGATTAACAAACAACTCAGCATTCAACGCTCCGTAATTCCCAATTGCCAGAGTAGCATAATTATTAAAAAACTTTTCTTTGGCTTCTTTATCCACTGCTTCAGCCTTTCCTTTGGCCGGAGTAAAAGTCGAAGCTACCGGAAACGAAAAAATAGTATATTTAATCGTTTCTTTTTTAGCATTTGACTCGTCATCAAGAACCGGAGATTCCTGAATTTTTGACGCATCTGATATTGTTGGCGTATAGGATTTTACAATATTTACCTCTTCTGAACCTATGCTTTCATTTTTCTTTTGGGCAAAAGAAAATTGAAAAACCATCACAAACAGACCTAATATTATTTTATTTTGGAAAATGAATTTCATACTTTATTTTTTTTTTTTTACGTGAAGCACTTCGACGCCCGAAACTTTGGGACAGTGTGACAATATTTTAAATTAATTAGCTATCGAAGAATTTGTTTTAGACTCTTCTGATTTAATTCGGGCTAGCTCCGTTTGTGCTTCAGTAACCACATCCGGGAAATCAGAAAAATTCTGAATTACGCTATCTAAAATATAGGTTGCCTGAAAACTATCTTTTAAACCATAAAAGTTTTTAGCCATAAGAATCAAACCTTTGGCTCCGTAAAAACGATAAGCAGCATAACTTTTGGCTAATTTTTGAACCACAGCATTCGATGCTTCAAACTTAGCTTCTTTGTTTTTAAAATAAGCATCATAATACAACGCCTCTGCTGCCAATTCTCCTTTAGCAATCAGCAATACTTTGGCGTAAGCTGCTTTCGCTTTCGATTCATCTCCAGTTTGCATGGCCGAACGTGCAATGATAATTTGCCCATCACTTTTTACATTATCATCGATTTTTGGATTATTCAACACTTTTTCGGCATAAACAACCGCATTAGCATAATCCTTATTTTCATAATAACATTTCATCAAATTAGACTGTGCAAAAACTTTGTTTTGAGACAAATCAGCTTCATTTTCTAAACGCGCCAATACCGGAATAGCTCTTTCTTTTACACCGCTATCTAATAAAATTTGTGCTAATCTTGATAGAGATTGCTCTGTGAATTCGTTTCTTGGCTCATTAACAACATATTCGTAGTTAGGAATCGCTTTGTCTTTTTGACCTTCGGCATAATAGGCCTGCGCCAAATAAAAATTCGCTTTCAAAGCATGAATACCGTTTGGAAAACTCGAGATATAAGCTCTAAAACCTGATATTGCCTGAGCATTATTGTTTTGCTCAAATTGTTTCACAGCCGATTCAAAAGTATCGTTATCCAAATCAGCATCAGTAACAGCAACAAAATCCAATGTACGCACCCAGGCAGCATACTCAGCTACTTTTCCACTATCTACATAAATTAATCTTGCTGTAGCAACTGCCTCTAAAGCTTCAGAAGTTTTAGGATACTCGGCAGCTACTTTTTTGAATTTCATCAAAGCCTCAGAATTGCGATCGGAATTGTAATAAACTAATCCCTGACGCAAAATAGCTCTGGATGTAAACGCACTGTTTTTGTATTCGCTTATTAATTTATCATAGGTTTTCAAAGCTAAATCCTGCTTGCTCGTCGCCACATAGGTATTAGCTAATTCAAACATCGCATCATCACGATAGCTTGATTTAAGATAAGCCAGTAAAAACGAATTTAACTCTTCAATTTTTTTGTCATTTTTAGCCACAAAACCATAACTAATTGCTTTTTGATAATAAGCATAATCAGCATCTACACTTTTAAGTTCGATTACTTTATTGTAGGCATCCATAGCCGGCCAGTATTTAGTAGTCACAAAACGACAATCGGCTAAACGCAAATAAGCATCGGTTATTCTGGTTTTATCATCTTTTACCTTATCAATAAATCTTTGAAAAGCATCTCCGGCTGCATCGTATTCTTTTAATTTAAAATAGGCATACGCAATATTGTAATTGCTGTTTTTATACTCAGGAGTTGTTGCCGCTGATGACATTGCTGCAAATTGTTTGAAGCTCAACAAGGATTTATTGTAATCTTCTAAAACATACTCTGTTTCAGCTTTCCAGAAAGTAGCTCTGGCAGTAAATTGAGCATCAATAGTATTAGCTAAAGATTTTTGAAACATTTGCGAAGCTGCAGCATAATTTCTATCGGTATATAATTCCAGCCCTCTGTAAAAAGTTACTTTTTGGTAAGCCAATTTATTTTCCGGGATTTTGTTTTTTTCCAGTAAAACCAAAGCTTCTTTGTAATTTTTAGAAGAGATATACGAATCAATCAATAATTTCTCCACCACCGGACGACTGGAATTATTGGGGTATTTATTGATAAAACCAAGCAAAACAGCAGGTACACTTTGATAGGAATTCCCTAACTCATAACTCAATTTAGCATAATTCAAATGGGCATCTTCCTGAATGGCTGCATCAAAAGCCATTTCGGAAGCATTTTTGAAAGCATTCAAAGCCTGTGGTTTTTTATCTAATTTCAGGTAACTTTCCCCTAAATGGTAATAGGCATTCTGAGCCACTCCATCTTTTCCGCCAATAATTTTATTGAACTGGGCAATGGCATTTTCAAAGTCGTTTTTCTTGTAATAAGCATAACCCAATTGGTAATAATCGGTGTTATTCCACTTTCCTCTTTTACCTTTATAAGCCACTAAATACGGAATAGCTTCGTTGTATTTTTTTAAATTAAAATAGCTTTCACCAATAATTTTATTCAATTCCGATTGTTCTGCTTCATTCGATTTAGCCATCGCTTTTTGCCCTAAAGCAATTGCTTTTTCAAAATTTCCCGACTTGAAACTCATATCCGCCTGATAATAGGAAAGTTTTTCAGCAAATTTTTCATCAGTTGCTACCTGGTCAAAATACTTATTGGCCTCCTGATAATTATTGCCTTCATAAGCCATAAAACCTAAATAATATTTAGCCTGAGAACCATAAACTTCTGATTTCAAAACCTTATTAAAGTAAGTAGTTGCTTCTTTTTTGTTATTAGAACTAAATAAGCTATACCCTTTTTGAAAATTAAATCGGTCTTTGTCCTTAGCACTCAACTGACTTTCATCTACTTGTTCAAACTTTTTTAGTGCTTCTGAATATTTTTTTTGATTAAAATAAAAATGAGCTACTTCTACATAAGCCTGATTTGTTTTAGAACTTGTTGGATATTTTTCTAAAAATGATTCCATCAGGACATCAGCATTAGCATGTCCTAACCGAACAGCACAACTGGCATCATAATAAGTACAATCTGATTTGATTTCATCGTTTTTTACTTCTGATTTTACTCTCTCAAAAAGAAACTGAGCCGAAGCGTACTGATTGTCTTTATACAAAGCAACCGCTTTATTATAATCCTTAAAATCACTAGTATATACAGCAGTTTTTTGTGCTAAAAGCGAAGTAGTTTTAACAAAAACCAACAAAAAAAAGAGCCTGGAAAATTTACGCATTTTTATCTTATTTTAATATCCAAATATATCATATTCTACATTTGATAACGAGTACCTAATTAATTTTATTATGAACAAATATTTTAACAGAGCGCAAAAAACCAGTATTTTGATATTGCTATTTCATAATTGATAATTACTTTTACACCATAAACAAATTCTAATTATGTCTCAAGCCGTACTATCCTTAAAAAATGCAACTATCTATCAAGAAGATAAAGTAATCTTATCGAATGTTAACCTTGAAGTAAACCGAGGAGAATTCATTTATATTATTGGAAAAACCGGTTCAGGAAAAAGTAGTTTAATGAAAACGCTTTATGCTGACTTACCATTAATTGAAGGCAACGGACACATTGTTGACTTTGATTTAGAGACAATGAAAGAAAACGACATTCCTTTTTTAAGACGTAAAATCGGAATTGTTTTTCAGGATTTCAAATTATTACCGGATCGTTCTATTCAGGACAATATGCTTTTTGTTCTTAAAGCAACAGGCTGGTCAGACCAGAACGAAATGAACCGAAAAATAGAAGAAGTTCTGGATAAAGTAGGTATGAAAAACTACGCTCAAAAAATGCCGCATCAAATTTCGGGCGGAGAACAACAACGAGTAGCCATTGCAAGAGCTTTATTGAACGACCCTGAATTAATCCTTGCCGACGAACCTACCGGAAACTTAGATCCGCAAACCAGCGTGGAAGTTCTGGATGTTTTGAAAAAAATTAATGCCAATGGAAAAACCATTCTTATGGCGACTCACGACTACGCTCTGCTGATGAAATTCCCTTCAAAAACCTTAAAATGTGAGGATGCTAAAATTTTTGAAGTCGTGCAAAGAACTGTTTAATTTTTATAATACTAAAATTTAGAATCTCTTGAAACAAATTACATCTATTCAAAATCCATTCATAAAATCTTTAGTATTATTACAGGAAAAAGCCAAAAACAGAAGACAAACCGGAACTTTTTTAATTGAAGGTGTACGCGAAATTTCGTTAGCCGTAAAAGGAAATTATGAAATTGAAACCGTATTGTTTTATCCTGAAATTTGCAGCGAAATTGAAGCAAAAAAATTAGCCAAATCAGCTGAATTAATCGAAATCAACAAAGAAGTATTTCAAAAACTAAGTTATCGCGAAACCACCGAAGGTGTATTGGCTGTAGCCAAATCAAAATCCTTACAACTTTCTGATTTAAAACTTTCAGCAACACCCTTAATTTTAGTTGCCGAAGCTCCTGAAAAGCCCGGAAACATAGGCGCACTTTTAAGAACCGCCGATGCCGCTAATCTTGATGCTGTAATTATTGCGAATCCCAAAAGCGATTTATACAACCCGAATATTGTTCGTTCCAGTGTAGGCTGCCTGTTTACCAACCAAATTGCAACAGCAAGCACCGCTGAAATCATTTCTTTTTTAAAAGAAAAAAACATCAATTTCTACTGTGCCACCTTGCAAAACTCGACAAGCTATCACACTCAGGACTACACAAAACCAACCGCGCTAGTAGTTGGAACTGAAGCCACCGGACTTACCCAGGAATGGCGTGATGCCGCTACGCAAAACATCATTATTCCTATGCAAGGTGAAATCGACAGCATGAACGTTTCGGTAGCCGCAGCCATATTAATATTCGAAGCCAAAAGACAAAGAGGGTTTTAGATTGTAGATTTCAGATTGTAGATTTCAGATTGTAGATTTCAGATTGTAGATTTCAGATTGTAGATTTCAGATTGCAGAGTTTAGATTGCAGACTTCGGACTAAATTTAAAATCAACAATTCAAACTCTTGCATATATGCGAACTTATCGTTATTTTTAGAAAATGAACCCTGCACTTATGACAGAAATAGATATTGAAAAAGAGAATAAAGCAATTGCTCAAGAATACAAAGAATTACTTCGCATTAGTTACCAAACATTAACTACCGAAGATAAAAAACTGATACGCAAGGCTTTTGACGTTGCTGTGGAAGCTCATAAAGACCAAAGAAGAAAATCGGGAGAAGCTTATATTTTTCATCCCATTGCTGTTGCCAAAATTGTGGCTTCAGAGATAGGCCTTGGAGCTACTTCAATTGCAGCGGCCTTATTACATGATGTTGTAGAAGACACCCCTACTACCGTTAAAGATATTGAGCGAATGTTCAATCCTAAGGTAGCACAATTGGTTGAAGGTTTAACTAAAATATCCATCGTACAAAAAGATATGAATGTCTCTATGCAAGCCGAAAACTTCAGAAAGATGTTATTGACCTTGTATGATGATGTGCGTGTAATCCTGATAAAAATAGCCGACAGATTGCACAATATGCAAACTATGGAGTCTATGGATGACCACAAACAAGTTAAAATTGCATCAGAAACCTTATACATTTATGCGCCATTGGCTCATAGACTAGGCTTATACAACATCAAAACAAAACTGGAAGATCTAGGTTTAAAATATACTGAACCTGCCATATACAATGATATTGTCAGCAAAATAAAAGAGACCAAGGAACAACAGGATGCTTACATCAAAGACATCTCAGACGTACTTAAAGCTTCTTTAGATGCCGAAGGAATTGATTACATCATAAAAGGCCGCCCAAAATCTATCTATTCTATCCGTAGAAAGATGAAAGCCCAAAATGTAACTTTTGACGAAGTTTATGACAAATTTGCACTTCGAATTGTGTATAAATCAGACGCACACGATGAAAAGTTTATTGCCTGGAAAATTTATTCTATCGTTACCGATCATTACAGACCCAGCCCAAGCCGACTAAGAGACTGGATTTCGTCACCTAAATCAACAGGTTATGAAGCCTTGCATATTACGGTAATGGGACCTAAAGGACGTTGGGTTGAAGTACAGGTACGCAGTGAACGTATGGACGAAATTGCAGAAAAAGGTTATGCTGCACATTACAAATACAAAAACGGAGCTACCGAAGAAGGCGGATTGGATGTTTGGTTGAACTTACTTCGAGAAGCTTTAGAAAATCCTGAAACCAACGCAATTGACTTTGTGGAAGATTTCAAAATGAACTTGTACTCGAAAGAAATCTATATTTTTACCCCTAAAGGCGATATTAAATCGCTGCCTAAAGGAGCTACATCACTAGATTTTGCATTTAGTATCCACTCCGAAATTGGAATCAAAACCCGCGGAACCAGAGTCAATGGAAAATTAGTTCCTTTAAATTATGAATTAAAGAGTGGGGATCAGGTAGAAATTATCACCTCTCCAAATCAAAAACCTACTGCCAACTGGTTAGATTATGTAACTACTTCGAGAGCAAAAAATAAAATTAGAAATGTTCTTAACGAAAACACTAAGAAAATTGCCGAAGAAGGAAAAGAAGTTCTTACCCGTAAACTAAAACACCTTAAAGTTACTTTGAATGAAGGAGTAACTAACGAATTAGTTAACTTTTTCCACCTTAAAACCAGTTTGGATTTATTTTACCGAGTTGGAATTGGCACTATTGACAACCAGCAATTAAAGGACTTTGCTGCTCAAAAAAGCAATACCTTAATTAATTTCTTTAAAAGCAAAATCAAACGTAGCGGAAACACAGCCGATACTGACATCCACAGACCTGTACTCAACAACAATTACGACATGTTGGTTTTTGGTAAAGAACAGGATAAATTAGATTACAAACTTTCTACTTGTTGTAACCCAATTCCTGGAGATCAGGTTTTTGGTTTCGTTACCATCAATGAGGGAATAAAAGTGCATAAAAAAGATTGCCCTAACGCCATCTCTTTACAGTCCAACTACGCTTATCGAATTATGCCTGCCAAATGGATTGACTCTTCTCAACAAGAATTCAAAGCCATTTTGAACATCACAGGAATGGACACCATTGGTTTAACTAACGAGTTGACAAAGGTCATTTCGAATAATATGAATGTGAATATTCAAAGTATTTCATTGAGTGGAGACGCAGGACTTTTCAAAGGACAGCTAACGGTAATTGTACAAAACATCACTATTTTGAAAAAACTAATTGACAATATCAAAAAAATTGACGGAATTGACCGTGTAACCCGGGTTTACAAAAATTAGTTTCCCTAATAATATATTTTTTCCCAAATACTTTAGATAACTAAAAAGATTTTGTTTTCAAAAAACACCCCTAAATCAGCGGTTAATTTTATTAAAAAAAACAAAATTATTATCTTATAAGTATTTAAACTTGAAAACTATTAAAATAAAAATTTATCTTTGCCGAATATGACACTCATTTCCACAAATAACGACAAAAATCAAGAAATTGTAAAAAACGTTTTTACAATGTATCTTGAAAAAAACGGGCATAGAAAAACGCCTGAACGTTACTCTATACTTCAGGAAATCTATGAAAGCGAAGAGCATTTTGACATAGAAAACCTCTATATCAAAATGAAAAACAAAAACTACCGTGTCAGCAGAGCTACGCTGTACAACACTATAGAATTACTCTTAGACTGTGCATTGGTACGCAAACATCAGTTTGGTCAAAACCAGGCACACTATGAAAAATCCTATTTTGACAAACAACACGACCATCTTATCATGACTGATACCGGTGATGTAGTAGAGTTTTGCGACCCAAGGATACAAACCATCAAAAAAACCATCGAGGAAATTTTTGATGTAGATATCACTAATCATTCCTTGTATTTTTATGGTACAAAGAAAGTTGCAAAAACAGAAGAAAACAAAGAAGAAACCAATAACGATAAAATTTAGTTTAAAAAAAGGCGGTAATTCTTTACTGCCGAAACGAATTAACGATTAAATAAAAAAATTAAAATGACCGTAGATTTATTACTAGGATTACAATGGGGAGATGAAGGAAAAGGAAAAATTGTTGACGTTCTTACCTCAAATTACGATATTATTGCTCGTTTTCAAGGTGGACCAAATGCAGGACATACTTTAGAATTTGACGGAATTAAACACGTACTTAGAACCATTCCTTCCGGAATTTTCCATAAATCAGCGGTAAATGTTATTGGAAACGGTGTTGTAATTGATCCGGTTGTATTTCAAAAGGAAATCGAAGGATTAGAAAAATTCAACATCGATATCAAAAAGAAATTAATCATTTCAAGAAAAGCACACTTAATCTTACCTACGCACCGTTTATTAGACGCTGCTTCTGAAGCTTCTAAAGGGAAAGCTAAAATTGGATCTACACTTAAAGGTATTGGACCAACTTATATGGACAAAACAGGTAGAAACGGTTTGCGTGTAGGAGATATTGAATTAGAAGATTTCAAAGAAAGATACCGCGCTCTTGCTGACAAGCACGAAGCTATGATTGCATTCTACGGAGTGGAACTACAATACAACTTACCGGAATTAGAAGCTGAGTTTTTCGAATCTATCGAAGAAATTAAAAAATTAGATTTCATCGATAGTGAAGAATACATGCACCAAGCTCAAAAGGCGGGTAAATCAATCTTATGCGAAGGAGCTCAGGGTTCATTGTTAGATGTTGATTTTGGAACCTATCCTTTCGTAACTTCATCTAACACTACAGCTGCCGGAGCTTGTACTGGTTTAGGAATTGCTCCTAACAAAATCAAAGAAGTTTACGGAATTTTCAAAGCTTACACTACCCGTGTAGGTAGCGGTCCTTTCCCTACTGAACTTTTTGACGAAGTTGGTGCTACAATGGCAAAAGTGGGTAACGAATTTGGTTCGGTTACAGGAAGAGCAAGACGTTGTGGATGGTTAGACTTAGTAGCTTTAAAATATGCAGTTCAGGTAAACGGAGTAACGCAATTGATGATGATGAAAGGCGACGTACTTTCAGGTTTTGATACCTTAAAAGTATGTACTGAATACAATTATAAAGGAAAAAACATCGCTCACTTCCCTTACAATGTGGAAGAAGAAAATGTTGCTCCAATTTACAAAGAATTCAAAGGATGGAAACAGGATTTAACCGGAATGACTACTTACGAGGAATTACCAGTTGAATTAAAAGAGTACATCGAGTTTATTGAAAAAGAATTAGAAGTGCCTATCAAAATTGTTTCTGTAGGTCCGGACAGAAAACAAACTATTATGAAATAACAATTAACGCTCTGATTTTTCAGGGCGTTTTTTTATCTCCAAAATCACAACACATGAACGACCCAAAAATAACCATCCAAAAAACCAAACTGCTTTCGGACAACTGGTACATCCTGAACAAAGTAACTTTTGATTATCAAAAACCTGACAATAGCGTGATTACTCAAAAAAGGGAAGTCTATGACCGTGGTAACGGGGCGGCGATTTTACTTTATAACAAAACAGATAAAACCATTATTTTAACCCGTCAGTTTCGTTTACCAACCTACTTAAACGGAAATAAAAGCGGAATGATGATCGAAGTTTGTGCCGGCTTATTAGATCAGGACGAACCCGAACAATGCATCATCCGAGAAACTGAGGAAGAAACAGGCTATAGAATTTCTAAGGTAAAAAAAATCATGGAAACCTATATGTCACCGGGAGCCATAACCGAAATTCTATATTTATTTATTGGCGAATATGACGCTTCCATGAAAGTCAGTGAAGGTGGCGGACTCGACCATGAACAAGAGAATATCGAAGTCTTAGAAATGTCTTTTGACCAGGCTTATGCAATGATTGAAACAGGAGAATTAAAAGATGCTAAAACCATTATGTTGTTGCAATATGCGAAGATAAATGGGTTAATGTAATTTAACACAATCGAAAGACAAATCATCAAATATTGTACATATATTTGTACTTAAACAAATACAGATTATGATAGTTACAAATATTTCTGATTTTAGAAAAGATATTAAATCTTATTTTGATGCAGTAGCGAAGAATTTTGAAACTCTGATTATTAACCGAGGAAAAGATTCCGGCATTGTAGTGATATCACTTGAAGAATATAATTCGTTAATGGCAACAAATTACGAATTGTCATCTCGATTGAATGAAAAACGTCTTGATACTGCTATCGAAAAATTGAAAAACAATCAATCATTTTCTAAAGATTTAATCGAAGAATAAGATGAAATATGTCTTTGTAGATGAATCTTGGGAAGATTATTTGTATTGGCAAAAAATCGATAAGAAAAAAGTAAAAAAGATCAATGATTTACTCAAAGATATTGCCCGTACACCATTTGAAGGCATCGGAAAACCCGAACCTCTAAAACATAAGTATGCTGGTTTTTGGTCACGTCGAATTGATGATGAACACCGATTAATTTACAGGTATTTAGAAGATGAAATACAGATTGTAAAATGCCGACACAATTACGACTAAGACTCTGCCCAAAACAAAAAAAGAACAATAAGAAAATTTCTCATTGTCCTTTTTTTTGTAAACAAAACCTAAAATTATTTATTAGGTTGTGGTGTCATCCTTAAATAATATTTAATACGATTAAATCCTTTTGGGAATTTTGCCGGAATATCTTCATCAGGTATTGATGGAGAAATAACCACATCCTGACCGTCTTTCCAGTTGGCTGGTGTAGCCACACTATAATTAGCCGTTAACTGCAAACTATCAATTACACGTAGCAATTCGTCAAAATTTCTTCCTGTCGAAGCCGGATACGTCAATATTAATTTTACTTTTTTATCAGCTCCAATAATAAATACGGAACGAACCGTGAAAGTATCATTCGCATTGGGATGAATCATATCATACAAATTAGCTACTTCTTTATTTTCGTCAGCGATAATTGGGTATTGTAAAGTTACATCTTGCGTTTCCTCGATGTCTTTAATCCATTTTAAATGCGATTCTAATCCATCCACACTTAATGCAATAACCTTAGTATTTCTTTTTTGGAATTCAGGGAAATAATTAGCTACAGTACCTAATTCTGTTGTACAAACTGGTGTAAAATCAGATGGATGCGAAAATAAAACACCCCAAGAATCACCTAACCATTCGTGAAATTGTACTGTACCCTGTGTAGTTTCTGCTTTAAAATCCGGAGCCGTATCTCCTAAACGTATTGTTGCCATAATATATCAGTATTTTTATATAAGTTCTATAAAATTAGTCAAAAAAAACTAATATGCATTTTTTAATGACGAAAAATTCGTTAAGAAAATACTTAGCCTAAAAATTGCAAAACAAAATACCAAAAAGCCAGTGTAACAAAAGAAATAGGAATTCCAAAACCAATCATCATACTACTCAATCGGGGCTTTAATCCATGAGAGGTCGCTACAATACTAGCCATAATCATAGGAGCCATTGCAGCTTCTATCAAGGCAACCTGAATCATTAAACCAGACTGTTTTAGAGCAAAGACATACAACACAAATAAAATAGCCGGCATAATGAATAATTTATAAGCTAATCCTATCCAAAGAAATTTCCAGTGCTGACTTCGGCTGTCAAAATGCAGTTGTAAACCAACCGAAATAATAGCTAAAGGCGTTAATAAGCTTCCTAATTTTGTCAATCCAAACTGAATATAATCATGGAAATCTAAGTCTAAAATATTGGCAACACAGGAAACTAAAAAACAAACAAAAGGCGGAAACAACATCACTTTTTTAATGATGGTTCCACCGCTAATTTCATCTTTAGAATACATCGTAGCCACAACTATTGCAAGGGTCGAAACCAACACAAAAGTTCCCGGCTGATCGACTAAAATAGCCATTTTCAAACCTTCGGAACCATACAATGCATTTACAATAGGAAATCCTAGGAAAGAAGTATTTCCTAAGCCGGCAGTTATAATCAGGCAGCCTATTAATTTTTTAGACCATCCATATTTCTTTCCAATAAAACGAAATAAAAAGAAAGAGATAGCAAAACCTATCCAAGCAACACCAATAAGATAAAGCAGCTTATTGTCCCATTGAATTTTAGGAATATAATACAAAGCTAAAGCTGGAAGACACACATTAATAACAAACTTATTAATTAGTTTATAGCTATTGGTTGGAAACCATTTGACGTATTGCAAAGCAACACCCAGAAGTAAATAGACAAAAATTAGAATTATATTGCTCATAATGCTGCAAAGATATTTACTAATTTGCAAGTATCATAAACTTATCAGGAATATCAAATTATTTCCTTTTAATGTATTATTTTTACTTAAAGCATTCTGTATTTTGAAAAAAGATAAGCCCACCTCAGCCAACAACGAAGACAGCCCTGAAATTTTCAATACTGCTGTGTTGAAAAAAATTCAGCAAGCCCGAATGGCGCAACCCAGCACCGAGGAACTCATTAGTCGCGTATTGGCAGGAGAAATCAATGCGCTCAGTAGAGCCATTACTTTAATTGAAAGCAGTAATCCCAATCATTTTTCAAAAGCTAATGAAATTATCAATGCCTGCTTACCGCATGCCAATAAATCCATTCGGATAGGAATTACAGGAGTTCCCGGAGTAGGAAAAAGTACGTTTATAGAAGCTTTTGGAAAACATCTAAGAAATCAGGAAAAAAAAATAGCCGTGCTAACAATTGACCCCAGCAGTTCTATTTCGCATGGAAGTATTTTGGGAGATAAAACACGGATGGAAGAATTAGCCAAAGATCCCAATGCTTATGTGCGTCCTTCGGCATCAGGAGAAACACTGGGCGGAGTGGCCCGCAAAACAAGGGAAACCATAATTCTCTGTGAAGCCGCCGGATTTGACACCATTATCATAGAAACCGTAGGCGTGGGACAAAGTGAAACAGCTGTTCACAGTATGGTTGATTTCTTTTTGTTATTACAAATTGCAGGAGCCGGTGATGAATTACAAGGCATAAAAAGGGGAATTATGGAAATGGCTGACGCAATTGTAATCAACAAATCGGATGGGGATAACATTCAAAAAGCCACATTAGCAAAATCCGAAATAAACAGAGCCTTGCATTTATTCCCTTCAAAAAAATCAGGATGGATTCCTATGGCTACAACTTGTAGTGCCAAAACACATGAAGGCATTACCGAAGTTTGGCTCAACATTCTAAAATATATCGAACTCACAAAAAGCAACGGCTATTTTGATACCAAAAGAGCCGAACAAAACGAATTTTGGTTATTAGAAACCATTAACAATCAATTACAACAAGATTTTTATAACAATACTGAAATTCAGGATTTATTAGAAAAAACTAAAAAAGCGGTGCAAAACAATGAATCCTCACCTTTTGCAGCCGCTCAATTATTATTGGAAACTTATTTTAAAAACAAACCTTAGATAGCGTAATACCTTTTATCTAATATTACCTACCGAATTCTTAGCCGTATCGTGTTTGGTTTTCAAGACTCCGTTTTCTACGGTAAAACCAATACGAACCTGAGTCTTTAAAGTATCTTTTAATCCAGAAGTGGCTTTTTGCGAAATCACAAATTCTAATTCGTATTCGCCATCCGGCAGTTCCATTACAGTATCTGTATCCTGATCCTGAACTGTATATACTTTCTTTGCACTTTTAGCATAGGATGCAGCTGCTGCGCCTCCACCAGTGCCACCAGCTAAATTACCAACACTGGAAACGGCTGCCGAAATAATCGCTCCACCCGGTAAAGCACCTCCTAACAATGATGCACCTTGCGATAAAGCACCACCTGCAGCCTGTAAGCCCTGATTTACTTTTTCGCCAAAAGTAGAACGCTCAATCGCTGTCAATTCATTAATGCTATTGTCTTTTAAATTAATCTTATAGCCTGAATTAAGAGGAAATAAAACGACACAGCCATTTTCAATCAGCCTAATATTCATCCCTGAATTTACCTTTTCGCCAAAGGTTGCCCCCTGTGTCTGTTTTGGAACAGTAATATTCATCGAAATCCTATTTGGCATCCCACTATTATTGATTGTATTGATTCCTCTTTGATTGGATTCAGCAGGGACATCTCCTTTTCCTAAACTCACTTTAGCTCTATTTGCAGTAGTCAATTGAGCATTTACAAAACAATAGAAGCTTAAAGCCAAAACAACAGTTATTCGTTTAAAATTTTTCATTTTAGTATCTTTTTAAGTTTATTATATATCAATTAGAATTTGATTTTGTTACCCTTATTTAAAAAAATATTGAAAGAAAAAAATGGCTGTAAACGATTTAAATTTAATCATTTTACAGCCATCAAACTGTTTATTTACAAAGTTTTAAACAGCAAAACTATTCTTTCTCGTAACGTTCCATTTCCCGATCATAAAAAGCATTGGCTTCTTCGATCAAACCTTCCATTTCGGCATTTAATTCGGCTTCATCAAGATCCTCGGCTTCTTCCATAAATTCCACCTCATCATCTTTTAGATTAATAATAAATCTTGGGTAATCTAAATGAATGATAAAAATATCATCCGGAAAATCAGTGTTGTCGCCAAGTAAAAATTTAGGTAATTCCATGCTATAATTAATTTGATTATTTTTTGAGTTGCCTGATTTTTATTCGAAAAAAAGAACAACTATCTTATTTTTAATGTTTTTCTAAAATTAACTTCCTTGTTAATTGAATGAAGCGAATATACAAAAATAAAGCTGCTGTTGTTAATCCTGCCAAAAGTCCAATCCAAATTCCAACTGCTTCTAAACTGGTATAAAATCCCAGATAAATAGACACTGGAAATCCCACAATCCAATAAGCTACAAAGGTAATATACATGGGAACTTTAGCATCCTGTAAACCTCGTAACGCACCTAAGACTACCGCCTGAATTCCATCGGAAATTTGGAAAACAGCAGCTACTAATAACAATTGAGCCGCTATGGTAATCACTTCGGTATTGGCTACAAAATCGGCAGTGTTATTCATATCTACAAACAAGACAGGCATTTGTTTATGAAACAAAACAAAAAACAAAGCAAAGAAAACTTCTAATAAAACGGCCAATAAAAAGATAGAAAAAGCTACGATTTTCATTTTCTTGTAATCACCCAAACCTTTTTGATTCCCTACTCTAATGGTAGCGGCAACGCTCAATCCCATGGCAAACATAAAAGTAAATGAAGCCAGACTCAACGCAATTTGGTTCGCTGCCTGATTGGCAATTCCCAATCGTCCTGAAAGCCAAACCGCTGCTGTAAACAATGCTACCTCAAAAAACATCTGCATAGAAGAAGGAGCCCCTAAACGAATGATTTTCAGATTAATTTCTCGTTGTATTTTTTTTATTGAAAAACCATCAAAAAAGGGATGAAACTTTGCGTTTTTCTTCATCTTATAGTGCATATATCCCAACATTATAAAACGGGAAACCAGGGTTCCAATAGCTGCACCAAGCATTCCTAATTCAGGAAAAATCCAAATTCCGTAAATGAAAACATAATTTAAAAAAACATGAACCACATTGGCCAAAATTGTAGCCCACATAGCATATTTAGTTTCGCTCATTCCATCGGCAAATTGCTTATATCCTTGAAAAATAATCAATGGAACTAACGAAAACGCCACAATGTCCAGATAAGGTTTAGACAATTCGACCACATTTTCGGGCTGTCCCATAAATGCAAGTAACTGTTTGGCAAAAAGAACCAATAGAAAAAGAAAGAATCCTAAAAAAACACACAAATACAATCCATGGTGAAATACACTTCTCCCCTTTTCAATATTCTGCTCGCCATCGGCTTCGGCAGCTAAAGGTGTTATGGCAGTCGAAAAACCAATTCCTAATGACATCGCAATAAAAACAAAACTGTTAGCCAAAGAAGCTGCTGCCAACTCAGTAGGACCTAATTTCCCTACCATCACATTATCTACAAGTCCCACCACAGTATGTCCAAGCATTCCTAAAATAATAGGATAAGCCAATCGTAAATTATAGGAGAACTCTTTGGTATAAGTAGCTAAAGTCACTTTGTTTTTTTTAAGGCGACAAAGGTAAGCAGAAGGAAATCGATATCAAGGTTTGTACAGCATAATATTTTATCCGAAGAATGAGCTATTAGCAAACCAAATAATTAAAAATAGCCACGAATTCACCAATTTTATTTTAAAAACTATTCGTGAATTAGTGGCTGTACTATGCTAAACTTATTTCAAATATTTTTTATCGGTCAAAGTTTTCATAAAATCAACCAACTGTTTTTTTTCCAAATCGGTCAAATTCAATTTATCTTCAGGTAAGGTTTGATTTTCTAATGAGAATCCTAATCCTTTCCCTCCGCCTTCATTATAAAAATCAACTACTTCTTCCAGCGTTTTAAAAACACCATTGTGCATATAAGGCGCTGTTAATGCTGCATTTCTAATCGTTGGTGTTTTAAACGAAAATTTATGAATCAGGGCTTTGGTCAAATTGTACTTTCCCAAATCAGAATCTAATTTGCCATTGGCATCAGGAACGCCTAAAACTTCACTTTCTGATTTCATAAAATTAGGAGGCACAGTTCCATTGGTCAACGGAATAAAATGACAAGTAGCACATTTGGCTTTGCCTGCAAAAAGATTAAAACCTGCTTTTTCATCGGAAGTAAAAGCAACCTCATCACGCATATAGGCATCAAATTTAGAATCGAATTTACTCAGTGTTCGAATATAAGAAGCCAAAGCATTTTTGATTTCAAAAGCAGTAATTCCTTTTTTTGGAAAGGCTTTTTCAAACTTTTGAATATAATTTTTGTCGTTTTTTATTTTCTGAGCCGCTTCTTCTAATGAACCGTGCATCTCATCAGCATTTGTAATCACCGCTACCGCCTGATCTTCTAAATAATTCACTCTCGAATCAGAGAAAAACACACGTTGAAAAGCAATATTGGTAAGTGTAGGCGTATTTCTTTTTACAAAAGACTTGCCATCAAAAGAAAGGGCTTTTTCTAAACCATCGGTAAAAGCTTTATCGGCGTGGTGGCAGGAAGCGCAGGAACGGCTGTTATTTCCTGACAAAACAGGGTCATTAAAAAGTAATTTCCCTAATCCTGCTTTCTCTTTAGTAGTTTTATAATCCGGAAAAGCAGAAAAAGCTTCTTCGTCAAAAACTTCTTTCTCAAATAAGGTCTGCGCATTGGTTTTCAATCCACGTATTTCATCAAAAAAAGGAATTTTCAAGTCTTTCTGATTTTGATATAATTTTCTGCTCAACGGATTGGCATAATTTTGAATAAAAGCCGCACGGTCAAAAGCATTAAAATCAGGGTTGGTTTTTAAATAATTAATTGCCTGATCGATGATTTTTAACGTCGCATCCGAGTCGCTTATGGCATACACCTGATAATATTTTTGTATTCCTTCTAATGCTCCTGCTGCTTCCGGAATGGATTGTTGAGCAACAGGCGAATCAAAACCTGTTATTCCCATGCTTATAATTCGAAAAACTTCCAGTCGCAAGGCATCAAAAACATGCGCATCGGTTAATTCGTTCGTCTCGGCTATTCGATTCAAACGTTTTAAATTAGCCGTAAGAATTCCGATTTCTTTCAATAATTCGGATTTGGATTTCACATCATACGCAGGAAACAAAAACTCTTCAATTACCTGAAATCCTTGTGGCGGCAAAGTCATTTTATCATCTTCCTCAAACTCTGAAAGAGCCGGCCCGTTAATAGCCTTAGAAACTTCCGGGAAATAATATTCGCTAAAAACTTCTATTTTTTTATAATTCAGATGTGCTGCTAAAAATTGCTCCTGAAGTTTTTGGGAATCAGCATTGGATTTTATTAAATTTTCCAAATCGTTTACTGATTGAATTAAAGTAGTTATATCGGCTTGAAATAATTGTTTTACTTGAGTTGGTTTTGGAGTTTCCTGACATGAAATTACCAACAAAAGCAATAAAAAAAAGCATATTTTTTTCATAATAAAAGAGACAGAATGAATATACAAAGTCCACGATTTCAAAATAAGAAACCGTGGACTTTTGGAATTATTTTAAATTTTATTATCTCGCTAATCCTTTGATTAATACAACCTGACTGGCTTGTTTTTCGTTTGGACGACCTGTTCCTCCATCAACTCCTTTGTATTTATCACCATTCCAAGTGTGTGGTTGAACGCACAACATAAAAGTATCATCAATACCTAATTGCTCAGAAACATCAATTAAAGCGCCATATTCCCAACTTCCAAATCTTGAACTTCCTCCTACATTGTATTTAGCAGCATCTGTTTCGGTACGACGGTGGTCTAATTCCACCACTACTTTCATGGTTTTCTTAGCAATATCGTATTGGTAAATGTAAGCGTCATGCGTTTCGTCTCCATAACCGTTTGAATCTTCCTGAACATATACATAGTTTTTAGTTACACAAATGTTATCCGGATTTTGGAAAGTTTTAGCTATTCCGTTACGGTCATCTCCATCAAGTAATACTTTTAAATTTCCTGATAATGGATTGTTTTCATCTAAATCCAATTGGTACACTCTACCGTATTTTGTTCTCGAAGCATCAGCATTAGCACCTGTCCTATCTTGTCCTGTTACATTAAAATAGATTTCTCTGTCGGCTGCTTTTTCCCCTTTTCTATAATCCAAATCTTCTACTCTACCAAACTTAAGTCCTTTTAAAGTATTTACAGTAGCATTGATTTGAGCCCCTGTTAAAGTTGTATGATTGTCAATTTTTACAAATGAAACTGGATAATTTTTACCTACAACCATGTCTGTTTCTCTTTGATTATCGTTGTTTCTTTTCATCATATACAAAGAACCATTCATAAGATCCCCTACTGTATTAGAAACATACATAAATACTTGTCCTCCATTAGTTCCTGAATCGTCATCACCAAGAATGACAATAGTTTTCCCCGGGAAAGCCGAAGCTTTTAATGGTAAAGCATTCTCTGCACTCAAACGTCCTAAACCTGGCAATTCTTTAGAAACACTGTTAGATTCCACATCTCCATAAGGATTTACACCATGTGTGCGAGACTCTTCTCCTGATTCTCCGGAAGTTAAATACAACGGACCAAAACCATGTTCTTTAGGTGTTGCCATTGTTGCACTACACAATCTCCAAACTCCTCCATTAGAATTCAACAAATACTCTCCGGCAATCGGTTTGAAAGTTTTGTCTAAAGTCACTCTTGAAACGGCAAAATTGTCTTCGTGATTTACTAAAAAGGTAAAAGTACCATCGGTGTTTTTTAACAATCCGCTACCATCAGCTGATCCTCCGAAAACAAAATTTGGAGTATCAGGCAATACATCATCAGAAGTTATCAAAGAGAATAACTCTAATTTTTCAAAACCTTCTTTTTTCTTCAATAATACCGGTGTTTCAGATTGATCGGCTAAAACCACCTCTGACTCTGTTTTGTCATTCTCGCACGAGAAAAAAGCTGTACTTAAAAGTAGCCCTAAAATAATTTTTTTCATCTTGGTTTGTATTTTTGTTTTTTTTCAAAGCAAAGAAAGCCCAGGGATTTTAAAACAGCATGAACTAAACATTAGCAAACCTTAAAGAATTATTCTGTTTTTTGATACAAAAAGCCTAAAAAAGCCAGCCTTAAGTTAGCTAAACATTTTCTTTAGATTACCGAAATATCAACTAAGGCTTCTTTTATAAAATTCTCGTTTTAATACAAAATCTCAGCTTATTGAATATCAACAACTAGCTATTTTTTGATGCAAAAAAGTAACGATAGTCACAACATTTGAATACAATTACCGTTTTTTAGCACTAGAAAGTCTTTTTTTAAGTTCGAATCAAATTAAAAATGAATTATAAAACCCCTCAAATCATGAAAACAACAAGAAAAATTACCGCTGCCTTTCTATTTGCATTGGCATTATTTAGTTTTAACGGAGCAAAAGCACAAGAAACCTCAAAATACGACCAAGGTTTTAGACTCGGTTTTGGCTTAAATGCAGGTTATGCTAACGAAGACCCATACAAACTCATTCTGGGAGCCGATGCCCGATTGCAATATGACCTGACCAAAAGATATTCGATAACCTTAACAACAGGTTTCAACAACGTCTTTGTAAGCGAAAATGATGGTGACGACTTAGGTTTTATTCCGGTAAAAGCAGGTTTAAAAGCCTTTGTATGGAATGATCAATTTTATTTAACAGGTGAAGCTGGTGCAGCTTTTGCGGTGACTAATAATTACAACGACACTTCTTTATTGTTGGCTCCGGGAATTGGATATGCTAACAAATATATTGACATTTCGGCGCGCTACGAACACTATTCTGATTTCCCAACTATTAATAATGATGGTACTCCAGGCAAAGGTTTTGGTCAATTTGCGCTTAGACTGGCTTATGGTTTTAAATTGTAATTTATAATAGGAATAAAAAAACTGACAGGTTTTTGAAACCTGTCAGTTTATAACACAGCAATTAAAGGCTTTTATTCTTTAGCCAATTGCTCTTTATACATCGTAAAATTAGCTTTTACTTTTTCTTCTAAATCAGGAACTTGAATGTCGGTTAATTTCTGCATTTCTTCCCAAATAATTTTAGCTACAATATAGCGTGCCATTTCTTTGTCATCGGCAGGAACAATGTACCAAGGTGCTTTTTCGGTAGCCGTTTTATTGATTGCTTCTTCGTAATATTGCATATAAGTGTCCCAATGTTCACGCTCTTTTAAATCTCCGGGCGAGAATTTCCAATGGTGTTCCATATTTTCCAATCGGCGCAACAAACGTTTACGTTGCTCTTCCTTACTCAGATGAAAATAAAATTTCAATACAATTGTCCCATTTTGAGTAATATGTTTTTCGAAATTATTAATCTGTTCAAAGCGATTCTCCCAAAACTGAGGCGTAATATCTTCCAGTTTTTCAATTCCCGGCAAATTTTCATTCAAAATATATTCGGGATGCACACGGGTAACCAAAACATTCTCATAATGTGTACGGTTAAAAACCGCAAATTTCCCTTTTTCTGGCAAGGCCAAATAATGTCTCCATAAATAATCGTGTTCCAGTTCGGTAGAATTAGGCGTTTTAAAACTATGCACCACCACCCCACGCGGATTAAATTCCTTAAAAACCTCCCGAATCAAACTGTCTTTCCCCGAAGTATCCATGCCTTGCAAACAAATCAAAACCCCGTAGCGATTGTGCGCATACATCACATCCTGCAATACACTTAACTTCTCCTGAACTTTTTCCAGCTTTTCTTCCTTATCATCATCACTGGCCTCATTAAATAAATTCGTTGGGATTTTAGACAAACTAATCGCCTTCGTTACTTTAAAATCATCTGGATTAATCGCCTTCATAAGGAATATTTTAACTTTATACTCTCAAATATAAGGAATAAATACTATAATTTTAGCCTTTTATATAGGCCTTTAAGAAGCTATTTCCAGCTATCCGCTTTATCTTTTACTTTTTAAAGAAAAAAGTAAAAGGATACCGCTTCTATCTGGGCTAAGGTAGCTGCTTTCAAAACAAAATACATGGAAAAATTCACACTCGAATTATTATGTCACATCATCGGAATTGGTTCTGCCTCAGGACTTCTTTATAAAGACAATTCCCTGTTTATTGTTGGCGACAACAGCGGTTTTTTATACGAATACCATCTTGATTCTAAAGATTTAAAACGTCATCCGTTAATAGAAAATCCAACCGAAAACATCATCAAAAAAGACAAACCTGACTTTGAAGCCCTAAGTTATTTTCAAGATACACTTTATGCTTTCGGCTCAGGTTCTACTGCAAAAAGGAATTCTATGGTCGAATTTGATTTGGTACAAAAAAAGAAAATTGCCACCAACAATCTATCCGAATTATACGCTGTAATGCAAAATTTCGCCTCCATAAAACCCGAAGATTTCAATATCGAAGGCGTTATTCACGATGGCGAAAACTGGTATTTCTTGAATCGGGGCAATGGAATTTCAAACAAAAACACGCTTTTTAGTCTTCGTGCCAAGAAACTGAATCAAGAATTCACCATGCTATCCAATGACTATAAACTCCCCAAAATTAAAGGAGTACGCAGCAGTTTTACCGATGCCGTTTTGGTTGATGCTAAAATTTATTTTTTGGCCACAGCCGAAGATACCCAATCCACTTATGACGATGGCGAAGTACTGGGAAGCATCATTGGAAGAATTGATTTGGAAACCATGAAAATTGATTTCACCAAAAAAATTAGTGACAGCCACAAATTTGAAGGACTGACCGTTTTTAAAAAAGACAATAATAAAATTGAATTTCTGCTTTGCGAAGACAAGGATACCGAAATTCTTGAAACCGCTATTTATAAATTATCTCTAAATCTTAAATAATCATGACCGACTTAAAAAATAAAAATGCCCTGATTACGGGCGCAGGAAAAGGAATTGGTAAAGCAGTCGCAATTGCTCTGGCTAAAGAAGGTGTAAACATCATTTTAGTAGCCCGAACACAAGAGGACATTGACAGCGTTGCACTAAAAATAAAATCTTTAAGAGTAAAAGTATTGGCTATAACTGCCGATGTTTCTGATATTAATTCCATTAATGCAGCTGTTGAAAAAGCCCTAGCCGAATTTGGAACTATTGATATTTTAATCAATAATGCCGGAATTGCCGCTTTTGGAAAATTCATGGAACTGGAACCTGCCGCTTGGGAACGCATCATTCAGGTTAACTTAATGGGAACCTATTATACTACGCGCGCCGTTTTACCTAACATGATCGAAAGACAAACGGGCGATATTATCAATATCTCTTCGACTGCGGGATTAGCAGGAAATGCTTTAACGAGTGCTTACAGTGCATCTAAATTTGCTGTTCTGGGATTGACTGATTCGCTTATGCAAGAAGTTCGCAAACACAACATTAGAGTTACGGCTTTAACGCCAAGTACCGTTGCCACTGATATGGCAAAAGAATTAAACTTAACCGATGGAAATCCGGAGAAAGTAATGCAATCGGAAGACATAGCCGAATTAATCATCGCCCAACTTAAACTCAACCGACGCGTATTTATCAAAAATAGCAGTATTTGGTCAACGAATCCCTAAAAAAATAAACTCCAATAATTGGAATTTAAGTATTGGAGTTTTATATTTATTAAAAAACTAAACAAATGGAAAACTATTTAAGACAACTGGTTTCAATAGAATTTCTGGATAAAAAAGAAATTTATAACGGTTTTCTCATCGACTATTCTGATGATTGGATTTTATTAAGAAATAATCCTATTGACTTTATAGTAGATGGCTTTGTTATTCTTAGAAATAAGAATGTAGAACACATTCACAGAGATGAAGAACTTGAATTCACTGAAAAAGTGATTCGGTTAAAAGGATCCAAAACAAATGCTGAAGACATTATTCCTATCAAAGATTTAGATTCTATTATTCGCTACATTGATAAAAAACACGGTGTTTTTCAAATTGCAAAAAAATCAGCTAAATCCGCATATTTAGGAAAATTGATTGAATTAAACAATGAAGAACTGACTATTGACTTTCTAGATATCAGAGGTGAATTTGGAGGCGAATTAAGTTTTAATCCCGAAAAAATAAGAGTCATTGAATTTGACACCGATTATATCAATTCGTTGAAACTGGTAGCTCAGGAAAATCAAAACAAGCACTAAATTAGCTAGAAAAAACCATTAAGAGATTTAAGTTTCATTAAGATTTTGCTCCTTAATTTCCTTAAATCTCTTAATGGTTTAAAAAAACTTACGTGTCTTATACCTTAAAAAACACACTGATAACCAATCAGATACCGATTTTTAGTTATTATATTTTAAAAAAAAATTGACTTCTCTCCCAACCTTTTTCCTTTTTTAACGCTCTTTATTATTAAAGACCATATTGTGATAAACGAAAATCTAATAATAGCTTGCAAAAAAATGCAACGCGATGCCCAGCGTCAGGTGTATGAGTTTTTGGCGCCTAAACTATACGCAAGTTGCAAGCGCTATTTAAAACAGGAAGAGGAAATTGAAGAAGCCTTGGCAGATGCTTTTTATATCATTTTTACCAAACTAGACCAATTAAAAGAAATTGGTGCTTTTGAAGCCTGGGCCCGGAAAATAGCTGTCAATCAATGTTTGGCAACTATTAAAAAGAAAACCAACTTCAATATGTATCTCGATGATGTCAAAACATTGTCGCAAGCTTTTACTGATGAGATGACGAATCTTGAAGAAGAAGATTTACTTGATTTACTCAATCATATTCCTGTGGGATGCAAGACTATTTTTAACCTCTTTGTCATTGAAGGCTACAGCCACAAAGAAATAGCCAGCATGCTTAACATTTCTGAAGGCACTTCAAAATCACAATTGAATGCTTCAAAAACAAAATTGAAGGAATTAGTAAATAATCTGTATTACCAAAAATCGAATTAGTCATGGACAATCAAGATAAAATAATTAACAAAATCAAAAGCGCTGCTCAAAAGGCAGAACACCAGGATTTTCCAGGAATGGATAAAGTTTGGGCGCGTGTAGAAGACAAGCTCGATCAAAAAGTACTGGAAACCAAAACCAAACTATGGAAAAAATTAGCCATAGCTGCTTCATTACTATTGTTTATTTCTTTGGGTTACCAATTTTTCAAAAAGGACTCTAAAAACGATGCTATTATCGAAAGTACTTCTATCAAAGTTGCCGTTCAAAAAGAAAAAACTTTGAATGATAGTATTATTCCGTCTGATAAAATCAAACCGGAAGCGACTGAAATTTTGCAAAAACAATTAGAAAAGAAAAATCCGGTTGCAGTAGTTGAAAATCCTACTCCAAAAAATGACACCAAAATAATTGTTTCTGATAAAAAGGCTGAAGAATCCAATATTCAGGCAGACGGAATCATCAGTCAGGAATCGAATAGTATTTTAAGTGTAGCTCCGTCAGCTCCTGTAGCGGCAAAAAGCCTTACACCAGTTGCCAATGAATACAAAGAAAAAGCAGCTATGTTTTTTTCAAAAACCAGCCCTGTAAAAACTATTTCAGGTGTTTTAACTGATGCAAAAGACAACATGGTTATTCCGGGAGCATCAATTCAAATCAAAGGAACCAAAAAAGTTGCCTTTACTGATTTGGAAGGAAAATATACGATAGATGCTGAAAAAGGGGAAATACTAATTTTTAACATGATAGGGTACAAAACTAAAGAAGCTATAGTTAGTAACTCGGATGAATTAAATCCTAAACTCTCCCCCGCCTCCGATGCTTTGAATGAAGTTGTTGTAGTGGGTTATGGAACAGCACGAAAAAATCAGGCAAAAAATGCAGCGCCAATAGCTAAATATGGGACAACCAAATTTTACAAGACTAAAAAAGAACAAACAGTTCCGCAAATAAAAGATGCTTTATATGTAATTAACGGAGAAGCATTCGACGAAGTTTCCTTATTTGGTCCCAATCCTACAAGCCCCTATGCCCCATTGGACAAACAAAAAATTGAAAGTGTTCAAGTTTTATCTAAGGAAGAAATTTATAAATACAGCAATGTAATTAGCCAGAGAACTTACAATGGAGTAGTAATTATTACCACTGAAAACGGAATTCCACTGAAGCGTTAATTCGCAAAAATACTGTCAAACATTTTAAAAATTATTGTCATGAAAAGTCTAAAACTTATTTCATCAGCCCTTGCTATGCTCTTTTCTATCCTAACTTTTGGACAGGAAATCACCATTACCGGAACAGTAACTGACCAGACTGATGGTTCAGTTCTTCCTGCTGTTTCTGTTACAATTAAAGGAACTAAAACAACTACTCTGACTGATTTTAACGGAAATTATTCCATTCAGGCTCAAAAAGGAAAAATATTAGTTTGTAGCTACATCAGTTATCAAACCAAAGAGGTAAAAATTGGAAACTCAAAAGTGATCAACATTAGTCTACAAAGTAATTCTTCATCCCTACAGGAGATTGTCGTTATGGGATATGGGAACAACCATAAAGGCAAACTTTACTCTGCTAAGGCTGTTGCTTATGAAAAAAAGAATTTAAACAAGGTTGCTTTGAACCAACATACGAGAACGACTGCAATGGTAATGCCTGCAAAAGCAAAAGCTGAATCAATTACCGAATCTCTTCAAATTTATGGGAATACAAATCCCATAAACATCAATCCTCCATTGCCAAACACGCCCAATCAGGAAGATTACGAAACTTTTGTTGAAAATCAGTTTGAAACTCCTAAAAACGCGCCTCTTTCTACCTTTTCTATCGATGTGGACAATGCTTCTTATACTAACATTCGTCGTTTTATCAATAACGGACAAGCCGTTCCTAAAGATGCCGTTCGAATCGAAGAAATGATGAACTTTTTCAAATATAATTACCCACAACCTAAAGAAAATCATCCTTTTTCTATTAATACGGAATACAGCGATTGTCCTTGGAACAGCAAACATAAATTATTAAAAATAGGATTGCAGGGCAAAAACATTCCAACCGAAAGTTTACCCGCTTCCAATTTGGTTTTCCTGATTGATGTGTCAGGTTCTATGAGCGATCCCAACAAACTCCCATTGCTCAAACAATCGATGAAAATTTTAGTGAACGAATTAAGAAAAGAAGACAAAGTTTCCATGGTGGTTTATGCAGGAGCAGCAGGAATGGTTTTGCCACCAACCTCCGGGGATCAAAAACAAACGATTATTGATGCTTTGGACAATCTGAATGCAGGAGGTAGTACTGCAGGAGGTGCCGGAATTGAATTGGCATACAAAACTGCTATTGCCAACTTTATCAAAGGAGGAAATAACCGTGTCATTCTGGCTACTGACGGCGATTTTAATGTAGGCACTTCATCAAACAAAGACATGGAAACCTTAATTGAAGAAAAACGAAAATCAGGTGTTTTCCTGACTTGTTTGGGTTACGGAATGGGAAATTATAAAGACAGTAAAATGGAGATTCTTGCCAATAAAGGAAATGGAAATTATGCATACATTGACAACATTCAGGAAGCCAATCGCTTTTTAGGAAAAGAATTCAAAGGTTCGATGTTTGCCATTGCCAAAGATGTTAAAATCCAAATTGAATTCAACCCAAAACATGTCCAAGCTTACCGCTTAATTGGTTACGAAAACCGAAAATTACGCCCAGAGGATTTTAAAAATGATGCCATTGATGCAGGTGAATTAGGAAGTGGACATACCGTTACCGCTTTATACGAAATCATCCCAACAGGCATTGACAGTGATTACAGCGTTGCCGATTTAAAATACACAAACACGACTATAAACAAAGAGTCTTATAGTAATGAATTAGCCACCATAAAATTCAGATATAAAAAACCCGATGGTGACAAAAGTATCGAAATGATTCAAACCATTGCCAACCATTCTGCTCAACTCGCCACTACTTCAAACGATTTTAAATTCAGTTCAGCTGTAGCCTGGTTTGGATTAAAACTAAGAGATTCCAAACTCGTAACCGACAAAGAATCAAAATCAATTTTAAAACTAGCCCAACAAGGACTTAGCAACGACAAAGAAGGTTACCGTACTGAATTTGTTCGATTAGTAGAAGCAGTGCAATAATTCATTAAAAACAAAACCATTAAGAGCTTAATTTTCTTAATGGTTTTGTTTTTTTATAGACTTATAGTAAAAAGAATATATTACATTTTCTTTTGGAATGCTTCTCTCTTTTTTTGCTCTTTTAAAATCACACTAATATGTGGCTGAGTCCATTTTTTAATTTCACTTTCAGCTATATTCAGACTATTTGGACTGGAAACTAACTGATACCAAGGTTTTGGTTTGTCAAATTCATAAGCTCCAAAAACAATCACAGGAGTTCCTTTGACTTTGACGTTTTCATCATCCTTAAGTTCCCATTCATCAGCCCAATCATACAGATATTTAGCATCTTTTTCCTGAAGTCTCAAACAAGAATGTGAGGCTGGATAACCTGGTAATTCATATTGATGCCATCCTACACCTAGTTTGTTTTCAATATTAAAATTCCATTTTAAATCCCACTCATCGTTAAAAGTACTGATAGTTTCCTCTGCTTTCCAATTGGTAAAAAACAATCCTGTTGGTGTGGGATCCTTTTTTCTACCCATATTTGTTGGTCCTGTGTAAACCAACTGGCCATGCTCATAAGCTCCAAATGTTTGTGTTGGATATGAAAAGTAAATGATTTTATCAATTTCTTCCAAATAAGGAATTTCTAGCGGAAAAGGCAAATAATAAGCTAAATCTCCCGAGCTGTCATTGGGCACTACAATGGAATCTAATTTTTTAAGATTTTGGGCATCCGTTCTATTAATAGCATACACAATATGAAATTGTGTACTATCATTGGCCGTTTTTTCTAACCATTCTTTAGTGTTTTCAAAATGATAGAAAACATCCTTTGGTTTTTTGCGCTCAATTTTAATTACTTTTTTTTCTTCTTTTACTGTTTTATCATTCTCTTTACAAGAAAATAAAACAGAACCTACAACAGCACTAAGTATAAATAGTATTGGCTTCATAATGATTCAATTTTTAATTATTTAAAATTACCCTATTAAAAGCTCTACTCCCTTATACAATTAACCTAAGGATTTATAAAATTTAACCTTTGATGTAAATAAAAAACCATTAAGAAATTAAGTTCCATTAAGTTTTGCGCTTAATTTCCTTAATCTCTTAATGGTTTAAAAACTTATATGACTCCTGCCTGTCGGCAGACAGGTATATGTTTAAATCTAAACCAAAGCAGCAGCAAATTCCATTCGAACACTTCCGTCTTCATCAATTTTAGTCAAATTGATTTGGTGCAAAGTATTCACTAATTCCGGATTCCAAGGCGTTTTTACTTTTACGTAATTCTCGGTAAAACCATGAATATAACCTTCTTTATTTTCGCCTTCAAATAAAACTGTTCTACTGGTTCCTAACTGACTTTCGTAAAAAGCACGGCGTTTTTTAACCGATAATCCGCGGAGCATTTTGCTGCGCTTTGCACGAACATTCGAAGGAACCACTCCTTCCATTTCGGCAGCTTCGGTATTATCACGCTCTGAGTACGTAAAAACGTGTAAATACGAAATATCCAAATCATTCAGAAAATGATAGGTTTCTAAGAAATGGGCATCGGTTTCTCCCGGAAAACCTACAATCACATCCACGCCAATACAGGCGTGAGGCATTACTTCGCGAATTTTATTCACTCTTTCGGTATAGACTTCTCGCAAATAGCGACGCTTCATCAATTTCAAAATATCATTGCTTCCTGATTGTAGCGGAATATGAAAATGCGGTACAAAAGTTCTACTTTTCGAAACAAATTCAATCGTTTCATTCTTCAATAAATTCGGTTCGATAGATGAAATTCGCAAACGCTCTATTCCTTCTACCTCATCCAAAGCCTGAACCAATTCCAGAAATGTATGCTCGTGTTTTTTATTCCCAAATTCCCCCTTACCGTAATCCCCAATGTTTACTCCAGTAAGAACAATTTCTTTGATATTTTGCGCCGAAATCTCTTTTGCATTTTTCAATACGTTCTGCAATTCGTCACTACGGGAAATCCCACGAGCCAACGGAATAGTACAATAAGTACATTTATAATCGCAGCCATCCTGAACTTTCAAAAAAGCACGGGTACGATCTCCTATAGAATAACTGCCTACATAAAAATCGGCTTCGGCAATCTCGCAGGAATGCACTTCGCCCATGTCATTTTTAGACAAATCATTGATATAATCGGCTAATTTGAATTTCTCGGTAGCGCCTAAAACCAAATCCACTCCATCAACACTCGCCAATTCTTCGGGTTTCAATTGGGCATAACAGCCTACAGCAGCAACAAAAGCTTTGTCATTCAGCTTCATCGCTTTGCGCACGACTTGTTTAAATTGTTTATCAGCATTTTCGGTAACCGAGCAAGTGTTGATGACATACATATCCGCCACTTCCTCAAAATCCACACGGTCAAAACCCTCGTCCTGTAAGTTACGGGCAATTGTCGAAGTTTCTGAAAAATTCAGTTTACAGCCTAAGGTATAGAAGGCCACCTTTTTTCTTTTTTCCATAAGTAAGCGCTATCTAATGAAATCGTTGTCAAAAAAATAGCGTGTGCAAATTTACAAACAAATACGGGAACTGTACAAGGAATTTTATTTTATTCTAATTCAGGTTGTGGGCGTGTCCCTCCAGATGGCTTCGTCATGCTTCCTCGCCACTTTCGGGTCGGGCTGTCCGCTATATTCCCGATTAAAAAAACTACGGCATTAGCCTTGTTTTTTAAAATCGGGAGATGCCGCTTCCATCCCTCACGCAGTCTCGTTTAGTGAGAAAAATTTGATTTAAAAGATTGTTTTGTAGTTTTTTTCGATATATTTGAAATAAATCAAAAATCAACCTTAGTACAATTCTATGAAACTCTTCAAATATTTATTTTTATTACTTATGGTTGTAATCTCATGCAAAAAAGCAGAAGAGGCTAGTCTGGAATCACCTAAAAGCACCTTCAATTCTCCTTTCCCTAAAAATAACAAACAACTCGATAGAATTTTCGGCGAAACATTGTTAGTCAAAAAATACAATGACACCTTAGTTTTAAATATTAAATCGAACAAATACACTAATCTAATAACCACTAAAGAAGGAGATACCCTTTTCTATGGCAAAGTATGTATATATAGAGACTACTACTATTTCAATCACAAAGTTAACGACACTAGCTATTACATTAGTGCATTCAAAATAAAAGGAAATTTAATTTATGGTTTAGATTTTGGACCCCAGTTTTTTGCAGTGGATGAAAATATTTTAAAAGGGGTTTATAAAAAAGAATTAGTATCTATCAATTCAGATACAACTGTAATTAGCTTAAAGACTAACAAAGTCGAATTAAAAAAATTGTTTACAATCATAATGAACAATACGGTTCCCGATACACTTATTCAACCAAAATCAACAATAAATACTATTTCAAAAAACGAATTAGTCACTGAAAAAGATGAAGATGATTCTGAAAATTTAGAATATTCAGTGAAAGCCTATCCAAATCCAGCTGTAGATTATATCAATGTTGAAACAAATAAAAAATCTAGTTTTCAGCTATTCATCAGTTCTAATAAACTTATATTAGAAGGCCAACTTACTGATGGAAAAAACAAAATAGATATTAGCAATCAACAATCAGGTTTGTATTTTCTCATTGTAAAAAACATCGAAAACAATCAATCTAAAACAATGAAAATAATCATTAAATAGACTTCCTATTTATGATCAATACTTCAGTTGACAATACAAACTTTATGAAAAAAATCATTTCATCCCTTTTTTTATTCGCTCTCATCTCCTGTAATCCATTTGATGAAAACAGAGTTTTAAATTATAAAGATGAATTGAATGAATTAGCTTCAAAAATTAGAAAATACCCAGATGGCACTTTTGACAAGGATGATATTGATGAATTTCTAATTGGGGACATTGAAAGTTTAGGAATTGATTTGGTAGTTAAAAATGGTATAAAAAAGAACCCAACCTATTTGGGATTTACAGAAGAAAATGACAGCCTAATTATTTTTATAAAAAAAGCCAACAACATATTTAACACCGAGAAAAGGATTATTTATGATTTTCATAAAATCCCAAAAAACTATGGAAATCAAAATATTCCAAATGCTTCTTATACTATTAAACAACTTGATGACAGATGGTATTATTCTGAAGAGGGATTTGATTAATACAATAAAAACAAAATATATAATATGAAATACATTCTTTCAATACTTTCTTTTATCCTTACTCTTAGTTGCAATACAAAAAAAATAGAACGTGAAAACGAACCTGATATCTACAATGTAGAAAGTAGCGATATTGAAATGAATGAAGCTATAAAAAAAGCTCAAAAAACTTTAGACAGTTTCGAAATTGCCATACAAAATAACAGTCGTGTTTTTAAATTTTTCGGTTTAAAAAAACGCTTTGAAGAAAACGGAAATATTGAACATATTTGGATTGGAAACATTATAAATTCCAATGGAAAATTTTATGGAATAGTAGACAATTTACCCGAAAAAATAACCAATGTAAAACTTGGTGATACTGTAGAAATTAATAAAAATGAAATTAGTGATTGGATGTATGTTAAAAACTCCAAATTGCATGGAGGATATACGATTCGTTTATTAGTTAAAAGAATGTCTGAAAGTGAAAGACAAGATTTTGAAAAAAATAGCGATATTAAACTTTAAAATTAAAATTTAATCTGCTCTGCGAAGTTTACACACTTCCATCCCTCACGCGGTCTCGTTTAGTAAGAAAAACTTGGTTTCAAAAAATAGTTTTGTAGTTGTTTATTGATATATTTGAAATAAAAGTGAGTCAGATTAGATTTTAAAGTATAAAACACACACTCTCTCTATAAAATATATATTAACAAACAAAGAACGCTAAACAAACTAGTTGTACACTTATTTATTGAAATATGGAGGAAAAATTAAAAGACACTATTGTACTATTCATTAAGTTCGGAAGTGAAGAAAACATAAAATCACTCTATGAAAATGGTTTAATTTATCTAAATACAATTGAATATTTTCAAAATTTAGAAGATAATGGTGTTAGAGGAGATAAATTTGAAGGCACAGTAAATATTAAAAATTTTAAAAATACTGATGAGTTAAAACTCGAAATAACAGACACTATAACTGGAAAAAAAATTAATTTCAAACCTAGTAAATTACAACTACGTCATTATGATTCATATCCAAAAGGAAATTTATACTCACTATATTGTATAAAACAATCAGATTTTTTTAATACTGATGAATTAATAATAGATTCCAAAGTCAAAGACTTTGGAACACACGCATTGTTTATAAGAAATACAAAAATATTCATCGCCAAACTTACAGCTGAAATCACAAAGCTAAACATGTCTTACAAAGCAAAACCAATTGAATATTACGATCATGAAAACATTAATGGTGAGATAAATTTATTCCAAAAAATTCAAAAATATAAATATCAACGTGAATATCGAATTGTTGTCCAAAACAATAAACAAGAGCCATTAAAAATATCAATAGGAAGTTTAAAAGATCATTCAGAAATGTTTGCAATAAATTCTTTAGAAGATCTAAAAATAACAACAAATAGAATAAAACATAAAACTTAACCCGCTCCGCAAAGTCTCTGACTACTATAAAAACAATCGAAAATTAAAATCGGTTAAAAACAGCAATAAACCACTCATAGTCAGAGACTTTACAAGGCACAAGTACTAAAACATTTTAATAACATCATACATAATCTTAACCCAAACCGTTTCACCAATATGAAAAAACTTTTTATTCTTTATTTATTAACCATTACGCATTCCTTACTTGCACAATCTACCACTAAACTAAAAATTACCGAAAGCGCAGAATACAAAGACGAAATTAAAACAATAGACATCCTGGCTATTCACACTTCCGAATCTGGAGAAACGGCTATTATTAGAAATGGAAAACATGATTTCTTATTTGATATTTTTGATAAAAATCTAAAAAAAACCTTTTCTAAAGTGGTCGAAGCAGACAATGACGAAAAATTTGTTGGCGAATTATTTTACCGAGATCAACTTAAGTTTTTTACGGTTAATGCCCCAGAAAAAGACAAACGTATTGTTTACTGCCATACCTTAAATCTAACCACAAAATCTTGCTCAAAAACGACCATTTTTGAAACCACTGCAGAAAAAAACCAAAGCATTTTTGGTTCCGATAGAAAACACAAAACCAATTTTGCTTTATCTCCTAATGGCGATTATTTTGCAATAGCTACAGACAATATTTTAAAAAATAAAAACTCATACACGATTAGAGTTTTTGAGTCAAAATCGGAAAAATTAATTTATACCAAATCCTATCAGGAAGACGAACAAAAGAGATTTGAATTTAATGATTTGTACATTGACAATACCACAACTGTTTTCTCACTAGGCAAACTTTATAAAAATGGTTCATCAAAGAAAAATGAAGATGGCGATGCCAATTATCAATTTGTTCTGAACAAAATAACCAAAGATAAAACTAGCTTTTTGCTTATTGATTTAGAAAACGAACATATTAGCTCGCTAAGCATTTCTAATAATAACGACGAATTACAACTAATAGGATTTTATTCTGAATTAAATATCAGCAGAATAAAAGGAGGTTGCAATTTTGTAATTGACACCAATAACCTAAGTATTAAAAGAAAAAAAACACAAAGTTTACCTAAACAAGTCTATGAGGATTTATACGGCTATCGAACTGCAGAACGTAAAAATGATAAAAAGAAAGAACTAAGAAACTTTGACATCGATTATATATTAAGAGACGAAGAGAATAATACTTACTTAATCGCAGAAGAATTTTACATCACTCAAGTGTATGTCAGTACTGGAATGTATGGCGGTGGTTATTGGCAAACTATACCTCACTATGATGATATTTTGATTCTTAAATTTAATCCAGATGGAGATGTAGTTTGGGGAAGAAGTGTTTATAAAAGAGCTACAACTCCATCTTACAATGCCTTTGTAAAAAACACAGATCTTCATCTAATTTTAAATTCTGGCAAAAATTTAACCGAAAAAACAGATGGTCGTACCAAACTTTCTAAAGCTTGGCTAGAATCTACCTCGTTATACGATTTAGAATACACAAATAAAGGAGAGGTAGCCTACAATAAAATTCAAGACAATAGCGGAAACGAATATTATCTGCCTTTTTTTGGGACATACCAATCCAATAAATTTATCATGATGAATGATGGAAGAAAGAAAAAGGTATTTATGACTTTGGAGTAAGCCGCCCATGCTTGCACAAGCTTCACGCTCTTGCTGTCTAAGATATGCATCAACATATATAGATACTTCACTTCTATACTTTGTAGGAATACTTAATGAGATTGCCACGCTATCGCTCGCAATGACTACAAATTGAAAAAAAACCATTAAGCAATTAAGTTCATTAAGCCTTACACTTAAATTACCTTAATTCCTTAATGGTTTTAAATAGAATATAAAATCTTTAAGCCAAAATAAATCGTTGGATTACCTCAGCAACTCCGTGATTGTTATTAGAAGCAACCACCACATCGCCTTTGTCTCTTAAATGGGCATCCACATTATCAACCCAAACACCAAGTCCTGCATATTCAATCATCGATAAATCGTTACCTGCATTCCCCACCGCAATCACTTCTTCTTGTAAAATATTCAATTTATCAGCCAGGAATTTCACACTCGCACCTTTGTCAATTCCGGTTTGAGCCGCTTCTAAGAAAAATGGCTTCGACATACAAACGCTCAAATGCGGCATAGCTGCTTTCAAATCGGCTTCTACTTCTTTTAGATAATTGGGTTCTTCCAGCAAAATACATTTAATTGCCGAAGTTTGTACACGCTCTTTAAAATTAGGCACCACTTCGTGCTCCAGCCCGGTAATATTAATCTCCACATCAATATATTCCGAACGGGTTTCGCTTACTACTTTCCCGTCTAAATAAGTAATGATATGCGTATTTTTTGCTTTGCTGTAATCATACAAAGTATGAATTTGCTCCTGCGTTAAGTTTTGCTCAAAAATCACTTCATTGGTACTCAAATCGGTAATCACAGCGCCATTAAACGAAATCATATATGAATCCATTAATCCCAAATCCTTAGCATATTCAATCATCGCTGGCGTTGGTCGCCCGGAAGCCAAAATAACATGTACGCCTTTTTCCTTGGCTTTAACAAGCATCGCTCTATTTTCATCCGAAATGATATGGTCATCATTCAACAGGGTATCATCCATGTCTAGAACCAACATTTTGTATTTCATCTTTTATTATTTTTTTATTGTTCCTCAAAGTTGAAAACTTTGTGGAGCAGTATTTAAATATTCAGCCTAAACTCCTCAATAACAGGATTGGCTTTAGCAAAATCAGTTTCCTGAATAAACAATTCCACTGCCGAACCTGAACTTCCAAAACCCGCTAACCTAGCCGATTGAATATTGTCTTTTATTACCGTATCCACTCCTACCGCTTCAATTTTTTCTTTCAATGCCAAAGCTAAAATCTCACTTCCCGAAAACACTTTCATTAATCCCATGGTACCCTTTTTTATTTATTTTTTATTCTTCTTCTCCGTCGTTTTCTTCGTCTTCGTCAAGTTCTTCATCAGTGAATTCTTCATCATAATCAACATCTTCAAAATCAAAGATTTCAGGCTCTTCCATCATTTTATCAGCCAAAATTTCTATTCTTTCTGATAATTGATCTCCAAAAATAATACGCTGTGTTTTAGCAATACTATTCGAAATACGCATAATCTTAGTTTCATGACGCAATTTCAAAATTGGATTTGCATCATCAATAATAAACATCTTCAATCGGTTTACATTGTAACCCGCCGTAGAAAACATATCATTCAATTTATTTGGAGTACCAATTAAAACGTCAATTCCGGTAGAAATATAATTTTTATCATAATCCATATCACCTTTGTCATGAACACCATAAACTTCCAGTTCACTGTATTTTCCGTACTTTTCAAAAAGCGCTTCCATTTCTAAAACCTTGGCTTTATCCTCCACAACTATCAAAGCTCTTGGCGATTCTTCAACACAACCAATCAATCGCTGAATTACGTTTAACACAATTGTAGTCGTTTTTCCTTCTCCATCCGGAGCGATAATAATACAATCGACGCCACTTTTTATAGTCGAAAAAGTTTCTTTTTGGATATCATTTGCCTCGGTTAATCCGTTTTCAATTAATCCCTGCTGTAACTTTTCGTTTATTTTTTTTAGTTTCATTTTTATAGTTTTTACACAAAGATTCGCTAAGTTTAAATGAAGATTCGCTAAGTTTTAATTATAATTCTTTTGCGTTTCTTTGTGTTTTCTCTTTGTGAATCTTTGTGAAATAATTTATTTACTTGCAAACAGCTTCACATCATTTTCGGATATCTGGCTTCCGCCAAGGATAATCAAGCGTTCCACCACATTACGTAATTCGCGGATATTACCCGTCCAATCGTATTCTTGCAATAATTTGATGGCATCATCCGAAAATTTCTTCACTGCATTTCCTTGTTCTGTAGCAATTTTTTCAGCAAAATGAGTCACTAATAACGGAATATCTTCGCGTCTGTCATTCAGCGAAGGTACTTTAATTAAAATTACTGCCAATCGGTGGTACAAATCCTCTCGGAAACGTCCTTCTTCGATTTCTTTTTTCAAATCTTTATTTGTCGCAGCCACTACACGCACATCCACTTTTATGTCCTTATCAGCACCCACTCTGGTAATGATATTTTCCTGTAAAGCACGTAATACTTTGGCCTGAGCCGAAAGACTCATATCGCCAATTTCATCCAGAAAAATAGTTCCTTTATCGGCCGCTTCAAATTTACCCGCACGGTCTTTCACCGCCGAAGTAAAAGCGCCTTTTACGTGACCAAACAATTCGCTTTCTATCAATTCTGACGGAATCGCAGCACAGTTCACTTCGATTAAAGGAAAAGCAGCACGCTCACTTTTTTCATGCAGTTGATGCGCAACTAATTCTTTTCCGGTTCCATTAGGTCCAGTAATCAGTACACGGGCTTCGGTTTGAGCCACCTTATCAATCATAACTTTTATATGATTAATTGCTTCGCTTTCGCCAATCATTTCGTAGTTTTTGCTGACTTTTTTCTTTAGAATTTTATTCTCAACTACCAGTTGTTTTCTGTCTAAAGCATTGCGAACCGTATTCAATAAACGATTCAAATCAGGTGGTTTAGAAATATAATCAAAAGCTCCTAAACGCATCGCCTGAATAGCCGTTTCCATATCGCCATGACCCGAAATCATCACCATCGGAATTTCCGGCTTTATCTTTTTAACTTCTTCTAATAATTCGACACCATCCATTTTTGGCATCTTGATATCACATAGAACCAAGTCGTAATCGTTATTTTTTATTTTTTCGTAGCCTGAAACACCATCTTCCGCTTCTTCAACCTGATAAGCATCATTTTCTTCCGAAAGAATTTTAGTAAGCACCCTTCTAATTGCGGCTTCGTCTTCGATAATTAGTATTTTACTCATATATTTTCTAAATTCTGAGGTTCTAAGTTACTAAGATTCTGAGTTCTTTTTTTTAAACATTAAAAAAACCTTAACAACTTAGAACCTTAGTCGCTTCAAATTAATATTTTAACCAACGGTACAATTCTTTCCAACTTGGTTTTTTCCCATACATCAATATTCCCACACGATAAATTTTGGCAGCAAACCAAACCACCAATAAAAATGTCCCAAATAATAATGTAATTGAAACGGCTATTTGCCAAAATGGAACTCCAAAAGGAATTCGCATTAACATCACAATTGGCGAAGTTAACGGAATAATCGAAAAAGCAACTGCAATCGTACTATTAGGATCATTAACTACGCTAAAAAAACCAACATAAACACTTAACATTAAAGGCAAAATCACAGGCAAAAGAAACTGCTGTGAATCGGTTTGATTATCGACAGCGGCACCAATGGCTGCATAAAATGAACTATATAAAAAATAACCTCCGATGAAATAAACCACAAAACCAATCAAAATGCCGGCTATAGGCAAATTCCATAATTCTTTGAGATACAATTGAGCTGTTCCTGTAAATTCTGTTGCAGAATGCTCCATTAATGCAGGCGATAAATTAGCCGCTGGACCAACATTTACTCCAAAAAATACAGAAGCTGCAAACAGTAATGAAAGTCCAATAATGACCCAAATGGTAAACTGTAAAATTCCCGCTAATGATGTACCAATAATTTTGCCAATCATTAACTGAAAAGGTTTTACCGAAGAAATAATAATTTCTATAATTCGGTTTGTTTTTTCTTCAATCACTGATCGCATGACCATATTCCCATAAATAATAATGAACATCATGATTAAATAACCAAAAGCACCACCAATAGCGATTTTAGCTTCATTCAACCCTTTTAAACCTTGTTCTCCTGATGTTTTTGCTATAGCAATATTAACATGGGCCTGCGCTTTTTTTATAGCCAAAGTATCTAAATGCGCATTTTCCAGATTGATTTTAGTAATTTTTCTGGCAATAATATCCTGAGTATTTTCAATAAACGAAATACTTGGACTGGCATTAGAAATAAACTCTATTTTGTTTTCTAAATCAGTTACAGATGTAGTTTTAGGAATAAGCAATAATCCTTCATAACCATTATTAGCAATACTGTCTTTCAGGTACTGACTGTCAATTTGGGAAAAATCAAAATATTTATAGTCGCTGTCCACATTATTCTGAGCAACAAATTCATTGGCAAACAAACCCGTTTCGTCATGAATAGCCACTCGTTTCACATCGGCTTTCATCGAACTCAAATAGCCCACAAATATTGCTACCGCCACAAATAACAATGGACTTAAAAAGGTCATTACAATAAAGGATTTATTGCGCACCTTGGCAAAAAATTCTCTTTTTATAATCAGTGATATTACACTCATTTCTTGATTTTAGATTTTAGATTGTTGACTTTAGATTTTAGATCTTAGGTTTTACTCTAAAATCTGAAATCTGAAATCTAAGCTTTTTCAGTTACTGTTTGAATAAAAATATCGTTTACACTCGGAATTTTTTCTACAAAGTGAGTGACTTGCCCGCGTTGAGTTATTAAATTCAATAATTCATTAGGCAGTGCATTACCTATTTGAATTTCAAGTTTTAATTCTTTATTCAAGGATTTAAAATTAGCCGGGCTAACAGTGAATTTCTGGGTAATATCATACATCAAACCTTCTACATTATCGGTTAAAACCCCCACTTCAAAACTATTGGTCTTATGTTGTCTTTTAACATCGTCTAATTTCCCTTCGATCAATTTATTCGATTTATGAATCAAAGCAATATGATCACACAATTCTTCCACACTTTCCATTCGGTGAGTCGAAAAAATAATTGTAGAACCCTGTTCTTTCAAAGCCAGAATTTCGTCTTTAATCACATTAGCATTTACAGGATCAAAACCGGAAAATGGTTCGTCAAAAATCAACAATTTAGGTTTGTGCAACACACAAACCACAAACTGGATTTTCTGTGCCATACCTTTAGAAAGTTCCTGAATTTTCTTGTTCCACCAACCTTGAATTCCCAATCGGTCAAACCAATATTCCAGTTGTTTTTTGGCTTCAGCCTTAGACAAACCTTTCATTTGTGCCAAATACAAACACTGCTCACCTACTTTCATACTTTGGTACAAACCTCTTTCCTCGGGAAGATAACCTATATATTGTACGTGTTTGGGTTGCAATTTTTCGCCATCCAGGATAATTAGACCACTATCCGGCATGGTAATTTGATTGATGATTCGAATAAGGGAAGTTTTTCCGGCACCATTAGGACCTAAAAGTCCATAAATACTGCCTTTAGGAACAGACAAAGAAACATCGTTTAATGCCACGTAATCTCCGTATTGCTTCACTACTTTATTGACTTCTAATAAGGTATTCATGCTGATTTTTTGAATTTTCTTCTTCAATTAGGCCTTTTCGACCTTGCGGCTGTAAAAGTAAATAATTACTACCTAAATCGATTACAATTGTTTCATAAAAAAACCCATTGGCCGCGGCGAATGGGTTTATATGATTTTTATTTAAAAAGTCTAAGAAAACATATCTTTTACTTTCTCAAAAAATGACTTATCTGATTTTTCAGGATTTGGTGAGAAGTTATCATCTTCTAAATATTTCTCGAAGAATTGTTTTTGCTCTTTGTTCAATGTTTTAGGAGTCCAAACATTTACATGAACTAACAAATCCCCATTTCCATATCCATTGATACTTGGGATACCTTTTCCTTTTAATCGAAGAATTTTTCCTGATTGGATTCCTTCTTCTAATTTGATTCTTACTTTACCGTTGATAGCCTCAATATCTTTAGAAATTCCAAGGACAGCCTCAGGGAAACTTACATATAAATCATAATGTAAATTCTCTCCTTCACGCTTTAGAAATTCGTGCTCTAACTCTTCGATAGCCACAATTAAATCACCCGGAATACTATTCCCCGGAGCATCATTTCCTTTGTTAGAAACTTTTAATTGCATACCATCAACAACACCTGCTGGAATTTTAATAGAAACCGTTTCGTCTTCTACAATCATTCCTTGCGCATCAGCGTTAGATGGTTTTTTATCTAAAATTTGACCAGATCCACCACAAGCAGGACAAGTTGTCGCTGATTGCATTCTACCTAAAATAGTATTAGTCACTCGCATTACCTGTCCCTGACCATTACAAGTAGAACAAGTTTTGTAAGTAACTCCAGGAGCCTGAACTTTACGTTTTACCTTTACTTTTTTCTCAACACCATTAGCAATTTCTTCCAAAGTCAGTTTTACTTTGATACGCAAATTGCTTCCTTTAGCACGACGAACTCCGCCTCGGCTTCCGCCTCCGCCAAATCCACCGAAACCACCTCCAAAGATATCACCAAACTGACTGAAAATATCATCCATGTTCATGTGATGACCTCCGCCAAAACCACCAGAACCATCAAAAGCTTGGTGTCCAAATTGGTCATACTTTGCTTTTTTGTCAGGATCACCTAAAACTTCATAAGCTTCTGCCGCTTCTTTGAACTTTTCTTCTGCCGATTTGTCTCCAGGATTTTTGTCAGGGTGAAACTCAATAGCTTTTTTTCTGTAGGCTTTCTTTATCGCCGCAGCATCAGCATTTTTAGAAACACCTAATATGTCGTAAAAATCTTTTTTCATTTGTATTTATTTTTTAAAACGCATTGCAATGCATTTCTACCCAAATTTACTGCCCAATAACTACTTTTGGGTAACGAATAATTTTATCTCCCAGTTTGTATCCTTTTTCAAGAACATCTACTATTTTACCTTTTAATTTAGGTGATGGAGCAGGAATTTGTGTAATTGCTTCTGCAAAATCTGCATTAAAAGCATCTCCAACTTTCACATCAACTAACTCTAATCCCTTAGAAGACAAAGTACTTTTTAATTTCTCATGAATCAACTCTACTCCTTTGGTTAAAGTTTCATCTCCTGATTTTGCAATTTCAACTAAAGCACGGTCAAAATCATCCAAAACAGGTAACATTGCTAATAAAACTTCCTGATTGGCCGTTTTAAACAATTCAATACGTTCTTTTGAAGTTCTTCTTTTATAGTTTTCAAATTCAGCAAATAATCGTAAATGTTTGTCTTTTTCATCCGCTAAGTCTTTTGCCAATTGCTCTTCAACACTTAACTCCTCAGCAACTGCCTGCTCTTGGCTTGCCGTATTTTCTACTGTTGCCTCATCCATTTCTTTATCGATCTCTGTATTCTCAGTACTCATATTTCCCTTATTTTTAAATATATTTTTAAACTTCTTCATTTTTACACTTTCCTTTGGATAGCAAAAGTACTGCCAAAGCAATCCAAATGCCAAATTGTCACCCTTTTCTCTTATAACTATTTTTCCACCCTGTTTTTTCTTAATTTAATTTTTTTTAATGTTAAAATTAAAATTTTAATAAATTTTTAAGACATATTTCAAATAGATTCTATATGTTTGTTACTAGGTTCTAATCAATCTCTGATTTTTGACTAAAACAAGTTTAAAAATTACAGTTGATTTCAAAACAATTATTAATTCGCGATTACTTATACTAAAAAAAGCTTTGTCAAACCGACAAAGCTTTTTTTGTGTTTATACATTTCTGAATTAAATCAAAGCATTCTTTAACGATTCAAAATCCATCGTTATTTGCTCTCCAGAAACCAAATTCTTAAGCGAAAAAGTATTCGAACTCATTTCTTCTCCTCCTACAATTACTGCAAAAGGAATATTGCGTTTATCAGCATGCTGAAATTGTTTGGCCACCTTAGCTTTATCAGGATACAACTCTACTTTTATACCTGAAGCTCTTAATTTTTTAATGGCTTGTAAAGCATAAAAAGCTTCAGCATCTCCATAATTCACAAACAAAGCCTTTGAACTTGCCGTAACGGTTTCCGGAAACAATCCTAATTCCTCAATTACCAAATAAATACGATCCAAACCAAAAGAGATTCCCACACCACTCATGTTTTTTAAACCGAAAATTCCAGTCAAATCATCGTACCTACCACCGCCACCAATAGAACCCATAGCAACTCCTTTTGGCGCAGCTACTTCAAAAATAGCTCCTGTATAATAATTTAAACCACGTGCCAAAGTCACATCCAAATCTAAAATGGCAGTTGTCAAGCCTAATTTAGTCACGTTGTCACAAATAAAACGCAACTCCTCCACTCCTTTCATTCCTTCTTCCGAAGCGGCTAAAAGCTGTGATAATTTTTCGATTTTTTCAGAAATACTTCCGGTAAAATTAAACAAAGGCTGCACTTTTACAATTGCCTCCTCAGAAATTCCTTTTTCAATCATTTCCTTTTTTACACCGTCTTCGCCAATTTTATCCAACTTATCTAGAGCCACCGTAAAATCGATTAATTTATCCGAAGCACCAATTACCTCAGCAATTCCAGATAATATTTTTCGGTTATTGATTTTAACTGTCACTCCGTTTAAACCTAAAGTAGTGAAAACTGTATCATATAATTGTACCAATTCCACTTCCTGCCACAATGATTTTGAACCTACCACATCGGCATCACATTGAAAAAATTCTCTAAAACGTCCTTTTTGCGGTCTGTCGGCACGCCAAACCGGTTGGATTTGGTATCTTTTAAAAGGAAATTCAATTTCGTTTTGATGTTGCACCACATATCTTGCAAAAGGCACCGTCAAATCATAACGCAAAGCTTTTTCAGAAATACTTGAAGTTAACTTTACGCTGTCTTTATTTTCTAAATAAGCAGCATTGGCTTTCGCCAAATAATCTCCGGAATTCAATATTTTAAAAATCAATCGATCGCCTTCTTCTCCATATTTCCCCATCAGGGTTTCTGAATTTTCAAACGAAGGGGTTTCTATCGGTTGGAAACCAAATTTTTCAAAATTACTTTTTATAGTCTGAATAATATATTGACGTTTAGCCACCTCAGCAGGTGAAAAATCTCTTGTTCCTTTAGGAATACTTGGTTTTGATGCCATTTTTAAAATTTAGAAATTAGAGGTTAGAGGTTAGAGGTTAGAATCTTTCAGCACTTCTACTTCTAATTTCTAACCTCTAACTTCTATTTTGGCTGCAAATATCTTATTTTTAAAATAAATAACTTGCCTTGAAAACAAACTTCTCTCAAAAATTGTATTTTCGTAGCAAACTACTACAATGCGCAATCTATTAAAGGAAAATATAAGAATAGCTTTTGGCTCTATCAAAACCCAAATCCTACGAACCACCCTCACGATATTAATTATTGCTATTGGCATCACGGCATTAGTGGGAATTTTAACGGTGGTTTCGGCATTAGAAAACACGATTTCTTCTGATTTTGCTTCAATGGGCGCCAACACCTTCAACATTAACCGCTACGAAAACACCATAAAAAGACACGGTGGCGAAGAACGGGAAATCATCAACCCCATTATTTCTTATCCTGAAGCAGTAGCTTTTAAGAACAAATACAATTTTCCGCTTTCGCAAACCTCACTGTCTTTCAAAGCCACTTCAACTGTCGAAGTAAAATTTGAAGCTGAAAAAACCGACCCTGAAATTTCTATTCTGGGTGTTGATGAATATTTTGTTACTAATTCCGGATTAGAAACCAGTTCAGGGCGTAATTTCAATAATTTCGACATCAGCAATAATAATTATGTTTGTGTAGTAGGATCTGATTTTGAAAAAGGATTACTGAAAGACGTCAACCCTATCAACAAAACCATTTCAATTCGCGGTGCAAAATTCAAAGTGATTGGTGTTTTAAAAGAGAAAGGCTCCACTTTTGGCAACAGCCAGGATTTAAGAGTTTTAATTCCTATTCAGGTGGCTCGCTCGCTTTTTACAGCTCCTAATATCAATTACAGCCTGAGTGTCATGGTCAACAATAAAGAATTTCTTGATCAGGCCACTGACAATGCTATCAGCACCATGCGCAGCATTCGAAAATTAAGTCCCATAAAAGACAATAATTTCGGCGTAGTTCGAAGTGATGATTTGATTAATCGAATCCTAAGCATTACGCAATATTTAGGATGGGCATCCTGGGTTATCGGTATTATTACAATTCTTGGTTCTTCAATTGCTTTGATGAATATTATGATTGTTTCGGTTACTGAACGCACTCGCGAAATCGGTGTTCGAAAAGCATTGGGAGCCAAACGCTCTACAGTTGCAGTTCAGTTTTTCATAGAAACTTTACTTATAGGGCAATTGGGTGGATTAGCCGGAATTATTTTCGGAATCTTAATCGGCTACGGAATTGCGACTGCCTTAAGTTTTGCTTTCGTTATTCCGTGGGAAGCTATCATGGCTGCTTTCTTGACCAGTTTTATTGTGGCTATTGTTTCTGGATTGTATCCAGCCATTAAAGCCGCAAAACTAGATCCTATTGAGGCGCTGCGTTATGAGTAATTTTCATCAGTTAAACTGGACTAAAGTCCAGCCTTACAAAATAATCCGAGCCCATGGCTCTAATATGTAATTTGATAGTTCCGTAGGAACGAAGCATATTGTAGAAACGGATTTTTATCCGTTGAAAACAAAAAAAAGAGACCACCTAAAATCGCACAAACAAATACAAAAACTACCTACTAAACACTAGCCTTTGTCATTCTATCATTCCCGTAAATATCTTTTCTCAACTCAACATTCTTGAAATTCATATTTTCGAGTAATGAAATCATTTCTTTTCCAAGATATTGATTGATTTCGAAGAATAATTGTCCGTTTTGAGTCAGGTTTTTCCGAGCTAATTCGGCTATTTTTCGGTAAAAAATTAAGGCATTATCATCTTCTACAAAAAGAGCCAAATGCGGTTCGTTGTCCAAAACATTTTTCTTGATTTCCTGTTTTTCTATATTTCGAACATAGGGCGGATTTGATACAATGATGTCGAAATGAGTTGGAAGCTGGAAGTTAGAAGCTGGAAGTTCTTGTAAATTATTAATATTTAAAATGTTAGTTTTTATAAAATGTACTTCAGTTTGATTCATTTCAGCATTTTTTTGGGCTGTAGCCAAAGCTTTTTCAGAAACATCAATTGCAAAAACCTGCGCATTCGGAATATTTTTTGCCAATGAAATTGCAATACAACCACTTCCGGTTCCTATATCCAAAATCTTCAATTTTTTACTTTCTGACTTCTCACTTCTAACTTCTAACTTCTGACTTCCAATAATCCATTCGACAAGTTCTTCGGTTTCCGGTCTCGGAATCAAAACGTTTTCATTGACTTCAAATTCTAATCCGTAAAAATGAGTTTTTCCCAACAAATACTGAACTGGAATTTCTAGTTTTAGTTGTTCCAAAATGGCATTCCAAATCCTAATTTCTTCTTCAGAAAACTCTAAATCAGGCTGCAAAGCCAAGTCAATTCGTTTCAATTGCTTTTTTTCTTCTAATATCAAATAAAAAAAACTTTCAGCTTCGCCTTCGTCATAAATAATCGAAAGCGCTTGAATAAATTGAGTTCTGTAAGCCTTTATTTTCATTGATATTATTCGTTTAGAATTTGTTTTTCAACAAGCTTTTAATGTAAATCTTTCAACATCCATACCGGACAAGAATCATGACCTGTACTTCCCATGGGCGCGCAAATATACTCAAAGCCAAATTTCTTATACAGTTTTTGAGCATCGTGCATAAAAGGCATGGTTTCGAGGTAACATTTTTCAAAACCAAAATCCTTTGCCGCCTGCATACAAATTTCCATCATTTTGCTTCCAACTCCCAAACCGCGAGCTTCGGGAAGAAAAAAAAACTTTTGCAATTCACAGATGGTTTCGGCTTCATTTTTAAGTGGAGCTAATCCTGCTCCTCCAATGATTTTTCCATTATTTTCGACCACAAAATAAGCTGATTTCGGTTTGTTATATTCCTCAAACATCAAATCCAAACACGGATCGGCATAAGCAGTTCCCACTTTCGGGATATCTAATTCATCGAAAACCGTCCGTATTAATTGAGCAATCGATTGATTGTCTTTCTTTTCTATTTTTCTGAGAACCCAATTTTCCATTTTCTTGAAATATTGATTTATGTTGCAAAAATAGAAATAGTTTATTGTTATTTTTAGTGGTTTCAAAACTAAATCATAAACTCAAAAATAACTACTTTTGCGCCGTGAAAAAGATACATGAAAAATACCTGGCGCGCTGCATTGAACTAGCCAAAAATGGCACGGGAACGACCTATCCTAACCCGATGGTGGGCAGCGTTATTGTTTATGAAAACCAAATTATTGGCGAAGGTTGGCACAAAAAAGCAGGAGAACCACATGCCGAAGTAAATGCCGTAAATTCAGTTAAAGACAAATCTTTACTAGAAAAAGCGACTATTTACGTCAGCTTAGAGCCTTGCAGCCATTTTGGAAAAACACCGCCTTGTTGCGATTTAATCATTCGAAATAAAATCCCAAATGTAGTCATTGGAACGGTAGATCCTAACAAGAAAGTAGCCGGTAAAGGCATCAAAAAACTAATCGAAGCAGGAATTAACGTTACTGTAGGCCTTCTGGAAGAAGAATGCAACGCACTCAACAAACGTTTTTTTACTTTCCACCAACAAAAAAGACCTTATATCATCCTGAAATGGGCAGAAAGTCAGGATGGATTTATTGCTCCAATAGAAAGAAACGAACAAAAACCTATTTGGATCACCAATCAATATTCGAGACAATTAGTCCATAAATGGCGAAGCGAAGAACAGGCTATTCTTGTGGGTACACAAACTGCCATAGACGACAATCCAAAATTAGATGTTCGCGATTGGACAGGAAAAAACCCAGTAAGAGTGGTTTTAGACAAAAATAATCGGATTCCAAAAGAAAATTTTCTACTGGACAATCAAATCAAAACGATTGTTTTTTGCCAAACAAATACCGATGCAAACCAAGAAAACCTTATCTTTGAAAGAATTGATTTTGAACAAAATATAGCTCCCCAAATCTTAACAAAATTATTTGAACATCAAATTCAATCGGTAATAATTGAAGGTGGTCGTCAAACCTTACAAACTTTTATTGACAATAACCTTTGGGACGAAGCACGTATTTTTAAAGGAAAAACCATCTTTAAAAACGGAACAAAAGCACCAACTATACAACCAAAAGCAAACCAAAAACAGTTCATTTTAGAAGATGAACTAATAATTTCTACCAACCATGATTAATACTATTATTTTTGATTTTGGAGATATCTTCATCAATTTAGACAAAAAAGCCACTATTGACGGACTTAAAAATCTAGGTTTAAAAGAATGGAATGAAGATTTAGATCGTTTGAATATTCAATTTGAAAAAGGAAACATTAAAAGAGAGGAATTTTTAGCCGGATTTCAAAAACACATGCCTAATGCCAGCATCGAAGAAATTCTGGAGGCTTGGAATGCTATTTTAGCCGACTTTCCTTTGTATCGATTGGAATTTTTACAAATGCTTTCTAAAAAATACCGTTTGTTTTTATTGAGCAACACCGACTCGATTCACATTGAAACATTCGAGCAAAGAGTAGGAACTTCTTTTTACAGCGATTTTTACCAATGCTTTGAAAAAGTCTATTTTTCATTCGAAATGGGAATGCGCAAACCCGATGCCGAAATTTACCTTTCGGTTTTAAACAAACACGAACTGCAAGCCAAACGCACCTTATTTGTTGACGACAAAAAAGAAAACACCGATGCCGCTCAGGCTTTAGGAATTCACGTTTGGAATCTTCAGGTTGGCAAAGAAGACGTAGTCGATTTATTCAACAAAGACATTCTTTAAATCAATAGCAATGACAATATCAATAAACAATAACAAAATTATATTTTGACATTGAATTTTCATATTGAAATTGTTATTGAATTTTGATTTTTGATATTACTATTGAATAATGAAAGACACCTACAATACCATTGCATTTCCATCCGAAGAAATTCTTTTTAAAGAAAAAGGAAGTAAATTCTTTGGTTATGCTTTCCCAATAACGTCTGAAGAGGAAGTCAAACCAATAATTGAAATTTTAAGAAAAAAGTATCCCACCGCTTGCCATTATTGTTATGCTTACCAGATAGGCAGTGAAAAAATCAGCTACAGGGCCAATGATGATGGAGAACCCAGCAATAGTGCAGGAACGCCTATTTACGGACAAATCCAGTCTTTTTCAGTAACCAACACTCTCGTTGTTATTGTTCGCATTTTTGGCGGAACTAAATTAGGCGTTGGCGGATTAATTACTGCTTATAAAACAGCCGCACAACTCACACTTGAAAATTGCTCCATTGTAGAAAAAACAATCGACATCCATTATTTAATTTCTTTTGATTACAAAAACATGAATAAGGTCATGCGCATCATCAAAGAAAAAAATTTAGACATAGTGAATCAAAAAATGGAAATGAGCTGCGAAATTGAAATCAAAACCCGAAAAAAAAATGCCGAACAAATATTCGACATTTTTAATTCTTTATTCGAAATTGAGATAAAAGCAAAAGAATAATTTTCAAGATAAAATAAAACCCTCAAAAATCAATCCTAAAAAATTCAGAGATTATTAAATTTAATATTCAAATTCCTTCTCAATTTTAAAGAAAATCAAATATAAAATCCTTAGATTTTTATATTCGTAAAAGCTGCGTTTTGACATATTCCGGAGCAGCCATCGGACGACCCGTTTTCATGTTCACAAACACCAAAATTGAGTTCCCAATTGTTAATAACTCATTTTGTTCATTGTATATCTCATAATCAAATTCAATCTTCGCTGAAGTCTGACTTTTAAAAATTGTTTTTACCCTCAACAAATCGTCATATCGGGCTGGTTTTTTATAATTAATATTCAAAGAAACCACAGGAAGCATTACACCATTTTCTTCCATCCATTTGTATGAAATCCCAATGTTTCTAAGCCATTCCACGCGACCCATCTCAAAATACTGTGCATAATTCCCGTGATAAACCACTCCCATTTGATCGGTTTCTGAATATCTTACACGCACATTAAATTCGTATATTTTCATTTTAAACTGTATTATTTTTTATCTTAATTTGGAATATTTTTCTTCTTACTTACAATAATATTTCTTCAAAATCAACCCCTATTTATTTTTTTTTAACGAAAATTGTTCACATATTTGTTACCCCGAGAAATAACATCTTTAACGATATTATTTACTTCAAAAAACAGAATAAAAAATATAATAATTTAACAGAATTTATGAACAAAACTGCTCAATCAGTATGGGATAACTGTTTGTCTTTTATAAAAGACAATATTCAAGACCAAGCCTATAAAACTTGGTTTGAGCCAATCAAGTCAGTTGAACTTACCGATAACGCATTATATATTCAGGTTCCTAGTAAATTTTTCTACGAATGGTTAGAAGAACACTATGTTAAACTATTAAAAGTTGCCCTTACTAAAGAACTTGGTAAAAACGCAAAGTTACTTTATAAAATTAAAATGGAGAACACTTATGGCAACAAACAGCCGTTTACGGAACAATTGCCAAGTGCCAACCGTTCTCCTGTAAAACCGCAAAATGTTGATGCTCCTTTAAAAAATCTGGATCCTGAATTAAAAAATCCTTTTGTAATTCCAGGGATCAGAAATTTAAAAATCGAATCACAACTAAACGCTAATTATAGTTTTGACAATTTCCTTGAAGGAGATTCTAACCGTCTGGCTCGTTCGGCAGGTATGGCTGTAGCCAATAAACCTGGAGGAACTTCATTTAATCCATTATTGATTTTTGGAGGTGTTGGATTAGGGAAAACGCATTTAGCGCATGCTATTGGAGTTGAGATTAAAGACAAATATCCTGAAAAAACGGTCTTGTATATTTCTGCTGAAATCTTCACGCAACAATATATAGACTCTGTAAAGAAAAATAACCGAAATGACTTTATTCATTTCTACCAATTAATTGATGTATTAATCATCGACGATGTTCAATTCCTATCAGGAAAATCAGGAACACAAGATGTATTTTTCCATATTTTCAATTATTTGCACCAAAACGGAAAGCAGGTTATCCTGACTTCTGACAAAGCACCTGTGGACATGCAGGATATTGAGCAACGCTTATTATCCCGTTTCAAATGGGGATTATCAGCCGAATTGCACCAACCGGATTACGAGACCAGAATTTCGATTCTAAAAAACATCTTGTACCGCGATGGTGTGGAAATGCCCGACGAAATTATCGAATACGTAGCCCGCAACATTAAATCTAATGTTCGTGAACTGGAAGGTGCTATTATATCGTTGATTGCACAATCTTCTTTCAACAAAAAAGAAGTTACTATCGAACTGGCGAAGAGCGTAGTTGAGAAATTTGTCAAGAATGTAAAACGTGAAATTTCTATAGATTACATTCAAAAAATCGTTTCCGATTATTTCCAATTGGACGTAGAGACTTTGCAATCAAAAACGAGGAAAAGGCACGTAGTTCAAGCGAGGCAGTTAGCGATGTTTTTCGCTAAAAAATTCACTAAATCGTCTTTGGCAAATATTGGTTCTCAAATTGGTGATCGTGATCACGCAACAGTACTACACGCTTGTAAAACTGTAGATAATTTGGTAGCAACCGACAAACAATTCAAAAAATTTGTCGAAGACATCCACAAAAAACTAACGCTATAAAAACCTTATGTCTGTAAAGATTTTAATGGTATGTTTGGGCAATATTTGTCGGTCACCTTTAGCCGAAGGAATTTTGGCTTCCAAACTACCAAAAGATAAATTCTTTGTTGATTCTGCCGGTACTGGCGCCTGGCACTCAGGAAATCAACCCGACGCACGTTCTATTGCTGTTGCCAAAAAACACCAATTAGATATTTCTACTCAAAGAGCCAGACTATTCAAAGTTGAGGATTTCGAAACTTTTGATTACATCTATGTGATGGATAAATCCAACTTTAGAGACGTGATTCGTTTAGCCAAAAATGATGAGCAAAAAGAAAAAGTTGAAATCATTCTAAACGAATTATATCCTAATGAAAATGTCGATGTTCCTGATCCTTATTACGGCATCTCCAATGGATTTGAAATGGTTTTCCAAATGCTTGATGAAGCTTGCGAAATCATTGCATCAAAACTAAAAGCCAATCACGGCTAACTCTAAAAAAATTCACAATGAATTCAACCCCTCTTTTAGGAAAACTCTATTTAATCCCAACTACAATGGGAGAATGTGACCCGATGGATGTTTTACCGCAAACCGTAAAAAGAACTATTGATTTTATTGATTATTATATTGTCGAAAACGAAAAAACCGCCCGAAAATCCATCAAAGCGGTTCATCCCGAAAAAAAACAAGCAGACTTAGTGCTTTTTGCATTAAACAAACATACTGAAGCCAAAGAACATCTGGATTTCATCAAACCATTATTAGAAGGAAAAAATGTAGGCTTAATGAGCGAAGCCGGTTGTCCCGGAGTTGCCGACCCCGGTGCTGTAATTGTAAAACTGGCACACGACAGAGGAATTCAGGTAATTCCATTAGTAGGACCTTCATCTATTTTATTAGCCATGATGGCTTCTGGAATGAATGGCCAAAGTTTTACTTTTCACGGCTATTTACCGATTGAAAAAGACGAAAAAAGAGCGAGTTTCAAGAGCTTAGAAAGAATCTCATTCGAAAAAAATCAATCCCAGATTTTTATTGAAACACCATATCGCAATAATAAATTACTGGAAGATTTAATCCAAACATTACATCCGGAAACATATTTATGTATCGCAACTGATATTACTTTACCAACCGAATACATCAAGACTAAGAAAATTTCGGCATGGAAAAAAGAAGCTATCGATTTACATAAGCGTCCTACTATTTTTATTATTCATAAAATGTAGTTCTTTAAAAACATATAAGTCATATAAGTTTTTTTTTTAAAGCTTTTGAGCTTACATTATTTTAGCGCACATAAGCTGAAATAAAGAAAATATTTCAATATTATTCCCTTATATAAACTCATCTACAAACTTCATTAAGTTATTAAAAACTTATATGACTTATATGGTTTAATAGACCAGAATTTATTTTCTCAGTACGATTCCTTACTTTTAGCCTTTCAAAAAAGTAAAGCATGTCTAAACTTCCCAACACTATCACCAGCATTTTTACAGTCATGTCAAAAATGGCTGCAGAATACAATGCTATTAATTTATCACAAGGTTTTCCTAACTTTCCAATTGATGAAAAACTGACTGCTATTGTGGCTCAATTGGCTAATGAAGACATTCACCAATACACTCCGATGGCGGGTTATCCTCCTTTGTTGTCAAAAATCGCTTCTCTTGTTGCGTATTCCTACCAAAGAACCGTTCAGGCTGAAACCGAAATTTTGGTTACTACCGGAGCAACCCAAGGTATTTTCACAAGCATTCAAGCCTTGGTAGAAAGTGAGGACGAAGTAATCATTTTAGATCCCAGTTATGATTCGTACGAAGCGCCTATTTTATTATGCAATGCGAAGCCCGTTCGCGTAGCATTAAATGATGATTATACTCCTAATTGGGAAAACATTGAAGCCGCCTGCTCTGCGAAAACCAAAATGATTATCATCAACAATCCGCACAATCCAACGGGAAAAATACTTAATGAAGCGGATTTTGAAGCCTTAGAAACACTGTTTGAAAAATTCCCTAAAATCATTTTGCTTTCTGACGAAGTTTATGAATACATTACTTTCGAAGAAAAACACATTTCGATTCACACCCGCGAACTACTTCGCAATCGGGCTGTAGTAGCTTCCTCTTTTGGAAAGACTTTTCATATCACGGGTTGGAAAATCGGATATTTAGTTGCTCCCGAACATTTGATGAAAGAAATCAAAAAAGTGCATCAATTTCTGGTTTTCAGCGTAAACAGTCTTTCGCAAGCTGCCATAAGTGACTATTTAGACATTGTTTCGGTTGACGAAATTGGTAGTTTCTATCAGCAAAAAAGGGATTATTTCAGGCAATTACTTTCAAAGAGCCGATTCAAATTAATGCCATGCGAAGGCACTTATTTTCAGGTCGTATCCTACGAAGCCATTTCAAATGAAAATGATGTAGATTTTTGCAAGCACCTTATCATCGAACACGGTGTAGCGGCGATTCCTATTTCTAATTTCTACGAAAAAGGCAAAGATTTACATTTAATCCGCTTTTGTTTTGCCAAAGACAACGCCACCTTAGAAGAAGCAGCGAGGAGACTTTACAAAATCTAACAGAAAAAAATTCCCGGTTTTATTTTCCTTTAAAAATACTTCCAATATCTTTTCCAATTTTTTGTATGGTTTCAATACCTATGTTTAATGGTTGCGACGAAAGATCTTCATAACGTTGAGCCGTATAGGCATTATCAAATTGTTGCGGATAAATCACAAACTTATTGTTGTCTGGAAAATGTTTACCTAATTTAAACGGCAATTTTTCAAGTAAATTCATGTATGAAGCAGAACCTTTTCTTGCAGAAATAAGAACAAACAAATCATCTTCATTTATTTTTCTCGACAATACCAGAAAATCTTCCCAATCCTCAAAGATATTTATTGTCATTTTAATGTTCAATTTCATCTCTACTGAGAATTTTTCAACTGCTTTTTGGGTAGCCGGATTGCATTCTAAAAACAAAGGAATACTGAGTTCCTGTGCCAACTTAGCTATCTTTACAACCCATAAATCAAAGCCATTTTCGTGTTCAGCCAACGGTGGTACTACTACCAAAATTCGCTTATGAAGCACCAATGGCTTAACCAAATCGCAAATAAAAACGGTTTTATCTGTATTCTCTAAAATACTTTCAGTTTTTTCGCCAATTAATTTATCCAATACACCACTGCGCACCGGCCAGCCCATAACAATAATATTTGCCATAATTTCTCTGGAAATACGCGCAACTCCACTGGTAATATTATGATCTATAGTTGTAATTGCATTCACTTTTGTCTCGGTTGCCGAGCCTTGCCTTACAAATTCTTCTAACTTATTTCGGGTTTTAATAATGTTAGATTCAGCCTCTTTATCATTAGAAACCACAGATAGAATCGATACGGGATTAGGTGATTTTTTATCCTTAATCAATATTGAAAATTCGAGTAATTTTTCAATTTTTTTAATACTGGCTATGGGAAGTAAAATATGCTCTTCATTGAGTTTATTAGCAACTACCAAATCAGTTTTATCATTTTCAGATTCAATAACAATTTGCTTGGCTGCTTTTTCGGTAACAAATGAAGCAATAACACAGGTTATTAGAATCAAAATAATAGTACCATTTAAGATATTCTCATCCAGAATATTCGCTTTATAACCTACCAATATCACCGCTAAAGTAGCCGCAGCATGCGCACTACTTAAACCAAAAATGAGCTGTCTTTGTACTTTAGAATACTTAAGCGTGTACTGGGTAATCAATGCTGCAACCCATTTTCCCAACAAAGCTACAACCGAAAGCGTTCCCGCCACGATAAGTGCGGTAGGTCCTTTCAAAATAACACTGGTATCGACTAACATTCCTACACTTATCAGGAAAAACGGTATAAACAAAGAATTCCCAATAAACTCAATTCTGTTCATCAATGCAGAAGAATGCGGAATTAATTTATTCAAGGCCAAACCAGCCACAAAAGCTCCAATTATAGGTTCAACTCCGGCCACTTCGGCTAAAAAAGCAGCAAAAAATACTACCGATAGAACAAATATATAATGAGAATGTTTTTCGCTTTCCAACTTTCGAAAAAACCATTTGGCAATTTTTGGAATAAGCAAAAACATAATGGCCGAAAAAATTGCCAGAGAAATCCCTAATCGCAACCAAAACTCCTGATTAAGATTTCCATTCGTATTACCCATAATTACCGCCAGAATAATCAATACTGCCGTATCGGTAAGTATGGTTCCACCAATGGTTATGGCCACCGCCTGATTTTTCACTATTCCTAATTTACTCACAATAGGATACGCCACCAGAGTATGAGTTGCAAACATACTGGCTGTTAAAAAACTAGCATTAAAATCATAGTTTAAAAAATAAAAACAGACTGGGAAACCTATAGCCAACGGAAAAATAAAGGTGCAAAAACCAAACAGAAGACTCTTATTTCTATTAGCCTTAAACTCATTCATATCCAATTCTAAGCCGGCTATAAACATGATATACAACAATCCGATAGTCGAAAACAAATCGATAGCTGAATTTTTTTCCAAAATATTCAAACCATGAGGTCCAATAACAACTCCCGAAATGATTAAACCAATAATACCGGGAATATTCAGCCTTTTTAAAAGAATGGGAGACAATAATATAATGAACAAAATCAATGAAAAAACCAATACGGGGTTTCCTAATGGCAATTCAAATTCATGTATTAGGTGATTTATAAAATCGGTCATATTTTGATTTATTTTTTAATAAATGATTCGTTAGTTTAAAAGAATCGAATGTTCTAAAAACTGACTTAACAACAAAAAAACACAATTATTTTGCTGCAACAAACACAAGGTCATTTTAACAAATATAAAAACATATACATAAAACACCGCACGATTAATTTAATTTAAGACAGATTTAATATTCAAATAGCTTCAATTTTGTGACATTGGGAGCTTTCAATTAAAAAATCTTAATTTTAAATTCCTGAAAAAATTAGTCTAATTTGTATATTTACCATAAAACGATAAACAAATGAACTTTAGCCAAAAAATGTTACGGGACGATGCCCTCCAAGGAAAAGTAATTGTTGTTACCGGTGGAGGTAGCGGACTGGGAAAAGCTATGACCAAATATTTCCTGGAACTGGGCGCTAAAGTAGCCATCACTTCCCGCGATTTAGAGAAATTGAAAAATACGGCTGCCGAATTAGAAGCGGAAACTGGCGGAATTTGTTTGCCTCTACAATGTGATGTGCGTCATTATGAAGAAGTCGAAAACATGTTGCAACAAGTCTTGAAGGCTTTTGACAAAGTAGATATTTTACTCAACAACGCTGCGGGCAACTTCATCTCTCCTACCGAACGCTTATCGGCTAATGCCTTTGATACCATTATTGATATTGTTCTAAAAGGAACCAAAAACTGCACCCTGGCTTTTGGAAAACACTGGATTGACAGCAAGCAAACTTCGGCTACCGTTTTAAATATTGTGACCACCTATGCCTGGACGGGTTCAGCCTATGTGGTGCCCAGCGCCACTGCCAAGGCAGGCGTTCTCGCCATGACCCGAAGTCTTGCCGTGGAATGGGCTAAATACGGCATCCGAACCAATGCCATTGCGCCAGGACCATTTCCTACCAAAGGCGCCTGGGACAGATTGCTTCCCGGTAATCTTGCCGAAAAATTTGATATGGCTAAAAAAGTACCACTCAAACGCGTGGGTGACCATCAGGAATTAGCCAATTTGGCCGCTTATCTGGTTTCTGATTTCTCAGCTTACATCAACGGTGAAGTCGTGGTAATTGACGGTGGCGAATGGCTCAAAGGCGCCGGACAATTTAACATTCTGGAAGCCATTCCTGAAGAACTTTGGGACCAACTCGAAATGATGATTAAAGCCAAGAAGAATAAATAAAACCTTTTTATTTTTTTGAGCGTTCCCCCGCCTCCACTCTGTTACGGCGAGGTCAGGCTGTACGCTATATCTTTTGTGAAGTCCCGAAGTTTCGGGACTCCACAAAAGGATACCGCTTCCATCCTTAACGCGAACCCAACACTATCAAGTTTGTCTTTACAAGGAAGAACTCTAATCATGATTAAAAGTCGAAGTAATCTCTACACTGATTTTCAATATTTTCAATTAAAAACGGAGTTACTTGTGAAGATTCCTCCTTCGTCGGAATGACAAGATTGTGGATATAAATACCTTAAAAAAGTTTCACACAAGCCAAAACCGCCCAGTTTGTCATTCCGACGAAGGAGGAATCTCAGTATTACTTTTCAGAATTCAATAGAAAAGCAAAAAAATACCAAGTTACTTTCTGTAAATATTTATTGATATATTTGAGAAATTATAAAACGCTAAAAAAATTTTAGTCTATACTATCAGAAACAAATATGAGAGAATTTAATACAAAAGAAAAGTTAATAATAAAACAAATAGCTAATATAGATGTAAGTTCTATGGCAACTTGTAGCAAGTTTCTCCAAGATAATTTCTTTACAAAAGACACCAAAAAAGCTTTAATTGTAAATCACACTACAAAAGACATCCTGTTTTATATTGAGCCAAATCTTTATAATGATATTAATGAAATAAGAAAATCTAATTATGAACTTTTTGAATTACTTGTTCTTTTGAAATACCTAAAAGAAAACCGCTATATATCTTTAATCACGACTAAACAACCAGTATCGTCCTTCGAAGCACTATATTCAGAGTTTGATTCTTCAATTTCACAAAATGGCAATCAATTAATTTTAAACACTAATGGAGATTATCTTCTTACCAATCAACCGGATTTAATTAAAGATTCAAACAATCAAATAATTCTTAAAGGAGGGCTGTTAAATGAATATTATGATTTAATTAATGATACTGTATTTGGCCTTATATTTCCTAGTCAAGAACTTATTCAATTAGTGAAGCATAATTTTAAGTCAAAAGAAGATAGAAAACATAGACAGAATATTTGTGCAGCTTGGTTTGGGATAGTAATTGCATTAATTTTAGGATTATTAGGTATATGGAATCCTTTAGAAAATGATTCTGAGGTAAAAACAAAACAAAGCATTCAAATTTTAAACAAACTGGATACAATAAAAAATAATAGCTTAAAAAGCTCTTCGTATCTAAATGAAATAAACACAAGACTTAAAAAACAATATACCCAAAAAAAGAAACCCTAAATAAAAAACACCTTAACTCCGCAAAGTTTGCAACTTTGCGGCAGTGATTATCGGTTTACAACCGATACTATAGCTGTCACAGACAGCAAAACGCTTTCTCAAAGTCAAAGACTTTGAGGAGCAAAAACAGACCGTTTCTTTTAACGTTTCCAAAAAACTATCCGTATTAATCCGTTTAATCTGTGTTATCCGTGGCCTAATGCGATTAAATTCCTATTTTTGTTTTATAATAACTACAAAACCATTTTATGCTCATTATAGGAATTGCAGGCGGAACAGGAAGTGGAAAAACAACGGTGGTGCACCAAATCATGAAGCAATTGCCTGATGCCGAAGTAGGCGTTATTTCTCAGGATTCTTATTATAAAAAAACGACCAATCTCAGTTATGACGAACGCGCTTTAATCAATTTTGATCATCCCAGAGCCATCGATTTCGACTTATTAGTCACACATTTGCAGGAACTCAAGGAAGGCAAAACCATTCAGCAGCCCGTATATTCTTTTGTGACCCACAACCGTACCGAAGACAGCATCAGCACACATCCCCGAAAAGTAATGATTGTGGAAGGAATTTTAATTTTGGCTCATGCCCAATTAAGGGATTTGTTTGACATCAAAATCTACGTTCATGCCGACGCCGACGAAAGACTCATCCGCCGACTAAAAAGAGACATTGCCGAGCGCGGTCGTGATATGGATGAAGTTTTAAACCGTTATCAACAAACCTTAAAACCCATGCACGAACAGTTTATTGAGCCTACAAAAGCATTTGCCGATATTATTATCCCCAACAACAAATACAACACCGTAGCCATAGACATGCTTCGCACAGTAATAAATCAAAAAATTCTATAATTTTATTGTAATTTTATAATAACACACTAAAATACTAATGCCGTTTTACTTTTATCAAAAGCTGATTTTAGTTTAACCTGACATAAAAAAACTAATGAAAAACCCCTATAAAGACAAAGCCTGGTTTCAATTTTTAAGCAACAAATACATTTGGTCCTTATTGTTTTTTGTAACCTGGATGCTATTTTTAGACAATTACTCCTATTTTGACCACAGTGTTTTAAACGACCAAATTGAAGAATTAGAAGACAATAAAACCTATTATCAGGAAGAAATTATAAAGGATGAAGCCCAAATTAAGCAGCTTAAAAATCCGCAGCAGGTAGAAAAATATGCCCGCGAAAAATACTATATGAAAAAAGACAGTGAGGATATTTACATCATTGAATTTGAAGGCGACACTATCGAAAAGAAACAATAAATTATTAACTTTCTCGAAGTTTACACAGAACTAAAAAAAATCTGTGCAAATCTGTGTAACCTGCCTGTCGGCAGATAGGTCTGCGGTAAAAAAACAGAAGCAAAGCTTCAAAAAATCAAATTAAAATGGCTACTAATCTATTCGAAGATTTCGACCCTGTTTCATCAAAGCAATGGAAACAAAAAATCCAGTTTGAATTGGATGGAGCCGATTATAACGAAAGCTTGGTTTGGAATTCGCCAGAAGATATTAAAGTCAAACCCTTTTACCATCGGGATGATTTTAGTAAAACCACCACGGCTGCCACAAAAGCATCGCAATTTAAAATCTGCCAAAACATTTTTGTCTTTGATGTAGAAAAATCCGTAGAAAGAGCCTTGGATTCTTTAAAAAGAGGAGCCGAAAGTTTACGATTTACAATCGAAAATGAATCTGTTGACATCCAAAAACTGTTGGAAAAACTTCCGCTGAAAAACACGGCAATTTACTTTGACTTAAAGTTTTTATCGGTTGCTTTTATTTCGAAAGTTAATACCATTGTAGAACAAAAAAAAGCTACTGTATTTTACAATCTGGATCCTATTGGACAATTAGCCAAAGAAGGCAATTGGTTTTCGACCAAAGAAAAAGACAATTTTGAAACGCTTCGTTTATTGTCGAAAACAACCAGAGAAAGTTCTTTAATCAGCATTAATTCTGCTTTATATCAAAATGCAGGAGCGAACATCGTTCAACAAATTGCTTATAGTCTGGCTCACGCCAATGAATACCTAAACCGGATTCCAACTATTCATCAAGCCATTGTTTTTGAAGTTGCCGTAGGAAGCAATTACTTTTTTGAAATCGCCAAATTGCGTGCGCTACGCTTGTTATTTCAATTGATTGCAAAAGAATATTATCACGATAAAGATTGTCATATTTTGGTAACGCCTACAAAACGCAACAAAACATTGTATGATTACAATATCAATATGTTGCGCACCACGACCGAATGTATGTCGGCAATTTTAGGCGGGGCGGATGCCATTGCCAATTTGTCTTACGATTCCATTTATCATAAAAACAATGAATTTGGAGACCGAATAGCCCGCAATCAATTACTGATTCTTAAAAACGAAAGCTATTTTGACAAAGTAAACAATCCTGCCGACGGAAGTTATTACATCGAAACCCTAACACAACAACTGGCCGAAAAAGCCTTGACTTTGTTTAAAGAAATAGAAGCCAATGGTGGCTTTTTAAAGCAATTGAACGACGGAATTATCAAAAGAAAAATTCAGGAAAGCGCCGATAAAGAACAACAACTTTTTGATTCGGGTAAAGAGATTCTTATTGGAACCAATAAATATTTGAATCCAAAAGACAAAATGAAAGAGCAAATCGAATTGTATCCTTTTGTAAAAATAAAGCCTCGAAAAACCCTGATTACGCCAATTATAGAAAAAAGATTGGCAGAAAAATTAGAACAAGAACGACTAGAAACAGAAAAATAATATGAAAAAAATTGCCTTACTTATTTTACTGGTGAGCTCACAAATAATGCTTGCTCAAACTAAAATTTATTCGGAGAAAGAAGTTGATAATCAGCCCTATTTTCCTGGCGGATGGAACGAATGGATTGGTTTTGTTGAAAAAAACATGAAATGGATACCTGAAAAAAAGGGAGCACAAAATATCCAAATAGAATTTACTGTACAGGCAAATGGTGCAATTACTGATATTAAAGTAATTAATCCTAAACCAAATATAAATGAAAAAGAAGCATTGCGTGTTATGGCATTGAGCCCAAAATGGATTCCAGCAACCTTAGCAGGAAAAAAAGTACCCTGCCGTCTAAAATATGGCATGTTCAATCCTTGGGCTGATACTGAACCCGCTTTAACTGTAGCCCCTTTCAGCAATTCAAATCGCATTACACCTGTAATAAATGACGATGATAATTTAATTTACAGTGCTGCAGGTATAGAAGTAAAACCCAAATTTCCTGAAGGATTCGAAAAATTCTACCAATTTTTCAACAACAACTTCCAAGCACCTGATGAAGAAGGCTTAAAAGGAAAGGTTTATGCAACCTTCATTGTAGAGAAAGATGGTAGCTTATCGGATATAAAAATTCTTCGTGACATTGGCTATGGAACGGGTAAAGAAACAATTCGAGTATTAAATCTTTCACCTAAATGGAATCCCGGAATACAAAATGGAAAACCAGTACGAGTAATGTACTCAATGCCTTTTACAATTGGAGGAATTAAAACCTTGCCAGAAACAAAATAATTATGTTGAGAAAAGACCTCCGACATATTCAACTCAATCCTCAGCCATCCGAAGCTAATGCTAGCTTCGAATTTTCTTTTGCCAAAGAAAAAGAAAATGCAGCTGCTGAAAACTTTGTAACAGCTGAAGGAATCGAACTAAAACAAAGCTATTCGGAGCAGGACATTGAGGATTTAGAACATTTGGATTTTGGAGCAGGTTTCCCTCCTTATTTACGCGGTCCACATACAACTATGTACGTTCAAAAACCCTGGACGATTCGTCAATATTCCGGTTTTTCAACTGCCGAGGAAAGCAATGCATTTTATAGAAAAAATATCAACGCGGGACAGGAAGGACTTTCTATTGCATTTGATTTGGCAACCCATCGCGGCTATGATTCCGACCATGAACGCGTAGTGGGCGATGTTGGAAAAGCAGGCGTAGCAATTGATACTGTTGAAGATTTCAAAATATTATTTGACCAAATTCCATTGGATAAGATGTCGGTTTCGATGACCATGAATGGAGCTGTTTTACCCATTATGGCATTTTATATCGTAGCCGCAGAAGAACAAGGTGTTCAGCCAGACCAACTTTCGGGAACCATACAAAATGACATCTTAAAAGAGTTCATGGTACGCAATACTTATATTTATCCACCGGAAGCTTCGATGAAAATTACTGCTGCCATTTTTGAATACGTCAGCAAAAAAATGCCCAAATTCCATTCGATATCCATATCAGGTTATCACATGCAAGAAGCGGGAGCCACTGCCGATATTGAATTAGCTTACACCCTTGCCGATGGATTAGAATACATCAGAACCGGACTTTCAACGGGAATGAAAATTGATGAATTTGCTCCTCGATTATCATTTTTCTGGGGAATTGGCATGAATCATTTTATGGAAATTGCCAAAATGAGAGCGGCAAGAATGATTTGGACCAAACTAATCAAAAGCTTTAATCCAAAAAATCCTAAATCACTAACCTTGCGCACCCATTGTCAAACCAGCGGTTGGAGTTTAACGGCTCAGGATCCGTTTAACAATGTAGCCCGTACCTGTATTGAAGCCAGTGCCGCAGTATTTGGCGGAACACAATCGCTTCACACCAATTCCTTAGATGAAGCTATGGCCTTGCCAAGTGATTTTTCAGCTAGAATTGCGCGAAATACTCAATTATTTTTATTAGAAGAAACTAAAATAACAAAAACAGTCGATCCTTGGGCCGGCAGTTATTATGTTGAAAGTTTGACCAATGAAATTGTAGAAAAAGCATGGAAACTAATTGAAGAAATAGAAGCCCTTGGCGGAATGACCAAAGCATTAGCTACTGGAATTCCAAAATTGCGAATAGAAGAAGCCGCAGCAAGAAAGCAGGCACGTATTGACAGCAAACAGGATATAATTGTAGGCGTTAATAAATTCAAATTAAAGAAAGAAGCGTCTTTAAATATTTTAGACATTGATATTGAAAAAGTTCGAACACAACAACTCGAACGTCTCCATCAGGTAAAAACAAGCCGAAATACTTTAAAAGTAAAAGAAGCTTTAGAAAAAATTACTCTTTGTGCTCAAACCGGAGCAGGAAATTTACTGGAATTAGCCATCTATGCTGCCAGAGAAAGAGCAACATTAGGCGAAATTAGTCAGGCGTTAGAAACAGTATTCGGAAGACATAAGGCTCAAATTAAATCTTTTAGCGGTGTGTATAGTAAAGAAATAAAAGAAGACGAAAGCTTTGAAAAAGCAAAACAACTGGCAGATGCTTTTGCCAAACAAGAAGGTCGGCGCCCTAGAATTATGATTGCAAAAATGGGACAAGACGGGCACGATAGAGGTGCAAAAGTAGTTGCTACTGCATTTGCCGATATGGGTTTTGACGTTGACATTGGTCCGCTTTTTCAAACTCCGGCTGAAACTGCTAAACAGGCTATGGAAAATGACGTTCATATACTGGGTGTTTCTTCCCTTGCCGCTGGTCATAAAACACTGGTTCCACAAGTAATCGAGGAACTAAAAAAACTGGGACGTGAAGATATTATGGTTATTGTAGGCGGGGTTATTCCTCCACAGGATTACCAATTCCTGTTTGATGCCGGTGCTGCAGCGGTTTTTGGACCGGGCACTAATAGCAGTAAAATAGCAGTTACAATTCTAAGTCTCTTTGTAAAAGACGAACAAAATTGATAAAAAATTAGAAGATGAGCATTAAAAAAACGGGCACAAATTACACAAATAAACGCAAATCAAATCCCGCTTTAATTACATGAATCTACCGAAGCCGGATAGAAATTTATGTCATCCGATTTTAATTTGATTGGAATTAGTTACGATTAGTATAATATTTTTTTTAAAGTACACAAGCCAAAAAAGCCCATTTGCATCAAAACAAACGGGCTTCTCTATTTATGCTGAATAATTAAAGTGTAACTACTGCATTAACATTAGGCACAATAAACGAAGTGTCATAACCTCCAAAGGCTTTCAAATAACTTCTTATAGAAGTACCGTAGGCATCTCTAATGTACCTTTTGCCATTACTTCTAAAGTATTTTTTTACTGAACCTGCCCCACCCAAATGAGCGGCTGCTAAAATACCTGATTCAGTTACCAAAATACCGTTTACGACCTTTCCGTCGTATTTAGCAATAACATCCTTTAAAATTGATTTGTTTTTAGATAATAAAGCAACAAATGCTTTTTCTTGTAGTTTAGGACTCTTTAGGAATTTATCTGTATCGTGAATTCCAATAGACCTTAAAGTTTCATTTCCGAATTGGTACTTTCCTAAATACCCTAATGAATTGACTTTTTTGTACTTGTTTTGGGATTCTTTAAACCCAATTGCTTCTTTGAAGCCGATGAAGAAATTCCCTGTAAAAGGAATATTCGAATTAGTATATTCTTGCTTTTCTAATGATGGTAATGAATATGAAACTCCATCATTATTCTTTGTAAAAAACCACTCATTTGTATCCAATTTGTGTGGTTTAAAACTGTAACTTAAAAAGACCACAATTACAGTCAGACTAGTGTAAAAATACCATTTTTTTATCATAAATTATATTTCTTCTAAACCTGTCACTTTTAGAAATTACTGCATGCAAATATACAACTTTTTAACAGAAAGCTGTAAATCAACATATTAAAGTTTTCTAAAAATACAAAAGATGAGCTCTAACCCCCTCGTTAGCCGAGTATTCGATAGTGGGTGCCGGAATTTTCAAAACTGAAAAAACAGAAAAAAATGTCTTTAAAAAATGGGATTTAGTCTCAATTTTTGTCAAATCGAGGTCTAAACTAAGATAAAATTGTCGTGATTTAGGCTGATTTAGGTCTGAAATAATTACGGAATTTTCGTCTTTTCCGGTCAGCATTCTATCGGCTCCATAGCCTATGGCAATATTCAAAATTTTTGGAATTTTTGCCTCTTTAAAAAAGGACTTAAAATTGACCGATAACCAATAGGTTTGACCATTGTAATCTTTTAAAATTTGTTCGCTAAAATTACTGCCTAAAACTTCAGGTCGGTATTGTGCAAATCGGGTGGTATGAAAAGAAAATTTGGGTGTAATACGCTGTTCTTTCCAAAGCAATTCCTGAGAAACATACAAAGCCGTTCCGCTAGCATTAGCAATCACATCCCCTGTTGAAGCTCCCCATTCAGAAGAAAAACCGTCCAGGACTTCCACAGCGGTTAAAAATGCAAATCCTAATCCTGACCCATAAATTAATTGCTGTTTAGTACCTGCACCACTCCATTGCAACATTTCGCTACCCAAACGACCAATATGATAAGCCGAAAAAACATGTCCAGCCTTATCCATTTGCAACCACTCCTGATTGTCATTTATAAAATGAAAGTTGGATCTTGGATAATCGGCGTACCATAACTGGTTCAAACCGACTAAACTTATAGCAGAAAAAGCTGCTTCCGAAACGAAAACAGCTTTTTGTCTTTTAATATTTAAAGTATCCGAAGGTTTCAAAAAAGATTGTATTCCACTTTGAGCCACACAATTTGAAATTGCAAGCAACAAACTCAAGAAAAAAAAGCTTTTAAACTTCAAAACTATCTTTTAATTCCCTGAGCATTCACCCAATCAGAATATTTTTTAGCATTAATATTGTGCTCTGCCAAAGTAGCCGCAAATTCATGATATCCAAAACGATCCACACTTGCACAGAAATAAATAAAATCATTTTTCTCGGGATTTAAAACTGCTTCTAAAGCCGTAATATCAGGCATAGCAATAGGTCCGGGAGGAAGACCAACCACTTTATAAGTGTTGTATGGTGAACTCAAAAACAAATCGTTATAGAAAACTCGTTTGATAACCTGATTAAAATCGTTATCCTTTTTCTTTTTAGCAAAAATAACCGTCGGATCAGCCTGAAGTGGCATTCCAGCGCGTAATCTGTTTAAATAAACACCTGCAATTCTGGGTCTTTCGTCTTTTTTAACCGATTCTTTATGTACAATAGAAGCCAATGTTGTTACTTCTATGGGTGTTAATCCTTGTTTTTCAGCTTTGGCAACACGCTCTTTATCCCAAAAATTACGGTATTCCTTAATCATTTTATCTCTAAACTTCTCTGCCGAAGTATTCCAATATACCTCATAAGTATTAGGGATAAACATGGATAAAACGTTCTCTTCGGTAAAACCATTTTCTTTTAAAAATATAGAATCTTTAAACGAATTCAACAAAGACAAACTATCAGCTTCAATTTGAGAACCTACACGACCTGCTAAATTCTCTATTCGTTCCTGATTGTTAAAAGCTAATTTTACAGCTACATTGTTTCGCATTGCTTTAACCAATTCGTAACTATTCATTCCCTTGGTCAACAGGAAACGCCCTGATTTTACATTTTCAGGATAACTCATTTTATTAGCGACCATTTCAAAACGATCTAAATTAGTTACATAAAGAGTCAACGAATCCAAGGCTTGTTGGTATGTTGCATCGGTTGGAATATGAACATAAACTTCGTTCTCTGCAAATTTAGTATTATCTGAAAATATCTGGCTAATTAAAACAAAGCCATAAATAATCAATGCCGAAATAATCGTAATAAAAGCGATTGAAATAATTTTTTTTGGGGTCAAAGCTAAAAATTTAAAATTGTTGATTAATTAATTGATAGATGGCTTCGTCTTGATACACTCCGTTGATAAGATTCCAATCCTTTTTAACACCTATACATTGAAAGCCAAATTTAGTAAAAAGTGCTTTACTTGCTTCATTTCCCATAGCAATATTTGCATACAACTGATGTAAATTAAGATGATGGAATGAATAGCGAATCAATAATTCTAATGCTTCAGAACCAATTTTCAGATTTCTATTCGCATCATTTAAAATCATAATCCCTACTCCTGCCCTATTATTTTTAGGATCAAAATCAAACAAATCAATTAAACCCAAGGCCGGAAAATCCTGATCCTGACAAATGGCTAATCGCAATTGCTTGGCTTCATAAATATCCTGATGCGCATTTTCAAGATATTGACGAATTAAAAATCGGCTATAAGGAGTTTGAGTATTGCTCACTTCCCAAATACTTTGATCATTTTCTACGGCATAAATAAATTCCAAATCATTGGGTTCTAATGCTCGTATGTAGATATTATCTCCTTTTAAAGTAATCATTTTGAAGTGAGTTTCTATTGATGATTATATTTCGATAGTACCTTCAAAAACAAATTTTGCCGGACCGTTCAGGAAAACATTAACATATTTATTACCTTCTTTTTCGAAAGAAACTGATAATTTTCCACCTTCAACATTCATGTTAATAGCAGTCAAATCGGTTTGTCCGGTAGCGTTCATTGCAATAGCTGCTGCAGTTGCCCCGGTTCCACAAGCTAAGGTTTCGTCTTCTACTCCACGTTCATAGGTACGAAGTGCAAAAGTGGAATTATCTATTTTTTTTACAAAATTGATATTACTTCCTGCTTTGCCATACAATTCTCCGTAACGAATGGCAGCACCGTTTTCTTTTACATTATAATGTTCTAAATCATCCACTAATTGTACATGATGCGGCGAACCTGTATTTAAAAAACTATAATCCGGGTTAATTTTTATACTATCAACATCAATCATTTGCAAAGAAACAATTCCGTCTTTATCGACTGAAGCATGATGCAATCCATCTACAGCATTAAATGAAGTACTATCACCAATTACATTTAATTGTTTCGCAAAAGCGACCAGACATCTTCCACCATTTCCACACATAGTACTTTGATTCCCATCTGAATTGTAATACACCATTTTAAAATCGGTTTCTGGATCATTTTCAAGCAACATCAATCCGTCCGCTCCTATTCCAAATCGTCTGTCACAAAGACGTTCAATTAGTTTCGTATCTTCTTTCGGAAAAAAATTGGTACGATTATCGATGATTACAAAATCGTTTCCGGTACCTTGGTATTTATAAAATTGTATTAACATTATTTCTAAATTTGTTTTACAAAAGTACAAACTATTAATGAAATGTTAATCATTGTTAAACAGCGTTAAAGTGTTTTTTAACATTCGATTTTCATTATAAATTTACTTTACAAATAACAAAAACTGTTAGCTATTATGAAACAATTCTCAAGTCTATTTTTAGTCTCACTTTTAAGTGGAGCCACTACTTTAGGGGCTTATAAATTATTATTTGACAATGACGGTTATTTTTCGAATGACAAAAAAACCTTAACAACACTAGCTTCTGACCCTTACGCAAAAAGAGTTGGCTTATCTTCAAACGTATTAGATTTTACGGAAGCAGCAGATAAAACTATCCATACAGTTGTTCACGTAAAAAACGTTTCGTATCAAAAAGTAAGCGACCCTATTCTTGAATTTTTCTACGGCTACAGAGGTGGAGGACAATCTCAGGAACAGGTAGGTACGGGTTCAGGGGTTATCATTTCGGAAGACGGCTATATTGTAACCAATAATCACGTAGTAAAAGATGCTTCAGAAATTGAAATTACCTTAAACAACAAAAAATCATATAAAGCAAAATTGATTGGCACCGATTCTAAAATGGACATTGCGCTACTAAAAATTGATGCCGATGAAAAATTACCTTATAGCACTTTTGGAAATTCCGACGATGTAAAAGTGGGCGAATGGGTACTTGCAGTAGGAAATCCGTATAATCTGACCTCTACAGTAACTGCGGGAATTGTATCGGCAAAAGCCAGAAATCTTGGTACTGATGGCATTCAGTCTTTTATCCAGACAGATGCTGCAGTAAACCCGGGAAACAGTGGTGGCGCATTAGTAAACACCCGTGGTGATTTAATTGGAATCAACACCATGATTACTTCTATGACAGGTTCCTACGTAGGTTATTCTTTTGCAGTTCCGTCTAATATTACCCGAAAAATAATCGAAGATATTATGGAATTTGGTAATGTACAACGCGGAATTTTAGGAGTTGAAGGTGGTGAGCTGAATGCAAAAGCATCCAAAGAATTAGGTATCAAACAAACGGAAGGTTTCTATATTAATAATGTTCGAAAAAATACCGGAGCCGATAAATCAGGTTTGAAAAAAGGTGATATTATCATAAAAATTGACAACCAAAATATTGCGACTTTTGCTGATTTATCCGGATATATTAATACCAAGCGACCAAATGACAAAGTAGCGGTAACCATTATCAGAGAAGGCAACAGCCAAACTATTCCTGTTACATTGAGCAAAAATGAATTTTTTAATACCGAGTTCAAAGGAATCGAATTAGAGAATATTTCGGCCGCTGATAAAAAGAAATTCCGTGTTGATTATGGTGTAAAAATCAAATCAATTAACAACGAAAACTTAAGCCAATACGCCGAAGAATTAAAAGGTAATATCATTATAAGTATAGACAATGTCAAAATCAAAGACATTGAAACGGCTTCAAAACTTTTGAACAACAAAGACGAACGTCAAAGCGTTCGAATTGAAATGATTAATAAAAACGGAGAAATTATTCGAATTATTATTTAATTTTTGAACAACTCACTATCTAAAAAGCCGGTAATTTTACTGGCTTTTGTTTTTTATAAAAAAAGAAATACTTTTAACTTCTACCCATAAAACTAAAAACTTGAAAAAACCATTCCTACTATTACTCGCTTTAATTAGTTTTCACATTACTTATTCTCAAAACAGCTATGTCTTTTTTGGTTCTTATACCCCTGATAAAAGCGCAGAAGGAATCTATATTTACCAATTAGATACCATTAAAGGTAAATTATCTAAAATAACCAGTATCAGTAACATTTCAAATCCTTCTTATTTGAGTATATCAAATGAAGGTCAATTTATATATGCCTGTACCGAAAGCAAAACCCCAAACGCAGGCAGTGTTAGCAGTTTTAAATTTGACCCTCAAAACAAAAGTCTGACATTTTTAAACAGTCAAAAAACAAATGGAGAAAACCCTGTCTATCTTTCATTAGATCACACCGGAAAATGGCTTGTCGACGCGAATTATACAGGAAGCAGCATCTCAATATTTCCTATTGCAGAAGATGGAAAAATAAATCCAATTGTACAACACATCCCTTTTACTGAAGGAAGCATCAATCCTGAAAGACAAAAAAGTTCTCACGTACATTCGGTGTTTTTTTCTCCAGACAACAACTATATTATTTCTCCTGATCTGGGTGCTGATAAAATTAGAATCTTTCCTTTTGACAACAACAAAAAAGAACCTTTAGATATCAGCAACAGTAATTTTGTAAAAAGTACTCCGGGAAGTGGCCCTAGACATTTTGCGTTTCATCCCAATAAAAAATGGGGGTATTCTATTGAAGAAATTGCCGGAGCCATTAGCTCATACACCTTTGAAAAAGGGCAGCTAAACCTTATTGAGAGAATTAAAATTCAATCTAAAAAAGAGTCAAAAGATTTTGGCAGTGCTGAAATTCTCATTAGCTCAGATGGAAAATTTTTATATGTTTCGAATAGAGGAATTGAAAATAGTATCTCTATTTACGGTATCCAAAAAAACGGCACACTAAAAAGTGTTGCTACCCAATCCAGTTTAGGAAATCACCCTCGTAATTTTGCTATTAGCCCTTCCGGAAAGTTTTTGATTGTTGCCAATATGAATAGTGAAAACGTAATTGTTTTTAAAAGAAATCCAAAAACAGGTTTATTAAAAAAAGTAAGCGAATTGAAACTTAAAAACATCTCCTGTGTTAAAATAAAAAACATTTAAGTTTTTAAAACAAAAAAAGTGCTATAGCAGCACTTTTTTTGTTTATAATTTCAATTCAAATTCTATAAAACCCGATTGATTTGAGTTACTCTCGTACTATAATATTTTTCTTTTATTGACGAAATAATAACACCTCCGCCAACAGAAGCGTGAATAAATTTAATATCTCCATCAGTAACTTCAACAACCATTCCTACATGATTAATTTGACTTCTTCCATTAGTCTTGAAAAATATTAAATCTCCTTTTTGAGCATTTTCAGCATCAATTTTCACTCCGTAATGTGACTGCTCAAAAGACGACCTTGGCAACTGAATATCAAATGCTCCAAAAGTAGAACACATCAAACCCGAACAATCAAAACCTTCCTTAGTAGTACCTCCAGCTCTGTAACGTACACCAATATTTTCGGAAGCTCTGGAAATCAATTGGTCTATAAAATCAGGTCCATAAATAGATTTTACATCATTACCAACCATATCAGTTGTAAAAGAATCATCACTAAAATCAAATTTTACTGCTGGTTTAGCATTTAATTTAGATGTACGAATTGTTAATTTTTCACCTACTAAAAGCTTATTTACAATCTTAGGATTCTGATTTTCTAACTCTTTTACCGTAAGTCCGTATTGTTTTGCAATTCCGTATTTCGTTTCTTTAGCTAAAACTTCATGACTCAACTCTACCTGAATATCATCTGTAACCTTAACTTCTTCACTTACTACAATTGTAGCCGACTCCTTTTTAGATTCAACCTTTACTTCCTCTTTATTAACAGCAACACCGCTATTTTCTTCAAACAATCGCTTATTGGTAGTTGGAATTACAATTTTCTGACCGATTCTTAGTGCTTGTTTTTCTAATATTGGATTGGCTTTTTCAATATCAGCTACTGAAACGCCATATTCTTTAGCAATACCATAAAGTGTTTCTTTTGCTAATACTTCTTTTAAAATATTCCCTTTAAAATCATTAACAACAACCACCAAAGTATCTTCCTTTACAGGAATTGGCTGAGAAATAAGTTCTTTTTTAACCTCTTTAATTTCTGCTTTTGAAACTTCCTTTTGAGGAATAGTATTCTCTGCTATTAAATCCTTCGATTCAACAACCGGTACATTAACAGTATTCCCAACTTGCAAACCTCTTTTCTCTAACAGAGGATTCAAAGCATATAAATCAGCAACTTTAACTCCGTATTGTTTAGCTATCCCATACAAAGTTTCTTTAGCCAAAACTATATGTTCTTTTTGAGCAACATTTGATTTAGAGACTTCAACCAACGGTTTTTTGATGGCTGATATAGCAACCGGTACCAACAAAATTTCTTTGAATTTTATTCCTTTCTTAGCATCGGGATTAATTTCATAAATAGCGGCTGGTTTTATATTATACTGTTCTGCAATTTTAGATATTGTTTCTCCTTTAGCTACTGTGTGCTTCATGTATTTTTCCTGAGAAAAACCATTAAACTTACAAAACAGAACCAAGAAAACAATCCAAAATTTAGACCTCATAAAACTTTTTTAAATTAATAATACAGCTCACTCATTTACAACACATTAGAAAATAAAGGATTTTCTAACAACAAAAAATTGATAAAAGCGAATTTAACATTTTAATACCAATAAACCCAATCTTACCAGTACTTTAAGTTATTTTTTAGCATATATTTAAAAAAAATGTGTCCTGATTAAACAGAACGCATTATATCGCAATAAAAAATAAATTATACTTGAGCTGCAATCAAATTCAATGCTGAACCGGCAACAAACCATGCTATTTGACTTTCATTGTAAGTATGATTAGCCACAACCTTATCTTTAGAACCATCAGCATGAACAAACTCAAGGGTTAAGGGTTTTCCCGGAGCAAAATCGACTAAATCAACAAAATTGATCGTGTCATCTTCCTGAATTTTATCATAATCCGTTTCATTAGCAAAAGTCAATGCCAACATCCCTTGTTTTTTCAAATTCGTTTCATGGATACGGGCAAATGATTTCACCAATACTGCTTTCACCCCCAAGAAACGAGGTTCCATAGCGGCATGCTCGCGAGAAGAACCCTCGCCATAATTATGATCCCCCACAACAATTGAAGGAATCCCGGCAGCTTTATAAGCTCGCGCTACAGCAGGAACAGCATCATACACTCCCGTAAGTTGATTTTTAACAGAATTCGTATTCTGATTGTAGGCATTAACCGCTCCAATCAACATATTGTTCGAAATATTATCTAAATGCCCTCGGTAGCGCAACCAAGGTCCTGCCATAGAAATATGATCAGTTGTACATTTCCCATAAGCTTTAATCAACAATTTAGCATCCACAATATTTTTACCATCCCAAGCTTCGAAAGGTGCTAAAAGCTGCAATCTGTCCGATGTAGGAGAAACCACTACCTCTACTCCTGTACCGTCTTCTGCCGGAGGCTGAAAACCTGCATCTTCCACATCAAATCCTCTTGATGGTAATTCATCTCCATAAGGAGTACTTAACCTTACTTCCTCTCCTTTATCATTAATTAAAGTATCAGTCAAAGGATTAAAATCCAATCTTCCTGAAATTGCCAAAGCAGCAACCATTTCCGGTGAAGTCACAAAAGCATGAGTATTGGGATTTCCATCCGCACGTTTTGAAAAATTACGATTAAAAGAATGTACGATAGTATTTTTTTCGCCCTTATCAGCTCCTGCTCTATCCCATTGTCCTATACATGGCCCACAAGCATTGGTAAACACTTTAGTACCCATTTTTTCGAAAGTAGCAATTATACCATCCCTCTCGATAGTATAACGAATTTGCTCAGATCCCGGATTAATACCAAACTCCGCTTTGGGAGTTATCCCTAATTCAACCGCCTGATTTACTATAGAAGCCGCACGAGCCATATCTTCATATGAAGAATTAGTACAAGAACCAATTAATCCCCACTCTACTTTTAACGGCCATCCATTAGCCTCGGCCTCTGCTTTCATTTTTGAAACCGGAGTTCCTCTGTCTGGAGTAAATGGACCATTAATATGAGGTTCTAATTCTGATAAATTAATTTCAATTAACTGGTCAAAATATTGCTCCGGATTAGCATAAACTTCAGTATCAGCCGTTAAATAAGAAGCTACTTTATCCGCTGCATCCACAACATCCTGACGTCCTGTTGCTGCTAAATACCTTCTCATAGAATCATCATATCCAAAAGTAGAAGTTGTAGCACCAATTTCTGCTCCCATGTTACAAATAGTCCCTTTACCGGTACAAGACATATTGGTTGCACCTTCACCAAAATACTCAACAACAGCTCCTGTTCCTCCTTTTACAGTCAGAATATCAGCCACTTTTAATATTACGTCTTTAGGAGCTGTCCAACCCGATAATTTTCCGGTTAATTTTACACCAATTAATTTAGGAAATTTCAACTCCCACGACATCCCCGACATTACATCGACAGCATCAGCTCCACCAACTCCAATTGCCAGCATGCCTAATCCTCCTGCGTTTACAGTATGTGAATCGGTACCAATCATCATTCCGCCTGGGAACGCGTAATTTTCCAACACAATTTGGTGAATAATTCCTGATCCCGGTTTCCAAAAACCAATACCATATTTATTCGAAACTGATGACAAAAAATCAAACACCTCTTTAGATTGAGTGTTTGCTACAGCTAAATCCGTAGAAGCTCCAACTTTAGCCTGGATTAAGTGATCACAGTGAACCGTTGTAGGCACTGCCACCTTTGACTTCCCAGCATGCATAAATTGCAACAAAGCCATTTGTGCAGTCGCATCCTGACAAGCCACTCTATCAGGAGCAAAATCAACATAATCAACCCCTCTTCCGTAGGCTTGCTTCGCAATACCATCCCAAAGATGACTGTATAAAATTTTCTCTGTTAAAGTAAGCGGACGACCAACAATTTTACGTGCTGCATCAACACGACTCGCCATGTTAGCATACACTTTTTGAATCATTTCAATATCAAAAGCCATAAGTTCTATATATTTTATGTTATTCTATTTTAAACCATACAATATACAAAAAATAAAAGAGCCTATAAAGAAAAAGCCCGAGTTTTACAACTCGGGCTTTAGATATGATTAACTAATCTAATTGTTTATTTAACTAATTGTTTATGAGAAGGTGCAAACTTAGTCAAGTTAATACCATCTACTGCAGCTGTATATTCGTCTATAGTAGGAGTTCTACCAAGAATTGTAGAAAGAACTACAACCGGCGTAGAAGAAAGTAATGATTCTCCTTTTTTAGTATCAGTATCTTCTACAACTCTTCCTTGGAAAAGACGAGTAGATGTTGCCATTACTGTATCACCTTTAGCCGCTTTTTCCTGGTTCCCCATACAAAGGTTACAACCTGGACGCTCTAAATACAACATGTTTTCATATTCTGTACGTGCTGCCGCTTTAGGAGCATTATCGTCAAATTCAAAACCTGAATATTTTTGTAAAACTTCCCAGTCACCTTCTGCTTTCAATTCATCAACAATATTGTAAGTTGGAGGTGCTACTACAAGTGGTGCCTGAAATTCCACTTTACCTTGTTGCGCTTCGATGTTTTTAAGCATTTGAGCAAGGATTTTCATATCTCCTTTATGAACCATACAAGAACCGATAAATCCAAGATCTACTTTTTTCTCTCCACCATAGAAAGAAAGTGGTCTGATAGTATCGTGCGTATAACGTTTAGAAACATCAGCGTTATTTACATCCGGGTCAGCAATCATTGGCTCAGCAATTACATCAAGATCAACCACTACTTCAGCATAATATTTAGCATTCGCATCCGGAGTTAAAGCTGGTTTTTCACCAGATCTAATCTCAGCAATTCTCTTATCTGCTTTAGCAATTAATCCTTTCAATACTTGCTTAGCATTATCCATACCTTTATCAATCATGATTTGGATTCTACCTTTAGCAATCTCTAATGATTCAATCAAAGTTTCATCTTCAGAAATACAGATAGACGCTTTAGCTTTCATTTCAGCAGTCCAATCCGTAAATGTAAAGGCCTGGTCAGCAGTAAGTGTTCCAATGTGAACCTCGATAATTCTACCTTGGAATACATTTTCACCACCAAATTGCTTCAACATTTGCGCTTGTGTAGCATGAACAACATCACGGAAATCCATGTACGATTTCATCTCCCCTTTGAAAGTTACTTTTACAGACTCTGGGATTGGCATAGAAGCCTCACCAGTAGCTAATGCAAGAGCAACAGTTCCTGAGTCAGCACCAAAAGCAACACCTTTTGACATTCTTGTATGAGAGTCACCACCAATAATGATAGCCCATTCATCAATAGTAATATCGTTAAGTACTTTGTGGATTACATCAGTCATTGAATGATATACTCCTTTAGGGTCACGAGCAGTAATCAAACCGAAATCATTCATAAATTTCATTAATTTAGGAATATTAGCCTGCGCTTTTTTATCCCAAACTGAAGCAGTATGACAACCTGATTGGTAAGCACCATCAACGATTGGCGAAATTACTGTAGCTGCCATAGATTCTAATTCCTGAGCAGTCATCAAACCCGTTGTATCTTGAGATCCAACAATGTTTACTTCTACACGAACGTCTGAACCAGCGTGCAATACTTTCCCCGGAGTTGTTCCTACAGCATTTCTGTTAAAGATTTTCTCAACAGCTGTAAGACCTTGTCCTTCATGAGAAATTTCTTTTGATGGAGCAAATACAGCAGGAGCTTCAATTCCTAAAGTTTTAGCAGCGAATGTTTGCAATTTTTTACCAAATACAATCGCATAAGATCCACCAGCTTTGATGAATTCCATTTTTTGAGGAGTGAATGATCTTGAAATATCAATCAACTCTTGGTCTCCATTATATAATTTTTTTGTTTTTGTATTAATTGTTAAAACAGTACCTGTAGCAACAGAATATGCTTGCTCTAAAATCGGCTCACCACTTTCGTTACGAACAACATTTCCTTCTGCATCAACTTTCTTTACCCAGTTTTTAAGATCTAAACCAATACCTCCGGTTACATCAACAGTAGTTAAGAAAATTGGAGAAATACCATTTGTTCCACCTACAATAGGAGCAAAATTCACAAATGGAATGTATGGACTTGCTTGCTTTCCTGTCCAAAGTGCTACGTTATTTACACCTGACATACGAGAAGAACCAACTCCCATTGTTCCTTTCTCTGCAATCAACATTACTGATTTATCCGGATGTTGTGCCTGCAAAGCTTTGATTTCCTCTTGTGCCTGAGGAGTAATCATACATTTTCCGTGTAATTCACGGTCAGAACGAGAGTGAGCTTGATTTCCTGGAGAAAGTAAATCCGTAGAAATATCTCCTTCACCAGCAATAAAAGTTACCACTTTGATTTCTTCGGCAACTTCAGGAAGTTTAGTAAAGAACTCTGCTTTAGCATAACTTTCGATAATCTCTTTAGCGATAGCATTACCATTTTCGAAAGCTTCTTTCAAACGGCTGGTATCTGCATCATAAAGATATACTTGAGTCTTAAGAACGCTTGCAGCTTCTTTAGCAATTGCAGCATCATTACCCAAGGCTAAATCCAGTAAAACTTTAATAGAAGCTCCACCTTTCATGTGTGATAACAACTCAAAAGCAAAAGCCGGAGTGATTTCTTTCACTACAGATTCGCCCAAAATAATCTCTTTTAAAAACTTAGCCTTCTCTCCAGCAGCACTGGTAGTTCCCGGCAAAGTGTTGTAAATAAAAAATTGAAGAGAATCTTCTCTGTTGGCGTTATCTAAATCTTTAATTTGTGCAATGATTTCGCTTAACAATTGAGCATCATCAATTGGCTTTGGGTGAAGTCCCTGAATTTTTCTTTCTTCGATCTCCTTGATGTAATCGCTATAAATGTTCATAATTGAATTCTTTGTTAATGGCAAATTCCTTGATTACTCAATTCCAAAAGCCACAATATTTAGGTGATTTTTATTTATTTGTGATGCAAATTTAGGTATTTAAGCCGAGAATTAAAAACAATTTAATTCCTCCAGACTACCAAAACATTTATTATTGAAAAATACGCACTCAGAAAGCATTAAACTAAGAAAAAAACAAATTTTAACTTAATTTATAAACAATCAATAATGCGAAAACTATTTTCTAACAAACTTAAAACAACTTGTTATAGCGAAAAGTATGTTTTTCAGCATAAACAGTCTATTTCAAAAAAAATTAAACAAGTTTAGCTATTATCATTTCTTCAGTAATTCCCTCGGCATCAGCTTTGTAGTTTTTAATTATTCGATGCCTTAAAATCGAAGTCGCAACAGCAATTACATCTTCAATATCCGGAGAGAATTTTCCGTTGAAAGCAGCATGAGCTTTAGCTGCCAAAATTAAATTCTGAGAAGCCCTGGGTCCTGCTCCCCAATCCAAATAATTCTTAACAAAATCTATTGCAAATTGACTATCCGGACGCGTTTTACTCACCAAAGTCACAGCATATTCAACCACATTATCAGCCACAGGAATCCTGCGAATTAAATGTTGAAAATCTATAATTTCCTGCGCTGTGAATAATGGATTTATTTTATGAACCAAATCAGAAGTGGTTCTTTTTACCACCTGAACTTCCTCTTCAAAAGAAGGATATTCTAATTTCACAGCAAACATAAAACGATCCAACTGTGCTTCCGGCAAAGGGTAAGTCCCTTCCTGCTCAATTGGATTTTGAGTTGCCAAAACAAAATAAGGCAAATCTAATTTATGATTCACCCCGGCAATTGTCACCGAACGTTCCTGCATAGCCTCCAGCAAAGCTGCCTGAGTCTTAGGTGGTGTTCTATTGATTTCATCTGCTAAAATAATATTTGAAAAAACAGGCCCTTTTACAAATTTAAACTGACGATTTTCCTGCCCGACGGCAGGCGTGGCATCCAGAATTTCACTTCCTAAAATATCCGAAGGCATTAAATCCGGCGTAAACTGAATTCTTTTAAAATGAAGTCCTAGAGCCTCCGAAATAGTATTCACCATCAATGTTTTGGCCAAACCAGGAACCCCCACTAAAAGCGCATGTCCTCCTGAAAAAACACATAATAATATTTGATCTATTACTGCTTCCTGACCTACAATAATTTTTGCTATTTCTTTTTTCAACTCAGTTCGTTTCTGAACCAAATTATGTATTGCCGCTACATCAGACATTATAAACTATTTTAAATTAAAAAAGAGCTAACTCTATGAATTCATAAAGCTAACTCTTTTTAGTTATTTTGACCAAATTATTTTTTCAACCAGTTATTTGTAAAACTACAATCTCTGTATTCTCCAATAATTTTAATATACGTCTCTTTAATTTTTTCATCAAACCATTTACCGATAGCCTTGATTTGCTTTTCCTTTAATGCCAAATCTTTAATCTTAACATAATCCTGAGCATAATCTGCGGTATGTTCGTTGATTCGGTTAGTAACAGTCACAATTTTATATTGTTTTTTTCCTGATTTTGTTTCGTCTAAAACCGGTAACGAAATCTCACTATCTTTTAAATTTGAAACTTGCGAATACAATTCAGGATCCATTTTAGTCAATTCAAAACGAGTATCCTGTGTGTTTGGATTAATCAAAACACCACCATTAGCTCTTGTTTCTTTTTGATCCGACATGGTTCTTGCAGCATCTGCAAATGAAATTTCCTTATCTACAATTCGCTTTCTAATCAAATTGATTTTTTCTTTTGCTTCGTCTAATGCTTCTTTGCTAACTGTTGGCGTTAACAATATATGACGCAATTCTAATTCCTGCCCTTTTATCTTCTCCAAATAAATAATATGAAAACCATATTCGGTTTCAAAAGGAGCCGATATTTCACCTTCTTGTAAGCTAAAAGCAACATCTTTAAACTCTTTTACAAAAGGTGTTTTACGGGTCATTTTATAAAAACCACCACTGGATCTGGAACCCGGATCCTGAGAATACAAAACAGCCTTGGTCGCAAAACTGGAGCCTTCCTGAATGTCTTTTTTAAAACCATTCAATCGATCTATCACTTTTTGTTTTTCAACTGCAGTTATTTTAGGCTCAATAATTATTTGTGAAACTTCCATTTCGGCACCAAAAACAGGCAATTCATCTTTTGGCAATTTTTTGAAAAAATTACGAACCTCTTCCGGAGTAATTTCAACTTCATCAACTATCTTTTTTTGCATTTCAGAAGTCAGCTTATTTTCTTTCAAAATATCAAAAAAATAACTTCTAAATTCCTCCTCTGTATCTTTTTTGTAATATTTAATTACTTTCTCCATCGAACCAATTTGCTGCACCATATAACTCAATCGTTCATCCATCAGCGATTTTACTTCAGTATCAGTTACCTTCACACTATCCTGAATAGCCTGATGTGCATATAATTTATCTTCCAATAATTTCCCTAACATCTGGCATCTTGGAATATCTTTAACGGAACCACCCTGACTGGTGATTTCCAAAAAAGCCTTATCAATATCCGAATCCAAAATAATATAATCCCCTACATTAGCAATAACTCCGTCTATTTTTTGTCGTTTAGACGTTGTTACTTTTTTCTCTACAACAACGCTATCTTTTATTATTTCCTGAGCATTAACTGTTGTATTCAATAAAAATATTATAAAAAATAAAAGTGATTTTTTAATATTTATGGATTTCATTCTTATGGTTTTTAAAGGCATTTGCTTTGGGAATTTTATTTTTTAGTTGTCATCTGATATTCTATCAATTGATAAGAAAACAACATAAAAGTATATTATTTATAATTTGTTATAGTAAAAACGAACAAAAATAACAATTCAATTACATTATACAACTATCCACCTGACTATTAACAAAAAATTATAGTCAAAAAAAACAAACCATATCCACAATACCTTTAGTTCAATTATCACCAACCTAATCTCTACGTAAAACTCTTCCAATTAACAGAGAACTTATTTATTTTCAAATCGCATATATAAATAGTACTTTTGCAAACTATTTATACGAAATATGAGCTTTTTAAAAGAAATACAACGCCGAAGAACCTTTGGAATTATCTCGCATCCTGATGCCGGAAAAACAACTCTTACTGAAAAACTACTACTTTTTGGAGGTGCAATCCAGGAAGCAGGTGCGGTAAAAAACAACAAAATTAAAAAAGGAGCTACCAGTGACTTTATGGAAATTGAACGTCAGAGAGGAATCTCGGTATCGACTTCTGTTTTAGCTTTTAACTATAAAGACAAAAAAATCAACATCCTGGATACTCCGGGACACAAGGATTTTGCCGAAGACACTTTTAGAACCTTAACCGCTGTTGACAGTGTTATTGTGGTAATTGACGTAGCAAAAGGAGTCGAGGAACAAACTGAAAAGTTAGTCGCAGTTTGTAGAATGCGTAAAATTCCGATTATTGTTTTCATCAACAAATTAGATCGTGAAGGACATGACGCTTTTGATTTGATGGATGAAGTAGAACAAAAACTGGGACTTACTGTTACTCCGTTGAGTTTTCCTATTGGAATGGGTTATGATTTTCAGGGAATTTACAATCTTTGGGAACAAAACATCAATTTATTTAGTGGAGACAGCCGTAAAAATATCGAAGAAACAATTGCTTTTGAAGATGTTCAAAGTCCTGAATTAGAAAAAATAATTGGACAAAAACCTGCTGATCGTTTACGTGAAGAATTAGAGTTGATTGATGAAGTTTATCCAAAATTCAATCAGCAGGATTATCTGGACGGAAAATTACAACCTGTATTTTTTGGTTCGGCTTTGAACAATTTTGGTGTTAGAGAATTATTAGATTGCTTTGTTGCAATTGCTCCATCACCAAGAGCAAAAGAGTCTGAAACACGTTTAGTTGATCCAAAAGAAGAAAAATTATCAGGATTTGTATTTAAAATCCACGCCAATATGGATCCGAAACACCGAGACCGTTTGGCTTTTATAAAAATTGTTTCAGGAACTTTCGAAAGAAACAAACCGTATTATCACGTACGTCAAAAGAAAAATCTAAAATTCTCCAGCCCGAATGCCTTTTTTGCTGAGAAAAAAGAAATTGTTGACATCTCTTATCCTGGAGATATTGTAGGGCTTCACGATACTGGAAATTTCAAAATTGGTGACACCTTGACAGAAGGTGAAATCATGAATTTTAAAGGAATTCCAAGTTTCTCTCCGGAACATTTTAGATACATCAATAATGCCGATCCTATGAAGGCAAAACAGTTGGATAAAGGGGTTGACCAATTAATGGACGAAGGTGTTGCACAGTTGTTTACTTTAGAAATGAACAACCGAAAAGTGATTGGTACTGTTGGTGCACTTCAATATGAGGTAATTCAATACCGTTTAGAGCATGAGTATGGCGCAAAATGTACTTATGAAAATTTCCCGGTACACAAAGCTTGTTGGGTAAAACCTGATGATGCAAAAAATGAGGAATTCAAAGAATTCAAACGAATCAAACAAAAATTCCTTGCCAAAGACAAATACGATCAACTAGTCTTCCTGGCAGATTCGGATTTCACAATCCAAATGACTCAAAATAAATACCCAAGTGTTAAATTGTTTTTCACCTCTGAATTAGAATAAATTCCATAAAAAAAACGGTCTCATGTAATTGAAACCGTTTTTTTTTATGAATTATATTTTTTTAGGCTTAAGACAATGAATTTTCGTAATTCACTACTTTTTTCAAAAAAGCTTTAATTAACAAACGATTAGGAGCCATTCCTGAAGTAATAATTGATTTTTTAGCATTACATTCCTCAGTCGATAAAGTAGAATTTGGATCTTGTTTTGTCCCCATAAACCACAATGCAAATTCCATATTTGAAGTAGCTCTTGAACTTTCTAATTTCACATTTGTTGATTGTACTTTTTCAGCAAAACCAGTATTAGAAATAGCTTTATCCTGTGCAAAAGCAGAAAAAGAAACCATAAAAAACAACACAAACACAACTATTAGTTGGGTTAATTTTGAGTTAGCTTTATTTATTTTTACGTTGTTCATAGTTTTTGTTTCTACAATTATGATTTTATTATGAAACAAATCTATTGCAATAGAAAAACAGTAAAAAACATTTCCGACAAACTACTCTAAAACTCGTTTAGCTACTAAAAAAAAGCAATTTCACATTATAAAAGAATAAAAAAAGGCTCTCAATGAAATGAAAGCCTTTGTATTTTATGCTTGTCCCGCTGGACCAAAATTAAGCGGAATGGGTGCGTGTTCCGTTTCTTTGATTTCGCCATGAGCTACTTCAAAACGGTGAATATTTTCACCTATAGCCTTTAACAATCTCTTAGCGTGTTGTGGAGTCAAAACGATTCTTGACTTCACCTTAGCCTTAGGAACACCGGGCATGATACTTACAAAGTCTAAGACAAACTCCGAAGAAGAATGATTGATTATTGCTAAATTAGAATAAATTCCTTCGGCAATTTTTTCGTCTAATTCAATATTGATTTGTTCTTGTTGATCTTTCATCTTTTTCAATTTTTAAAGTGACAATATAAAAAAAATAGAAAGACTACACGAGGTAATCTTTCTATTTCTTAATTTAAAAACATATTATTTATTAATAAATATATTCTTCTTTGTTTGCCATCATATCGTTGTAATCCTCTTTAGAACCTACAATAGCGTTATCATACTCTCTCATACCTGTACCAGCAGGGATTCTGTGTCCTACAATAACATTCTCTTTCAACCCTTCTAAAAGATCCACTTTTCCTGCTACAGCAGCCTCGTTTAATACTTTTGTTGTTTCCTGGAACGAAGCAGCAGAGATAAACGATTTTGTTTGAAGCGAAGCTCTTGTAATACCTTGTAATACCGGAGTTGCAGTTGCAGTAACTACATCACGGGCAACAACAAGATTTTTATCAGTACGTTTCAATAAAGAATTCTCATCTCTCAATTGACGTGGAGTAACGATTTGACCTTCTTTTAAGTTAGAAGAATCTCCTGCATCCTCAACCACTTTCATACCGTATAACTTATCATTTTCAACGATAAAATCTTTAGTATGAATCAACTGATCTTCCAAGAACAATGTATCTCCCGGATCCTGAACCTGAACTTTACGCATCATTTGGCGAATTACAACCTCAAAGTGCTTGTCGTTGATTTTTACCCCTTGCAAACGGTAAACCTCTTGAATTTCATTTACCAAGTACTGTTGAACAGCAGATGGTCCTTGAATTCTTAAAATATCATCCGGTGTAATTGCACCATCAGATAATGGAGATCCTGCTCTTACAAAGTCATTTTCCTGTACAAGAATTTGACTGGATAATTTCACCAAGTATTTCTTAACTTCTCCAAATTTAGATTCGATGATAATCTCACGGTTACCTCTTTTGATTTTTCCAAAAGAAACTACACCATCAATCTCAGAAACCACAGCTGGGTTAGAAGGATTACGAGCCTCTAAAAGCTCAGTAATTCTAGGTAAACCTCCGGTAATATCTCCTGATTTAGAAGAACGACGTGGGATTTTAACCAATACTTTACCTGCTTTAATTTTCTCTCCATCTTCAACCATCAAGTGAGCTCCAACCGGTAAGTTATAAGAACGAATCAACTCACCATCTTTACCATAAACTAATAAAGTAGGAATTAATTTTTTGTTTCTGGCCTCAGAAATTACTTTTTCCTGGAATCCTGTTTGCTCATCGATTTCAACCATGAACGTTTGTCCTTGCTCTAAATCTTCATAAGCAATTTTACCGGTAAACTCAGAAACGATAACCCCGTTATATGGATCCCATTTACAAATTACATCACCTTTTCCAATAGACTGACCGTCTTTCACATAAATACTGGAACCGTAAGGAATATTATGTGTATTTAAAACAATACCTGTTTTCTCGTCAATTAATTTCAATTCTGTAGAACGTGAAATAACGATATCCACTTCGTTTCCTTCGTTATCTTCTCCTTTTACTGTTTTCAAGTCTTCTACTTCAAGTCTTCCTGGGAATTTAGCAATAATGCTAGACTCTTCAGAGATACCTCCGGCAACCCCTCCAACGTGGAATGTACGAAGTGTTAACTGTGTACCTGGCTCTCCAATAGACTGAGCAGCAATTACTCCTACTGCCTCACCTCTTTGAGTCATTTTTCCTGTTGCAAGGTTACGTCCGTAACATTTAGCACAAATACCTTTTAAAGCCTCACAAGTTAATGGAGAACGTACTTCTACTTTTTCTAAAGGAGAAGCTTCAATTGCTTTCACAATTGTCTCGGTTATTTGTTGCCCTGAAGCTACTAATACTTCATTAGTAAGAGGATTAATTACATCTTGTAATGCAACACGTCCTAAAATTCTTTCTCCTAATGATTCAACGATTTCTTCATTCTTTTTCAATGCTGAAACTTCAACACCTCTTAATGTTCCACAATCTTCGATGTTAACAATAACGTCTTGAGAAACGTCATGTAACCTACGAGTCAAGTATCCAGCATCCGCCGTTTTAAGAGCCGTATCCGCAAGACCTTTACGAGCACCGTGAGTAGAGATAAAGTACTCAAGAATCGAAAGACCTTCCTTAAAGTTAGAAAGAATCGGGTTTTCAATAATCTCACCACCACCAGCAGTCGATTTTTTAGGCTTAGCCATCAAACCACGCATACCGGTTAACTGGCGAATCTGTTCTTTAGATCCACGAGCTCCAGAGTCAAGCATCATATACACCGAGTTGAAACCTTGTTGGTCTTCTCTAATGTTTTTCATTGCTAATTCTGTCAATTGTGCATTCGCAGAAGTCCATACGTCAATAACCTGGTTGTAACGCTCGTTATTTGTAATAAGCCCCATGTTATAGTTAGCAGAAATTCCTTCTACTTGCTCTCTTGCGTCAGCAATCAATTGTGTTTTTTGCTCAGGAATTCTAATATCACCTAATGAGAATGATAATCCTCCGCGGAATGCGAATTTATACCCCATATCTTTCATGTTGTCCAAGAAGGCAGCCGTTTCAGGTACACTTGTTGAATTTAATACGTGACCGATAATATCTCTAAGGTTTTTCTTAGTCAATACTTCATTGATATATCCAGCTGCAGGAGGAACTACTTCGTTAAATAATACACGTCCGGCAGTTGTTTGGATAATTTGGTAAACCAATTCTCCTTCTTCATTAAAATCTTTTGCTCTAATTCTCACACGAGCATTCAATTCTAATCTTCCTTCGTTTAATGCAATATTTACTTCTTCAGCAGAGTAAAAAGTAAGCCCTTCACCTAAAATTTTCTTTTCCGGAGTAGACAAACGCTCTTTGGTCATATAATAAAGACCCAAAACCATGTCCTGAGATGGTACCGTAATAGGAGCACCGTTAGCAGGGTTCAAGATATTGTGAGAAGCCAACATTAATAATTGAGCTTCAAGGATTGCTTCTGGTCCTAATGGCAAGTGAACTGCCATCTGATCCCCGTCAAAATCCGCGTTGAAAGCCGTACATACTAATGGGTGTAATTGGATCGCTTTTCCTTCAATTAATTTTGGTTGGAAAGCTTGAATACCCAATCTGTGTAATGTAGGAGCACGGTTCAGTAATACTGGGTGACCTTTAATTACGTTTTCAAGAATATCCCAAACTACAGGCTCTTTTTTATCTATAATTTTCTTAGCAGATTTAACTGTTTTCACAATTCCTCTTTCTATCAATTTACGGATAACAAAAGGTTTGTATAATTCAGCTGCCATATCTTTTGGCAATCCACATTCGAATAATTTCAATTCAGGACCAACAACAATTACCGAACGAGCAGAATAATCCACACGTTTTCCAAGTAAGTTTTGACGGAAACGTCCTTGCTTACCTTTTAAGGAATCTGATAATGATTTTAAAGGTCTGTTAGATTCTGTTTTAACAGCAGAAGCTTTACGAGTGTTATCAAATAATGAATCTACCGATTCTTGCAACATACGTTTTTCGTTTCTCAAGATCACTTCAGGAGCTTTAATCTCCATTAATCTTTTCAAACGGTTGTTACGAATAATTACACGACGGTATAAATCATTTAAATCTGAAGTTGCAAAACGACCTCCATCAAGTGGCACAAGCGGACGTAATTCTGGTGGAATAACAGGAACCACTTTCATAATCATCCACTCAGGACGATTCTCTCTGTTCAGGTTAGACTCACGGAAAGATTCAACAACTTGTAATCTTTTTAATGCTTCTGTTTTACGTTGTTTAGACGTTTCGTTATTAGCTGAGTGTCTTAATTGGTAAGACAATTGATCTAAATCAATACGAGCTAATAAATCCATAATACATTCTGCTCCCATTTTGGCAACAAATTTATTAGGATCAAAATCATCTAAATATTGGTTATCCTGTGGAAGTGTATCTAAAATATTCAAATACTCTTCTTCAGTTAAGAAATCTAATCTTTGTAATGATTCTCCATCTGCATTTTTAGCGATACCTGCCTGGATTACTACGTATCTTTCGTAGTAAATGATCATATCTAATTTCTTAGATGGAAGACCAAGGATATAACCTATTTTATTAGGAAGAGAACGGAAATACCAAATGTGGGCAATAGGCACAACTAAGTTGATGTGACCAACTCTATCTCTACGTACTTTTTTCTCAGTAACTTCAACACCACAACGGTCGCAAATAATTCCTTTGTAACGGATTCTTTTGTATTTACCACAAGCACATTCGAAATCTTTTACAGGTCCGAAGATTCTTTCGCAGAAAAGTCCGTCACGCTCTGGTTTGTGTGTTCTATAGTTGATAGTTTCTGGCTTTAAAACTTCACCTCTTGATTCTTTCAAGATTGATTCAGGAGAAGCTAGTCCTATCGAAATTTTGTCAAACCTTTTTACCTGGTTTTTCTCTTTATTATTTCTATTATTCATCATAGTTTTTACTATTGATTTATTTGCAATTAAAAATTGATTTTTGTTAAAGTCGAATTAACAACTCCAACACTACCTCGAATTACTTCTCTAAACTTCAAACGACAATTATGAAGTGCTAGTTATAAAACCTCTTTGGTTTTTATAAAAAATCGGAACGGTTTACGGGTATAAATCCTAAAAACTTTAAAATGAGTAATCAGCCCCATGAAAATGAGACTGATTAACTCTAAATGTATATTACTCTTCTAATCTAATATCTAATCCAAGACCTTTCAATTCGTGCATTAATACATTGAATGATTCAGGTAATCCTGGTTCTGGCATAGTTTCACCTTTTACGATAGCTTCGTAAGTTTTAGCTCTACCAATTACGTCATCAGATTTAACAGTCAAGATTTCACGAAGTGTACTAGAAGCACCATAAGCCTCAAGTGCCCAAACCTCCATCTCTCCAAAACGCTGACCTCCAAATTGAGCTTTACCTCCAAGTGGCTGTTGAGTAATCAACGAGTATGGTCCGATAGAACGTGCGTGCATCTTATCGTCAACCATGTGTCCTAATTTCAACATGTAAATTACACCCACAGTTGCTGCCTGATGGAAACGCTCTCCTGTACCACCATCATAAAGATGCGTATGTCCAAAACGTGGAATTCCAGCTTCGTCAGTCAATTCATTAATTTGGTCAAGAGAAGCACCATCAAAAATAGGAGTAGCATATTTTCTACCTAATTTTTGTCCAGCCCATCCAAGAACAGTCTCATAAATCTGACCGATGTTCATACGTGAAGGTACCCCAAGTGGGTTCAACACGATATCAACTGGTGTTCCGTCTTCAAGGAAAGGCATATCTTCGTGACGAACGATTCTTGCAACAATACCTTTGTTACCGTGACGTCCTGCCATTTTATCCCCTACTTTCAACTTACGTTTCTTAGCGATATAAACCTTAGCTAATTTCAAAATTCCTGATGGCAATTCATCTCCAACAGTAATCGTGAATTTCTCTCTTCTTAACGCTCCTTGTAAATCATTCAACTTAATTTTATAGTTATGAATCAAATCATTAACTAACTTATTAGTTGCATCATCAGCTACCCATTGACCTTTGCTTAAGTGAGCAAAATCTTCAACTGCGTAAAGCATTTTTTGAGTATATTTTTTACCTTTTGGTAAAACTTCTTCACCCAAATCGTTCATTACACCTTGTGATGTTTTTCCGTTTACGATTAAGAAAAGTTTTTCAATTAATCTATCTTTCAGTTCAGTAAATTTAACTTCAAACTCCATTTCAAGTGCTCCTAAAGCATCTTTGTCCTGAGTACGTTTACGTTTATCTTTTACTGCTCTTGCAAATAATTTTTTGTCTAAAACAACACCGTGTAAAGATGGAGAAGCTTTTAATGAAGCATCTTTTACATCACCAGCTTTGTCCCCGAAAATTGCACGAAGCAATTTCTCTTCCGGAGTTGGATCTGATTCTCCTTTTGGTGTAATTTTTCCAATTAAAATATCACCAGGTTTAACCTCGGCACCAATTCTAATCATACCGTTTTCATCTAAGTCTTTAGTAGCCTCTTCAGAAACGTTAGGAATATCATTCGTTAATTCTTCGTTACCTAATTTAGTATCTCTTACCTCTAATGAGTAATCGTCTACGTGGATTGAAGTAAAGATATCATCACGAACAACTTTCTCAGAAATTACAATCGCATCCTCGAAGTTGTACCCTTTCCATGGCATGAACGCTACTTTTAAGTTTCTACCTAAAGCTAATTCACCATTTTCAGTAGCATATCCTTCTGACAATACTTGTCCGGGAACAACTCTATCACCTTTTCTTACGATAGGTTTCAAGTTAATACTAGTTCCTTGGTTGGTTTTTCTGAATTTAATTAAGTTATATGTCTTTTCATCAGCATCAAAACTTACCATTCTTTCTTCCTCAGAACGATCGTATTTGATAGTAATGATATTAGCATCTACATATTCTACAGTACCATGCCCTTCAGCATTAATCAATACTCTAGAGTCAGAAGCTACTTGACGCTCTAAACCAGTACCTACAATTGGAGCTTCAGGACGTATCAATGGAACGGCCTGACGCATCATGTTAGATCCCATCAACGCACGGTTCGCATCATCATGCTCCAAGAAAGGAATCAAAGATGCAGAAATCGAAGCGATTTGGTTAGGAGCAACGTCAGTATAATGTACTTTAGAAGGATCGATAACCGGGAAATCTCCTTCTTCACGCGCAATTACGTTTTCAGCAGTAATTTTTCCAGAATCTTCCATTTCAATGTTGGCTTGCGCAATCAACATTCCTTCTTCTTCTTCAGCACTTAAGTAAGTTGGCTCAGAAACTAAATCAACTACACCATTAGTTACTTTACGGTAAGGAGTTTCAATGAATCCCATTCCGTTTACTTTAGCATAAACTCCAAGAGAAGAAATCAAACCAATGTTTGGTCCCTCTGGTGTTTCAATAGGACATAAACGTCCGTAGTGCGTATAGTGAACGTCACGAACCTCAAATCCGGCTCTCTCTCTCGAAAGTCCACCTGGTCCAAGTGCAGATAATCTTCTTTTGTGTGTAATCTCAGCTAATGGATTCGTTTGATCCATAAATTGAGATAACTGGTTAGTTCCAAAGAAAGAGTTGATAACTGATGATAATGTTTTAGCATTAATCAAATCAATTGGTGTAAACACCTCGTTATCTCTAACGTTCATTCTCTCACGAATAGTTCTAGCCATACGTGCTAAACCAACACCGAATTGTTGAGACAATTGTTCTCCAACTGTTCTAACACGACGGTTTGATAAGTGGTCAATATCATCGATATCTGCCTTAGCGTTTATCAACTCAATTAAATACTTCACGATAGTAATGATATCTTCTTTGGTCAAAACTTGTTTGTCCATAGGAATATCAAGACTTAATTTCTTGTTCATTCTGTAACGACCTACTTCACCTAAGTTGTAACGTTGGTCAGAGAAGAACAATTTATCTATAATACCACGAGCAGTTTCTTCATCAGGCGGTTCTGCGTTACGCAATTGTCTGTAGATATGCTCAACAGCTTCTTTTTCAGAGTTTGTTGGATCTTTTTGTAATGTATTATGAATGATAGCGTAATCAGCCTGATTAGCATCTTCTTTATGCAACAAAATAGATTTAACGTTAGAATCAATGATTTCTTCAACATTATCTTTATCGATAATTGTATCACGATCAAGGATAATCTCATTACGTTCGATAGAAACTACCTCACCAGTATCTTCATCTACGAAATCTTCATGCCATGTATTCAATACACGGGCAGCTAATTTTCTACCGATATATTTTTTAAGTCCTGTTTTAGATACTTTAATTTCTTCAGCTAAGTCAAAAATTTCAAGGATATCCTTATCTCTTTCGAAACCGATAGCACGGAATAAAGTTGTTACAGGTAATTTTTTCTTTCTGTCGATATAAGCGTACATAACGCTGTTGATATCAGTAGAGAATTCTATCCAGGAACCTTTAAAAGGAATTACTCTGGCAGAATATAGTTTTGTTCCATTTGCGTGGAATGATTGTCCGAAGAAAACCCCTGGAGATCTGTGTAATTGAGAAACAACAACACGCTCAGCACCGTTAATAACAAAAGTTCCACTTGGAGTCATGTAAGGAATTGTACCAAGATAAACATCCTGAACAATAGTTTCAAAATCCTCGTGCTCCGGGTCAGTACAATAAAGTTTTAACCTTGCTTTTAAAGGCACACTATGTGTAAGCCCTCTTTCTATACATTCTTGAATAGTATAACGTGGTGGATCAACAAAATAATCCAGGAATTCCAATACAAAGTTATTTCTTGTATCTGTAATTGGAAAGTTTTCCATGAAGGTATTGTATAAACCTTCGTTGCCTCTTTCATCTGATTTAGTTTCTAATTGAAAAAAATCTTGAAAAGATTTAACCTGAACATCCAGAAAATCCGGATACTGAGGTATATTTTTTGTAGAGGCAAAATTCAATCTTTCAGTCTGATTTGTTATCATCAATGGACAAAATTTTGATTTAAAAAAAGTAGTTTTTTGTGTAAAAACACTGTTTAATTGATACTTTCTTTTTGTAACCAATACATCTTTAAAAACAAACCAATAAAAAATAAGTCCTGCTTTTTGTCTTCGTATTGATCAAAAACTTTTTCGTATTTTAAACTAAATATATTATAATAAAATGATGTATTTTATTATACGAAAAATGGTTTAGGCATTGAGTGATTAACTCAATACCTAAACCTAGTTCTTAAAACCGAGTTGAATTATTTTAATTCAACTACAGCTCCAGCTTCTTCTAATGATTTTTTAAGACCTTCAGCCTCTTCTTTAGAAACACCTTCTTTAACGTTTGATGGAGCACCGTCAACTACGTCTTTAGCTTCTTTAAGACCTAAACCAGTTAATTCTTTAACTAATTTTACAACTGCTAATTTAGAAGCACCAGCTTCTTTCAATACAACTGTAAATTCAGTTTGAGCTTCTTCAGCTGCACCACCGTCTCCTCCAGCAGCAACTACTACAGCTGCAGCAGCTGGTTCGATACCGTACTCATCTTTTAATATTGTTGCTAATTCGTTAACTTCTTTAACTGTCAAGTTAACTAATTGTTCTGCGAATTGTTTCAAATCTGCCATTTTTTCTATCTTTTAAAATGATTTGTGAAATTATAATTTATTTATTGTGCGCACACTTAAATAAAACAGAGCGTTAGCTCCATTTTACTATGCTTCTGTTTCTTCTCCAGAAAACTGGTTTTGAAGTGCAGAAATAATTCTTTGAGCAGGAGATTGTAATAATCCAATGATTTCTCCAATAAGCTCTTCTTTAGATTTAATAGTAGCTAATGCATCTAATTGATCATCACCAATATAAATTTCAGAGTTGATGTAAGCTCCTTTCAAAAGTGGCTTAGCAGCTTTTTTTCTGAAATCTTTGATAACTTTTCCAGGCGCATTTGCAACATCTGAAATAAAGATAGCGCTGTTACCAGTCAATACTGAAGGTAAATCACCATAATCATTATCAGAAGCTTCCATTGCTTTTGCAAGCAAAGTATTTTTTACTACCTCTAATTTAATACCTGCTTTAAAACAAGCTCTTCTCAAGTTTGAAGTTGTTTCTGCGTCTAACCCAGAAATATCAGATACATAAACTATGTTTGTACCAGCTAACTGTGCAGTTAAATCTTCAATCGCGATTGATTTTTCTTCTCTAGTCATACTAAAAATTTTTAACTACCAATTATACTGCTTTTGGGTCTAATGCAATCGCAGGACTCATTGTGCTTGTAAGGTGAATACCTTTAATGTAGGTACCTTTAGCAGCAGTTGGCTTAAGTTTGATTAATGTTTGAATAATTTCGTGTGCATTGTCATAAATTTGCTCAGCTCCAAAAGAAACTTTACCAATTCCTGCATGTACGATACCAGTTTTATCTACTTTAAAGTCAATTTTACCAGCTTTTACCTCTGCAACAGCTTTAGCAACATCCATAGTTACAGTTCCTGTTTTAGGGTTTGGCATTAAACCTCTAGGTCCTAAAATACGACCTAATGGACCTAATTTACCCATAACAGCAGGCATAGTGATGATAACATCAACATCTGTCCAACCGTCTTTAATTTTTTGTAAATAATCATCAAGACCTACATAGTCTGCACCAGCTTCTTTAGCTTCCGCTTCTTTATCTGGAGTAACTAATGCTAATACTTTTACATCTTTACCAGTTCCATGAGGCAATGTTACTACACCTCTCACCATTTGATTCGCTTTTCTTGGATCAACACCCAAACGTACTGCGATATCAACAGACTCATCAAATTTTGCAGAAGCAACAACTTTAATTAATGCAGCTGCATCTTTTAAAGAGTATAATTTGTTCTTTTCAATTTTTGAAGCAGCCTCTTTTTGCTTTTTTGTCAATTTTGCCATGTCTTTCTCTTAATTAAAAAGGAGCGTCTCCTGATACGGTTATACCCATAGATCTAGCTGTTCCAGCAACCATACTCATAGCTTTCTCAATTGTGAAAGCGTTTAAGTCTGGCATTTTGTCTTCAGCAATAGTTCTAATTTGTTCCCAAGTAACACTTGCTACTTTTTTACGATTAGGCTCACCTGAACCAGATTTTAGCTTTGCAGCTTCCAATAACTGAACTGCTGCAGGAGGAGTCTTAACAACAAAATCGAATGATTTGTCTTTATACACAGTAATTTGTACTGGGCATATTTTGCCAGGTTTATCTTGTGTTCTAGCATTGAACTGCTTACAGAACTCCATGATATTAACCCCAGCAGCTCCTAAAGCAGGTCCAACCGGTGGCGACGGATTCGCAGCACCTCCCTTAACTTGTAGTTTAACTACCTTACTAATTTCTTTAGCCATTTTTTAAAAAATTTAACACAACAATTTACGGAAGCAATTGAAGTGATTATTATAGTGTAACGAAAATTATACTTTTTCTACTTGCATAAAACTTAATTCCAATGGTGTTTTTCTACCGAAAATCTTAACCATAACTTCAAGTTTACGCTTTTCTTCATTAATTTTTTCAACCGAACCATTGAAACCATTAAAAGGTCCATCAATAACCTTAATTGTTTCGCCCAAGCTGAATGGAATTGACTTTGTATCTGTATTCACAGCTAATTCATCAACCTTACCAAGCATTCTGTTCACTTCAGAAAGTCTTAACGGAACTGGTTCCCCTCCTTTAGTTTCACCCAAAAAGCCAATAACACTTGTTATTGATTTAATGATATGAGGAATCTCCCCAACTAAATTTGCTTCTATCATTACATAGCCAGGAAAATACACTTTTTCCTTAACTAATTTCTTTCCATCTTTTACTGATACTACTTTTTCAGTAGGCACAAGAACCTGAGACACATAATCAGACATTCCTAATCTTGCGATTTCTGTCTCTATATATGCCTTTACTTTATTCTCTTGTCCACTTACTGCTCGAACAACATACCATTTTTTAACATTATTATCTGCCATAACAAAAAACTAAGCTTTCATCCAGTTAAAAAATCCTTCTAATGCTTTTGCAAAAAACTCATCCACTCCCCAAGTAGCCAAAGCGAATAATACTGAAAAAACAGCAACAACAATTGTTAGACTTTGAACCTGAGCCCATTCTGGCCAAGTTACATTTGACTTTAACTCTTCAAATGCTTCTGATATGTAATTAACAATTTTTGCCATTATGATATATTTTTTTTGCACGGGCGGAGGGATTCGAACCCCCATCAACGGTTTTGGAGACCGCTATTCTACCCTTGAACTACGCCCGTAATTAAAGCCAGTGACTTCAATTAAGAAAATCAACTGGCTTTTTTTTATTTTAATAGAATTACTCTACGATTTCAGTTACCTGACCTGCACCTACAGTTCTACCACCTTCACGGATAGCAAAACGTAAACCTACGTTCATAGCAATTGGACTCAATAAAGAAACATTGATTGTCAAGTTATCCCCTGGCATAACCATCTCTACACCTTCTGGTAAAGTAATAACTCCTGTTACGTCAGTTGTACGTACGTAGAACTGTGGACGGTAGTTATTATGGAATGGTGTATGACGACCACCTTCTTCTTTTTTCAAGATATAAACCTCAGCTTTGAAAGTAGCGTGTGGTTTTACTGAACCTGGCTTAATAATAACCATACCACGTTTGATATCAGCTTTATCAATACCTCTTAACAATAAACCTACGTTATCTCCAGCTTCACCTCTATCAAGGATTTTACGGAACATCTCAACTCCAGTAATAGTAGAAGTTAATTTTTCAGCTCCCATACCAATGATTTCAACAGGATCTCCAGTGTTAGCAACTCCAGTTTCGATACGACCTGTAGCAACAGTTCCACGACCTGTAATTGTAAATACATCTTCAACTGGCATCAAGAATGGTTTTGCTACGTCACGTACTGGCTCTTCGATCCAGTTATCAACAGCTTCCATCAATTCAAGAATTTTAGGAACCCAAGCAGCATCATTATTCAATCCTCCTAAAGCAGAACCTTGAATTACTGGACAGTTATCTCCATCATACTCGTAGAAAGATAATAAATCTCTGATTTCCATCTCAACAAGCTCTAACAACTCAGCATCATCAACCATATCCACTTTGTTCATGAAAACAACGATACGAGGAATACCTACCTGACGTCCTAAAAGGATGTGCTCACGAGTTTGTGGCATTGGACCATCTGTAGCAGCAACTACTAAGATAGCACCGTCCATTTGAGCAGCACCAGTAACCATGTTCTTAACGTAATCCGCGTGACCTGGACAGTCAACGTGAGCGTAGTGACGGTTAGCCGTTTCATACTCTACGTGAGATGTATTAATAGTAATACCTCTTTCTTTCTCTTCTGGAGCGTTGTCGATTTGATCAAAAGACTTAGCTTGACAGTATCCTGCATCAGATAATACTTTAGTGATCGCAGCAGTCAAAGTAGTCTTTCCGTGATCTACGTGTCCGATAGTACCAATATTCAAGTGTGGTTTCGAACGATTAAAACTTTCTTTTGCCATTTTACTTAATTTTTAATCTTAGTTATATATTAATTTCAATTTCCTACTTATTTGAGCCAATGTCGGGATTTGAACCCGAGACCTCTTCCTTACCAAGGAAGCACTCTACCCCTGAGCTACACCGGCAGAGAGTTCTGATTTTAGAATTCAGATTTTGAATCTGCAATCTAAAATTTAACCTGTGGGGAGAGCAGGATTCGAACCTGCGAAGTTCACACAGCAGATTTACAGTCTGCCCTCGTTGGCCGCTTGAGTATCTCCCCTAATTTTTAAAATCACAATATTTTAAAGAACCTATTCCAAATCGCATTTAGAATATCTGGAGCCGATAGAGGGACTCGAACCCACGACCTGCTGATTACAAATCAGCTGCTCTAGCCAGCTGAGCTACATCGGCATTTACAATAAAAAAAGTCCGCTATTTCTAACGGACTGCAAATGTATAGATTTTATCTCTCAATCAAAACATTTTTTGAAAAAAATTTCATTTATATATGAGTTCTTATTTTTTCTTTCCTTTTTACAAGCAAACGCTCCAATGATTCTGCAGACAACTCAACAGCTTCTTCAAAAGTTTTACATTGTTTTTTTACCAGAAAATCATCTCCCGGCACATTAATTTTTACCTCCACAATTTTATTTTCTTTCTCACTCGTCTTCTCTACTTTCAAATAGACATCTGAAGAAACCACCCTGTCATAGTATTTTTCCAACTTATTCATTCTTCCTTGAACAAAATCTACTAGCTTTCCATCAACATTGAAGTTAACAGCATGAACATTTACCTTCATAATTAATATTTTTTATGGTTAAACTTTAGAATCATCACCACCTCTAGGATGCGCTACAGCATGGACTTTTTTCAACTCTAATAAACTATTATGAGTATAAACCTGCGTCGAAGCCAAACTAGAATGCCCTAATAACTCTTTAACAGAATTCAAATCAGCCCCGTTATTCAACAAATGAGTCGCAAACGTATGCCTTAACATGTGCGGACTCTTTTTTACCTTTTCCGAGACTTTACTAAAGTATGAATTTATTAATCGATACACAAACGATTCACTTAATTTTAACCCTTTTTTTGTTAGAAAAAAATAGTCCCTATCCTTAATCAACTCCAAATCACCCCTCTCCTTTAAATACAACTGCATTTGTTTTAACACCACAACCAATACCGGAATTATTCGCTCTTTATTCCTTTTTCCCAAAACCTTAATTGTCGAATTAGAAAAATCAACCGCATCTATCTTTAAATGAATCAATTCCGACCTCCTCATCCCTGTAGAATACAACAACTCCACCAACAACCTATCCCTAACTCCTTCAAAACCTTCCTCCAACTCAACATCCTCCAAAACACCCAACAACTCTTTCTCAGAAAAAGGAATCTGAACCCTCTTAGACACCTTTAAAGATTTATGCTTCAATAAAGGACTAACCTCTATCTGTTTTATTTTTAAAAGAAATTTATAATACGCCTTCAAAGAAGCCACCTTTCTATTTACAGAAATAGTCGACAAACCGTTTTCAACCAAAAGCACTACCCACGATCGAATTTGAACATAATCAACACAATCAACATTCTCCTGCTCAAAATCAGCTAAATTATAACTCTGAAATTCAGACACATCTTTCACGTAAGCACATACAGTATGTGGAGAATATTTTTTCTCCTTTTTAAGATAATCCGCAAATGCCTCTAAATTTGTAGCCATAAAAAAACCGTTAGCATCAAATTTATAAAAAATCTGACCACTAACGGTATTATTTTGTTTCCAAAAAAAACTTATTAACTCTCTAAGCTATCTTTCAAACCTTGAATGTAAGCCGCTTTCTGGAATTTCATTCTATTTTTAACTGACGGTTTAATAAAAGCAGTACGTGCTCTTAATTGACGAACTGTTCCAGTTTTATCAAATTTTCTTTTATAGCGCTTTAGTGCTCTATCGATATTTTCTCCGTCTTTAATTGGTATAATTAACATAATTTTGACACCTCCTCTCGTTAAGGCTGCAAAAGTAGAAAATTAATTATGAATTACAAATCATTAATTGTAAATTATTTCAAAAAGAATAAGGAACACAGAAAAAAGAAAACAGACTCACTTAAAACTTCCAACTTTCTCCGATAGCTATCGGGACTTCTAACCCTTCAACAAATTTCTTGAAATCACTACCTTTTGAATTTCGGTAGTTCCTTCTCCTATAGTACACAGCTTAGCATCTCTGTAAAATTTCTCCACAGGATAATCCTTAGTATAACCATAACCTCCATGTATTTGAACCGCTTCATTAGCCACTTTCACACACATCTCAGAAGCGTACATCTTAGCCATTGCACCAGCCGTAGTCACTGCACGATGTTGTTGTTTTAAGAAAGCAGCCTTATGCAACAACAATTCCGAAGCTTCAATTTCAGTAGCCATATCGACTAATTTGAATGAAACTCCCTGAAATTCTGAAATCGCTTTTCCAAACTGATGTCTTTCTTTCGAATATTTTAATGCTGCCTCATAGGCCCCTTTTGCTATTCCTAATGACAGGGCTCCAATAGAAATCCTTCCTCCATCGAGAATTTTCATCGCCTGAACAAAGCCTTCCCCTACTTCACCTAATCGGTTTGCATCCGGAATTCGACAATTATCAAAAATTAATTCGGCTGTTTCACTGGCACGCATTCCCAGTTTATTTTCTTTTTTTCCCGAAGAAAAACCTGGAGTTCCTTTTTCAAAAACAAAAGCAGTCATCCCTTTAGAATCGCCTTTCTCTCCAGTTCTAACCACCACCACAGCGATATCACCAGAAATAGCATGAGTGATAAAATTTTTAGCTCCGTTTACAACCCAATGATCTCCGTCTTTTTTTGCCGTAGTATTCATACCTCCTGCATCCGAACCCGTATTGTGTTCCGTCAATCCCCAGGCACCAATATGTTCACCTGAAGCCAACTTAGGAATCCATTTCTTTTTTTGTTCTTCGTTCCCAAAAGTCAAAATGTGATTTGTACACAAAGAATTATGTGCCGCTACCGACAATCCTATAGATGGATCTACTTTAGAAATTTCTTCAACTATAGTAATATATTCATGATAACCCAAACCCGAACCTCCTAATTCTTCTGGAACCAAAACCCCCATAAACCCCATTTCACCTAATTGTCTAAACAAGGGAACCGGAAAAACCTGAGCCTCGTCCCATTCCATTATGTAAGGTTTAATATTTTTTTCTGCAAAATCCCTTATAGATTGAGCAATCATATTTTGTGTTTCACTGTAATCAAAATACATCATTATGGCTTTTTTTTAAAAGTCCAAATATAAGGCTATAATATTTGCATTCTCAATAGACATTCCTTTAATTTTTGTTAAATCGCTTGCATTTTTAATATCTCCATTCATACTCCTGTAAATCACAATCTCTCTAGCCAAGCTATATTTGAAATACGGAAACTGCGCTAATTCTTTTACGGAAGCATTATTAATATCGATTTTTTTTATATTCGAAGTCGTTCCAACCTTAAAAGAAGCATTCAAATGTTCAATCACTTCGGGCGACAAACCCCAGACATCTTTCATTTGTTCCATCGAAACAAATCCGCCCAAACTTTCTTTAAATTTCAAAATTCGCATCGAAATTGCATCTCCTATTCCATAGACTTTAATCAAATCTTCCTGAGTCGCCTGATTAATATCTTTCACAACTATTTTTTCTTTTCTCGAAAAATGTTCTGATTTTGTATTCGAAAAGGCAACTAATTTAGATGTCGGTTTATTTTTTACCCAATCAGGAAATTTAAAATAAGGCGCTATCACTTTTAACAAAGAATCCGAAACTCCGGTTACTGCCTGAAATTCCTTGGCCGAATTCACATATTTATTTCCTTCCCTAAAAGTATGTAATCTGTCTATTTCCGCTACCGACATCCCTAACTTATACCCTTTATAATCGGTGATAAAATTAGGATTAAAAGGGTATATTTTAGGAACACTATCCTTTAAATGATGTTCTATTGAATCTATTGGGGCCTCAAGTGCAAGCCATTTTTTCCCCTCTGAATCAATTACGGACGTGGTTTTAAAATCCATAAAATAACAAGCCAATTGCAATACAATAATCACAAAAAACAACAAAAAGATTCCCTTTTGTTGGTCTTTCGAAAAATTAAAATAGTTCCTGATTGTTTTAAAATTCATCGGTAGCTGCTAAATGAGTTTTTTGCAACTAAATATAAAAAATAAATACCTAAAACTAACCAATCATAAAGAAAACCCAAAATAAAAACAACTTTAACATTAATACGACAACTTAAATCCAAAGTCATTGTTCTTTTCATAAAAAATAATACATTTGGCACTTAACAATAACAAACCTCAAAACCATGTCTATTTGGAACAAGAAACCACTAATCAAACTCTTAGCCGAAGCAGAAGATTCTGAAAAAGGATTAAAAAGAACCCTTACAGCCTGGTCTTTAATCGCTTTAGGAATTGGAGCAATTATTGGCGCCGGATTATTTGTAAGAACCGCTACAGCCGCAGCACAAAGTGCCGGTCCATCAGTAACCTTAGCCTTTGTTGTTGCAGCCATTGGTTGTGCTTTGGCAGGACTTTGCTATGCCGAATTATCTTCTTCAATACCTATTTCGGGAAGTGCCTACACTTATACCTATGCAACAATGGGCGAATTTCTGGCCTGGATTATTGGCTGGGATTTAATTTTAGAATATGCTGTAGGAGGAGCCACAGTAGGAATTGCCTGGAGTGAATACCTTAATGATTTATTGGTAAACATTTTACATACCAGCCCAATCCCCTATGAATTCTCACACTCCCCATTTCAAACTTCTCCGGAAGGTGTTCAGGGAATCATTAATTTACCGGCTTTATTTATAGTTACAGTTATTAGCTTATTATTAATTAAAGGAATTCAGGAATCGGCTTTTGTTAACGGTTTAATTGTTATTCTAAAAACAACTATCGTAATCCTTATCATATATATCGGATGGAAATTCATTAATCCGGTTAATCACACTCCATACATACCGCAAAGTTCTGTTTTTACTGACGAACATGGAATTGATCATTCTTTTGGAGGAATAATGGGAATCCTTGGAGCAGCCGGTACCGTTTTCTTCGCTTTCATTGGCTTTGATGCGGTAAGTACTGCAGCACAGGAAACCAAAAACCCAAAAAAGGCAATGCCAATTGGAATCTTAGGTTCATTAGCAATCTGTACCGTGTTATATATTCTTTTTGCACACGTTCTTACAGGTGTTGCTACAGTAGAAGATTTTAGAACAGGCGGTAAAGAAGCCTCAGTAGCATTTGCCATAAACAAATACATGATAGGATATGAATGGCTTGGAGAATTTGTTACGATAGCTATTCTGGCAGGATTCTCTTCGGTAATTCTGGTTTTACTTTTAGGACAATCAAGAGTTTTTTATGCTATGGGTAGAGATGGATTATTGCCTAAAATGTTTAGCGATATACATCCTAAATTCAAAACGCCATACAAAGCCAATCTTGCAATTCTTATAATCGTTGGCGGATTTGCGGCATTTATTCCCGGAGACATCGTAGGAGACATGACCAGTATAGGAACTTTATTTGCATTTGTTCTTGTTTGCATCTCGGTAATTATTCTAAGAAAAAAAGAGCCCGATATGGTTCGCGAATTCAAAACCCCATTTGTACCATTTGTACCAATACTAGGTGCTCTTGTATGCTTAGCAATGATGTACGGACTGGGATGGGTAAACTGGATGCGACTTTTTATCTGGATGGGACTTGGAGTCATTGTCTATTTTTCTTTTAGTAGAAAAAACAGTGTTTTAAACAATCCCGAAGAGAAAAAATAATACCATAAAAAACCTAAAAAAATCCCTCTGAAATTAAAATTTTCAGAGGGATTTTTTTTATAAATCAAAAACTGATGTCCGTTTAGCTCTAATCAAATCCTTTAGTCGAATCCAAAATGCAAGTGTTAAATACACTCCAAATCCTAATCCAACGGTTACAAAAGAAATATAAATAAAAAACAAACGCACACTTGTAACCCGCATGCCCAGTTTATCGGCAAGACGTGAAGAAACATGAAAACCATATTTTTCGAAAAAAAACTTAAGTTTGATTATAGCCGACATTGAAATACTGTTTTTTTTTAAATTTTTGGACAAAATTACAAAAATAGAATCATTAACCACTCTTCAACAACTCCATTCCTATAGCACAGTCTAAACATTTTCCGCTAACACAATATTCATTCTTTAATTGCAACAAAGATTGTGTTTCAAACGAATTACTGGCTTTTACACCAAACGATTCAAACTTATCAATAATTGCATTTTTCTCAGGAGCAACCTCCACTAACATTGCCATCAAATCCTCAGTCACTTCCTTTCCCAGACTTTTAGCATACGCAAACTGAATAGGGATAATCGTATTAATCAATACTAAATCGACAAAAGATCTTGATAATTTCTTTGACTTCTTCGGACTCACTTTATCAAATTGATAATGCGTTTCCCAATAAACCGAAGTTCCCAGTTGAAACAATTGATAAATAGTTGCTATCGAAGAAACACTATTAATTTTCGAAAAAAGATTTTGATGAATATGATACAAATGAGCCAATTGTGACAATCGAATCGTGGGAAAATTATCCGGACGATGTTTAAAAAACTGTACTTGTCCTTCATTTTTAGATTCCAATTGGTATTTGTGAAGCAAATAAAAATAGCGAAATTTTAAATCCTTAAAATAAGTATCTTCCTTTTCTGCCTGCAATAAAGCCGCTTGACCAAACAATAGCGCTTCTAAATTTTCGACTTCAAAACTTTCTTTTCTTATAACTGAAAAAGGAATTGATTGGGCAATTTTCAGAAAAACTTCACCATTAGTATTCAAACCGAAATTTTTAGCCAGCATACAAAACAAGACAGCTTCCCAATCCCTATTGGTTTGTTCTAATAAATCATATATAGCCTTTGATTTTCGCTCTAACCGTTCAAAAAACAAACGTTCCTGCCAATTTTTCAAAACAAAATCATCAAAATACTTTAGTTGTTTTTCGCAAAAAATCCATGATTTTGGTGCAACTAATCTTTGATAATTAGCTAAAACTTCCTTACTAACATAATTCTTAAGTTCCAAAACCGGAATCTCCGAATTGTTTTTTCTAAAAACTTCCACATCATGTTCCCAAACTACATGAAGAATTACATTTTCATAAGCCATGTCATTTTCATGATGATGCACATACCAGTCCGATGATTTCAGGTGAATTTCGACATTACCCGCCCACTTTTGGTTTCCAATGGAAATTTGAGCATTAAAAAAATCAGGACCTGCTTGCTGCAAATACTGACCAACAGTAATAATTGAAATTTCCTGCCCGGCGGTAGTTTTTAAATAGAGCGTATCAAACTTCCTGAATTTCCAGAGATAATGTAAAAAATCTTCTTTCATCTTAATGACCTAAAAAAGTTAGCACACTAATTTAATGAAAAAACTTACGCTATTAACTTTGGAATAAAATTTCTTATCGCTTCAAATACAATTGAGCGCAAGCCCTGGCATCAGACAATGCTTCGTGATGATTCAGTTGGATTTTCATTTCGCGGCAACAATCACTGAGCTTGGTAGGTTTTATTCCTTTTGCCTTATAAATTTTCACGGTACATTCCCAACGGGAAGCAATATTCAAATTACCGTAATCCAAACCATAATAATCCATCGACTTTAACAAAACATTGCGATCAAAACTCTCGTTGTGCGCTACAACCACTCTATTTTGAAGGCGTTTTTGAATTTCCGGAAATACCTGAAGAAAATTTTTAGCCCTGGCTGTGTCACTTGGATAAATTCCGTGAACCTGAATTGTATAAGGATTATAAAGATTATTTGGCGGTTGAATCAAAGTAACAAATTCGTCCACAATAATCCCATTTTCTACAGTAACAATCCCTACAGAACAGGGATGAAAAGCTGTAGCGGTTTCAAAATCTATAGCGGTAAAGGTCATTTTGAACTAATTAAAGAAATTCCAAATCAAACCAAAACGAATCGTCATATCACGATACGGATTATTAGGAGCCGAATAATAATTGTTTCCTGTGTAAGCCGCATTAAAGTGTTCCGCTTTTAGATAAACTCTTGTTCTTTGGATTTTAGCGTTAATAAAGAAATCCAGATTAGGATAATTACCTATTTGTTTGTTTTGCTGCACAAAAAACTCTCCAATAACAGGATTATAATCGTTGGCAAAATAATTCGTAAAATAATTCAAAGTAACTCCTGCCTGAAGAAACAATGCTTTATGAAAGAAATAATTAGTATAGTAAATTGTATTTCTGGTTACAAATTCAGGCACATTTAATACCGCTTGCTGCTGATCGACTTTTTGATACAAAAGGGTATTGTTTAAAGCAAATTTCCCAAAAGTCAACTCCTTGTTTAATTTAAGAGAAAGGTATTTAATCGTTCCGCCAAATTGGTTAGGTGTAACTATTTGTTGCAATTCATCGACGGCTGTATTTTCAAAATACAAATAATCCGTTAAAGCCGACAACTGTAACGAAGCCTCAAACCAAGGCGTAACAGCACTTCCGCTTAACACATTGATTTTTTCGTTTTTAAAATTATTCGACCAGTTGTAGTTTACATAATTACTTTGGTACAAATTATAATTATCGTTAGGCAACTTACTCAGATTTTGGTATCCAAAAACAAACTGGAAATCGTCATTCAAATCATAATTTAATTTGGCTTCTAAATTAGATATGGACTGAGCTGTAATTGATCTGGAAAGCAAAAATTTCCCATGCCATTTATTTTTCCAATATTCGTATTGTCCCCCAACACTATTGATATTTCGGGATAGAACCGACGAAATAGTATCTGTATCTCTAATCAATATTCGATTGTAATAAAAATTACTACGATAATCATCTATATAAAACTGAAATTTTCCCAACAAATTATTCTCATACATTACAGCCGCTTTGTTATACATCTTATTGTAATGTGTTTGGTCTTTTAAATTAGAAGTCACAATGGCATCACCAAATCGTTTTACAGATTGTGTTCCAACCGCAGAAAGTATTGTTGGCTGAAAATATTCAAAAAACTTATTCTCATAATTCAGCTGGTGTGACACATATAAATTATTATCCCCCTGAGTTGGATTGATTCTAAAACTATGATCGGCAAAAATGCGTTTGGCTTTCAAAAAAGATTCCGCATCGGTCAAATAGACCTGCAAACGCTGTCTGTTTTGAAAATCAGGATCTTCACTTTCAAAATCCTCTATAGTTGTTATTCCTCCATTTTCCTCATTTAAAGCATCCTGACCTGTAAAATGTGCATTCAAATAATAACGTTTACTGGCATTGTTATAACTGGCTGTAAACCTAAAACTACCTATACTGGTTAACTGATTAATATACTTCCCTTCTGAACGCAATCCTTTGTAAGCAATGGATAAATTCAAATTTGGCGAAAGATTCAACGTAAAATAAGAATCGACTGAATGCCCTCTCCCTAAAGTGGATTTAAAAAACAATTCGGTTACAGGAGTCGCAACCGAGCCATATCGAATTTGATTGGCTTCTAAAAAATTGAAATGCTTTGCCTTAAAACCAAATTCAGGATAAGGTGAATTTTGTCCTAAATTATAATAAAGTGTGTTATAAGCTTGTCCTTCATTAGGAAAAGCTAATAATCCAAAAAGATCTCTACGGAGAAAATTATGACTGTATTCCTTGTCAATGGTTAGCGAAGTATCTAAATAAGTTGTATCTCTTTCTAAGGTAATAAATCGGTACATATCTATTGACGCAACCTTAGTTGTGTCTTTATCCTTGCTATTTGCCCCTTTTAACCGATCCGAAAAACTCCTTTTAGGTGTATCTTCTCTTGAATCTACTTGAGAAAACAACAATGTAGGCAGAACTAAAAAATATAGAAAAAAGAGAATTCTCATTCGTGAAAAATATATAATTAGGCTTTTATTTTAAAACTAATAACGGAGCAAAGGTAAATGATAAAAACGTATAAAAAAACAACTTAATTGAGCTCGACATCTAAGCAAATAGAAGATTAACGAACAATTATCTTAAAAATTTTATAATCTTTGCCTTCCGAAAACTTTTCTATACCGTTTGTTATTTCAAATCAGTTCAATAATCCCGATAGCTATCGGGAGGACTAGATGAAATATACAACGGCATTATACAGGAACAATTGGATTAAAAAATAATTATAAACGGTATAATATGCTTGCCTCTACTTTTTCAAAATTGATTCTTGAAGCCGGAACCGACGAAGCGGGTCGTGGTTGCCTTGCCGGGCCTGTTACTGCTGCTGCAATAATTCTACCAACAAATTTTAGCAATTCTATTTTAAACGACAGTAAACAACTTTCTGAAAAAGTTAGAGAAAAATTACGTCCCATAATCGAAGATGAAGCAGTTACTTTTGCTGTAACTCATTTATTTCCTGATGAAATTGACGAAATCAACATCTTGAACGCTTCGATGAAAGGCATGCAGGAATCCGTTTTGAAATTAAATATCGTTCCTGAATTTATTATTGTGGATGGGAACAGAAGTTTGAATGCCAAATTAGGTTTAAAAAACACCACTGGAAAACAATTCACCATTGAGGAAATCGAATTATTAAAATCAATTCCGAATCAAAGTATTATAAAAGGCGACTCCAAATATTTAAGCATTGCTGCGGCTTCTGTTTTGGCAAAAACTTATCGTGATGAATATATGAACCGAATTCACGAAGAATTTCCTATGTACAATTGGAAAAAAAACAAAGGCTATCCTACTAAAGAACACCGCGAAGCTATCCGAAAATATGGCACGACAAAATACCACAGAATGAGTTTTAGATTGTTGCCGGAACAACTTGCTTTAGATTTATAGTTTTTTTTTGCCACGAAGACGCAAAGACACTAAGTTTTTTTTTAACCGCAAAGAACAGAAAGATTTTCGCAAAGAAATAAAGAAAAATCTGTTTTAATCTGCTAAAATCCGTTAAATCTGCGTGCCAAAATTTACCGCTAAAGCATGAAGTTTTATTAAAATTCCGCTTCGAATAAATCTGTAAAATGTTTCAGGATTTTTGCTTTCACTTCTTCCTCATCTACTTTTTCGACACCGAGTTCTACATTTAAAGTAGTCACCGCTTTTCCTCGAATCCCACAAGGAATAATATTATCAAAATAACCCAAATCGGCATTGACGTTTAGGGCAAATCCGTGCATGGTTACCCAACGCGAAGCGCGCACACCCATAGCACAAATTTTACGGGCAAATGGCGTTCCTACTCCAAGCCAAACTCCTGTTTCGCCATCGCTGCGTCCAGATTCGATTCCGTATTCAGCTAAAGTCAGAATAATGGCTTCCTCCAGAAAACGCAGGTATTTATGAATATCAGTAAAGAAATTTTCCAGGTCAAGAATAGGATAACCTACAATTTGTCCCGGACCGTGATAGGTAATATCCCCTCCACGATTGATTTTGTAGAAAGTAGCTCCTTTTGCTTCCAATTGCTTTTCGGATAACAATAAATTTTCAAAATCACCACTTTTCCCCAAGGTATATACATGCGGATGCTCTACAAAAAGGAAATAATTAGGCGTAGGAAGATTAGTTTCCTCTCTGCGGTTTTGGATTTTTAAATCGACAATTCCTTTGAATAATTCTTCCTGATATTCCCAGGTTGATTTATAATCCTTATTGCCTAAATCTTGAAGTTGGATTTTTTTATTCATTAGTCATTGCAAGACACGAAGCAAAGCAATCTTACTTCGTTCTTTAATTAGTGAAGTGCAAAAATACGATTAATTATTTTCTTTTGCCACGGAGTAATTAGCTGTAGAAAAATTAACCGCAGATTCACAGATTTTAATTTTTAAACTTCAGCCAAAAAATGAAATCTGCGACCCAAGCGAAAGCGAATAGGCGAAGCAATCTGCGGTTAAAATAAAATCTGATTTACTATTATTCAAAAACCACATTCAGATTCAACTTCTCCGGATTTTCGCTATAATCCGTAAAAGGATATTCCACCGTAATAGTTTTTCTATCGGCACTGAACATGGCATCCGGATTAGAAACCGATTTTACCGCCTTAGGAAAATGGTATTTCAAAGTATATTTGGATGAAGCAAAAATCATCTTAGCCATTCCTGTTGAGTCAGCCGCTATTTTTTTGATTTGGTCTTTTAAAACTATCACTTTTCGGCTAAAATTTTTCCCATTATAACTAAAGCTTAATTTAGAATTATCAGTGCCAATACTACTCATCATAGCAGCAGGATTACTATTTTTATCTGATTTACCTTTAAGGTCTTTCAATGCCCCCATACTTTCCATAACACCATCTAAGTCATTGATACTTTTAAACGGAGTGTCCATAGAAAACAATAATTGTTTCGCTTCGGGATTCATTTTAATTTTCATCACAAAGTTTTCCAACTTTTTCAGAGCCGCTTGTTGCTCTGCTGACAATTTAGCAATACTGTCTTTCTTTTCTTCAAAAATCTGTTTGAACGAAAACGTAGAATCTATTGCCTTAGTTCCTTTTTTACCAGACAATTCACTCCCCATTTTATCCCCTGCCATAGCCATAAAACCGGAACCATCAACTTCCAGAGAAAACTTTCCTGTTCCATCGGGACGCACTTCAATGTTCTCGGTGAAATTGCAGCTTGCAAACATTAGTACTAAAAGAGAAAGGCTAAGTATTTTGTATAATTTTATCATGATTTGTTTTTTTTCAAATGTACGAACTAATGCCACGAAGTCGCTAAGACACAAAGTTTTTAAAATTATTTTTTTTGAAATTCAACCAGATATAGATTGCGGACACGGATTGCAAATCCGCATTATCTGATACTATCTGGCATCAGTATGTTGCTATAATCTTTCAAACGTCTTTCGAGTTAGGAGATAACTATCTTCATTATTGAATATTGCAAATATTTCTGAAAAATGAGGAATGTCTAACTTTTTATTGTAGGCTACATATTGAAGTTCTCGTAACAAGTCTACCCAATATCTTATTATATGCAGCGTGTATAATTGTCGATACTTTGCCACTGCACTTGCAACACCTGTTTGATAACTGGATGTTTCAATATCATTCAACTCTAATCCAGTTTCACTTAAATGTTGAACTATTGAAAGCCCATCTAAAATACGACCAGCCATTTCCGAATTGAATTTTATTTTATCTTTTTGGGCTTGCGAAACCCTTTTCTCAAAAAGAACCTGATCAACTTTTAAGTACCAATCCTTTATCGGATCATTTTTGGGATTCTTATTCACAAGAAAATCTATATTTGAATATCTGTCTCCTTTGGCAAAATTGGAAAGTATAGATAAAATTTCAATATAAATAGGATCTTCTAAGTCTTGCAAATAATTTAATTTAAAATCAAAATGAGAAATTATCTCCTTAGATTTTTTATATAGTTCTTGCAAGTCGTGACCGATGTCATTTTTTAAAGTTTTTGCTGATGGATAATCTCCATTATTTCTGATGCAGTAATCTAATATCAAACAAATTTTCCCAATTCTTTCTAATCCAGTAGAAATAGAAGTGAAAGATGTAAAATATAATCCTTTTTTTGCATAATTTACTTTTCCAAGTTGTGTAATACCGCTTGCTAATATTTCAAAAGTAAATTGTGCTTCTTTTAGAAATGATATAAAATTTTTACTAAACATTTATCTGGCAATTACTGGTAACTATTAAATATCCACAAGTTTAAATAACTTTTTTGAATTTACAACGCAATTACAACAGTTCTTACTTTTACTTCCTCTTAAAAACTAAAACCTCTAATCTAGCCCTGATGGAAACGGCATCCTTTTATGCCGGTGTTCGGCATAAAAGATATAGTGAACAGCAGGACAAATCCTGATTAAAAACAGGAATTTTCTGCTCCTAAAAATTCTAAAAAGGGGTTTCTAAAATCTGCAATCAATTTGTTATCTTTGCGGTCTTAAAAATCAGACTATAATGGCATTATCAGAACAAGAAATCATCCGAAGAGAAAAACTTCAATCTTTACGCAACTTGGGAATCAACCCTTATCCTGCTAATCTTTTTCCTGTAAATCATACTTCGAAGCAGATTAAGGAATCATTTGAAGAAGGTAAGAAAGTGATTGTTGCCGGGCGTTTGATGAGTGTGAGAGATCAGGGAAAGGCTTGTTTTGCTGAATTACAGGATAGTGAGGGGCGTATTCAATTGTACGTGAATCGCGATGTTTTGTGTGAAGGTGATGACAAAACATTGTACAACCAAGTATTCAAAAAATTGACCGATTTAGGTGATTTTATTGGTATTGAAGGCGAATTGTTTACTACACAGGTTGGTGCGAAATGTATTCGTGTGAGCGGATTTACTTTCTTGAGTAAAACTTTGCGTCCGCTTCCTTTGCCAAAAGTAGATGAAGATGGAAAAGTTCACGATGCTTTTAACGATGCCGAATTGCGTTACCGTATGCGTTATGTGGATTTAACAGTGAACCAAAACGTAAAAGATACTTTTATCAAAAGAACGAAATTGTTCAACGCTATGCGTGGATTCTTTAATGACGCTGGGTATCTTGAAGTAGAAACTCCGGTTTTGCAAGCAATTCCGGGTGGTGCTGCAGCGCGTCCGTTTATTACGCATCATAACTCATTGGACATTCCATTGTACATGCGTATTGCGAATGAGTTGTATTTAAAAAGATTGATTGTTGGTGGATTTGATGGTGTATATGAGTTTTCGAAAAACTTCCGTAACGAAGGAATGGACAGAACCCACAACCCGGAATTCACGGCAATGGAAATATATGTAGCCTACAAAGACTACAACTGGATGATGGAATTCACCGAGAAATTGTTAGAGCATTGCGCTATTGGCGTGAATGGTACCAGCGAAGCTACTTTTGGCGAACACCAAATTAGTTTCAAAGCGCCTTATGCCCGTGTAACGATGACCGATTCTATCAAACATTTCACCGGTTTTGATATTTCCGGTAAAAGTGAAGCCGAATTGTACGAAGCTGCTAAAGGAATGGGAATTGAGGTTGACGAAACCATGGGTAAAGGAAAACTGATTGATGAAATTTTTGGAGCTAAATGTGAAGGAAATTATATTCAGCCTACATTCATTACCGATTATCCAAAAGAAATGTCGCCTTTGTGTAAAGAGCACCGTGACAATCCGGATTTGACGGAGCGTTTTGAATTAATGGTTTGTGGTAAAGAAGTTGCCAATGCGTACTCTGAACTAAACGACCCAATTGACCAAAGAGAACGTTTTGAAGACCAAATGCGTCTGGCTGCCAAAGGTGATGATGAAGCTAATGGAATTATCGATGAAGATTTCTTAAGAGCATTAGAATACGGAATGCCACCAACATCTGGTTTAGGAATTGGAATGGATCGCTTGATGATGTTCTTGACGAATAATGCTTCTATCCAGGAAGTATTATTGTTCCCTCAAATGCGTCCTGAGAAAAAACAAGCGTCAGTAGAACTTTCTGATGAAGAAAAATTCATTGTAGATTTATTGAAAAAAAGTGAAAATAAAATGGATTTGACGCAATTAAAAATTACTGCAAATTTAAGCGGTAAAAAATGGGATGCGTCTATGAAAAACTTATCTAAACACGGTTTGACTAAAGTAGCTGTTGAAGGTGAAAGCAAAGTAGTGGAATTAGTGGGATAATTTTTTTTATTTGAATAATATTAAAACCCGTCTCGTTTTTTAGAACAAGACGGGTTTTGTGTTTTAAACCAACAAAGCAGCTTTGTTATCAATATCATTTTGAGTAAGTAGTGATTCAATATTACTAAAAGTTACTAAAGCGATCTGCGTCAACGCTTCATTGGTAAAAAAAGCCTGATGGGCTGTAACCAGAACATTCGGGAAGCTCATTAAACGCTGAATAGCATCGTCCTGAATAATATCTTCCGACAGATCTCTGAAAAAAAGTTTTTCTTCCTGTTCGTAAACATCAATTCCTAAATAACCTATTTTTCCTTTTTTCAATGCTTCAATCACATCCAAAGTTTGAATTAAAGCTCCACGACTGGTATTGATAATCATCACATGCTCTTTCATCATCGAAAGTGATTTTTTATCAATAAGATGTTTGGTTTTTTCATTCAACGGACAATGCAACGAAATAATATCCGATTCTTTAAAAATAGTTTCTAATGAGACAAAAGTTACTCCGTTCTTCTCCATTTCAGAATCGGTAACGATGTCAAAAGCCAAGACTTTGCAACCAAAACCTGTTACAATCTTAGCAAATGCTTTCCCGATATTTCCAGTTCCAATAATCCCAACCGTTTTGCCATGTAAATCAAAACCCAACAATCCGTTTAAGGAGAAATTTTGTTCCCGAACCCGATTGTAGGCCTTATGCGTTTTTCTGTTTAATGTCAAAATCATTGCCATCGCATGTTCAGCAACCGCTTCAGGAGAATAAGCAGGTACGCGACATACTTTTAGATTATATTTTTTGGCAGCTTCTAAATCTACATTATTAAAACCTGCACAACGCAAAGCAATGATTCGCACCTTTCTTTCTGCCAGTTGTTTGATGACTGCCTCATTGACTACATCATTTACAAAAACACAAATAACATCAGTATTACTAATTAATTTCGCCGTTTGCTCGTTTAATTGGGTGTCAAAAAAATCTAATTCGTAACCATAATCAACATTATACTTTTCAAAGAAAACTTTATCATAAGCTTGGGTTGAGAAAAAAGCAATTCTTGATTTTATTGGTAAAATAGGGTGTTTCATGAGCTGTTTTTAAAGGATTCTTTTTTATTTAAAAGTGTTATTCCAATTTAGGAAATAATATTAAACCATTTATAAAAAAACAATCTATATAATAAATAGATTACATTTATACTTCTAAACCAAAAATATACTCTATCACAACTGAACCAAAGAATAACCACTATGACCAAAAAATTATTTTACCTACTTGTATTTTTTTTCAGCATACCCACAATCAATTTTGCTCAACAGCTAAGCGATTCTATTCAAAAAACAAAAACAACTCCACCAGAGATTGAAAAAGTTTACCTCCATACTGACAATAATTATTACACGGTTGGAGAATCATTATGGTACAAAGCCTATTCAGTCTATGCTTACACCAATCAACTTTTTGATCATAGCAAAATACTCTATGTAGAACTCCTATCACCAGAATCTAAAATAATCAGTCGTAATATAACCAACCTTGAAGGCGGTCTTGGTCATGGGGATTTTATATTGGCGGATTCTCTAGGTATCAAACCAGGAACCTACCAATTAAGAGCTTATACCAACTGGATGCGGAATTATGGAGATGATTTTGTTTTCAAAAAAGAAATCCAAATTATTACTCCTAACAAAGAGAATGCAATCCTATCTAAAGAAAACAATAACACAAAAACAATCTCTAAGAGCAAAAAAGACAATTCAAAAGTTGAAAACACGGCAGCAGTACTAGTCGATTTTTTCCCCGAAAGCGGCTCTCTTGTAGAAGATGTAATTAGTAATGTAGCCTTCAAAGCAACGGATTCCTACGGAAATCCAATTGAAATAAAAGGGACTATTTTTGACACTAATGATAAACCAATTACTTTATTCAAAAGTATTCATGACGGCATGGGGAAATTTATATTACAACCCGAAAAAAACCAAAAGTATTATGCCAAAGTGACCATTCCTAACAATGAAGAAGTAAAAATAAACTTACCTGAAATTCAAAAAACAGGCTATACATTATCTGTTAATAAAGTTGATGAGAAAAAAATAGTCTCTATTAAAACCAATGCAGCCACGCTGAATCAAAACCCGGATGCTGATTTAACACTTATTTGCACCACAAGAGGCATTACTTATTTTGAAGGAACTCAACCCTTAAAAGACACTAAACTTTCGTTTATATTACCCGAAGAAAATTTCCCGGAAGGTATTGCACAAATCACACTTTATGATAAACTCTCCCGACCACAAAGCGAACGATTAGTTTACATCGAAAAAAATAATGATATTACGGTATCTTTATCAACTGATAAAAAACAATATACTCCAAAAGAAAAAGTAAACCTGAGTGTTTCAGCAAAAGACAAACAAGGAAATCCTTTGATAGCTAACTTTTCAATAGCCGCAACGGACACCAATGGTATAAACGAAAATTTTGACAACACTTTAAATATTTGTTCTTATTTCCTCATGGCTTCAGATATTAAAGGAAAAGTACACAACCCAAATTATTATTTCAACAATTCAAATCCTGCAAGACTAAATCATTTAGATCTTCTTTTATTAACCCAGGGATGGCGCGATTTTGTCTGGAAAAAATTCCCAAATCTCAATAATAATCAAAACTTTAAAGTCGAAAAAGGAATTTCTATTACTGGAAAAGTGGAGAATTTATTTGGCACTACAGCCAAAGAAAATAATCAGGTACAAATGATACTTTTAAATAACAAAGCTACCGCAATGCTAAATGACACTACTGATGTGAATGGAAAATTTGAATTCAATAATATTGTTTTCAAAGGCACCGCTACTATGCTACTCAATACAAAAAATCAAAAAGGAAAAAACAGTGGCGAATTTGTACTGGACTCTATATACAATCAACCCATAGCAGTCGATTTCAAGGGCTATTATCCTTTAAATTATGAAGAAAATAAAATAACTCAAATCAAAACAAATATTCGTAATAAAAACATTCTTTTTAATATTCCCGAAGAAAACCAATTGAAAGATGTAATTATTACTGCAAAAAAGAAAAAAGATGATACCACTGAAAGTCGCTACGGTTTTGCCGATTTCACCTATATTCCTGAAGAAAAAGGCCCTCGATCTTCTAATATTTTTATACTGCTGCAAATTGCCATTCCTAATCTAACAGCTACTGCTAATTCCGTTCGTTTTAACCGTTATAATGGCCCACCAATTATTTTAGTTGATGGAATAGAAACGGATATGGATCTTTTGTCTTCTATTTCTACCGATGATATTGCTAAAATTGAAGCTATAAAAGGCCCTGGAGCTGCTGTTTTTGGTTCACAAGGTGCCAATGGAGCCTTAATTATCTATACCAAACTTGGAAAAGGAAGCACTACAAGTAAAAAAGTTTTTCACTCTATAGCCATGCCCATCGATGGATATCAAAATACCCGATTTTTCTACTCTCCTGATTACAGTCAACCAAATCCATTAGAAAAGGACAAAGCCGATATTCGAAACACCTTATATTGGAATCCTTACGTTCAGCCTGATGAAAAAGGAAGCACCACAATTTCGTATTATAACAATGAAGTTGACACAACTGTAAATATCAATTTAGAAGGAATAACCAATAATGGAATCCCTATTGTAGTAAAAAGCAGTTATCAAATAAAAAAATAAAAATCATAATTTCTTCTTAACAATTAAACTTTAAACAGCACCAGTAGTCTTATTTAAAAAATAAAACCTATTGACTATGAAAAAATTAATCACTGCAGCATTGATCACTATTATTAGCGTATCTTCTTATGCACAAGAAAAACAACAAAGACCAGCGAGACACGATGGCAATCCGATGGAGAAATTCACACCGGAACAGCGCAATCAACTAATGTTGAAAAAAATGACATTAGATTTGGATTTGAATGATTCCCAACAAAAAGAAATGGGAAAAATTATTGCAGAACAAAGTGCAAAAAGAGAGGCTCATTTGAAAGACAGAAAAGCTAAGACAGAAAAACCAACTTCGGACGAAATTTTCCAAATGAAAAGCAAAATGCTCGATGAACAAATTGCTATGAATGCAAAAATGAAAAAAGTCCTTTCCCCGGATCAATTCAAAAAATGGGGCGAAATGAAAAAACACCACCGTGAAGATTTCAGAAAAAAACACCGCCCTGAAATGAGACAACACGACCGTCATACCATGAAAAAAGGAATGAAGCACAAAGATAGTACTGCGATAAAAAAATAACTGTGTTCAAAACACAAAAAAAGGGATTAACTTTTATAATTAAGTTAATCCCTTTTTCATATTGATATATAAGTCTGTTTATTTTTTGGTATGACCGTTATTTCCTGTTGGTAAATAATACAACCAGCTAAAACCTATCAAAAACAAGATTAAAGAGGCCACAAATGCAGGAATAAGAATCTCTTTATTGTTATCCAAAGCATTATTCAATGAAGCATACAACAACCAAATTTGGATACTCACATTCAATATTAATATAAAAATTAACGACGAAAGGATTGCGTTTAATTTATTAGGATTGGATTGATTCTGACTTCTTCTAAAATTACTCATAGCGATTTATTTTAATAATTTATCCGAGTTTTGCTTGCTGCATTGCTGTTGCTGCTTTAACATATATGTCATTTCCTTTGAAAAACACATCTAAACTTGGCAAAGCTCTAGGCGGAGGTCCTGCAATAACATCACCTGTATTAGCATCAAACGACCCCTCGTGACATGGACAATGAATAATTCCGGTTCCTGGCTTGTAAAAAACAGAACAAGAAAGGTGGGTACATTTCTGTTCGTATGCTTTAAACTCGCCAGTTTCCAGATGAATCAATATATAAGGAATTGTGCTTCCATCGATTACAAAAGCACGTGTTCCTCCTAGCGGAACTTCCTCTTTTTTGCATACAAAATGTTCTCCTTCTACTTCTTCTTTTGGATACATATAAGCTTTAGCGGCAACTAATCCACTACCTACCATCAATCCTCCGGATACTAAAGTTAGGAACTTAGCAAAGTCACGACGACTTACATTAGTAGCTTGTTGTTTTTCAATTGGAAAATCCTTTTTCCAATTTTTATTTAAATTATCTTCTTTTGACATTTTTTTATGTTCTAAAAAGTTTATGTTTCCAATTTCAAGTTTTAGCTTTCAAGTTGAGATACTTCTAACTTCCCACTTCTAACTTCTTAATATATTATCAGTTCTGTACTTCCTTTAGGCATCATGATATTAACCTTAGTATTCACCACTTCTTTTCCAAATATGAAGCTATTTACCGGAGTACTATTCGGACGCATTTCCTGGATTTCATCTTTAGTACCGTAGAACAAAGCCCCACTTGGACAAACTGTAGCACACATAGGTTTTTTGCCCACACTGGTTCGATCGTAACACATGGTACATTTCATCATCAAATCGTAATTTTCTTCTTTCTTTGGCACACCAAAAGGACAAGCCATCACACAGTTAGAGCATCCAATACATCTTTCGGTATTAGCAGTGTGAACAATTCCGAATTCATCCTTCGATATTGCATCGGCCGGACAGACATTAGCACAAACAGGATCATCACAGTGCATACACACCTGAACGGTTGTTTGTACAGTAGCAGCACGATCCACATAATTAACATGTATCATCGAATCCTGACCGTTAGTCTCGCATTCGGCACAAGCCAATTCGCAAGCCTTACAACCAATGCAACGTTGCATATCTACAAAAAACTCTTCATTTTTATTAAAACTAGTATAGTTCATTTTATATCAATTCTTTATAGATTAAATACTCGCGTAAGCCGTCGATTCGTTTGAAGGCGGAGCTATTTCTTTAAGTGGTTCCAAATGACAGGCGCAAACTTTAAATTCAGGTATTTTAGAAATTGGATCTAATGTTCCCGGTGTCAATTGGTTTGCTGATTTTTTCCCGGACCAGTGGTACGGAATAAAAACAGTATCTTCCCGAATGGTTTCTACAATATTTGCCGGAAAAATTCCTTCTCCTCTTCTTGTTGAAACACGAATTAATTCTCTTTGTTTAATATTGTATTGCTTCGCCAAATTAGGATGAATTTCCAACAAAGGCTCAGGGAATTGATCTACTAATTTCCCGATTCTACGGGTTTGCGTTCCACTTAAATATTGTGATACCACGCGGCCGGTAGTTAAAATCACAGGATAATCAACGCAGGTTACTTCACCAGGAAGTTTATACGGCGCCGGATTAAAATGCGCTTTTCCATCAGGGGTTTTAAACTTTCTGTCTTCCCATAAACGTGGAGTTCCGGGATGATCTTCTGTTGGACATGGCCAAAAAACACCCATATTATCTTCTACTTTTTTATAAGTAATTCCATAATAATCGGCTGTTCCTCCTTTTGAAGCAACACGCAATTCATTAAAAATGGCTTCACTGTTTTCATAGGTAAATTTATCTTTCACCCCCAAACGTTTGGCTATTTCCAAGATAATCGAAGTATCTGTTCTGGCATCTCCCGGAGGAGTAACCGCCTGACGAATACGAATTACTCTACCTTCGGCAGAAGTAGTCGTTCCTTCTTCTTCTTCCTGCAAAGAACCTGCTAAAACAATATCGGCATGACGCGCTGTTTCGTTTAAGAAAAAGTCAATACAAACATAATATTCTAACTTTTCCAAAGCTTCTCTAACATAATTACTGTTAGGTAAAGAAACTAGCGGATTGAAACAAATAGACAATAAACCTTTGATTTCCCCTCTGTGAATGGCTTCGATAATTTCGTAAGCCGATAAACCTTTACCCGGTAAATCTTTCTCATTAATTCCCCAAACTTCCGAAATATATTTACGGTGTTCCGGATTTTCTATATCCCTGTTTCCTGGCAATTGATCACATTTGTGACCGTGTTCTCTACCTCCTTGTCCATTTCCTTGTCCGGTAATAGTTGCATAGCCACAATAAGGTTTACCAATTCTTCCCGTTGCCAAGACTAAATTGATACATCCCAAAACATTATCTACACCTTTAGAATGGTGCTCGATTCCGCGGGCATGAAGCAAGAAACTGGTATTGGCTTTTCCCCATAACTCAGCTGCCTGTTGTATTTTTTCTTTCTTAATTCCGGTAATTTCTTCAGCCCATTCCAGCGTATTGTCTTTTACAGCATCTAAAGTTTCCTGAAATCCTGAAGTATGATTATCAATAAAATCATGGTCTAACATATCATGATCGGCCAAATACTTTAACATCGCACCATACAAAGCCGAATCGGTTCCCGGACGCACATCTAAGTGAAGATCAGCTGTTCTGGCCAGCGGAATCATCCTTGGATCGATTACGATTAATTTTGCACCTCTGTCTCTGGCTTTCCAAATCCAATGCGTCAGCGTTGGAAATGTTTCGCTAATATTGGCTCCGGCTACAATAATCACCTCAGCATATTCTAAATCCGAATAGTTGTTAGAACCTCTGTCTAAACCAAATGCTTTTTTATTTCCGGCTCCGGCACTTACCATGCACAAACGTCCGTTATAATCCAGGTTTTTGGTTTTTAAAGCGACTCTGGCAAATTTCCCAACTAAATAACTTTTCTCATTGGTCAATGAAACTCCCGAAAGCATCGAAAAAGCATCATTCCCATAAGTTTCCTGAATACGTTTTATTTCAGAAACCGTTTTTTCCATAGCCACATCCCAGGAAGTAGGTACAAATCCTTGTCCTTCTACCCTTTTCAACGGACTTAAAAGTCGGTCTGGATGATTATTTTGCAAATAACGTTGTACTCCTTTTGGACAAAGACGGCCTTCATTAAAAGGAAATTCCATCCAGGGCTCAAACCCTACTACTTTATTTTCTTTTACAGATAGTTGAATTCCGCATTGCATTCCGCAAAAACAACAATGTGTTTTTACCAATTCATCTGGTTCATCTCTTCCCTCATAGCCTTCCTTTGGACTATAATTTTTATGTGGTCCAAATTGTGCAACAATATGCTCTTCTGAAACAGGTAATTTTGCCATGTTTATATACTTTTATCTTTAAATTATCCAAATAAATTTCCACCAGTCTGTCTTGCTCTCAGGTGTGCTTTCGCCAATCGGGCTCTTTTCCCTTCAGGACTTAAATCAAGGTGCGAACCACCATCTTCCATCGAAAAGTCGAAACCTAATTGTTTAGTCACTATTTTCAAATCGTCAATATGCAATTTGGTAGCAAATTCTTCTCCGGTATGTGGACAAACCGCCATTCCTTTTCTTCTTCCTTCCTTATTATATATGTGTGCACCTATTTGAGCCGGACGCTGAATGATATGGAAAAATTTACCAAACGGAATCCAAATCAAAAACATAATTACCGTAACAGCATGAAGAACAGCCAAAAAGTCGAAAGCAAAACCTTTCATGAATTGGTACGAATAAGTCAATCCCAATCCTGTAACCGAAATAGCTATCAATAAAATGAGCGGCAACAAATCGCCTTCAAAAGACTGAGTTGCAATCAATCCCGGATTAGTCAATCGTCTTCTTAAATAATACAATGAACCAAAAATCACTAAATAAGAAGACCAGTTCAACGCATGAAATGTCAGGAATGCCATGATAGAATCCAATTCAAAATCCATTACCTTGAAACCAAAGAAATGTGCTTCGTAAACCGAAATAGAATTAGGAGCCATCGTAAAGTGAATCCAACCAAATGTAAGCGGAATGGTGATTAAAAAAGCCGATGTACAACCTACAGCAATCATAAAATGCGCTACCCAACGGTATTTTCCCCTTGGATATATAAATTTTTGAAAAGCTATATTTTCGATAGATTCTTTAGAAGCAAACCAAAAATGTGAAAACACCTTTCCTGTAAACAGGAAACAAATTCCTCTTTTGAAATAAATCCACGTAGGAGGTCTTTGCAACCACACCGTATAACGATAAACAATCCCAAAGAAAGCGAATACAGTCCCAAACAAGTAGGTAATTAAAGCTGCATCAAAATTTTGCAATTCTCTTGAACCATAAAACACTAACACAATCATAAATACTGAAAGTAGTGTGGCAATGAGCAATGCTTTTACATTATATGTTCTGTTTTTCATTTTAATTTTAGTATTACACGCTTACAATTACAAATCTATTTTTATCCAAAAATCCAAAGGTTTTTCTTCGGGAGTAAAATTAAACAAAAGAAAAACTAAGTGAAACTACTTAAGTATTTTTCTAAAGTACAAAAACACTTAAATATGTTATAATTCATGTACAAATCACTAATTTACAACAATAATTTCAATCGAATGTCATCAAACTATTAATTTTCGATATAAAATTGTAAAAAACGTACTGCTTTATTGAATATCAACTGAGTTCCAATTATTTTTCAAATTAAGTATTCCTTCAGGGCAAACGCACGAGTTTTATTTTTGCCACGAATTACACTAATTAGCACAAATAGTATTGATTCTAAAATAAATTACACAAATTTTTATCTGCCTTTGGCAGATTTGTGGAATATTATAACATCCAAATTAGTGTTATTTCGTGTAACCTGCCTGTCGGCAGACAGGTTCGTGGCTACTTTTTTTATTTCTGGAACTGGTGCGTTTGCCATGAGTATTCCTTCATTTAACTTGGTCTTTCACATCCTTTTCGATTATAAAACCACCAGTTAATAACAGTAGCTAATATTGTAAAAACAATAAGCCCCATGAAGAATTGTATCACTGAACCGTTTGCTGAAATATTATTTCCTATTAATTTTGAAAAAATGAAAGGACCAAAAGCTGCAATGGCTGCAGTCCAACCAATAACACCTGCTGCTTGTCTCTGATTCTCTGAAAAAATAATTGGAAACTGTCTAAAAGTACCTGCATTCCCTATACCTGTAAAGAAAAACATCGCTAAAATTACTCCAACAAATAACGGAAACTGCTCCATACTGGTAGGAGATACTAATCCCTGAGTGATTAAAATAACAGCTCCTGCTAAAATCCCAATACCTGTAATGGTTGTTAATATAGCTCCTCCCACTTTATCAGCAATAAATCCAAAAGCAATTCGGCTGGCAGAACCAATAAGCGGACCATAAAAAGCATACACTAACGGATCCGGAGCATTTGGAAAATCACCATATAAAAATTTTATCATCAAAGGAAAAGCTGCTGACAAACCGGCAAAAGTTCCAAAAGTCATTAGATAAGTAATTGTACAATACCAGGTATGTTTGTTTTTAAAAATATCCATCTGCTCTTTTACTGAAGCCTGCATTGGGATACTTTTTAAAAAGAACCAACTCATACATGCCAAAACTAAGAGAAAACCAATATACCAAAATGCAGCAGATTGAATATAGATACTGCTTTTATTTACCGCCTCATTTTTGGGGCTTATTTTGTTTAATATTTTTTCAGCTAACTTAGGATTTGCATTAGCTATGGCTTTCGATTTGACTTCCAAAGGCAAAGCTGCAAAAACTACTGTATTATCTGCTGATTTTACGGCAGTTGTTACTGAATCTAAAAGCGGTTTCTTTACAGTAGCCAAAATTATATTTTGCGTTTTAACGTCCAAAGCGGCAAAAACTTCTTTTTGCTTTTCAATTGTTGAGTCTGTTAAAACATTTTGTGTTTCTTTGGCATCGATACTTGTAAATACCGAAGTGGTCCCGTAAATACTAACACTCAAAATAATCGGAGTAATAAACTGAGCTAAAGAAACCCCAAAATTCCCAATACCCGCTTGGATTCCCAACGCTGTTCCTTTTAATCTTTTTGGAAAAAACAAACTTGTGCTAGGCATAAAAGATGAAAAATCTCCGCCACCAAAACCAGTGGTAATAGCCAAAAGAACAAATACCCAAAATGGAGTAGAGGTATCCATCACTGCAAACCCGATTCCAATTGCTGGAATTAATTTGAGTAAAGTTGCCACAGTCACTACATGCCTTGTTCCGAAAATAGGCAGAATAAAGGTGTGTATAATTCGTAAAAAACCCGCAGCTAATCCCGGAATAGCCACCAACCAAAAAAGCTGATCTTTAGAAAATGAAAAACCAAGTCCAGGAAGTTTCACCGCAATGACACTCATCATAAACCAGGAAGCAAATGATAAGATTAATGAAAGAGTGGTTACTGTTAATGTTATCCAGGCAATTTTACTACCTGTTGCCGCCCAGAATGCTTCATCCTCAGGCTCCCACTTGGTCAACCACGTATTACTTTTATTGGTTTGCGTTTCGTTAGATACATTTTCAGGCTCTGATCCTATTTTTTTTAAGTAAGTATCCATAATATTATTTTTTAAAATTTTTCTATTTTATTGGTTGCGCTCAATTCCTTTGGTAAACTGAGGCATCTTTTCTCTCATAATGTTAATAATGGTTCGGTGCATCCATAATAAACAGCCCACAGAAATCAGGAAAATAAATATCCAGGAACTTGTCCATAAGCCAGTTGCATTCAATAAGTATCCGAATAATATTGGCCCTATAAATCCGCCTAAACCACCTATTAAACCCACCATTCCTCCTACAACTCCCACCTCGTTAGGGAAATATTCCGGAATGTGTTTGAAAACGGCTGCCTTTCCAATTCCCCATGAAATCCCGATTAAAACTACCAATAACAAATAAATCCACATATTGGCATTAAATTTTATTTGGGTGATTCCTTCTGCCAAAAGTTCTTTCTTTTTGACTTCCTGATTTTGTTGTACTACAATTTCCTGCCATGAATTTCGAACAGGCAAAATATCCGAATCAGATGAACTAATTATTGATTTTGCATTAACATTGTAAGTTCTTTCTCCTACTTTAATTTCAGAGGCTGATACTTGGGTAACCACTCCATTATTAGTTGCTAAAACTCCGGGACCCGATGTAAAAACTTCCATTTTAGGAAACATCAATAAAAAACTAATGGCAATTGAAGAACCTAAAACCCAATACATAACTGCTCTTGCTCCATATTTATCAGACAAATAACCCCCAAAAGCCCTGATTACACCGGATGGCAAACTAAATAAAGTGGCAAACATTCCTCCCATTACTAAGGTTGTGTGATACACATTCATAAAATTAGATAACAACCATTGTGAGTAAGCAACGAAACATCCAAAGACTAAGAAATAATAAGCCCCAAATCGCCAAACACGGACATTTTTTAAAGGAGCTAATAATTCGGATGTTGATCTGGCCACTGTTGCTGCTTTTTTATTTTTAGCAAAAAACACAAACAATAATCCAATTGCTACCAATACCACTCCGTAAATTACAGGAAGCATTTTCCAGCCGTTCTCCGTATCTGTTTCGGATAAAAAATTGAGTAAGCTTGGCGCAAAAAAAGTAGTGACGGCAGCACCGGCATTTCCCATTCCGAAAATCCCTAAGGCCCTCCCCTGCCATTCTTTAGGATACCAAACTGAAGTATATCCTACTCCAACAGCAAAACTGGTTCCTACCAATCCAAACAAAAAACTTAATACTGCAAATTCCCAAAATGAACCGGCAAAAGGCAATAAAAACAATGGAATAGAACAAAGTAACAACAATGTAGAGAATACTTTTTTTCCTCCGTATTTATCGGTTAAAATTCCTATTGGTAAACGAAAAACAGCTCCCGATAAAATAGGCAATCCTAACAACCATCCTACCTCAACAACTGACCAATTGAAAATTCCTCTATCTACTAAAAAAGTAACTAAAACACCATTTAAAGTCCAACAGGCAAAACTGATTGTAAATGCCAGTGTATTCAAAAATAAAATACGATGTGACTGTGATAAATTGCTCATAAATTCCCTAAATCAATTATGATGTAAAGATATAATAGTCCTTTATCTATAAATATGATAAATATCAGCAAGTTTTATATTCTTACTAAATTCAAATATAATTTATTTTTTAACACAAAAAACCTCCATTAAATGCCCGAGAGCTTCTAAATAGAGGTTAAAAAAAAAACGAATTAATAGACTTTATTTTAATGAAAAGATTTTTGGATTTATAGAAACCATAACCCACGCCCAATTGTTAGTATTTGCAGCATTAGTTACATTTTTAAGTCTTTCTAAAGTTTCGGAAGCAAACATCTGAGAATATCCCGCCGTAGCTACAATATCTTTTTGAATGGTATAAGTAGCCGTAAAATCGATTTCTGTCCCCAAATAACTATCCATTTTTTTATTGGCTGCATCCAAAACCGTATTAGGCGCATTGAAAACATGTGGCATCAAGGAAAACTGCCATTTGTGGGACATATAATTTAATTTCAAATAGGCATCTTGTAATCCCACACTGTTTTGATGGTTTCCCACGTAGAAATAATCCATAAAACCATTAAAAGCATGATTAGTTCCAAAAATCGGACTGAAAGATTTAATAGCTAAACTGCTATCATTTTGATCTTTTCCCGAAAGAAATTCATAGCCCACACCGACTTTAAATCCATCTGAAAAAGCATAGCCTGCAAAAGCTCCCGCATACCAGGCACTGACATTTTTATCAGCACTTTTTCCTGTTTGCCCGTACAAACCTAAATTGCTATCCCATTTTTTATCTTTAAAAGCAAGATAGCTTCCAAAAGTTTGCTTGTAATCGACTTCAAAATTGCCTAGCGATTTTTCGAATTCATAAGCTGTATTCAACAATAACACACTCGCATTTATTTTACTAAATTGGGTATGGTACCAGGCATATTGCAACGATTTATAATTAGTGGTATAAGGCGTTTTAGGAGCAACCAAATTTTCCGCATTGGCATTTAACGCAAATCCTAAATCCAGCTGATGGTTTTTCGGATGAAAAGAAAACAGAGCAGCATCATGGCTTTGTCCTTGTTGTAACCAATCGATTTCGCCAAAAATACGCTGATTGTCATAGGAAATCACCTGACGTCCCAGACGCGCTGACCAATTAGAACTGAAATCGTATTGTGCCCAAGCCTCAAATAAAGCGATACCATTTTTATCAACAGTGGCTGTGGTGGGCACGTCACCCCAAGTTCGAATATTCTGCAGTGTCAGTTTTAATTTTAATTTTTCCTGTTTGAAATTGAGATTCAGTCGGGAACGTTGGGAGACAAATGAGGTTGCATCTTCACCATTTACCATCAGACTTTTAAAACCGTTTCGGTATTCATAACGAGGTCTGAGTTGCAAATTAGCATCCAATTCCTGTGCATAAGTACTCAGGCTTATCATCCCTATTAATGATAAACCGATTATTTTTAATGTTTTCATCTTTAATTTTGTTTTTGAGCTTCTTCGGTAATTTTAGCAACAGTCTGGTCTGAATTTACTCCTAAACCCTCTTGTTGAAATACTAATTCTCCTTTAGTATTAAAAACACTTATAAGATTGGAATGAGAAAAATCCATTGGTGATACTTTTTTATAATTTACAGATAAGACTGCAGCAAATTCTCTAGTGTTTTCTTCGGTAGAACGCAAAAACAACCATTGTTTTCCATTCATTTTATTTTCTATGGCAAAAGCTTTCAATCGTTCCGGCGTATCAACTTTAGGATCAATACTTAACAAAACAAGCTGAACATTATCCTTAATATCTTTTGGCAATCGACTTTCAATATTACGCATGTCAGCCACTAATCTCGGACATGCGGCTTTGCAGGAAGTATATATCATAACCATCGCAAGGACTTTGCCTTTCAGGTCCTTCATTTCGATATTCTTACCCTCCTGACTTGTCCATTTTGAAGGCAAATTATATATGGATAATTCCGAAATCGATTGGTCATCGGTTTTTTTATTGGTATTGCATCCCTGTGTTACCAAAAGGATTATTACTAATCCCAGAAACAGCTTTTTCATTTTTTTGAGTATAAATTGTTTCAAAACTATCTTATGTCTTTCGCACAACGAAACCCAAGATTTTTTGTAGTGTATTTAGCTTTAAGACTTCCTCTGAAAGCATATCGCATAAATGCGGCATAATTCATTAAATCAGTTGCATTGACTGACCCGCTTCCGCAAAAGAGATTCTTATCGGTTGCTTTGTCTTTTCTGGATTCTCCGGAAAGGAAAATACTGTTGAAGTCGGCTGTCCATTCCCAAACTAAGCCGTGCATGTCATACACTCCCCAATAGTTCTTAAAAGTTTGCCCAACGGGATTCAAATAAGTCTTCGGCTTTTCGTACCAGGACATGATATATTTATTGAAATTTTCTTTGGTACGGGCATCAATACGCTTTTCATCGGCCATAGCAACATATTCCCATTCATCCATTGTGGGTAATCTTTTTCCCTGACATTCGCAGTATTTTTTAGCAGCAAACCAGGAAACATTGGTTACAGCTGCATTATCTAAATTGTTTTTTCCGTAATTGAAATCACTTTCCCATTGATTCAAATAACTTTTATCCGCAAAAAGTCCTTTCATTTTAGAACGGCTGTAAGCTGGATATTTTTTTACAAAAGCCAGATATTGTGCATTAGTTACCGGATACACATCTATACTGAAGGAGGTGACTTTAACCGGTTTTTTATTGGTAGCTCCATAAAGAGGGACAAAGCTGCCCTCTTTTATGGATACCATTTTTACTTCTTGTGCAAAAAGAGTAGCCGTCAACAACATCAAAATGGCTGTTATTTTTTTTTGTAGAAACATAGATACTCTTTTTAAACAATTCGTAATTATCTTTGGGCTTTGACCATTGCTGGAGTAATCACTTTTTTGCTATTTCCCCAGCTTGAATAGACATAAGTTAGTACATCGGCAATTTGTTGATCACTTAATGCCTGAGCTGGCATGGCTCCACTAAATTTTTTCCCGTTTACAACTATAGGTCCATTTAATCCTTTTACCACTCCTTTGATAGCTCTGTTTACATCTTTGTTAAGATAATCAGATTTTGCTAATGGCGGAAAAGCTCCCGGTACTCCAGCACCTGTTGCCTGATGGCAAGCCACACAGGTTTGCATATAAACCGATTTCCCTTTAGTTGCATTTTGGCTATAGCCATACAAACCTACTCCCATCATTACGATGCTTAAAACATACTTTTTCATTGGTTTTTAATATTAAATTATTGTTTTTATTTTAATGTTCAGAAGCAACTTTAGGAGCTGGTTTTGCTCTAACTGCTTTTACTTTTGCAGGAGTTACAACTGTTTTATTATTACCCCAACTATTATATACATAGGTCAAAACATCAGCTACCTGCTCGTCTGTTAAATTTTGGCTGGTCATTACATTGTTGAATTTCTTGCCGTTTACTGTGATTTCTCCGCTCAATCCATGCAATACAGCACCAATTGCTCTATCCGGATTAGCATTTAGGAAATCAGATTTAGCCAATGGTGGAAAAGCATTAGGAATTCCCTGTCCTTCTAGTTGATGACAGGCAAAACAAGTTCTTTCATACAATCCTTTACCTGCTTTTATTTGTTCAGGAACTGTTTTGGCTACAGGAGCTTTTGCAACACCATTCGTTTTAGGCATATTCTGGATTGTTCCTCCTTCCGGCAAATAAATTCCTTCTTGAATTGTTCCTGAATAAATTTTCTTATTTTCTTCTCCTTCAACTTTCAGCATCCCTAATGCTCCTTTATTGAAAGCCCTAAAAATGGAATGATCTACTAATATCAAAGTACCCGGAACATCAACTTTAAACTCTACAATGGCTGAACCACCGGCAGGTATCAAAGTAGTTTGGATATTTTTGTTAACCATATCTCCTCCTTCAATATGAACTTTGTCGAAAATTTCCCCAATTACGTGGAAAGAAGAGACCAAATTTGGACCTCCGTTACCCATATAAATACGAACGGTTTCACCCACTTTGGCTGTAATTGCTTTATCTCCGGCAACAGCACCTACTTTTCCATTGAAAACCACATAATCAGGCTCTTCTTTAATGGCTTTATTCATATCAAAAGGTTGAGAACCTTGTTCTCCATAACTTCCTTTGGTATAAAAATCCCCTTGCATGATGTAGTATTCTTTATCCACAGGTGGCAAACCTCCTTCGGGTTCGACTAAAATCAACCCATACATTCCGTTGGCGATGTGCATCCCAACTGGTGCTGTGGCACAGTGATAAACATACAAGCCCGGATTTAATGTCTTGAAGTTGAATACTTTTTCGTGTCCCGGTGCTACCAATGAAGAAGTCGCTCCTCCTCCCGGTCCGGTCACCGCATGTAAATCGATGTTGTGCGGCATTTTGTTATCCGGATGATTTTTTAAATGAAATTCTATCTCATCACCCACTCGTGTTCTGATAAAACTCCCCGGTACCGAACCTCCAAAAGTCCAATAGGTATATTTTACTCCATCAACCATTTCTCCTTCTTCTTCCTTAATTTCCATGTTGACAACCAATTTCATCGCGGCACGATCTCCAACCGGTTTGGGAACCAATGGTGGCGCCGTAAGCTCGGCTTCTTTTTGGCCATCTACTTTTATATCCTGATAATACTGAACATCTTTGTCTTCCTTTTTGGCACAAGAAAACAAGCCAAAAGCCATTGCAATTACTACAGCAATTCTCAAGCTTTGTTTCTTTAAATTTAGTTTGGGTTTCATAGTTATTTGGTGTTAAATTCATCTTGATTTGTATCGCAAATATAAAAGACAAAAACATCCTTTATTATGATATTTGTCATATTTGCCCTTTTTATTCTGATTTATTTAATCAAAAAAAGGACTAAAACCAACACCCCTAAAACCAGACTCAAACTAAATTTCCAAAAAGGATTTGCCTTATTCAATTCCATAAATTGGAAAGCAACTAGGAGGAATTTAATGGCCGAAAAAAACAATATCAAAAGAATTACACTGCCCGAAAAAAAGGCTGATTTTGAAATTAATGCCGTAAACAAAGTCAGCGCAATCAATAATCCATAAGTAAACAATAGTGATTTTTTCATCTTCAAAAAATTAAGTATAAAACCGGAAACAAAAGCAGCCAAATCAAATCGCACATGTGCCAGAATGCGGCACAAGACTCAACATCTTCAATTTGAGTATCGGAATTTTTCTTTGTCATTCCATAATTCGTCCAGATTAAAATGACCAAACCTATGAGAACATGTATCAGATGAAATCCGGTTAACAACCAATAAAACGTAAAAAAGATATTGGTTTCCAATGAAATTCCGGACTCGATTTTATGATAATATTCCAGGCTTTTTAAGATTAAAAACAATAATCCGCCCAGCATTGTCAATTTAAAATATAAAGAAGATTTTGCTGTATTATTTCCTTTAAATTCCTGTACCGCATTGGCCATACAAAAACCACTCGTCAACAAAAAAACCGTGTTTATGGCTCCAAAAGTGGTATTCAATCGCAATCGGGATTGATGAAATAATTCTGCTTGCTCACTTCCATAATATACAAAAGCCACAATCGCCATCCCGAACGTTATGAGTTCCAGAAAAATAATAATCCACATCAAAATACCTCCCGGAGGATAATAGATATTTTTGTAATTGATTTTTAGTGTCTCCATTTTTAATAAGTCATAAATAATCTATTCCCAATCCAGTAATCGTTTCTCTCCTTCAATTTTCTTGATATCGGTAATATCCTGTGACATTTCGATGACGCCTTTGTAGCTTTTGTTGGCATCCCTAACGGCGAAATAGCGGATATAAATCAGCCTTTCCTTGTAGTTAATCCAAAACGAAGATTCGTTTTTTGTCCCTTTTCTGAATTCCTCCAGAATCCTAAGAACGGTTCCAACGCTTTTGGGCGGATGACAAAATTTAACTTCACGCCCAATGATTCCGGAACTTCTGGGAAAAACACGTTCTTCTCCCCGATTATAAAAAATCACTCTGTCGTTTTCATCGACATAAGTCAAATCCAACGGCATCGTTTTAAAAAGCAAATTCACCTGCTCCACCGTCATATAGCCTTCATCATAATGGGAAGTGTTTTCTAAAGAAAAAGTCAGTTCTCTCGGAGTAACATCTTCAGCCGGATGAACGTATTCAACAGCCGGAAACGGAGCCGGAGTATTAGGCAACATCCAGCCAATTTCTTCCTCACCGACACGCATTTTTATCCAGTCTTCTTCGGAAAGTAAATCCAAAGCATTGGGAAATAAAACCGTTTCTTCCACATGCATCAAGCGATAAATCCCATCAACCAAAAATGGAGTGTTTGTACTTATTTTTTCGGGATTTTGAGTTTTAAGATAATAACGAATCAAACGAAATTGTTCTCTCAAATTATCATGAAAAGACCACATGCCCTGTGATGGTCCAACCCAGTTTTTCTTTTCCAAAAACGGAAAAAGCTGGTTTTCTTTTCGGGCAAATCGTTTTTCAATCGTGCACAATTCATTAAATACATTCGTATATTTTTGAAAATCTTCTTCAGGATTTGTATTTGATAATTCTTCTAAAAGAAAATGAATCAGATCATTTTCCTGAAAATATACCCTGATAGGGTGCCCTTCGGGAAGTCTTGTGGTATTGGAATCAGTGTTCATTGTACTATTATTTTTGATGTTTAATTTTTTCATACAATCGCACTAACGATTGCAATAATTCAACAGGGGTGGTTAAAATCTGATAGTGATTCTGCCCAAACATTTGCGGCAAATAATATTTCGCTTCGGCCTCAATGGCCAACGCATAGGAATTGATATTCTTTGAATTAAGTTCGCGAAGTGCCTGTTTCACATCGTTAATACCGTAGTTGCCTTCGTATTTGTCGTAATCATTCGGCTTTCCGTCAGAAATCAGGATTACCCATTTATTTTTGGTATTTCTTTTGTCAAGTCGGGCACCGGCATGGCGCAGAGCTGCCCCGATTCGGGTATAACCGCTAGGCTCAACAGCTCCGATTTTATGTTTGCCAATATTCCAATTTTCATCAAAATCCTTAATGGTCAAATAGGTCGAATAATTTCGGGTTTTCGAATAAAAACTGTCAATCGAAAAATCGATATTGAACTCGTTCAGGATTTCCCCAAAAAGAATGGAAACCTCTTTCTCCACATCAATCACCCGGTTTCCTGCGGCATATCCATCGCTGGAAAGGCTGATATCCAACAGAATCAGAATAGATAAATCTTTTTCTTTTTTACGGTTCGAAAAATAAATTTTGTCCGAAGGCGTTCTTCGGGAATGCACATCGACATACAAATCGGTAATGGCATCAATATCAAATTCGTCGCCTTGAATCTGACGTTTTTGCTGCTGCATTTTGTTATTGACATTGGTCAACATTTTGCGCAAGCCCATCAAGATCGAAGCATTTTTGGCAATCGTCTTTTTGTAATAATCCGAATCGGTTTTTTGTTGTGATTTGGGATAGACTTTACAGAAATTCTCTTTGTAAATCCCTTTGCTGCAATCCCATTCGTTATAGGTCAGATGAAATCCTTTGGCATCCACTTCGGCACTTTCGGAGATAGAAGTGTTCTCGATAAAATCAGCCTGATAAACCGAATGAGCCGTATCATCCACGCGGACGGTGAATTTCATATTCAGCTCTTCCAAGGCTTCCTGATGGTCTTCCAATTCGTCAGAACCATCAAAATCACGCCAAACACCATTAAATTCTTCGGCCGTTTCTACCTTTTCAAAATTATGCAGCATAACATAATCCTCCTGTTGTTTTTTGTCCAATTCTACCGTTTTAACTTCTTCCACCGCAGTTGCTTTTAAAGTAGTTGTAGGCTGGTTTTCGATTCCTTTTTTAGTCTTATCCGAGAAATTTTCGAGTACTGTTTCGGGATTTTGATCTACCTCATTTTGCATCCATTTTCCGTAAAGCCAGGAAAAATCAGGAGCGTTTTTTTCAGTCGCTTGCTGAATAAAATGTTCTCTGGCCTGTGCATGAAAATTTTCGTCAATAGCATATTCTTCAAATACAATTTTCAAAATCGCCTCAGAAGTTTCTAATGCTTTTTGCTTGGAAAGTTCCAATGAAGGTTCCTTTTCTTCGAAAGTCCAATTGAGATTCAAACGTTGTTGGACGCTTAAAAACAATATTCGAAAAAGATAAAAAGTATGATTTTCTTCTTTGGTTGGAAATTCGGCAAAAGAAATCGGAAGGAAAAAATTATTGTTTTTATAACCTCCTTCGCGTTCGGCTGGAAAAATTTCGATAGGATTGCCTGTTAAAGCCCTTGCCAAAATAGTCAGCCGCGGTTTAATTTCGCTAAGGCTAACCGTTCTTGCCAGAATTTCGGGATGTACTTTTCTACTTTTTTTTAAGTGTTTAAAGAATTTCCCAACTAAATATTCATCTATTTCGAAACCCATTTTCAAAAAGTTTTTGATTTTTTAGTTAATGGTTTGTGGTTCTGTAAACTATAAACAACAAACTATCAACACTTTTTCATATCATCAAATTGCACAAATCTTTGAGTGCTTCCAGTGTTTGTAAGTCATCTGTCAGGGGTTCTACAATTGCCACATGAACAGACAAACGTTTGGGTAATCCGCTGTGGATGATTTTTGCGGCATCTACCAACAGTCGTGTAGAAACCGTTTCCGTCAATCCTAATTCGGTCAGGTTTCGGATTTTATTTCCAATGGCCACCAGTTTTTTAGCCGTATCCGTATCGATATCGGTTTCATTAACCAAAATCTCGGTTTCGATTTTGGGTTCGGGATAATCAAACGACACCGCAATAAAACGTTGGCGTGTGGAAGGTTTCAGTTCTTTAAAACCTCTTTGATAACCCGGATTGAAGGAAGCCACCAACATAAAATCCTCGTGTGCTTTCACCGTTTCTCCCAGTTTATCAATAAACAATTCGCGTCTATGATCGGTCAGGGAGTGAATAGCGACAATCACATCGGGACGGGCTTCGGCTATTTCATCCAGATAGATAATCGCCCCTTCTTTTACGGCAGTGGTCAACGGACCGTCCAACCAGACGGTTTCGGCTCCTTTGATGATAAACCTACCGATTAAATCCGTAGAAGAGGTTTCTTCATGACAGCTGATAGTGATGATTTTTTTATCCAGTTGATGCGCCATAAATTCCACAAAACGGGATTTTCCGGTTCCGGTTGGCCCTTTTAATAAAAAAGGAATTTTGTTTTTATAGGCTTGGTTAAAAACGTCTATTTCTTTGCCAACAGCATGATAATAGGGCGTATCTATTAAAGTTTCTACTAACATATTTTTAAAATTTTAGAAAAAAACCGGAACGTCAAACCATTGTCTTTCTGGAAATGCAGTTCTAAAAAACGCTCGTTATCGTTCCGGTAAAAAAAAAGGGATTCGGTTAGTTATTTTAGTTCTATGGCTTCATCCGAAGGACGGCCATATTTAAAGAAATCATAAATAAAGAGGCTTATTCCAGTGGTAAACATTGTGGCGCAAATGAGCAGTACTACAAAATGGATACTGATTTCGTTTTGAACGGCCATAAATTCCATTTTCATTTTTCGTTCCAAATAAACCTGTGCCACACCGGCAACCCCAAAGGCTACGGTCATTCCAAGCATTCCAACATTGGACAACCAAAATGCTGTATTTCCTTGTGTAGTATTGTAGCGTTTTCTACCCGTTAAATTAGGAAGTGCATAGCTTATAATTGCAAGAACAATCATGGCGTAAGCACCCCAAAACGCATAATGTCCGTGCATAGCCGTTACCAATGTTCCATGTGTGTATAAATTAGTTTGGGGCAAAGTATGTGCAAACCCTAGTAAACCAGCACCAATAAATGAAACAATAGAAGCACCAATGGTCCAGAATAAGGCTATTTTGTTTGGATGGCTTTTTTCGCCTTTACGGTACATATTCACGGCAAACAATGCCATCGCCAGAAAAGCCAAAGGTTCTAAGGCAGAGAAAATTCCCCCCACGATTAACCAAATTTTATTCACCCCGATGAAATAATAGTGATGTCCTGTTCCCAACACTCCGGAAAGGAAAGTTAAACCAACAATTACATACAACCATTTCTCGATTACTTCTCGGTCAACACCCGTTAATTTGATTAACAGGAACGAAAGAATACCTCCCATAATCAACTCCCAAACTCCTTCAACCCAAAGATGTACTACCCACCAACGGAAGAATGAATCCATTACCTGACTGTCAAACCAAATCATTCCCGGCAGGTACAATAAGGCGGCAAACAACAATCCCATGGATAAAACTAAGGCTGTGGTTGTCTGGCGTTTTCCTTTGAATAGCGTTCCCAGAATTAATCCCAGAAAAAGCAATACATTAATCACTACCAGAAAGTCCAATTCTCTGGGAATCTCCAAGAATTTTCTACCTTCCCAATGGTTGAAGTGAAAGCCAACAATGGCTACAACTCCTACCACCGCTAAGGATATGAGCTGAATGTACGCCCATTTGACACTGATTAATTCGCGTTGGGCTTCTTCGGGAATAATGTAATAGGCGGCTCCCATAAAACCGGTTAATAACCAAACCACCAACAAATTGGTATGTACGGCACGAGCCGTATTAAAAGGAATAATGTCATGTAATCCTTGTATTCCTATACGGTCGAAGCCCATGATAAAACCATAGATAATTTGCAGAGAGAACAAAAGCATACACAATGCAAAAAACCAATAAGCGACTTTTTGTGATTTATATTTCATATCTGGATAATTTTTAATTATTTTCTTTGGCTAAAGGTGAAACGATACGGTCAAAACCATTTAAATCTATTTTTCCAACCCATTTAAAGTAGGCGACCAATGCATCAGCATCTTTTTCGTTCATGTGGTAGGCTACCATTTTTCGACCACTAGGTGCCCAGGGTACCGGCGACATTAAGGCTGCTTTGACATAGCCTTCCCCTCTTCGGTCGATTACTTTTGTCAATTCGGGAGCATAATAACCTCCTTCTCCCATGATCGAATGACATCCCATACAGTTGTTGGTTTCCCAAAGTTCTTTTCCCCGTACTACCTTTTTGTCAATCTTAGTGTAGTTTGTTTGATCGTTTCTGGGCATAAAGGAATAAACGGTCAATCCTATAAAGATTAAAAAAGTGACCAATGTCCCACCCAAAAAAAATGCTCTTGCCTGTGATTTTGAAAGCATACTTAATTAGTTTTTTAGTTAATAAATGTATATTTTTAAATAAAAGACAAAAACATCCTTTATTTGATATTGCAAAGAAAAGATTGATATGAAATATAGAATATGATTTAAATCATATTCTATATTTTTTATTATTCCTAAAATTACAGTCACAAACAAGAGCAACTAATCGAAGCTCATTTTACTGATTACAAATCATTTAAAAAACAAAACTTAACGAAAATCAATTTAGGACAATTTTATCCTTTTTACAGAGAGATTATTTAATTTTTAAACTTAAAAACAACAATTATGGAAACATTAGAAAAAACAACAATTGGAGAATATGTAGCAAAAGATTTTAGAACAGCAGCTATTTTTTCAAAATACGGAATTGATTTTTGTTGCAAAGGAAACAGAACAATAGAAGAAGCTACCGAGAAAAAAGGACAAGATACAGCAACTATTTTGAATGAAATTAACACCGTTTTGGCAACAAAAAACGACAATACCATCGACTTCCAATCCTGGCCAATGGATTTATTGGTGGACTATATCGAGAAAACCCATCACCGTTATGTGGAAGACAAAACCCAGATTTTACTTCCTTTCTTAGACAAACTATGTAAAGTGCATGGAGCAAGCCATCCGGAACTGTTTGAAATCAACGAACTTTTCATAGGCTGTGCGGGGGAACTGGCGCAACACATGAAAAAGGAAGAACTGATTTTATTTCCTTTCATCAAAAAATTGGTCAAAGCCAGTCTTAGCGATGAACTGATTCAGCAACCACATTTTGGGACGGTAGAAAACCCGATTGCCATGATGATGCACGAGCACGATGCCGAAGGAGAGCGTTTCCGCAAAATTGCCGAATTGACCAATAATTATACACCGCCGGCAGATGCCTGTAATACCTACAAAGTAACCTTTGCCATGCTTCAGGAATTCGAGCAGGATTTACACAAACACATCCATCTGGAAAATAACATCTTGTTCCCAAAAGCAGTCGCATTGGAGAAAAAATTCTCAGAACAATAATAAAAACCAAATAAGTAAACAGAGTGTTCGCATTGAAAAAAAAGTTGGACACGAATTTCACCAATTGTCACTAATTCTTAATCAATTAAAAATCAAATAACACAAATTTCTATCTGCCTTTGACAGATTCATGAAATTAAAACGGGGTGTAGTTTGTGTTTATTTGTGTAATTCGTGGTGAAAATTTTAAATGCGAATGCGTTCATAAGTAAATCAAAATCATCAAATGCTATGGAAAAATATGTTATCAAAAGAAACGGCGAATACAAACCCTTTGAGAGTTTTAAAATAAAGGATGCCATTGAAAAAAGTTTCAACAGTGTCAATGTAGTATTTGATGAAAATATTTTCAAAACCATTTTACAAGGCCTGGAAACCAAAGAAACCTGGGCGGTAGAGGAAATTCAGGATTTGATTGAAAAAACGCTTTTCGAGAAACACTATTTTGAAGTCATGCGTTCGTTTATGTTGTTTCGACATACCCGTAAACTGCAACGCGAGCATATTGATGGTCTTAATGAGGACACCACTTATGTAGACAGTACCCAAACTATCGAAGAATATATCGAACAAACCGATTGGCGCATCAATGCCAATGCGAATACCTCCTACTCTAATGCCGGTTTGGTCAACAATGTGGCGGGAAAAATCATTGCCAATTATTGGCTGGATAAAGTTTATACCAAAGAAGAAGGCTATGCACACCGCAATGGTGACATCCATATTCACGATTTAGACTGCTTGACAGGCTATTGCGCCGGCTGGAGTTTACGCGTATTACTCAACGAAGGTTTTAACGGCGTGAGAGGTCGCGTGGAAAGCAAAGCGCCTTCACATTTCAGGGAAGCTTTAGGACAAATGGCTAATTTTCTTGGAATTTTACAGAGCGAATGGGCTGGAGCGCAGGCTTTCAGTTCGTTTGACACCTATCTGGCGCCTTATGTTTTCAAGGATAATTTATCGTTTGATGATGTGCTGAAAGCAGTTCGCAGTTTTGTTTACAACCTGAATGTGCCTGCCCGTTGGGGACAATCGCCTTTTACCAATATCACTTTGGACTGGGTCGTGCCCGAAGATTTGAAAACACAGATTCCTACGAAAAATGATTTGCATTTTTTTGAAGGAAACTTTAATTATGATCTTTTGGTTCGAGCGAAAGAAAGAGGGGTCTTAAAACTAACCGATTTGCGTTACGAGCATTTTCAACCCGAAATGAACCTCATCAACAAAGCTTATTACACCGTAATGACCGAAGGCGATGCCAATGGACAACCATTTACGTTCCCGATTCCAACGGTAAATATCACCGAGGAATTTGACTGGAACGGCGAAAATACCGAATTGCTTTTTGAAAATACAGCCAAGATTGGATCTTCCTATTTCCAAAATTTTATCGGAAGCCAATATGTTTTGGATGAAAATGGCAATAAAGAAGAAAATCCGAATGCTTATAAACCCAATGCAGTGCGTTCTATGTGCTGCCGTTTGCAACTGGATTTGCGCGAACTCTTAAAACGCGGTAATGGACTTTTTGGAAGTGCCGAAATGACCGGAAGCATTGGAGTGGTAACCATCAACATGGCGCGTTTAGGGTATTTACACAAAGGAAACAAAACCGAATTGTTCAAACAATTAGACCGATTATTATCTATTTCGAAATCGACTCTGGAGAAAAAAAGAGTGTTCATTCAGGAAATGTACGACCGTGGTTTGTATCCGTATACGAAACGTTATTTGCCTCATTTCAGAAATCATTTTTCAACAATCGGGGTAAACGGGATGAACGAAATGATTATCAATTTTACTGAAAACCAAAACGATATCACGACCGCATCCGGAATTGCATTTGCTTCTGAAATATTAGACCATATCCGCAACCGAATGAGAGAATTTCAGGAACAAACCGGAAATTTATACAATCTGGAAGCGACTCCTGCCGAAGGAACTACCTATCGTTTTGCCAAGGAAGACCGGAAACGCTTTACCGATATTTATCAGGCAGGACAGGAAAATAACATCTATTATACCAACAGTTCCCAAATTCCGGTGAATCACACCGAAGATCCTTTTGAAGCCTTGTTTCTTCAGGACGAATTGCAATGCAAATACACCGGAGGAACGGTATTGCACTTGTACATGAGCGAAAGAATCAGTTCGCCCGAAGCCTGTAAAAAATTTGTCAAGAAAGTGATTAGCAATTTCAAATTGCCTTACATCACCGTAACGCCAGTATTTAGTGTGTGCCCGGTACATGGCTATTTGAATGGCGAACACGAATATTGTCCAAAATGTGATGATCTTTTATTAATAGAAAAAAATTAAGAGTTAAGTATCAGCTATCGAAAATTGGTAACCAACTCTTTACTCATAACTTTTAACACATAACTCATAACTCCACAAAATATGAAAACAGCCACTAATCCCATTTTAGAAGAAAAACAGCATTTAAGAACCAAATGCTTAGTGTACACCCGCGTTATGGGCTACCACCGACCTGTAGAGAGTTTCAACATTGGTAAAAAAGGCGAGCACAAACAACGCACTCATTTCAATGAAGAAAAATGTTAGCACCCCTATTTACAGCATAACCCCTTTTACGTTATTAGATTATGCGCATCAATCAGCCTGTATCCTTTGGTTTGCAGGCTGTAATATGCGTTGTCTCTACTGCTACAACCCGGAAATTGTATTGGGAAAAGGAAGTATTTCTTTCGAAAAAGCACTTGGCTTTCTTCGCTCCCGAAAAATTTTATTAGACGGAGTGGTTTTCAGCGGAGGCGAATGTTTGCTGCATAAAAACATCATAGAATTAATTGCTGAAGTCAAAAAAATGGGCTTTCTGGTCAAAATCGACACTAATGGTTCCCAACCCAAAGTCTTAAAAACACTAATCGAAAACCAATTAATTGATTATGTAGCTTTAGATTTTAAGGCTCTGCCCGAGCACTTTGAAAAAATAACCCAATCCACACTTTTTTCTGCTTTTGAAAAGTCCTTACATTTATTGCTGGAAAACCAGCTTCCGTTCGAGGTTCGTACCACTGTTCATTCAGAATTAATTAGAGAAAAAGACATTCAACTAATGATTGCGTATTTAGAAAATAAAAAATATTCTGGGAATTATTACATCCAGTATTTTGTAAATGATGTAAAAACCTTGGCCAAATTAGGACATTCGTTCCGGGAATTAGACAGCCAAAAACTCTCTACTTCGAAAATTAAAGTTTGTATTAGAAAATAATTTCTGAAAAAATGAATCATCATCTGCTATTAATCATTCATCTCTTAAGTGCCGCAATATGGGTTGGCGGACATTTATTACTTTGTTTTGCCTATTTACCTCAGGCATTCAGGGAAAAAGACCCCAAAATCATTTTAAATTACGAAAGGAAATACGAGGCAGTAGGAATGACTTCGCTCTTTTTCTTAGTAACTACCGGCATTATGATAGCTTACAAATACGGTGTGAGCATCCATTTTTGGTTTCAATTTGCTTCACCCATTGAGAAAGTTGTCTCTTCAAAATTGATTTTATTATTGCTAACCGTAGCCTTTGCATTAAGCGCACAATTTAGAGTGATACCAAG